>NZ_JAKSYL010000240.1 GCF_022829515.1 Methylobacterium sp. J-048
CCGAGAGGATCTTGTCCGTTATGGCCGATCAAATGCCATGTTCGATGCCACGATCGATGAAGCGTATGGGGCCAGCATAGAAGGCCTTGGTCAATGCCAACCCCACTGCCAGTAAGCAGACCTTTCCAAGGTCCTAGAAGGGTCGACACCGGACCCGGAGCATGGGGCCCGTCCGACGGATTGCGGCGACTAGCTCGCGCGGGTCGCGCGCGCCGCATCGATTGATCGTGGCGGACGTTGCCCCAATCCCAGATCATCCGATGCGGCGGAAAGCCGTGCGCCCGCCAGGAGCGGCCGGATGGGGGAGCAGAAGGAAACGGAATGCCCAACCCCATGTTCGACGAGAGCAACATCACCTGGCGGACGCTCGACTGGCTGCCGCACATCGCCTTCTTCGTCTACAAGGTCGACGAGCAGAACCGCATCGTCGACGTCGTGTTCAAGTTCGCCGCGAACCAGAAGGTGATGCTACACCGGCACAAGAGCCCCTACGTGACGCTCGTGATGCAGGGCGAGCTTCGGTTCTACCGGCAGGATGGGACCCACAAGGAGACCCGTCCGACGGGCAGCTACGTCTCGGGGGTGGCGAATGGCGACCCGCACATGGAGGGCGGCGGCGACGAGGACGCCATCGTGTTCTTCAGCAACCGCAACATCGAGGACGCGCTCTACGAGTTCTTCGACGACGCGGGAAATCCCGTCCAGGTCCTCGGCATCGCCGACTTCAAGGCGCAGCTCGAAGAGCAGATCGCGACGGGCACCTTCGCGAAAGTCACCGCAAGGGCGGCGTAGCCTCCGCGGGCACCGGGGTAGCGTGAGGCCATCCCGGTGACCGCAGTGGTCCATGGGCCGGAGGTCTCGGAACGAACCTTGGCTCAATCCAGAGGCGTTCGCCGGGCGCCTTGTCCGATCTCGGCGGTTACGTTTTCAAGAGCTCCGGGTGCTTCTCGTCCGGCAGGGTCTTGCGAACATGGTGCCGTACGATCTCGGCGCTGAACGGTTTGCCGATGAACGTCGCTCTTTCCGGTAGGTCGCCGGGCCCAGGCTTGGCGTTGCCGGATGCGACTACCACGGCAATGTGGGGCCATCGCTCGGCGGTGTGCCGGGCCAACTCGAAACCGTCGCCATGCCCCGGCATATGCACGTCGGTGAAGAGCAACTGCACCGCCTCGTGGTGACGTTCGAGCACCGCTAAGGCCTGAGCGACGTTCATCGCCTCCAGCACTTGGAACCCTGCATCCTCCAGGATGCTCGTCGCATCCATCAGGATCAGGGCATCGTCGTCGACAACGAGGGCATGGGCGCGTCGCCCTGGGCGGCTTGGGTCACGAAGCAGGAATGGGCAACGGTCGAGAAGGTTGCCCGCCGACGAATTTGTGATGGCCGCAGTCGCGCCGGCGCGGCAACTCCGTTGAGATGCCTACGTTGGAAACGATGGCTCAGCATCCTCCACTCAGGTTCAATCCTTCGTTCGAAACCATCCCCGAGGATGAGGGTGAGACGCAGCGGGGCCTGACGGAGGCCATGCTGGGCATCCAGCGGAAGACGCACACGGACACCGGCTACGCCCATCGCGCGGTCCATGCCAAGGCGCATGGCTACCTCCGGGCACGGTTCGAGGTGCTCGCCGGCTTGCCTCCGGCGCTGGCCCAAGGGCTGTTCGCCTCACCCGCCAGCTACGACGCCATCCTCCGGTTCAGCACCACGCCGGGTGACGTGCTTCATGACGGCGTCTCCACGCCGCGCGGTGCCGCCCTGAAGATCCTGGGGGTAAACGGGCCCCGACTCCCCGGCAGCGAGGATGAAACCACCCATAACTACGTGCTCGGCAACTCTCCGTCGTTCCAAATCGGCACCGCCAAGGGGTTCCTCCGTCAGCTGAAGCTCCTGGCCGCCACGACAGGCCGTGCGGAACCGGTCAAGCAAGTCATATCCGCGGTGACGCGTACCGCCGAGGCCGCACTCGAAATGGTCGGGGGCAAGTCCGCTACGCTGACCACCCTGGCCGGCCAGGCGAAGACCCACCTCCTCGGCGACAGCTTCTTCTCCCAGGCCGCGCTGCTCCACGGCGACTACTTCGCCAAGGTGGCCCTTTCCCCGGTCTCTTCGGAGCTCATCGCCCTGTCGGAGAGCTCTATCGACACGTCCGGCCACCCCGATGCGATCCGTGAGTCTGTACGGGAGCACTTCCGAACGTGTTCGGCGGTCTGGGAGCTGCGGGTTCAGTTGGCGACGGACATCGAGGCGATGCCGGTGGAGGACGCGGCCGCGATGTGGTCCGAGGACGAGAGCCCCTACGTCCCCATCGCCCGCATCACCGCCGTTCCGCAGGACACCTGGTCGGACGGCATGCGGGAATGGGTCGAGGACAGGATGGCGTTCAATCCATGGACGGGTCTGGCCGCGCATCGACCGCTCGGATCGATCATGCGCGCCCGCCGCCCAGCCTACGCCGCTGCCCGAGAGTACCGGTCACGGGGCAACGGAGCCGAGATCCACGAGCCCACGAAGCTACCCCAAGCCTAGTGGACGGCATCACCCCTTGCCGAGCCGCCGATGGTTCGCCCGCACCTTCCGCCGATAGTCGCGCACGACCTTTTGTGGCGTCCCGCCCAGGGCGATGGTCGCGGCCGCCTCGCTGGCGGCCTTGACCTTCTCGGTCACCATCAGGCGCGCTTCCTTGTCCGCCTTCGGGCCGCCGAGCATGAACATCGCCGTGCGCTGGCCGATGACCATCTGCGCCTCGACGCCGAGCATCGCGAGGTCGGTGCCCATGGTGAGCCACGATGCGGGCTTGGCCCGTGATCTCCGACGTGCGCGCATGGTGTGGTCCTCAAACCCCAAAAACCTGGACGGCCAACGCGCGTCACGCCGCATGCTTCCGTATGACGGTCAGCCCGCGCTCGTTTCCCGGGCCAGCCAGTCCACGACTGCACGAAGGGCAGCGCTCTCCCCCGCGCCGGCGTCGATGACGGTCTCGTAAGCAGCTAGTTGACCTGCAGCGCTCGATCCGTTGCGGGCGATGATTTTGGCGTGCGCGACCTGGGCAGCGCATCCGAGTGCCGCCGCATCGTCGGCGATCAGGTCGAGAAGCGCGTCAACGGCCTCCTGGACCGGTACGACGCGCTCGGCGGTCTCGTCGATCAGAGAGGCTCCGGTGCCATCGCGTTCGGCCCGCCAGAGGTTCTCCATCACGAATCCGCGTGACGCGCCTGTCAGGCCGTCATGAATGTCCGGCCGGCGGTCCAGCAAGCGAACGAGGCAACGATAGATCTGGGCGACGGTGAGGGTGTCTTCGAGGCGCGTGCAGCTGTCGGCGACGCGAAGCTCAAGGGTCGGGTACCGGACTGAAGGGCGGATGTGCCACCAGAAGTAGGTCGGGTCCGGCACAGCGCTCGCAGCCGTCATGACCTTCACGTAGCGGTCGTAGTCGTCGGCGTCGTCGAACAACTCGGGCAGGCCGGTCCGTGGCAGCTCGGCATAGGCGCGAAGCCGATAGCCGTGCAGACCAGTCCGGCGACGGTCGTAGAACGGCGAGGATGTCGAGAGGGCAAGCAACAGGGGGAGGAACGGATAGATACGCCGCATGATGTCGATCCGCGCCTCGGGTCGTGGCACCTCGACGTGAACGTGCATGCCGGCGACCACGGAGCGGCGTCCGGTGATCTGGAGGTCGTCCATCATGCCGCGGTAGCGCGGCTTGTCGGTCTCCTTCTGGACGGACCAGACCGCGGTCGGGTGGGTGCCGGCAGCGAACAGCTTGAGCCCGTGCTTGCGTGCGGTGCCTTGCAGCTGATCACGAAGGTTGCCGAGCGCAGTCTGCGCTTCCTCGACGCTCGCGGTTGGTGCAGAGCAGATCTCGACCTCGTTCTCTAGAAGCTCACGCTCGACCGAGCCCAAGCGTTTGGCGTCATCGTGGAACCCCTGGATCGAGCTACGCGGAGCACCCCGGGAGCGTGCGCTCGCCAGGAAGAACTCTTCCTCGATCCCGAACTTGAAGTCGTGCCCTGAGCGTTGCGCCATTTCGTGCTCCCATTCAGCAGGACGACGTTTGGCACTCTCGAACGGCAGTCCCGGAGAGCCACCTCAGGATATCGGACTATGGATCGATAAGGCATTTACCGGGCCGCGTCGGGGGATACAGAACTGGGCTCGTCGCCGAGAGGCAGACGTTCCGAGTACGACCGAGGCTGTGTGAAAACTCAGAGGTTGTAGAAGAATTTCCCTCGTGCGCCCTAGTCCAGGACCGGGGCAGGCATTCTAACGGCATCACAGCCGCCATCCAGGATGCTCAAATGGCAGCAGCGTGGGAGATTGTTCCACGATTTCGGCATGGACCTGAGTTTTCACACAGCCTGGACCCAACCCGGTCGTAGAAGCCGGTCATGGCGACACCGCGGAAGCGGACATCCGTCGCGTTGCCCGTCCGGCTAACGATCGGTCCTAGCCTATAGCTGCACTTCGCGGACTGAACCCACAAAGTTTCCCCAAGCCGCCGATAGCGTGGTACTTCGGTGCAATTGTGGCGCATGCGTAACCCTGAAGCGAACGTTCTGTGCGCATCCTCATTCTCGAAGATGACCCCGTGCTTTCGGACGGTCTGGTCTCAGGGTTGTCGTTGCATGGCATGACCGCAGACTGCGTTGCCACCTGCGGGGACGCGGTGTCGATCTTCGATGCGACGCATTACAGCGCGGCGATCTTGGATTTGATGCTGCCCGACGGCTCCGGACTGGACGTGCTGAGCCACATCCGCGCGCGGGACGACGCCACACCGGTCATGGTCCTCACCGCGATCGACGCCGTTGCCGACCGGATCGCCGGGCTCGACCGCGGAGCGGACGACTACATGGGCAAACCGTTCGACCTGGGCGAGCTCGCAGCCCGGCTTCGTGTCATGATCCGGCGGGCGGCCGGACGCGCCTCTGCAACCTTCGCGTGGCGCGACCTCACGATTGACCTGAGCAGCCGTTTGGTCGCGCGGGCGGGCGTCGCGCTCAACCTTTCGCGCCGCGAGTTCGCGTTGCTGGAGGCGCTGTTCGAGCGGCCCGGCCGTGTGTTGTCCCGAAGCCAGCTGGAAGCCCGCCTCTACGGCTGGAACGAGGAAATCGGCAGCAACGCGCTCGAAGTCCATGTCCACAATCTGCGCGCCAAGATCGGGCGGGACGCGGTCGAGACCGTGCGCGGCCTCGGCTACCGCATCCGGGAGAACCGTGCGTGAACTCTCTGCGCATGCGCCTGTTCGTTACCCTGGTCACGGCAACGGGGCTGGTCTGGCTCGCCGCCATCGCCTGGACCTATGTCGACAGCCGCGCCCAGTTCGAGAGCATCCTCGACCGCCGCCTCATGGAGGCGGCCCGCATGGTCGACAGCTTGTTCACGCCGGCCCGGGCGGGGGCCGCACGGCAGGTGGGCGGAGACGGCGACGCCCTTGCGCGGGTGGTGAGCTACGATCGTCACCTCAGCTGCCAGATCTGGTCCCTGGACGGGCGCCTGATCGGCGCCTCGGACGGGTCGCCGGATCCGGTCTTGTCGGACCAGCACGAAGGGTTCTCGAACCGCGTGGTCGAGGGTCAAGCTTGGCGTGTCTACGCTCTGTCCGACCCGGCTAAGGGCTTCCGCATCCTCGTGGGCGACAATCTCGGACAGCGGCGGCAACTGGAGCACGGCCTCGTCGAAAGCCTGCTGCTCACCGCCGGTTGCGTCCTGCCGATCCTGGCGCCTTTGATCTGGCTCAGCGTCGGCCGGGGCCTGCGGCCGCTGAACCGCGCGACCCGCGACCTTGCCGCCCGGGATGCCGACAACCTGGAGCGGGTCGAGACCGGCCGAATGCCGTCGGAGATCCGACCGCTGGTCGATGCGCTGAACCGGCTGTTCGGTAAGGTCGCGGCTGCGCGCGAACACGAGCGCACTTTCCTGGCCTATGCGGCGCACGAGTTGCGGACGCCGCTGGCCGGCCTGAAGACGCAGGTGCAGGTGGCCATGCAGGCGCCCGGGGCCGCCATGCGGGACGCCGCCCTCGCCCAGACCCTGCGCGCGGTCGATCAGTCGGCACGCCTCGTCGAGCAACTCCTGACGGTCTCGCGCCTCGACAGCGGCGGGCGCCCGGCCGCCATCGCCTGGATTCCCGTGGAGGAGCGCCTGCGCGATCTGCTCGCCGGGATGGGCAGCGTGCCGAAGCCGGAGCGCGTCGCCTTCGCGCCCGCCCTCACCGAGCTCGAGATCCAGATGGACGAGGACCTGTTCGACCTCGCCATGCGCAACCTGATGGAGAACGCCCTATTGATCACCCCGCCGGAAGGGGCGATCGCCTGGGATGCCGCGCTCGGCGCGGATGGAAGCGCCACCCTGTCGATCACCGACGAGGGACCCGGCATTGCCGAGGCGGAGCGCGCCCTGGTGATCCGGCGCTTCGTGCGCGGCAGCCGGCGGGCGAAGCTCGGCAGCGGCCTCGGCCTCTCAATTGTCACCATGGCGCTGGAGCAATCCGGCGCCAGCCTTTTTCTCGACGGACGGGACGGCGGCCCCGGCCTCAAGGCAAGCGCGATCTTCGGCCCCGGGCTCGCCAGGCGTGCCCCGCCCGCTACGGCTCGCCTTTGACCCGCGCGAGGTAGTCCACGATCACCCGCGCATCCTCCGGCGTGATCGGAGCCTTGTAGGCGGTGATCATTTTGTCGACGACCGCATGCCACTCCTCCCGGGAGAGGGTGGGCTGGTTCAGGGTGTGGTCGGCGGAGTGGCAAGCCGTGCAGTTCGACGCGATGACGTCGGAGCCCGACCCGGCGGGGAAGCCGACATCGTCGCCGAAGGGCAAGTCGATCTCGGGCGTCGGGCGAAGCTCCAGCGGTGCGGCGGCGAGGGCCGGCGCCCAGCCGGCAAGGAGGCCGGCCAGCAGGGCGGTGCGGAGGGATCGGGACATGGTCGCGCTCATCCCTCAGGCCGCCACGAGGTCGAGGGTCTCGACCTGGTTGGACATGTAGCCCCCTGGGTTCCAGACGCGCCGCATCGGCTGCACCACCCGGTCGGCGTTGGTGCAGCGGGCCATCACGGTGTGCGCCCCGCGAGCCGGAAGGCTGATCGTGGCCTGCCATTGCCGGAAGCCGTAGGTGCCCTCATCCTTGCCAAGGGTCGTGGGCTGCCAGGTCCGGCCGCCATCGAGCGACAGGTCCACCGCGGCGACGCCGCGGTCGCCCCCGAAGGCGATGCCGCGCACCGGTTGCGGCACCCCGACCGGGACGCTGTCGCCCGGCTTGAGGTTGGTCACGAACGAGCGGGGCAGGTTCCGGGTGATCGGGACCATGCCGAAACCCTTCTGTCCGGGCTCGACCGTGTGATTGGGCGTGTCCGGCACGCGGTAGCTTCGCGTGGTCCAGACGCTGGGATCGGGGTGGTCTGTCACCTCGATGTCGTCGAGCATCTTGATCCAGTAGACGGCCGACCAGCCGGGGACGATGAGCTTGAGCGGGAAGCCGTTCAGCATCGGCAGTTGTTGGCCGTTCATCGCGAAGGCCAGCATGACCTCGCCGTCGCGGGCATGATCGATGTCCAGGGCCTTCACGAATTTTGGTGCGTCAGGCAGCAGTGGCTCATCGAGGCCGCCGAACTGCACATGGGTGGCCCCGCCCTTCACGCCTGCCCGATCAAGGACATCCTTCAGGCGCACACCGGCATAGAGAGCGTTGCTCATGGAGCCGTTCGCCCATTGGGCACCGGCGACCCGGGGCTGCGCGTAGAGACGCGAATTGCCGGCGCACTGGCTGACCGCCGCGATCTCGAAGCGCGGCAGGTCGTGGATCAGCTCACGCAGCGACAGCGCCTGCGGCCGCTCGACGAAGCCGTGGACCTTTAAGGCGAAGCTGTCGGTGTCGACGTGGGACGGGAAGGTGGCCCAGTGCCAGCTGACGAAGTGCTGGTCGTTCGGGGTGAACACGCCGGTGTCGAAGACGTCGAACGGCGTTTCCAGCCAAGGCGGCCGGGTGCGCTGAACGATCATGCGCCCCTTCTCTGGATAGGTCGTGGTCATGGGCCGGGTGCTCGGGCCGCCCGGGACATGGAAATCGAAGGTGTCGGCGCGAGCTCGGCTGGCGAGCAGGCCCATCCCGCCGAGGGCGGCGGCCGACAGGAGGCCACGGCGGCTCGGAGACGATAACGTGGTGTGTTGAGGCATCGAGTCGAAAGGTCCGCTGAGCCGGAGCCCAAGAGGCCGGCGCAGGGTCTCCGCGCTCCTCAGCTTAAGGGCACCTTAAATGCGCCGAGGCTCGTCGCGGAACGCGTATGGGTGAAGCGGAGCGGGTGAGGCGAGACGCACCAACAGGCGAGCCGCGTCTTCAATTGCAATTCGCAGAGGTCAGCCTGGGTCGACTTCGTGGCCCAATCGCAGAGCGCATGCCTCGGGTGTGCGAAGAGAATCGTGAATGGGCGCGACGGCGTCTGCTTCTTCGAACTCTCGTTCAAAAGCGGACTGGCGGAAATCCACCCCAAGCGGACATCGAGGGTAGTGGGCTTTTTGAACGTGAGCCAAAGGATGGGCGCGAGCAATCCCAGAAGAGCTTGGACCCCACGAAACTGCTTTGAGTCAGAGCGGCGAACGGCTTTTGCACCGGGGTGCAATCGACCGTCAGCGATCGGCTCGCTGAATATGGAG
This sequence comes from Methylobacterium sp. J-048, assembly GCF_022829515.1. Classification (GTDB taxonomy): domain Bacteria; phylum Pseudomonadota; class Alphaproteobacteria; order Rhizobiales; family Beijerinckiaceae; genus Methylobacterium. The sequence goes on from NZ_JAKSYL010000240.1 coordinate 8,645, forward strand.
ATGTGAGAGATCCAGACCTTCGTACCGCACCTTAACAATCTCTAGAGCCAGTGAGTTTACCCGCAACCCTGATCCGTAGTCGTCTTCCGTTCGACCGCTTGCCCATCCGCCTAGCGCGCGCACTCGTTCTGCCGAGATGTCGGCTTCGCGCAATGCGTCCCGATAGTTGTGCCGGAAGCTATGGAAGGCGGTTCGTGGCTTGGCTGCGCCACAGGATTGCAAAAAGCGGGCAAACCACTTTGAAAAATTGTCACTCAAATAGCCAGACGCTTCTGCCGTCGTGAGTTCAGGGAATAGGCGCTGCTCCTCACCGCGACCGGCTACGGCATCCCGATACTGTAGTAAGCCGCATCGCTTCAACTCGGGATGGATGGGTACGAAACGCTCGCCTGCCGCTGTCTTTAATCGTTTCACGCCGGCGTCGTCGGCGGCGACAATAATGACATCGGTTCCATCAAGTTGAGCGACATCACGAACCAAAAGCTGGCAGATCTCGTTCATTCGCATCCCGGTGAAGAGCGCGATCAGCGGCACCCAGAACCGGCCGCGACGGATGACCTGCGCCCCCGCTCGCGCATAGCCCGCCTCATCGTTCAGGCATCCGGTGTAGAGCGGTGCGGTGAAAATCTTTGTGAGCTGTTGAACAGAAAATGGATTTCTGCGGTCTTTTGCAGCTACCCCATCTGTTCCGACCGAGAGGCCGGTTGTGGGGTTGTCAGTGCGCATGCCCCGCGAAATGGCAAATTCCATCAGGGAAGAGAAGGCGGTCAGGTAGGAGCTTGCGGTTAGCCGGGTCATAGGTGCGGCGCCTGCCACGGCTGCGGCGTCGGCTGCCTGAGGTGCGGTCATCCCGCGAAACCGTTTGGTTGCGCTCGCGGGGAGCCTAATCAGAAGGCTTACCAGCTCGGCCGCATCCGCGCGCTTGATCTGTGAGACATCCCGGTCGGCCCCAAACGCCTCTTCGAACAGGCGAGCTTGAGCGGCGCCTTTCAGCTTCGATTTTGGTGACATGCCCTGCCAAGCAGGCTCGGCCCGATGTTGGGCTATCAGCTCGCTCAGTGTGATGCGCTTCACTGCTCTCGACGGGTGCGGGGCATCGGCTGGCGCACCCACAAAAAAGGTATCTCCAGCGTGGTAGGAGAAATCGCTCCTCGCAGCTCGTAGCTCTCGTCTCGCTTGCTCCAACGCGCCTCGGCGGACCAAGTGTATGAGGTGCCGAAATTCAGGCGCGTTGAAATCGACCTCGATGCCGTGGCGCTCAAGGAGCCGTTTGGCGGTGCTGAGCGTGCTGGCCTGACCGTTGGTGTCCCCTGGGTCCGCGAAAGTAGCCTCTTCGATCTCCAGGTCCATCAACTCATCCTGCCGGGACCAAGCAGGGGCCGCGCTTCGCTTCCGTTCGATCCGAACGTCCTCACGTTCGTGAAACCAGGCCAGTGCGATGTGCTCCGCTTCGGAGCGTGTCAGCGCCCGAACCGGTGCGGAATCAAGCTTGCGTTTGGCTGCGGCGATTTGTGCCTCGATCGCGAGGAGCTCGGTCAGCAAAAGCCGGCGAGCCTCAGCGTAGTCGCTGGTGCGTAGCGACTTCTTGAATTCGTACTTGTCGATCAGGCCGGCCTTGCGCAGAGCCTCGGGCACTTTCACCCGGACGTACCAGACGCCGCTCCTGCGCAGGAGCCGATTATCCCTTTTTGCCATGGGTTCGGGCAGCTTGGTGTACCACTCTGGTGGACCAAGGTAGCCCTAAAACTTATTATCCTGCAATAAGTTCGTGCCTTTCCAACAGGCTAGGAAAGCCTGGTGGAGCTGAGGGGAATCGAACCCCTGACCTCCGCAGTGCGATTGCGGCGCTCTCCCATCTGAGCTACAGCCCCGTCGAGGCGCCGGCCTTGTAGGCGCGGGCGGCTCAGCCTGTCAATTCCTGTTTCACCGCCGCCCGCCGCACACCGCTCTCGGTGCCGCCGCGCGGGCGCCCCGAGTATAGCGCGCAGACCCGCATGAACGCCCTGATCTGGCTCTTCGACACGGTCGTCCAGCTCTTCATCTACGTCCTCATCGCCAGCGCCGTCCTGAGCTGGCTCGTGGCGTTCAACGTCGTGAATGTCCGCAACCCGATCGTCGCCCAGATCGGCGAGGTGCTCTACCGGATCACCGAGCCGGTGCTGCGGCCGATCCGCAACCTGCTGCCCAATCTCGGCGGCGTCGACATCTCGCCGATCATCCTGATCCTGCTGCTGCTGTTCATCAGCAAGCTTCTGCACGAATATGCCGTGCCCCAGGCGTATATCTACGCGCAGTAGGATCGAGTGACCGTGAAGACAAATCCAGGCCGGTTCTTCGAGGATTTCCGCCTCGGCGAGACCATCCGCCACGCCACGCCCCGCACCGTCACGGTCGGCGATGTCGCGCTCTACACCGGCCTCTACGGCCCGCGCTTCGCCGTGCAATCGTCGGACGCCTTCGCCCGGGCCCTCGGCTATCCCAAAAGCCCGCTCGACGATTTGCTGACCTTCCACATGGTGTTCGGCAAGACCGTGCCGGACGTCTCGCTCAACGCGCTCGCCAATCTCGGTTACGCCGAGGGCGGGTTCCGCCGGCCGGTCTATCCGGGCGAGACCCTGTCGACCGTCTCCGAGGTGATCGGCCTCAAGGAGAGCTCGAACCGCCAGACCGGCGTGGTCTACGTGCGCTCGGTGGGCTCCGACGAGGCCGGCGAGACCGTGCTGAGCTATTGCCGCTGGGTGCTGGTGCGCAAGCGCGACCCGCAGGCCGCAATCGCCGAGGAGCACGTGCCGAGCCTCGCCAAGGTCGTCGATCCGCAGGACCTTGCGGGTGCCCTGCCGAAGCTCTCGGCCGCCGCCTACGATTCGGAACTCGCCGGCAGCCCGCACCGCTTCGCCGACTACGCGGTCGGGGAGAAGATCGACCATGTCGACGGCATGACCGTCGAGGAGGCCGAGCATCAGATCGCCACGCGCCTGTTCCAGAACACCGCCAAGGTCCATTTCGACGGCCTGGCCGCCAAGGACACCCGGTTCGGCCGGCGGCTGATCTATGGCGGGCACGTGATCTCGCTCGCCCGGGCGCTCAGCTTCAACGGCCTCGGCAACGCCTTCGCGCTCGCCGGCATCAATGCCGGCCGCCACGTGGCGCCGCTGTTTGCCGGCGATACGGTCTATGCCTGGAGCGAGGTTTTGGACGCGGCCGATGTCGGCCGCGACGATGTCGGTCTCCTGCGCCTGCGCACGGTCGCCACCAAGAACCAGGCCTGCGGGGCTTTTCCGGACCGCGTGGGCGAGGGCTACGACCCGGCCGTGATCCTCGATCTGGATTACTGGGCGTTCGTGCCGAAGTAGGTCCGTCTTCACAGGACGCCCGATCCGGACATGGCGCGCGCTCTCATCCGGCGACGCCGTGTAGGATGAGCCGCACCCGCTCCCCGGCGGGCTCGCAGCCCGACCCTTACAGGAGCGCCTGGTGGATTCCGTCCCACCGATGATGCCGGAGGCCGTGACGGTCAGGCCGGCGGGCCTGGAGGATGCGCCGGCCATCGCGGCGATCCATGTTGCTGCCTGGCAAGAGACCTATGCCGGGCTCCTGCCCGCCGCGATGATCGCGGCCCTCACGGTCGAGACGTGGCTGGCGATCTGGGCGCGCATCCTCGGCGATCCGGCTTCCGGCACGGCTGTCGAGGTCGCCGAGGGGCCGGCGGGTCTCGTCGGCTTCGGATCCTGCGGCGCCCAGCGCTCGGCCGACCTTGCGGCGGCAGGCTTCGACGGCGAGGTCAGCGCGATCTACGTCCTGCGCGCCGCTCAGCGGCGCGGAACCGGTGCCGCCCTGATGGCCGCGCTGGCGGCGCACTTGCTCCAAAGCGGCCATCGCGCCGCCAGCCTGTGGGTGCTGCGCGAGAATGCAATGGCCCGGCGATTCTACGAGCGCCTCGGCGGTGTCGTGGTTGGCAAGCGGGAGGAGGCGCGGGAGCACGATATGCTCGTGGAGGTCGCCTATGGCTGGCGTGATCTCGCGGCGCTTCGGCGGGGTCCGATTTCCAGCTGACGCGCACGCGCCGTCATTGCGAGCGCAGCGAAGCAACCTAGGGAACCGCTACCTTCTGACATCGCGCGCTGCCCTGGGTTGCTTCGCTGCGCTCGCAATGACGGTTCTGGTCGGGCGACCTAAAAAATAAAAAGCCTCAGCGCAGGCCGTTGCGCACCACGCCGGCCTCGACCGCCACGGAGAGGCGGTCCGTGACCGCCCATTCGACCCCGACCCGGGCGTTCGGCAGGATCGCGATGTCCTCGCGGGTCAGCGGCGGGGTGAACGGGGTCGGGCCGACCCGCAGCGTGTCGTGGACGGCGGCGGCCCCCGCCTTGGCGTAGAGCAGCACGTCCGACACCAGCAGGGTCCCGACCTTGACCTCCAGCGCGCCGGCGAAGTCGCGGCTGTAGGCGCGGCGCCCGAAGCCGGGGGTGAGGGTGCCGTCGAGGCCGGCGAGGTAATCCAGGCCGCCGCTGATCCCGTAGAGGATCGGCCCCTCCTGCCACATCCGGCCGCCTTCGAACCCGAGGGTCGGGCCGGAAAAGCTTCCGAGATGCCGTGAGGAACTGACTGCGTAGCCGGTCGACAGGCTCGCGTAGGAGCCGGTCCAGCGACCGGCATCCGCGACCGGCTCCCAGGCGAAGGACGGCAGCGGCGCGAAGCCCGTGACGGGCAGCAGCGTCTGGGCGGCGGCGGGGCCGGCCGGGAGCAGGAGGCCGCCGAGCACGAGGCTGGCGGCGAATCGGCGGGGACGAGAACCGGCGGATCGGATCATGCCGGCATGATAGCGAAACGCGCCGGCGGTGGAACAGCTCAAGCCGCCAGGGACCGGTCCCCGATCGGCTGACCGAAGGGCTGCACCAGCACGCGCCGGCCGGTGAGGTCGTGGACGCTGACCCGCCATTCGGACCAGTCTGTCCGGTCCGACAGGGCGCGCATTACGTCGGCGGCGACCCGGCGTGCCCGGATAGTCAGGCGACCGGCCGCGCGAATCTCGGCACCGCGCGCGTCGAACACGCATTCCAGGCCGTTGGTGCAATGGAACCGGTAGCGGGCCATCGGGGCTCCTGTCTGATCCTGTGCGGCACGGTCTGGATGTTCTATATATGTTCCAATCCTGGCTGGACATCCCATGGGTCCAATCGGCCGCAGGTTTGCCGGGTCGGCGGCTCGCCGACGGCCAGGGCTAATCGCTTGCCGCCCGGCGCCCTATCTCGATGAGGCGGCCATACGGTCTTCGAGCCTGAAAGATTTTTTGTGATGCCCCCCCTCCGGATCCTGATCGCCGGCCTGCTGATCGCCCTGGCCGGCGCGGCGCAGGCGCAGACCGTGCTGGTCCCGTCCGGGGATTCGGCGGTCACGCAGCCCGGCGGCACCGAGGGTCGCGCGGCGCGCCGCAACATCCGCGAGGCGATCCGGAACGGCGACGTGGTCGGGGTTCCGCCCGGGACCCGTACACTCGAGGCCGGGCGAAAGCTGCTTCCTCGCAATCATGGCCGGCCGCGCCGGGCCGAATAGTCTTTTCCTGTGGGCGGAGGCCTCTTGATTTTGTCGAGACGGCCGGTGATCGCAGAAGCATCGCGGCATTCCCCCGCCCCGGAGCCTGCCTCGTGTCTCTTCCGGCGCTCGTCCCCAGCACGATCGAGACGACCCGTCACGTCGAGCCGAAGCAGGCCTTCGAGTTCTGGCGCGCCACCGCGCTGGCGCCGTTCGGCGATGTCGGGCGCACGCATCTCCGCGACCCGTTCCAGGCCAAGCGCCTGGTCGTGGCGGGGGCGGGCTGGGGCCTGACCCATACGGTCAGCAGCCCGGTCGGCCTGACCATCGGCCCCCGGCAGGTCGATCGGAACGTGCCCGAGACGGTGGTGATCGGCTTGGCCCTCGACGGGATCGGCTATCAGCAGCAGGGCGAGCGCGGCGCGCGCCTCGGGGCCGGCGACATCAGCTTCCTGTCGCGCCAACGGCCCCTCGTGGCCGGCACCCAGAGCGACTACGCGGAGCTGCGGCTGGCGCTGCCGCGGGCGACCTTCGAGGCCTGGATCGGGACCGTCGACGCCTTCGCGGGGCGCTGCATCGCCGACCGGCCCGGGCACGCGGCCTTCAAGACGGCGTTCCGCACCTTCGCCGCCTCGGCCGCGTGGATGTCGGAGGAGGAGGCCCAGGCCGCGGTCGAGGGTGTGTTGCACCTGCTCGGCACCCTCGTCCGGGATCCGGCGGAACGGCCGGGCGCCGCGGTCTCGTGCGAGACGGTGGCGTCGCTGGCCCGCGCCCATATCGTGCGCCGGCTCCACGATCCGCGCCTCGGCCCGGCCGAGATCCACGCGGCGCTCGGCGTGTCCCGTTCCCAGCTCTACCGGGCTTTTGCCGGCACCGACGGCGTCGCGGCGGCGATCCGCGACGCGCGTCTCGATCTCATCCATCGCCGCCTGGCGGCGCCGCGCACCGACGGCGTGAAGATCGCCACCCTCGCGTATGCCTGCGGCTTCACCGACGTGCCGACCTTCAACCGCGCGTTCCGCCAGCGCTTCGGCCTGTCGCCGCGCGCGCTGCGCGCCCAGTCTGGCGATCCTACTTGAGGTGGTAGGAGACGCCGGCGATCAGCGCCTTCTCCTCGGTGTTGATGGTGCGCCGGGGGTCAGCACCGAACTTGTTGTGCCAGTACTGGAAGCCGACGAACGCCTCGACCCGGTTGGGCGCGTTGTCGACCAGCTGCCCGATATCCAGGACCAGGTTGGTCTGCGAGACGAACTCCAGCTGCGTGTCATTGTCATTGGTGAAGCCATAGCGTCCCTTGGGCAGGATGATGGTGTTGAAACCGGCCAGGGACAGCGGCAGCCCGGTGAAGGGCAGCGGGATCGTGTAGGTCAGCTCAAATTCCGGCGTCATCTTGTACTCGACGCTGCGAAAGTCCGAGTAATCGAAGCCCGGCTGCAGCCCTGGCTGGATCTTCGTGCCGGCGAAGCCGTTGCGGGAGAATTCCTTGTAACCCTGGACCTTCAGGTTCACGAACCCGGCCGGCACGTCGAAGGCGAAGCTGAGGCCGAAGGTGCCGGCGCGCTTCTCGGAGTCGAACGTCGTGTCCTTGGTGTTGATGTCGGCCCCGAACGACAGCCCGATATCCTTCACCAGGCCCGGGATGGCGAAAGCGTTGGTGTCGAAGACCTTGTTCGGGCTGAGCACGCCCCGGTAGATCAGGTAGACCTCCGTGGCGCCGACCCCCTTGTCGAAGATCCGCTTGTCGCCCGCCGGATCCTGGGATCCCGACCGCAGGATGTCCAGCCAGATCAGGTTGGTGCCGTAGGCCCAGGAATTGGCGTGGAACAGGTTGACCACGTTCTTGGGCACCTCGCGGGGCGCGTACCCGCCATTGGCCGTGCCGTTGGGGCGGATCACGTAGAGACCCGGCTCGGCCGCGGGCCCCTGGAACCGGTAGCTGACCACCGTGTCTGAGAACGAGAAGAACGACGGCGGCGGCGCGGCCATCACGGTCGCGGCGGCCAGCGGCACCCCGGCCTCCGGGGGATTCGGCTGGGCGGGGACGGTTTGCGCGGGTGGCGCAGGCTTGTCGAGGGCTTGGGCCGTACCGGTGAGATGCGCTTGCGCCAGCAGTAAGGCCGCGATCAGCAGACTTGCCCGTAGCGGCCGGAGAGACGCGCCCCTCCCTCCCTCCTCTGCGGGGGGAGGGAGGGGCGCGTGGGGCGAGCCATTGCTCTCGTCCGGCAACGCTGTGTGCATCCGGTCGCCGATTGAGTGGGTCGGAAGTGCGCCTACCGCGCCGGCGCCGCTCACAGCACTTTCCAGAAGACCAGGATCAGGCCCGCATAGATTGCCGCCAGCAACCCGGCGCCCTGGAGGTCGACCGCCGCCTTTCGGTCCTTTGCGGGCGCCAGCCACCAGCGCATCCTTTCGGCGGCCCACGGCACCAGGCGCGACGTGATCAGCACGCTGACCACGTTGCCGATGAACAGGGCCAGCGGGAAATCGAGCTTCAGCGTCCGCGACAGCAGCGGCGTGCCGATCAGCAGGCCCCACAGGAACACCGTCGGGTAGAGCGTCAGCAGGACGATCATGTTCATCTTCCAGGCCGGGGGCGGCGGCGCGCCCTCCGGGGTCGCGTCCCGGAACCATTGCTCGAAGCCGCTCTGCACCGTCCGGGTGTGGAACTCCGCGGTCAGCGGCGCCGCCTCCTCGATCAGCGCCTTGCGCGCGGGGGAATCGAGCCAGGCCTGCAGGTTGGCGTCGCTGTCGAAGCGCAGGATCGCGACGAAATCCTCCTGCACCCCGGGCACGGCTGGCTCGAACCGGTAGCCCTGCAGCCCCGGCGCCTTCGACTGGGCGGCCGCGACCTTCTGCTCCCAGCGGAGGTATTTCGCCTCCAGCCCGGGCTTCACCCGGGTGCTGATCACCGCCGAGACCGGGGCCGTGCGGGCGGCGCTGGCGGCGTCGGTGACGATGTGGACGTCGTCGCGGCCGACCAGCATCGGGGCGGCGCCCTCGATCCGGGATTGCCGCTCCGGCGAGCCCAGCCAGCCCCGGGCATGGTCCAGGCTGTCGAAGCGCTGCAGGATCACCCAGTCGACCTGAAGCGGCGGGTGCGGCGGCATCAGCCGTTGCTCGATGAAGCCCGGAAAGGTCGCCACCACCGCGCTGGTGTCGCCCTGCCACCGGGCAAAGGCGTCGGCGCTCTCGGGCCGGACGGTGGTCTGAGTGACGATGCTGACGCTCGCCGCGGGGCCGCTCATCGGGCGGCGAGCTTTTCGAACAGGCGGTCGGGGGTGAACGGCAGGTGGGCGAAGCGCACGCCGGTGGCGTCGGCCAGCGCGTTCGAGACCGCCGGGGCCACGGGGTTGATGCCGCACTCGCCCTGCGACTTGGCGCCGAGCGGCCCGATCCGGTCGATCGTGTCGGCGAAGAAGATGTCGGTGTGGGGCGTGTCGGCGAAGGTCGGGATCCGGCAGTTGCGCAACTGCGGGTTGACCATGCGGCCGTCGCCGTCATGCACCATGGTCTCGACCAGCGCCCAGCCGTAGCCCATGCCGACCGCGCCATCGAGCTGGCCGCGGCACTGCATCGGGTTGATCGGCTTGCCGATATCGGCGGCGTGGACGCTGTGCAGGATCCGGATCTCACCGGTGACGCGGTGGACCGCGAGGCGCACGCCCTGCACGTTGAACGCGATGGTCCGCGGCGACAGATAGGACTTCCGGCTGACCATGAAGCGATGGTCGACCTTGGTGCCCTCGGCGTGGAGCTCGGCGAGCGTCAGGCGCCGGTTGCCGCAGAGCACGCCGCCGTCGGTGTCGAGCCGGCATTGCTCCACCGGGATCCCGGTGTGGCGGCTGGCGAAGGCCAGGATGTCCTCGGCCATGGCCTCGGCGGCCAGATGCACCGCCTTGCCGCCGACCACCGTGCCGGTGCTGGCGAAGGTGCCGGTGTCGTAGGGCGTGCGGTCGGTGTCGGCGTTGATGATCGCGATGGCGTCGGCGCGGGAGCCCAGGATCGCGGCCGCGATCTGCTTGTGCGCCGTGGTGATGCCGTTGCCCATCTCGGTGGAGCCGCAGGCGAGGTGGTAGGTCCCGTCCGGCAGCAGGCGCAGCTCGGCGCCCGAGCGGTGCTCGGTGGGCGGCCCGCATTCGAGCATGGCAAGCGCCACGCCCCGTCCCTCGGCCCAGTCCGGCCCCGCGGGCCTGGCGACGCCGTTGCCCTTCTCCAGCTCACGCTCGACGATATCGAGGCATTCGCCGATGCCGTAGCTGCCGAAGCTCGCGTCGCTCGGCTCCTTCCAGATCGACTCGATGTTGTCGCCGGGCTGCACGACGTTCAGGCGGCGCATCGCGAAGGGATCGATGCCGAGCCGGCGGGCCAGCGCGTCGATGGCGCATTCGATCGCGAAGGTAGTCTGCGAGGCGCCGTAGCCGCGAAAACCCCCGCCCGGGACCATGTTGGTGTAGACCGCGTGGCCGATGCCCCGCTTGTTGAGGCAGCGATAGGCCGCGATCGGGCTCGCCATCGCGGCCCCCAGGGTTTCGCCGCCATGGCCGCCATAGGCGCCGGTGTTGGAGACCACCTCGACGTCGAGCGCCGTCAGCGTGCCGTCCTTGCGGGCGCCGATCTTCACCCGGGTGGACATCGGGTGGCGCGTCGTGGCGCCGATGAACTCCTCCTCCCGGGTCCATTCCCACTTCACCGGGCGCCCGAGCTTCATCGTCGCGAACAGGACCAGGTCCTCCGAGACCATCTCCTGCTTGCCGCCGAAGCCGCCGCCGACCCGCTCGGTGAACACGTGCAGGTCCCGGTGCGGGACGCCCATCACGTAGGCGAGCTTCTGGCGCACCGCGAACGGCGCCTGCGAGCTGGTGCGGATGTGCCAGCGCCCGTCCTCGCCCTGCCAGGCGATCGAGCCGTGGGTCTCGAGATGCGTGTGCTGGACGCGGGTGGTCGAGTAGGTCTCCTCATGGATCACGTCGGCTTGACCGAAGCCCGCTTCCACGTCGCCGATCTCGCCCTGGAGCGTGCAGAAGATGTTGCTGTCGCCGGTGACGTGCTCCTTGTCGTGCAGGATCGGCGCGCCGGGCTGCATGGCGGCGACGGGATCGAACACCGCCGGCAGGATCTCGTAGCTCACCTGGAGCGCCCGGCAGCCGGCCTCGGCCGCCGCCTCGGTCTCGGCGACCACGGCGGCGACCCGCTGGCCGGCGAAGCGCGCGACCGAATCGAGCAGCAGGATGTCGTCGGGATCGACGAGGTGGTCCTCATGGAGCGCGGAGCTGAACCGGCGCTTGGGCACGTCCTGCCAGGTATAGACCGCGACCACCCCCGGCACCGCCCGGGCGGCCTGGTCGTCGATCGCCACGATGCGGGCATGGGCGTGGGGCGAACGCAGCACCTTCAGGTGCAGCAGGTCCGCCACCGCGACGTCCATCGTGTAGCGGGCGCTGCCGGTGAGGATGGACGCGGTGAACGGATTGGGCAGGCTGGCGCCCAGCGCCTTGCCGGCCAGGTCCGCCTCGATGTTGCAGCGGCCGTGCAGGGCGTCGTTGATCGAGCGGTAGCCGGTGCAGCGGCAGAGGTTGCCCTTGAGGGCGTGGGGCAGATCCGCCTTCTGCGCGTCGGTCAGCGTCACCGCGGTCATGATCATACCGGCGGTGCAGAACCCGCACTGGAACGCCTGCGCGTCGTGGAACGCCTGCTGCATCGGGTGCTGCGCGCCGTCGGCGGCGGCGAGGCCCTCGATGGTGGTGACCTCACGGCCCTCGGCCCGGAAGGCCGGGACCAGGCAGGAATGGAACGGCTTGCCGTCGATATGGACGGTGCAGGCGCCGCAATCGCCGGCGTCGCAGCCCTTCTTGACCCCGAACACGTCGAGGTCGCGCAGGAAGGTCCGCAGGCACTGGCCGGGGGCGGGCTCGGCGGCGTAGGCGCGGCCGTTGATCGAATAGGCGTTCACGCGAGCTCCGTACGGATCTGTTCGGCCAGGTACTGCGTGACGTGGCGCTTGTAGGGGGCCGAGCCGTGGACGTCGGCGAAGTAGGCGTCGGGCGGCAGGCGGGCGTCGAGGGCGCGGGCCAGCGCGTCGGCGGGCGGGCAGGCGGGGAAGCGCAACTGCACCGGCCGGGGCGTCGCCGCCGTGACCGTCAGCAGGAAGTCCGTGCCGTCCTGGCCGAGCGTGCCGATGATCAGGGCGGCCGAGCGCCCGTGCTTGGTCAGCGAGACCTGCCGCATCGCCGTGCGCTTCGCGAGCGCCGCGGCGGGCAGGTGGATGCTGCGGAGCAATTCGCCCGGCCGCAGCACGTTGGCGTGGTTGCCGGTGACGAAGTCGGCGACCGGGACCGTGCGCGGCGCGCCGTCCCGCGGCCACAGGGTGCAGATCCCCTCCAGCGCCGCCGTCAGCGAGATCATCGCGCCCGCGGGCAGCGACATGCAGAGGTTGCCGCCGATGGTGGCGGCGTTCCAGATCTTGAACGACATCAGGAACGAATCGATGCAGTGCCGGAACAGCGGGACCGCGTGCCATTCCGCCGGCCCCGCGAAATCGTGCAGCTCGACGATCCGGCAGGTCGCGGCGATCTCGAGCCCGGCCTCGGTCACCGTCAGCGGCGCCCAGCCCAGCCGGTCGAGATCGATCAGCGTGTCGACCGCCACCTGCGGCTCGGAGAACAGCCAGGTGCCGCCGGCGAGCCACGAATACCCGTCATGCCAGCCCTGGACCTCGTCCAGGGAGGTCGGCCGCTTGACGTCGACAATCGTTGAGAGGTTCATCGCCGGCTTTCAAGTCTCGGAGACGTAGAAGTCGCATTTCACATGAGCGAAATATCATCGATAGTAAGTAAATATACTCTCTACGTATCAAAAATATCTGCAGATTGTCAGAGAAATATGAATTTACCGAGTCGGGAGGCGACGTTGATCAATGCGCGCCACGCCGAATGCATCGCCACCGTGTCGGCGATCGTGCCATCGACCCGGTCTTCCGCGCGTTCACGTCGCGGCGGCGGGGCCGGTCAGGGCGTTCGCAGGATCCGGGGCTCGCGTCCGGGCATGCAGAAACATCGTGCGAATCTTTCCGCATCGGGCCCCCGCCAAATTTTCAGCGGCTGTCTGGAGTTGTTGCGCAGTAAACAGATGAATTCTGTGCGCGTCAACGTAATATATCGAGGTTCGTAAAGACGAACTGTAAATACCGTGAAGATGATATCAATACGGCATAATATTTGAGTAATGTTAGTAAACAGGCCTGTCGCCCGATATTTTAGAACGATTGTAGAGATCAATGCAGCGGTGCACGAGATCGCAGCCGGCAGCCGTGAGACGGAGCGACAATAAAAATCGGTGCGGCGGGCGCTTGCCGGCGTCGGCGCATCCGCCATGCCGGCTTCGGTGCGGATTCACGATCTCGGCTCGGCGCGGGGTTCAGGGCACGCGGACCCTGGCAGCCGGACGGGTGGATTCACGCCCCGGCTCGCGCGGGCGGCGACGTGCTCAATCCGCTGCACGGGCGAGCGGCCTCGCCGTCACCCGACGATTCAGGAGGCCGGTCGCCGCCAGACAGGGCGAGCCGGCCGCCGGGATTCGCGCTCAGTCGCGCACCACCACCTTGGTGCCGACCCGGACCCGGTCGTAGAGGTCGACCACGTCCTTGTTGGTCATGCGGATGCAGCCCGAGGAGACCGCGGCGCCCATCGTGTCGGGCTCGTTCGAGCCGTGGATCCGGTAGAGCGACGAGCCGAGATAGAGGGCGCGGGCGCCGAGCGGGTTGTCCTGGCCGCCGGCCATGTAACGGGGCAGGTCCGGGCGGCGGGCCAGCATCTGCTGCGGCGGACGCCAGGCCGGCCATTCCTTCTTCATCGTCACCGTCTTGGTGCCGGACCAGGAGAATCCCTGCCGGCCGACACCGACGCCGTAGCGAATCGCCTCGCTATTCCCGAGGATGTAGTAGAGCCGGCGCTGGCTGGTGGAGATCACGATCGTGCCGGGCTTCTCGGTGCTGTTCCAGCCGATCGTCTCGCGCGGGATCGCCTGGCTGCGGAAGACGTTCAGGAAATCCGCGAGCGGCCCGCTGTCCAGCGGGCTGGCGGAGGCGGGCGCGCTCCCCAGCAGGGCGGCTGCGAGCCCCAGCATCGCGATCCGTCTCGACATGGTCTTGTCCTCTTACTTGCCGGTACTTGCCGATGGCGTCGGTCGTCGCGGGTGTGCCGCGATCCTCCGGCGAACCGGCCCGGACTTCGCGGCAAGGTTGAGGCCGGCGGGGTGGAGGGTTTAAATCCGGGCCTGCGTGTGTGCTCCAGGCAACACCGGGAAACGCCGCGACGCCGTGGGTGATTGCGCCGGGCGACGGCCGTGCTTATCTCGGGTTCGTGATCCGATCCGCCGCCCTTCTGGCCCGCCGCGTTGCGGGCTCGCCGGACCGCCTCGTCCGGAGCTTCGCCGTGCTGGCGGTGCTCGTCGTCGCGGCGGCTGCGCTGATGGCTGCCCCCCGGCCAGCCCAGGCCGCGCCGGGGAGGGGGCCGGCCTGTTCGGTGATGAGCCAGGCGGTGGCCGTCCTGTCGGATGCGCGCGGGTTGGATGCACGTAAGGCGGCCCCCGAGGCTCGCCGGTCGCTGTTCGACGGCACCGACCTGTGCCCGCCCGATATCGAGATCGTCAGCGAGCTCGGGCTCCCGCGCCGGCCGGTCGAGGCGCCGCGGCCCCGTCACGTCTCCGCCGCATCCTATGGTTATGCCCCGGCCCTCGCGCCGGCTTCCGGACCGGACGAGTCCCTGCACCGTCCGCCCCGGGCGGCCTGACCCGCGCCGCCGATCTGTCCGGCCCGGCGCCCCGATCTTCCTGTATCGGCACTAGACCCTCGTCCCGGATTCCGGATCCGGCACGTTGGCCCGAAGTCCTGATCGCACCGCATCTCGTTTCCGAAAGCCGGAAACTTCCCTTTCGGGAGGATGCACGATCCGCCTCGACGACGCGCGGTCCCAACTCCGCGCCGGCCTCTGCAGACGCATGTTTTTCCAGGAGCGTCGGAACCCGTGACCCGCCCTTCGTCCGCCACCACCCCGTCCCACGTCCGGCGCCGCGCCCGCCTCCTGGGGGCGGCCGCCCTGCTGGCCCTCGCGCTGGGGGCCTGCAACCCGAAGCAGGCGGCCGCGCCGACGCCGCCGGTGCCGGAGGTGGGCTTCGTCACGGTGACGCCGCAGGCGATTCCCTACCTACGCGACCTGCCCGGCCGGGTGGCGCCGATGCGCATCGCCGAGGTCCGGTCGCGGGTCTCGGGCCTCGTGGTCAAGCGCCTGTTCGAGCAGGGCAGCCAGGTCAAGGAAGGCGACATCCTCTACAAGATCGACCCGGCGCCCTTCGAGGTCGAATTGGCGAGCGCGGAGGCCGTGCTGGCCCGCCACGAGGCCGCCCTGGTGCTCGCCCGCCAGCAGGCCGACCGGCTCGAGCAGCTGCTGACCCGGGCGACCGCCAGCCAGGCCCAGTACGACGCGGCCTTCGCGGGCAAGAAGCAGGCGGAGGCCGAGGTCGCCGGCGCCAAGGCGGCCCGGGACCGGGCGCAGCTCAACCTCGGCTGGACCGACGTGCGCGCGCCGATCACCGGCCGGATCGGCCGGGCGCTGCTCACCGAGGGGACCCTGATCGAGCCGGGCTCCACGGGGGCGCTCGCCACGATCCAGCAGCTCGATCCGATCTACGTCGACATCACCCAGTCGGTGGGCGAACTGAACCGCCTGCGCCGGGACCTCGCCAGCGGCGAGCTCGCCCGGCTGGAGGACAACACCGCCAACGTCCACCTGATCATGGACGACAACTCGCTCTATCCGCTCGCCGGCCGGCTGCTGTTCTCGGACGTCACCGCCGACCCGAGCACCGGCCAGGTGACCCTGCGGGTGCAGTTCCCCAACCCGCATGACGAGCTGTTCCCGGGTATGTACGTCCGCGCCCGGATCAAGCAGGGCATCGATTCCGACGCCATCGCGGTGCCCCAGCAGGCGATCCAGCGCACCGAGGACGGCCGCGCCGAGGTCTGGCTGGTGCGGGCCGACGACACGGTGATGCGCCAGCCCGTCGAGGTCGGACCGGTGGTCGGGCAGAACTGGCTGATCCGCGATGGGCTCAAGGGCGGCGAGAAGGTCGTGATCGACGGCGTCCAGAAGATCACCGTGGGCGCGAAGGTGAAGCCGGTGGACCAGACCCCCGCCCACGGCGAGGCGGGCCCGAAGCACGATGCCGACGAGGCCTCCGACGCGCCGGTCGAACAGAAATTTGGCGACCAGAATTCCGGCGACAAGGCGCAGGCCGCTCCGCGCGCCGCCGCGGTCAACCGCCACTGAGCCCGGGGGACCACGCGCATGGCACGCTTCTTCATCGACCGCCCGGTCTTCGCCTGGGTGGTGGCCCTGTTCATCTGCCTGGGCGGCGCGCTTGCCATCCCGAACCTGCCGATCGCGCAGTACCCGGTGATCGCCCCGCCGCAGATCGCCCTGTCCACGGCCTATCCCGGCGCCTCGGTGGACAGCCTCTATGTCGGCACGACCCGGCTCATCGAGGATGAACTGAACGGCGCGGCCAACATCATGAACTTCGAGTCGACCACCGACTCGTTCGGCTCGGTCAACATCACCGCGACCTTCCTGCCCGGCACCGAGCCCGCGCTGGCCTCCGTGGAGGTGCAGAACCGGCTCAAGCGCGTGGAGGCCCGCCTGCCCGCGGAGGTGCGCCAGCAGGGCATCCTGGTCGAGGAGGCCTCGGCCGCGACCCTCAATATCATCACCCTGGTCTCCAAGGACGGGTCGATGGACGAGATCGGCCTCGGCGATTTCATGAATCGCACCATCATCAACGAGATCCGGCGCATCCCCGGGGTCGGGCGCGCGACGCTCTACTCCACCGAGCGCTCGCTGCGGGTCTGGGTCGATCCGGACCGCTTGCGCGGCCTGTCGCTCAGCGCCGAGGACGTCACGCAGGCGATCCGCAACCAGAACATCCAGGTCGCCTCTGGCTCGGTCGGCGCCCAGCCGAGCCCGATCAAGCAGGCGGTCACGGTGCCGATCATCGTGAAGGGCCAGCTCGGCACCATCGAGGATTTCGGCGCGATCGTGCTGCGGGCCAATTCCGACGGCTCGAACGTGCGCCTGCGCGACGTCGCCCGGATCGAGCTCGGCGGCGACGCCTACCAGTTCTCCACCCGGCTCAACGGCGGCCCCGCCGCCGGCATCTCGGTGACGCTCGCCCCCGACGGCAACGCGCTCGAGACCGCCAAGGCGATCCGCGCCAAGATGGTCGAGCTGTCCCAGTTCTTCCCGCCGGACCTGAAGTGGGACATCCCGTACGACATCACCCCGGCGGTCGAGGCCTCGATCGAGAAGGTGCTGCACACCCTGGTCGAGGCGGTGGTGCTGGTCTTCCTGGTGATGTTCCTGTTCCTGCAGAACATCCGCTACACCCTGATCCCGACCATCGTGGTGCCGATCGCCCTCATGGGCACGGTCACGGTGATGTGGATCTCCGGCTTCTCGGTGAACGTGCTCACCATGTTCGGCATGGTGCTGGCCATCGGCATCCTGGTCGACGACGCCATCGTGGTGGTGGAGAACGTCGAGCGGATCATGAACGCGGAGGGTCTGCCGCCCAAGGAGGCCACCAAGAAGGCCATGGAGCAGATCACCGGGGCGATCATCGGCATCACCCTGGTGCTGATGGCGGTGTTCATCCCGATGGCGTTCTTCCCCGGCTCGGTGGGCATCATCTACCGGCAGTTCTCGATCGCCATGGTGACCTCCATCGCGTTCTCGGCGCTGCTCGCCCTGTCGCTGACCCCGGCCCTCTGCGCGACCTTCCTGAAGCCGGTGGAGAAGGGCCACGGCCACGCCAAGGGCGGCGTGTTCTGCATGTTCAACCGCTTCGTCGACCGCGAGACCGCCCGCTACGGAAGCGGGGTCGCGGGGTTCATCCGGAAGTCCGGCCGGGTGATGCTGGTCTACCTCGCCCTGGTGGCGGGCACGGCCTACGCCTTCATCAACCTGCCGGAGGGTTTCTTGCCGGTGGAGGACCAGGGCTTCTTCACGGTCGACATCCAGACGCCGCCCGGCGCCTCCTACAACCGCACCCAGGAGGCCAACCGCCGGGTCGAGGAGTACCTGCTGGCGCAGCCGGGCGTCGCCACCGTGACCATGCTCAACGGCTTCTCGTTCTCCGGCCAGGCCCCGAGCACCAGCCAGGCCTTCGTGACCCTCAAGCCCTGGAGCGTGCGCGACGCCAAGAACTCGGCCGCCGCCCTGGTGGCCGGCACCAACGCGGCGCTCAGCACCTACCGCGACGCCACCGTGGACGCCCAGGAACCGCCGCCGGTGGACAACCTCGGCAACGCCGCCGGCTTCTCGTTCCGCCTCCAGGACCGGGCGAACCGCGGCTACGCGGCCCTGCTCTCGGCCCAGGACCAGCTGCTCAAGCTCGCGCAGGCGAGCCCGATCCTGCAGAAGGTGAAGATCGAGGGCCTGCCGCCGACCCCGCAGGCGGAGCTGATCGTCGACCGCGAGAAGGCCGCGGCGCTCGGCGTGAAGTTCGAGGACGTCAACGCCACGATCCAGCTCAACCTCGGCTCGGTCTACACCAACGACTTCCCCAACCGGGGCAAGATGCAGCGCGTCTACGTGCAGGCCGAGCAGCTGCAGCGCATGAACGCCTCGGACATCCTCAACTACGCGGTGAAGAACGCCTCCGGCACCATGGTGCCGATGTCATCCTTCGCCGAGCTGAAATGGGGCATGGGGCCGAGCCAGATCGTCGGCTTCAACGGCTACCAGTCGGTGCGCATCACCGGCGAGCCCAATCCCGGCTACACCTCGGGCGACGCGATCAACGAGATGGAGCGGCTGATGCTCCAGCTGCCCAAGGGGTTCGGCTATGCCTGGACCGGCCAGTCGTTCCAGGAGAAGCAGGCCGGCAGCCAGGCGAGCCTGCTGCTGGCGCTCTCGGTGCTGATCGTGTTCCTGTGCTTGGCCGCGCTCTACGAGAGCTGGGCGATCCCGGTCTCGGTGTTGCTGGTGATCCCGCTCGGCGTGATCGGCGCGGTGGCAGCGGTCTATCTGCGCGGCATGCCCAACGACGTGTACTTCAAGATCGGGCTGATCACGATCATCGGCCTCTCGGCCAAGAACGCGATCCTGATCGTGGAGTTCGCGCGTGACCTGTGGAAGCCCGGGACCTCGGTGGTGCGGGCCGCGATCGATGCGGCGACGCTCCGGTTCCGGCCGATCGTGATGACCTCGCTGGCCTTCATCTTCGGCGTGGTGCCGCTCGCCATCGCCACCGGCGCCGCCTCCAAGAGCCAGCAGGCGATCGGCACCGGCGTGATGGGCGGCATGATCACCGCGACCGTGCTGGCGGTGTTCTTCGTCCCGGTGTTCTTCGTGGTGGTGATGCGCCTGTTCCGGCGCAAGGCTGTGGCGGAGGGCGAGCGGGGCGAGGGCTCGGACGAGGCGTCAGCCCATCGGCCTCACGCGGCGGCGGCCGAGTAGGGCGGGGGCAAGCGCCTAAACCGCGACGCCTTTATCCCTCCCCCCCCCCCCCCCCCCCCTCGGGGGGGGGGCTGGGCGCTTCCACCCCCCGCTGCCGCCCCCTCTCTTCCCCGCTGTCTCACCCACCCCTTATGACAGGAGCGCGTTTCTCCACCGTGCCCTCAGTTAACACCACACACCTCACACCCGCTTTTTTTTAGAGTTTGTTCCCAATCTCTTGTTGGTGTTGTGGGGGTGCTGCTTGTGCCCCTGTTTTAGGTCGGTTGTGTGCAACTCCCTCGCTTTGTTTGT
>NZ_JAKSYL010000287.1 GCF_022829515.1 Methylobacterium sp. J-048
GAGGTATGGATAGTAGCGACGCTGTCAGCGGTCCACATCGTGCTCGCCAGGGGAGCGCAGCATCCCGGGGATGCTCGCTATTTCAGAACAATGCGTTTCCCTAGGTTGCTTCGCTACGCTCGCAATGACGTTGTCGGTTGATGGGAGGCCGTGTTCGTCGCTCCTCGATCCCCCAAACGCTGGCACGCATGATGCCTTGCCCGCTCCGCCGCGCTTGCTGCGGCGGCGGAGCAACGGCGCTCCCAACAGCGGACGGTGTGAGTCCGGATCCCCGGCATGAGCGACCGCGTGACGGTTCGCCTCCCTTAGACGAGCACCAGCTATGGCCAGCTTCAAGACGGTGATGAAGTCGGGGCACCCCCCGACCCTGTTCGCAGCATTCCTCTACTTCGATTTCTGCTTCGCCATCTGGGTCCTGAACGGTGCCATGGGCCCGTTCATCACCGAGACCTACAAGCTCACCCCGGCGCAGACCGGCTTCATGATCTCGCTGCCGATCCTCGCCGGTGCGCTGATGCGCTTCCCGCTCGGGATCCTGGCCCAGTATATCGGCCGCAAGAACGCCGCGATCACGGAGATGAGCGTGATCATGCTGGCGATGGCCTACGGGTACTTCGTGGTCTCGTCCTACAACGACGTGCTCGCCATGGGCGTGCTGCTCGGCATCGCCGGGGCGTCCTTCGGGGTGGCGCTGTCGCTCGGCTCGGGCTGGTTCCCGCCGGAGCACAAGGGCCTGGCGATGGGCATCGCGGGTGCCGGCAACTCCGGCACCGTGCTCGCCGTCCTGTTCGCCCCGCCGCTCGCGCAGGCCTATGGCTGGCAGACCACCTACGCCTTCGCGGGCGTGGTGATGCTGATCCCGCTCGCGGTCATGATCGTGTTCGCCAAGGAGCCGCCGGACAACGCCCACCAGTCCTTCAAGGAGCACATCTCCTGCCTGTTCACCAAGGATGGTTGGGCGTTCTCGCTGATCTACGTCATCACCTTCGGCGGCTTCGTCGGCCTGTCGAACTTCCTGCCGACCTTCTTCTACGAGCAGTTCTCGGTCACCAAGGTCGAGGCCGGGCGTCTGACCATGCTGGCCGCTTTCATGGGCTCCGGCATCCGGATCGTCGGCGGCTACTTCGCCGACCGGATGGGCGGGATCGCGGTGCTGTCGGTGGTGCTGCTGGCCGCGATCGCGACCTTCCTGTCGCTGATGGCAACGCCCTCGCTCGCCGTGACCACGCTGCTGTTCATGCTCTGCTTCGCGGCGCTCGGCGCCGGCAACGGCGCGCTGTTCCAGCTCGTGCCCCTGCGCTGGCCGTCCAACACCGCCGTCGCCGGCTCGATGATCGGCGAGGTCGGGGCGCTGGGCGGCGCGATCCTGCCCAACGTCATGGGTATGTCGAAGCAATATACCGGCTCGTTCTCCACGGGCTTCATCGGCTACGCGGTGTTCACCGCCGCGGTGCTCGGCTGCCTGATGCTGTGGCAGCGCAAGTGGGTCGGCAGCTGGGTCGGCCCGCGCGGCAAGGCGCTGGGCACCGAGACGGAGACCGGACAGCTGCAGCCCGCTACCGTCTAAGCGCCGCCTAGACGGTCTGGAAAAACCGAAACGGGAGCCTCACGGCTCCCGTTTCGCGTTCCCGCCACCCAATTGAATTCGTGCCGAGCCCCTCCACGCACGGTTGCCTTACGGCGCAAGAAACGTTTGAATAACGAATACCAAAGAGCGCCCGTCCCCGGGACGAGGCGCCCGGCGACCGCGAAACGCGGCGTCCTTGAGCGGAGGAACGGTCGATGCTGAAGCGCGTGAGCGCCACCCAAGGCGTGCTCGGCCTGCTCTGCGTGATGTATTTCATCACGTATCTCGACCGGGTGAACATCGCGACCGCCGGTGCCGAGATCATCCGCGAATTCGGCATGTCGAAGACGGATTTCGGGCTGATCCTTTCAGCCTTCGCCTACCCCTACGCGATCTTCCAGGTGATCGGCGGCTCGGTCGGCGACAAGTTCGGCGCAAGGCGCACGCTCCTGGTCTGCGGCATGATCTGGGCCTCGGCGACGATCCTGACCGGCCTGGTCGGCGGCCTGATCAGCCTGTTCCTAGCCCGCGTCCTGCTGGGTTTCGGCGAGGGCGCGACCTTCCCGACCGCGACCCGGGCGATGCAGAACTGGACGGCGCCGGGCAGGCGCGGCTTCGCGCAGGGCATCACCCACGCCTTCGCCCGCCTCGGCAACGCGGTCGCGCCGCCGATCGTGGCCTTCCTGATGGTCCATTTCGGCTGGCGCACCAGCTTCGTGATCCTGGGCGGGGTCAGCTTCATCTGGGTGGTGATCTGGTATCTGTATTTCCGTGACGATCCCTCCGACCACCCGACCATCACCGAGAAGGAGCTCGAGGCCCTGCCGCCGCCCAAGAAAGTCGGGGCCAAGCAGTCGGTGCCGTGGGGGGCGCTCACCCGGCGCATGCTGCCGGTGACGATCACGTATTTCTGCTACGGCTGGACCCTGTGGCTGTTCCTCGGCTGGCTGCCGAGCTTCTTCAAGGAGAATTACGGCCTTGACCTCAAGAACTCGGCCCTGTTCGCCTCCGGGGTTTTCTTCGCCGGAGTCGTCGGCGATACGGTCGGCGGCATGTTGAGCGACTCGATCCTCCATCGCACCGGCAACGTGAAGCTCGCCCGCCTGTCGGTGATCGTGGTCGGTTTCTTGGGTGCGGCGGCGAGCCTGGCCGGGGTGTTCCTCACCCGCGACCTGACCCTGGTGGCTTTGCTGCTCTCCTCCGGGTTCTTCTTCGCCGAATTGGTGATCGGGCCGATCTGGTCGGTGCCGATGGACATCGCGCCGAAATATGCCGGCACCGCCAGCGGCCTGATGAACACCGGCTCGGCGGTGGCCGCGATCGTCTCGCCGATCGTGTTCGGGCTGATCGTCGATCTCACCGGGAGCTGGACGCTGCCCTTCGTCGGCTCGGTCGGCCTGTGCTTGCTTGGCGCCGCCCTGGCCTTCACCATGCATCCCGAGTGTGAATTCGTGGACCCGGTCACCGGGCCGGTCGGCCCCGTGGCGACCGTGCCGGCCGGGGAGTAGCGCCGCGATGGCGGAACAGACGGGACGTTCCGGGCCGCTCGTCGGCATGCGGGTGATCGAGCTGGCGCATATCATGGCCGGCCCGGTCTGCGGGCTGATGCTCGCCGACATGGGTGCGGAGGTGATCAAGGTCGAGAAGATGGACGGCGACGACACCCGCCGCACCGTCCCGCCGGCGCTGGAGGGCGAGAGCGCCGCCTACATGATGATGAACCGCGGCAAGCGCGGCCTCAGCCTCGACCTGAAGAACCCGGACGGCGTCGCGGTCCTGCGCCGTCTGCTCGCCAACGCCGATGCGCTGATCGAGAATTACCGCGGCGGCACCATGGAGCGTCTCGGCATCGGCTACGAGACCCTGCGGGCGGAGTTTCCGACGCTGGTCTATTGCTCGCTCTCGGGCTTCGGCCGCACCGGGCCCTATGCCGACCGGGCCGGGTTCGATCTGGTCGCGCAGGGCATGAGCGGGCTCATGTCGGTGACCGGGGAGGGGCCGGGCCGGCCGCCGATGAAGTGCGGGCCGCCGGTGACCGACATCACTGCCGGGATCCTGGCTGCCATGGGCGTGCTGGCGGCCTATTCCCACCGGCTCCGGACCGGGCGGGGGCAGGCGGTCGATACCTCGCTGTTCGAGGCCGGGATCACCCACACCTACTGGCAATCGGCCATCGCCATGGCGACTGGGATCGCCCCGGGGCCGATGGGCTCGGCCCATCCGTTGAACGCCCCCTACGAGGCGTTCGAGACGGCGGACGGCTGGATCACCATCGGGGCGGCCAACCAGACCAACTGGCTGCGGATGCTCAAGGCGATCGACGCCGAGTCGCTCGCCGAGGATCCGCGCTTCGCGCTCAACCGCGACCGCATGGCCAACCGCCACGACCTCGCCGCCACCCTGGCGCCCACCTTCAAGGCGGAGACCTCGGAGGTCTGGCTGGCGCGCCTGAAAGCCGGCGGCGTCCCGGCCGGGCCGGTGCTCGACGTCAACGCCATGCACCGGGACCCGCAGGCGCTCGCCCGCGAGATGGTGGTCGAGGTCGAGCACAGCCGGGTCGGCCGGATGAAGACGCTGGGCCTGCCGGTGAAGTTCTCGGAAACGCCAGGCCGGGTCCACGGCCCGGCGCCGTTGCTCGGCGAGCATTCCCGGGCGATCCTGGCGGAGGCGGGCTACACCGCCGCCGAGATCGACGGCCTGATCGACAGAGGCGTGGTCCGCGAGACCGCAGCCTGATTCCGTATCCGGAGACGCAGCGATGAGTGCCACGCCCGCCACCGACGAGCTGCTGTTCACCACGGACGAGGCCGGGATCGCCCGGATTGTCCTCAACCGGCCCCAGGCCCGCAACGCGCTGACCTTCGCGATGTACCAGGGGCTGATCACCTGCTGCGAGGCGATCGCCGCCGACCCGGCCGTGAAGGCGCTGATCATCACCGGCGCCGGCGACAAGGCGTTCGCGGCCGGCACCGACATCGCCCAATTCCGCAGCTTTGAGACCGCCGAGGATGCACTGGGCTACGAGCGGTTCATGGACCGGGTGCTCGGCGCCCTGGAGCGGCTGCGCGTGCCGACCATCGCGGCCATCGCCGGCGCCTGCACGGGCGGCGGCGCCGCGATCGCGGCCGCCTGCGACCTGCGGATCGCCACGCGCGATGCCCGGTTCGGCTTCCCGATCGCCCGTACGCTGGGCAATTGCCTCAGCCAAGGCAATCTCAAGCGGCTCTCCGGCCTGATCGGCCCGGCGCGGGTGAAGGACATCATCTTCACCGCCCGCCTCGTCGGCGCCGAGGAGGCGCTGGCGATCGGTCTGGTCGGCGAGGTCGTGGACGACCGCGCCGCGCTGACCGAGCGGGTCGATGTCCTGGCCGAGCTGCTCGCCGGCCACGCCCCGCTCACCATGCAGGCCACCAAGGAAGGCCTGCGCCGCCTCGCCGAGGAGGAGCCCACCGCCGACGGGGCGCCGCATCCGGGCGATGACCTGATCCTCCTGTGCTACATGAGCCAGGATTTTCGCGAGGGCATGGAGGCGTTTCTGGGCAAGCGCACGCCGGCCTGGACGGGTCGGTGAGCTGGGCATCGCCGCCGGTCACGCGTTGAACGCCGCGCGCCGCGGCGCTACATTTGGGCAACGTCCGAAGATATGGCCTCCGGCGATGGCGCTCTCCGATTTCCCCCGTACCCGGTCGACCGAAACGCTTGAGCAGCAGCGTACGCGGGAGAACGCCGCTCGGGTCGAGGCGGCGCGCCGGGATCTCGTGCGCGTCGCGGAGCTGACCGCCAACGCGCGGCCCCTGGCTCCCATCACCGAAGACATGGGCGACCTCGAGATGCTTGAGGTCGCCACTGCGCTCAGCACCGCGAAGACGTGACCGCAGGCGCCGGTCCTGCCGCCGGTGGTGAGGAACCGCCGCGCGTGGTGCTGCGCGTCTGTCTGGATGTGAACGTCTGGATCGCCTACCTCCTGGCCTTGCAGCACAGCCGCGTCGGAACGGCGCCGATGCGGCTGGTTGCGATGGTTCAGGCCTGCGCGGCCGGGACCATTCCGCTTCAGTTGATGGTGTCGCAGGAGATGCTTGGCACCCTGGAGCGCGTGCTCAAGCGACAGGGCTTGCCGGATCACCTGGCCGAAGGGTTCCCCCATGCCGTCGAGGGATTGATGCAGGTCGGTCCGGAGAAGCTCCAGCCGGCCCTGCTCACGGCCGGGCGCGACCAACTCGCCATGACGGATCGCGAGGACGCCGGCGTCCTGGCCTTCTGCATGGCTGATCGTGTTGATCTGCTGGTGACGGATAATCTCTCGGACTTCGTCACGAACGATTCGGAGCGCCGTGACACGCAGCGCGTTTCCAGGAGGGACGGAACGACCCGCCAACTCTCCGTCCTGATCCATGAGCGGCTCGATGGGGTATCGCTTGCCGTGGCACACCCGATCGATGCCGTCCTATGGCTCGCGGCGGGCTTTCGGCCGATCCCGGCATCCCTCCGCTTACGTTACCCTTGAGCAGCCGACCGGCCCCGGTCTGCACGTCCGAAGTTTCACCCCGGCTCCTGGCACACATCCACCCATGCGGCCCCGGTCAGCTCGGCCATGCGGCCCGGGGCGATCCGGACTGCGCTGTGGGTGCTTCCGGCGGCGGGGACCACCTCGTCGAACGCCTTGAGCGAGACGTCGCAATAGACCGGCAGCGGCGCGATGAGCCCGAACGGGCAGACGCCGCCGACCGGGTGGCCGGTGATCGCCTCCACCTCGGCCAGATCGAGCATCCGGACCTTGCCGCCGAACACCGCCTTGGCCTTCCTGTTGTCGAGCCGCGCGTCGCCCCGCGTCACCACCAGAGCGACCTGATCGACGATGCGGATCGAGAGCGTCTTGGCGATCTGCGCCGGGGCGACCCCGTGTCCGGCGGCGGCCTCCGCGACCGTCGCGGTGCTGGTGGCCAGCTCGATGACGGCGATGTCGGGCGCCTTCTCGGCAAAGAACGCGCGGACCGATTCAAGGCTCATGGATGGTATCCTTCAAACAACGCAGGGCGCGACGGCGACGGCAGAAAGATCTGCGCAGCATCGCCGCGAACCCCGGTCGCGTCGTCCATAGATGATGCGTGCGGTGCCGCGAAACGGGCGATTGGCGTCCTGCGGCCAATCCCGTGCCGGTGCCCGGCGCCGAGCCGCGAAAAGACTATCTTTTGCCCCCGACCGGGCGCAGGATCAGCGGATTACCGGAAGGGCGGCAACAGGCTCCGGTGACTGAGGACTCCATGTCCCCGCCTGTGATCGGCGGCCTGGCATATGGCAGATCTCTTCGTCTTCCCGAATGTCGCGCTCAGCGCGGCGGCGACCTATCAGGCCTACCGATTCTCCGCGAACGGCAGCGTCCGCGCGACCGTCCCGGTGGATGCTCTGGACGACGACGCGGCCGAGCGCCACGCCGTCACCCTGCTCGACGGACACCGGATCGAACTCTGGGCCCGCGGGCGCTTCATCGCGCACGTCAAGCCGTAGGGGATCGCCGCCCGGACCGTGCCGACCCGTCACCCGCATCGAACCGAAGGATCGAGAGCATGGCCACCGAGAAGCAGCGCGGCAATCGCGAGACGAAGAAGCCGAAGAAGGCCGTCCCGAAGCTGAACGCGGCGGCGCCGTCGCAGAAGAACACCGTCGGCGCCGTGGTGAAGAAATCCGAGGGGCGCTGAGTTCTTGCCGATCGCGTGCCGCGCGAAGTTCGTGGAATGTCGATAGCGGCGCGTTCTGCGAGCGATCCAAATCCACGTACACGGCAGACACCGCGTCTCTCCCTATCCCCTCTGCGGGGGAGGGAGATGCGCTCGGGCTTGGCCGTGGCCCTCATCCGGCAGCGATGTGGAGCATCGTAGCCCGCATGGGCGAGGGGGCTAATCGCGCTCCAAGGTAGGCGTCTGGCCCAAACCTGCGCAAACTCGCCGTTACACGGTCAGACGCGTGCGATCGAGCGCAGGCCTTGCCCGTTCACCCCTTCAACGGCCGCGCCTGCAGGATCGCCGCGCGTACGAACGGCCGCTTCAACTGGGTGCCGACATTCGCCCGGCCGACGAATTCCTGCGCGCCGGGGTGGCTGCGCACCGCCTTCACCAGGTTGACTCGGTGGCCGCTGCGGAACCGGTAGGGCTCGGCCACGGCACCGTCGAGGAATGCCTCGACGCTGGCGTCGATCTCGTCCTCGCCGATCACGTTCGCCGTGTGCAGCATCTGGATGGTCTGAAGGTCGGTCATTGCAGATAGATAGGGCGGCGGCGCCGGTCGCGCAGCCAAGGTTACCGGCGCCGCCGTTCGCGGTGAAGCGTTTCCTACCGCGTCGTCGCCAGAAGCAGGTCCGGCAGCCACAGGGCGATGCCTGGGACCAGGCACAGGATCAGGATCGCGAGCCCCATCAGCATCACGAAGGGCAGGGTGCCCCAGATGATGTCTGAGAGCGGGATGTCGGGGGCGATATTCTTGATGACGAAGATGTTGAGGCCCACCGGCGGGTGGATCAGGCCCATCTCCATGGTGATGGTCATCACCACGCCGAACCACACCAGGTCGAAGCCCGCGGCCTTGAGCGGCGGCAGGATGATCGGCGCGGTCATCAGGATGATCGAGACCGGCGGCAGGAAGAAACCGAGCACGATCACCAGTCCGAGGATCGTCACCAGCAGCACCCAGGGCGAGAGCTGCATCGCCACGATCGCGGCCGCGGCCGATTGCGACAGGTGCAGGTAGCTCATCACGTAGGCGTAGAGCAGCGACATGCCGATGATCAGCATCAGCATGGTCGATTCGCGCAACGTGGCGATCAGGATCGGGCTGACGTCCCGGAACCGCCACACCCCGTAGATCGCGGCGATCAGGCCGAGCGCCAGCAACCCGCCGAGGCCGGCCGTCTCCGAAGGCGTCGCGTAGCCGCCGTAGAGTGCCACCATCACGCCGGTGAGCAGGATCACGAAGGGTAGCACTCGCGGCAGCGTCGAGAAGCGCTGGGCCATGCTGTACTGCTCGTCGGCCAGGATCGGCGAGGCCGGTCCGCCGCGTTCCAGCACCGCCTTTGCGGCAGCGAATTCCGAGCGGAACCGGACCATCGACCAGGCCGCGAACAGGCTCACCAGCAGCAGCCCGGGCCCGATGCCGGCCAGGAACAGGCGCCCGAGGGACTGTTCGGAGGCGACCGCGTACAGGATCATGGTGATCGAGGGCGGCAGCAGGATCCCGAGGGTACCGCCGGCCGCGATGATCCCGGCGGCGAAACCCGGCGAGTAGCCGCGCTTGCGCATCTCCGGGATGCCGGCCGAGCCGATCGCCGAGCAGGTGGCCGGGCTCGAGCCCGCCATGGCGGCGAACAGCGCGCAGGCGAACACGTTGGCGATTCCGAGACCGCCCGGGATGCGGTGCATCCAGGCATGCATCGCTGAGTAGAGGTCCTGGCCGGCCCGGGACCGCCCGATCGCCGCGCCCTTCAGGATGAACAGCGGGATCGACAGCAGGGTGATCGAGGCCATCTCCTCGTAGACGTTCTGCGCTACCGTATCGAGGGAGGCGCCCGGCATGAACACGACCATGAAGGCCAGGGCCACGGCGCCGAGCGCGAACGCGATGGGGATGCCCGAGAGCATCGCCCCGAGGGTGGCCCCCGCGTAGAGGAAGCCGATCGCCGCCGTGCCCATCACTTCACCCTCGCGTCGACCGTCCGGCCCATCGGATCGGGCCCGCGGGGCGTGACCCCGGGCGCATCGTGCATGTCGGCGTTCACGTCGGCGCCGATGCCGATCTTCGGCTTGGCCCAGCCCGCCGCCCGCGGCCCGTAGAGCAGGGCCTCGGCGATCTGCAGGACGAACTGGAGGCACAGCAGGGTCATGCCGGCGGCCATCAGCGTGTAGGGGATCCAGAGCGGCGGCCCCCAGGTCGATTGCGAGGTCTGGCCGTCGATCCAGGCCTCGTGGTCGAGGGTCCAGCTTTTCCAGGCGAAGAATGCGCAGAAGGCGAGGCTGACGACGTCGACGAACAGCAGCCGCACCCGGTTCACCGCCGGCGGCAGCAGGCCGGTCAGGGCCTCGATCGCGACGTGGCCGCGCTTGGCCTGTACTCCGGCGGCCGAGAAGAAGGTCGCCCCGACGATCAGGAAGACCGCCATCTCGTCCTGCCAGTCGGTAGGCTCCTTCAGCACGTAGCGAACGACGACGCTGTGGCTCAGCACGAGGCAGGCGCCGACGAGGCAGAGCCCGCCCAACCCGAGGATCACGCGGTTGATGCCGCGCAGCGCCCGGTCGAAGAGGCCGAGCAGGCCGGGGAGCCGGGGCTCCTCAGCGCCTTTCGCGTCCGGGATCGCGGTGGCCGCGTCGAAGCCGTGGCTCACGCGACCTGCTCCGCCAGCTTCAGCAGCTCGGCGCAGCCGGCATTGCGGCCGGCATAGTCCTTCCAGGCGGTCTCCCGGGCGAGCTCGCGCCACTGGCCGAGGGACTTCTCGTCGAGCTGCGAGACCTTGGCGCCGGCCTTGGAGAAGATCTGCTCGACGCGGGTGTCGTCCTCCTTGGCGCCGGTCTGCCCGAAGGCTTCGAGCTCGGCGCCCACCGCCATGATCAGGTCCTGCTGGTCCTTGGGCAGGCCGGAGAAGAGGGTCTTGGACATCATGATCGGCTCGAGCATGAACCAGTAGGAGCGCTCCCGGCCCGAGGTCAGCGCCTTCGAGAGTTCCTCGAGCCGGAAGGAGATCAGGCTGGTGGATGAGGTGATCACCGCGTCGCAGGCGCCGGTCTGCATCGCCGCGTAGGATTCGTTCGACGGGATCGACAGCGTGGCGGCACCGGCCTGCTTCATCATCAGGTCCATCTCGCGGGAGCCGCCGCGGACCTTCATGCCCTTGGCGTCGGACGGCGCGACCAGCGGCCGCTCGCGGCTGGCGACGCCGCCAGATTGCCAGACCCAGGAGACCAGGACGATACCCTTCGATTCCAGCAGCTCGGTGAGCTTGCGGCCCACTGGGGCGGTCTTCCACGCCACCGCCTGCGCGTAGGAGGTCACCAGCGCCGGCATCAGGCCGATATTCAGCTCCGCCACCTCGCCGCCCGCGTAGGGGCTCGGATAGAGCGACATGTCCAGCGCGCCCTTGCGCATGGCGCCGAACTGGGCGTTCGTCTTCATCAGGGAGGAGCCGGGATAGACCTGGACCTCCAGGGCGCCCTTCGAGCGCTCGCCAACCGCCTTGGCGAACTTGCGGCACATCCGATCGCGGAAATCGCCCTCGTCGATCGTGCCGCCCGGGAACTGATGCGACAGCTTCAGGACCGTGGCGGCCTGTGCGGCGCCGAGGCCGAATCTCAGGATGGCAGGCGCCGCGAAGGCGGCCGTGACCAGCGTGCGACGTGTCGGCGTCATCGATCTCTCCCGCACCGCACCGTCGGCGGCATCGATTTTGTGCGTCGCAATACTGGGTTGCGATGCTTGTATGCAAGAAAGACGGTGTTGTATATTTTGTCAATACTGAAGCATATGTGACTGGCGGAACGTCGGCCGGTGATCCAGGAAGCCGACGAAGGCAGCGCCCGCTTGTCGGCGCGGAGGGACCGGGGGGATGAGCCACGCCCAGCGCCTGAGACAGCGGATCGAAGACGAGATCGTCTCGGGCGAACTCGCTCTCGGCTCGCGATTGGACGAGAACCAGCTGGCGGTGCGGTTCGGCGTCTCGCGCACCCCGATCCGGGAGGCTTTGCTGCAACTGGCGGCGACCGGCCTTGTCCAGACCAAGCCGCGGCGCGGCGCCATCGTAAGCGCGCCGGAGCCGTATCTGCTGCTCGCCATGTTCGAGGCCATGGCGGAAATCGAGGCCGCCTGCGGCCGGCTCGCCGCACGCCGCCTGGTTCCGGAGGATGCCGAGGCGCTGCAGGCGGCTCTGGCGGGCTGCAGGACGGCCGTGGCCCAGGAGGATCCCGAGAGCTACTACGCCGAGAACTACGTGTTCCACACGGTGGTCTACCGGGCGAGCCGCAACGCGTTTCTGGCCGAGCAGGCCCTGTCGCTGCATCGGCGTTTGGCGCCCTACCGCAGGTTGCAACTGCGAGTCCGACAGCGACTGCCGCAATCGCTGGCCGAGCATGAGGCGATCGTGGCCGCGATCGTCGCCGGCGACGACGCCGGTGCCGCGGAGGCTTTGCGCAGCCACGTCCTCGTCCAGGGCGACCGCTTCACCGACCTCGTGGCCGGCCTCCGGGCACCGAGCGCCGCCTGACGAAACGGAAAGCGCAGCTTAACCGCATTCCCGCGAGGATTGCGTAGGCCCGCGATCCGACTCGACTAGAAGTTGCGTCATCAGCATTATCGTCGCGTAGGAGCGAGGACGGTCATGTTGAAGGACATCGTGCGAAACGCCGGGCGCCGCGCCGGAATCGACATCTTCCGGGCGAGCACCGAGCCGTTCCGCTGGAGCCATACGGTCCACGACTACCATCCGGTGGTGCCGTCCTCCCGCTGGATGCCCGGCAGTGCGCCGCACGGCCATCTCCGGGCGGTCCTCGCCCGTGAGACGGCCGCCTACGCCGCGTTCCTCGATGCGCTGGAGGCGCGGGCCGACCTGCTCCACAGCGTCCCGCATCTATCCGGCGTGATCGACCCGGTGACGCCGCACTGGAACAACACGTGGTTCACCGCGCTCGACGCCGCGGCGCTGATGACCAAGCTCGCCTGGAAGCGGCCGGCCCGCTACCTCGAGATCGGGTCCGGCTCCTCGACCTGCTTTGCCCGTTATACGATCGACGCACTGAAACTGCCGACGACAATCACCTCGATCGACCCGATGCCCCGCCGGGAGATCGACGCGATCTGCGACTGGACCCTCCGCAGTCCCCTCGAAAGCTGCGATCTCAAGATCTTCGAAGAGTTGCGCGCCGGGGACATCGTCTTCTTCGACGGATCACACCGGTCCTTCGCCAATTCCGACGTGACGGTGTTCTTCTTCGAAGTGATGCCGCGGCTCGCCGCGGGGGTGATCGTGCAGATCCACGATATCTTCATCCCGGACGACTACCCCGCCGCGTGGAACTGCCGGCTCTACAATGAGCAGTACCTGCTGGCCGCCATGCTGATGTGCGGTGCCCCGCCGTTCCGGGTGACCCTGCCGGTGACGTATCTCTGCCAGGATCCGGCCATGAGCGCCCGGGTCAAAGCCGTCTTCGCCGCCCGCCGGCCGGGGCCCGACATCCCGTTCCTCTACCCGAACGATTCCGGCACGCCGGGCGCCTCGTTCTGGTTCGAGATGACGGCTCAGCCGGCTTCCGCGACCCCGTAATTGGCTGCGATCACGGTCTTTTTCCCGCGGATATGCTCGCGCATCAGGGTGGCGAGGGCGGCGCCGTCCCGGGCGCGCAGCAGCACGAGCATCTGCTCATGTTCCGACACGGCCCGGGCCCACTGGTCCGGGGTCTGATGGGCCGAGTAGCGCGACCGCTGGATCCGGCCGGACAGGCTCTCGTAGATGTTGGCCAGGATGCCGTTGCGGCTTGCCGCCATGATGCCTTCGTGGATCCGGCGGTTGTGGCTGAAATACCCGGCTTCGTCGCCGCCCTTCCAGGCCGCCACCATTGCCTGGTGATCGACCTCGATCGCGTCGATCTCGGCCTCCGAGATCGTCCGGCAGGCGAGATCGCCGGCGGTGGCCTCGAGCCCGGCGATCACCTCCAGCATCTCCTCGAGCTCGGTCTCAGAGATGCTGGCGACGCGCGCGCCGCGGTTCGGGAGCAGTTCGAGCAAGCCCTCAGTGGCCAGGATCTTGATCGCTTCCCGGAGAGGCGTGCGCGAGATCCCGAAGCGTTCGGTCAACTCGCCTTCGTTGATGCGTGCCTTCGGCTCCATTTCTCCGGAGCGGATCAGTTCACGCATCCGGTCGGCCACCTCATCGTGGAGGTAACGACGGCTGATTCCGATGCCGGTGTCGATTTTGTTCATGAGCCGACGGTGCACGCGAGGTCGAAGCAACCTATCCTGCCTGTGTAGGTGCCCGACAATTCAGTGTCGAGGCGGGGGGCCTTGCACGAGCGCGTCATCGAGAACGCGGGCCATATGCTCAGCGCGGATGCCGAGGCCATCGTGGATCTGGTGACGGCAGCTCGTGCCGTCGGCCACGACCAGGTCGCCGGGGGCGGCCGCCCGCAAGGCCGGGAACAGGGACAACTCGGCCATGGCGAAGGACGTCTCGATCGTCTCGGCCCCGTAGCCGAAGGCGCCGGCCATGCCGCAGCAGCTCGACTCGATGACCCGCACGTCGAGGCCCGGCACCGTCCGCAGCACGGTCTCCACCGAGCCCATCACGCCGAACGATTTCTGGTGACAATGCCCGTGCAGGTGCGCGACCCGGCCGCCCTGGTCCGCCAGGGGAAGCGCGATCCGGCCCGCCGCGAGATCGCCGGCCAGCAATTCCTCGAACAGAACCGATTGCATGGCGAGCAGCGCGGCGTCTTCTCCAGGTAGTAATGCCGAAAACTCGTCGCGGAAGGTCAGCAGGCAGGACGGCTCGAGGCCGACCACCCGGGCGCCGGCCCGCACGAACGGCAGGAGCGTGTCGAGGGTCCGGCGCGCCTCGGCGCGGGCCCGGTCGGTCTGGCCCGAGGCCAGCCAGGTCCGGCCGCAGCAGAGGGGACGCCGCCCGCGTGTCGGGTAGACCCGGTGGATACGGTAGCCCGCGGCTAGCAACACCCGCTCGGCCGCCTCCAGGTTCTCCCGCTCGAAGGCGCGGTTGAACGTGTCGCCGAACAGGATCACGTCGCGGAAGTCCCCGGTCACGTCGGCCGGATGGGCCGCCTCGCCCGGCTCGCTCCAGGGGCGCCGCCAGCGCGGCAGCGACCGCTTGGCCGAGAACCCGACCATCCGCTCCGACAGGGCGGCCAGGGCCGGATGCCGGTCGCGCAGGTTGAGGAGCGGGGCGAGCTTGGCGGCGATGCCGGCGTAATGCGGCATCAGGCCGATCAGCCGGTCGCGCAGGGGCAGCCCGTGGCGGGCGTGGTAGTGGTGCAGGAACTCGACCTTCATCTTGGCCATGTCGACCCCCGTGGGGCATTCCCGCCGGCAGGCCTTGCACGAGACGCACAGGTCGAGGGTGCGCTTCATCGCCTTGCTGGTGAAGGCGTCCGGCCCGAGCTGGCCCGAGATCGCGAGCCGCAGGGTATTGGCGCGGCCGCGGGTGAGATGCTCCTCCTCCCGGGTCGCGCGGTAGGACGGGCACATCGCCCCGCCGGCGAGCTTCCGGCAGGTGCCGTTGTTGTTGCACATCTCGACGGCCGAGCCGAAGCCGCCCCAATCCGACCAGTCGAGGGCGGGCTTCAGCGGCTCGGTCACGGCGTAGCCGGGCTTGAACCGGAATAGGCTCCGGTCGTCCATGGTCAGCGGCCGGACGATCTTGCCGGGATTGAGCAGGTTCTCCGGGTCGAACGCGTCCTTCACGGTCTCGAAGGCGCGGGTCAGGACCGGGCCGAACAGCGGCGCGATGTATTCCGAGCGCGAGATGCCGTCGCCGTGCTCGCCGGAATACGATCCCTTGTAGCGACGGACCAACTCGGAGGTCTCCTCCGCGATGGCGCGCATCCGCTTCACGTCGCCGCCCTCCTTCATGTCCAGGATCGGGCGGACATGGAGGCAGCCTACGGAAGCATGGGCGTACCACGTGCCGCGGGTGCCGTGCTTGGTGAACACCTCGGTCACCGCATTGGTGTAGTCGGCGAGGTGCTCCAGCGGGACGGCGCAATCCTCGATGAACGAGACCGGCTTCGCATCGCCCTTCATCGACATCATGATGTTGAGGCAGGCCTCGCGCACCTCCCAGACCGAGCGCTGGCGGGCCGGCTCCAGAATCTCGACGACGGAGTTCGGAAAACCGTGATCGGCCATGCAGGCGTCGAGGCGCTTCAGGTCGCGCTTCAGGGCGGCGAGGTCGTCGCCGGCGAATTCCGCCAGCAGCAGGCAGTTCGGCTTGCCGCGGGTGATGTCGGCGAGCGTCGCCCGGAATAGCGGGATGTCGGCGCCGAGCACCAGCACGTTGTTGTCGACCAGCTCCACCGCCACGGGGTCGAGGGCGACGATGTGCTGCGTCGTCTCCATGGCGGCCCGGAACGATGGGAAATGGCAGACGCCCATCACCCGGTGCGCGGGCAGGCGCGACAGCTTGAGGGTCACCGAGGTGGTGGCGGCCAGGGTCCCTTCCGAGCCGACCAGCAGATGCGCGAGGTTCGGACGCGGCTCGATCAATGCGTCGAGGTTGTAGCCGCCCACGCGCCGCTGCACCTTCGGGTAGCGGGCTTCGATCTCGTCGCGATGGAGCAGGGCGAGGGCGCGCATGCGCTCGGCCAGCGCTTCCGCCTGAGCCGAGCCGGTGACGCCGGTGGTCGCGTTGCCGGTCAGGCCGAAGCCGAACGCCTCGCCGCCCGGAAGCATCGCGTCCAACGCCAGGACGTTGTCGCTCATCTTGCCGTAGCGCAGCGAGCGGGCGCCGCAGGAATTGTTGCCGGCCATGCCGCCGATGGTGCAGCGGGTCGCCGTCGATGGCTCGACCGGGAAGAACCAGCCGTCGGCCTTCACCCGGGTGTTCAGCCGCTCCAGCACGAGGCCGGGCTCGACCGTGATCGTGCCGGCCTCGGGATCGTAGGTGCGGATGCCGTTGAAGTGGCGCGCGCAATCGACCACCAGCCCCGAGCCGATCGGCTGGCCGTTCTGCGAGGTGCCGCCGCCGCGCAGGATCACCGGCGCCCCGTGATCGGCGGCGATCCGCAGCGTCGCCGCGATGTCCGCGGCCGAGCGCGGCAGGACCACGCCGGCCGGCATGATCTGGTAGATCGAGGCATCGGTGCTGTAGCGGCCGCGGGTGAACGCGTCGAACCGCGCCTCGCCCTGAAGCTGCTCCGCGAGCTTGCGGGCCATTCCGCCATCGTGACGCGCCGCCGCGCGCGGCGACACCGCACTCCGAGCCTTGGCTTGCGTCACGGCCGAACCCTCCCGAGGGCGCGTCCCCGCCCGTCGGGAGGATTGTATTCAAAATTCACGATCGGGAAAGCCGCGGTCGTGCCGCATCTGTTATGCAGAGGATCAATCGACGCCAGTTGGCCCCGTCGCGCCGACGGTTAGATCGTCATACCACCGTCGATCGAATAGCTCTGGCCGGTCACGAAAGCGGCCTCGTCGCTCGCCAGGAACACCACCAGCGGGGCGATTTCTTCGGCCTTGGCGAGCCGGCCCATCGGCTGGCGGGCGATGAACGCCTTGCGGGCCTCTACGGGATCCTCGAACGCATTGATCCGGTCGGCCAGCGACGGCGTGTCGACCGTGCCGGGGCAGACGCAATTGCAGCGGATCCCGCGGCCGACGTAATCTGCCGCCACCGACTTGGTCAGGCCGATCACCGCAGCCTTGGTCAGCCCGTAGACGAAGCGGTTCGGCAGGCCGCGCAGCGACCCGGCGACGCTCGCCATGTTGACGATGCTGCCGGCGCCGGTCTCCAGCATCCGGGGCAGCACCGCGCGGATCGTCCAGAACTGCGACCGGACATTGAGGTTCACCGCGAAGTCGAAATCCGCGTCGCTGGCGTCGAGCACCGTGCCGGCGTGGACGTAGCCGGCGCAGTTGAACAGCACGTCGATCCGGTCGAGGCCGCCGGCCACGGCCTCGATCTGCGCCCGGTCCAGCACGTCGAGGGGCGCCGTGGTGACGTTGGTCACGTCCTCGAAGGTTCGCAGCGCCTCCGCCCGGACATCGGTGGCCAGCACCCGCGCGCCTTCACGCGCCATCGCCAGGACACTCGCCCGGCCGATGCCCTGGCCGGCGGCGGTGACCAACGCTGTCTTGCCCGAAAGACGCATGCTCCGATCCTCCCCTTGGCGCGGTCGTCGTGCCGCTTCGGCTTCAGTCTGCCGCGATCCGCGCCGCGGCGTAAGCCGGGGCGCAGCGTTTCAGGACAGCATCCGGGTATCGCCGTCGATGGAGATCGCCTGGCCCGAGATCGTCCGGCCCCGGGGCGAGCAGAGCAGCAGGATCTGGTCGGCGAGCTGGCGGGCGGTGACGTAGTCCCTGACCGACACGAACGAGAAGGCCCGGGCCTCCATCTCGGCAAAGCTCGTGCCCTGCTGCTGCGCCTTGGCCTCCAGGACCCGGCGCTGCCGGTCGCCGGCGACCAAGCCGGGCAGGATCGCGTTCACCCGGATCCCGGACTCGCCCAGCTCGATCGCCAGGGACTTGGTGAAGCCGATCACGCCCCATTTCGCCGCCGCGTAGGGGCTGCGCAGGCCGAAGCCGAACTTGCCGGCGGCCGAGGACAGGTTGACGATCGAGCCGTTGCCGCTTGCGCGCAGGTGCGGAACGGCGAGCCGGGCGCAGTTGAACTGGCTGGTTAGGCAAACCGTCAGGCAGCGGTCCCATTCCTCCGGGGCGATCTCCTCGACCCGCCCGGTCGGCCCGGCGATGCCGGCATTGTTCACAAGAACGTCCAGGCCGCCGAGGTGATCGACCGCCTGATCCATCATGGCGGCGACCTGCTCCCGGTCTGCGACGTCGGTCCGGCTGCGTCCCACCGTGTCGGGGAGGGCGGCCAGGGCTTCCTGGTCGATGTCGCAGGCGAAGACCCGGGCGCCTTCGTCCAGGAACGCGTCGACGATACCGCGTCCGATGCCGGCCGCACCGGCGGTCACGAGGACGCGCAGGCCCGCGATTCCGAGATCCATGATCGTTCCTCCCGTCAAAGCATCGTGTCGAAGGCGTTTGCCGCCTTTCGGACGAAGACGATGCGCACCAAAACCTACCCGTCCCGCAAACCCCCGCGGGACAGGATGAAGTCCGTCGCCTCGCGGATATCGGCGGCCAGGGCTGCGGCGGCGACCGGGCCGTCCCGCGCCTCGATCGCCGCCAGCGCCTCGGCGTGCCGCCGCAGGGCGTAACCGTGGCGCAACCGCTCCGGATGGGCGCGCAGGTCGAGGTTGATGACCGGCCCCGCCTTCAGCCACAGTCGGGCGATGATCTCCTGGAGCGGCGCCAGCCCGCAAGCCGCATAGATCGCGAAGTGCAGGTCGCGGTTGAGCCGGACAGCCCGAGCGCTGTCCGGCTGCGCGGAGGCTGCTTCCGCCCGGAACGCCGCCTCGGCCCGCCGGATCGCAGTGAGCTCCGATTCGCTCCGGCGCTCGGCAGCCCGGGCGGCGGCCATTCCCTCGATCGCCATGCGGGTCTCGGCGAGCGCCCGGAAATCCTGCGCGGTCATGACCGGCACCCGGATCGCCCGGGTGGGTGCCACTTCGAGGACGCCGTCGGCCACGAGCCGGCTCACCGCCTCGCGCACCGGCATCACCGAGACGCCGAGCGCCGCCGCGCTCTGGCGCAGGGACAGCCGGTCGCCCGGCGTCAGCCGCCCGGAAGCGAGGAGGTCAGCCAGGGCCTCGTAGGCGGTGTCGGCGAGGGTGCGCCGCTTCAGCTGGGGCAGTTCGGCCAGGACCGAGATGGAACTCATGTGCCGACACTAGACGAATGTAGCACTATCGCGCTAGTGATCTGTGATCACAGCTCCGCAGAGAGCTGGCAGAACCGGCCCAACGGGACGGGCAGGAGGAAACGCTTGGACGTCGGGCGATGAAAGATCGGTTCGAGACGTCAGTCCGTCGCCGGAGCGTCCTGCGGGCCGTTACGGACGACCCGCGAACGGCCTGCGACCGTCCACGCCGAAAGCGTGCGAAGAGCCCGGCGGACCACGCTTTCGCCCTCCCGGACCGCATCGTCACGTCGGAGCGCGACAACCTCCCACGGACCGGCGAAACGCGCCGTCCGCGTGAGGATCAGGCTCAACGGCGAAAGGGTTTGTCGCTATGACCGACAGCGTCGCGATCATCGGTTCCGGCCTGATCGGCCGGGCCTGGGCGATGATCTTCGCCCGCGCCGGCTGGGACGTGCGCCTATTCGATGCCGCGGGCGGCGTCGCGAAGGCGGCGATCCCCCTCTGCGCCGAGGGCCTTCGGACACTCGCGGAGCACGGGCTCTGCCCCGATCCCGAGGCGGCGTCCGGCCGTATCCGCGCTCCCCAAAACCTCGCGGCCTGCCTCGACGGCGTCGGCTTCGTCCAGGAGAACGGGCCGGAACGGCTCGACGTGAAGCAGGCCCTGTTTGCCGAGCTCGACGCGCTGGCGCCGCCGGACGCGATCATCGCCTCGTCGTCCTCGGCGATCCGCTGCTCGCTGTTCACGGAAAGCCTGCCCGGTCGCGGGCGCTGCCTGATCGGCCATCCGGTCAACCCGCCGCACCTGATCCCGCTGGTGGAGATCTCGGGCGCGCCGTGGACCGACGCGGCTTTCCTGGAGCGTGCCCGAGCGACCTACGAAGCCATCGGGCAGGTGCCGATCACCGTCCTGAAGGAGATCGACGGCTTCATCCTCAATCGGCTCCAGGGCGCGCTGCTGGCGGAGGCGTTCCGTCTCGCCTCGGAGGGCTACGTGACGCCTCAGGATCTCGACAAGACCGTCGCGGACGGGCTCGGTCTGCGCTGGAGCTTCATGGGGCCGTTCGAGACGATCGAGCTGAACGCCCCCGGCGGCATCGCCGATTACTGCGCGCGCTACACCGGCTTCTACAAGAGCCTCGCGGCCGATCCGGCTCCGCCCGCTGTCTACGAGGCGCCGGCCACCGAGGCGATCCTGGCGCAATGGCGGGCGCCCGCGGATCTCCCCGCCCGCATGCGCCGCCGGGATGCCCGGCTCGCTTCCCTGCGGGCCCACAAGCTTTCACAGAAGGACTGAGCATGGCCCCCCAGCGGAAAGTCATTATCACCTGCGCCGTCACCGGCGCGATCCACACGCCGAGCATGTCGCCGCATCTGCCGGTGACGCCGGAAGAGATCGCCGACGCCGCCATCGGCGCCGCCGAGGCCGGCGCGGCGATCATCCACCTGCACGCCCGCAACCCCGAGACCGGGCAGCCCGACCAGTCGCCGGAGGCGTTCGCCAAATTCCTGCCGGTGATCAAGCAGCGCTCGGGCTGCGTGGTGAACCTCACCACCGGCGGCGCGCCGACCATGTCGATCGAGGAGCGTGTGCGCCCGGCCGCGACCTTCCAGCCGGAGGTCGCCTCGCTCAACCTCGGCTCGATGAATTTCGGCCTGTTCGGCATGCTCGACCGCTTCAAGGACCTGAAGCACCAGTGGGAGCGCGACTATCTCGGCAACAAGGACATCATCTTCCGCAACTCGTTCGGCCAGATCGAGCACATCCTGACCACCTGCGCGCCGAACGGGACCAAGTTCGAGTTCGAGTGCTACGACACCGCCCATCTCTACAATCTCAAGTACTTCTTCGATCGCGGACTGGTGAAGGCGCCGCTGTTCATCCAGACGGTGTTCGGCCTGCAGGGCGGCATCGGCGCCCATCCCGACGACGTGATGCACATGAAGCGCACCGCCGACCGGCTGTTCGGCGATCAGTACCAATGGTCGGTGCTGGGCGCCGGCCGCAACCAGATGAATATCGCCGCCATGGCGGCCGCCATGGGCGGCAATGTCCGCGTCGGCCTGGAGGACAGCCTGTGGGACGGCCCCGGCAAGCTCGCCGAGACCAACGCGGCGCAGGTCCGCCGCGTCCGCGCGATCATCGAAGGCCTGGGCCTCGCCATCGCGTCCCCCGACGAGGCGCGGGAGATGCTGGCGCTGAAGGGCGGGGACAAGGTCGGGTTCTGAGGACGGTCCACCCTTGCTTGTGCGATCGCCGACGTGGGCATATGTTAAGCTATATGCCGGGAGGTGAGCATGGAGCGCATCGCCAAGGTCTTCAGGAATAATCGCAGCCAGGCCGTTCGAATTCCGAAGGAATTCGAATTGCCTGGCGACGAAGTGTCGGTCTCTCGACAACCCGATGGCAGCCTGATCCTTCGACCACGGCTTCGCCTCGAGGCTCTTATCGCGTCGCTGGAGCCGCTTCCGCCGGAAGACCGATTGGACGAGATCTTAGATCTCGAGGCCGAAGACGTCGTCCTTTGAGCGGCGTCGTGCGCTATCTCCTCGATACCAACATTCTGTCGGATCTCATCAATCGCGGGCGGAACGGTCCGGTCGCCGCCATGCTCGAAGGGCGCACAGCCAACGTGTGCACGAGCATCGTGGCGGCCGCTGAGATCCGGTACGGCGTCGCGCGAAAAGGGTCTCCGTCTCTGGCAGGCCGGGCCGAAACGGTGCTCGGAACGATTCCGATTGCTCCTCTGGCAGCGCCGGCCGATCGCTATTACGGCGATATCCGCGCGCTCCTCACAAAGCGGGGCACACCGATCGGGCCGAACGACCTCCTGATCGCTGCCCAATGCCTCGCCTTAAATCTCTGTCTTGTCAGCGCGAACCTGAGTGAGTTCCGCCGCGTTCCAGGACTGGAAATCGAGAATTGGCTCGATCCACACGCCGTCGACAACGGCGTGCATTGATGTCGCCGGCAAGCGCCTATCCCGGCACCCCAAAGACTTTGGCAACGGCCCCATCATCCACGCCGGTGATCTCCAGGCGCTTCACCCGGCCCTG
The DNA here is from genome assembly GCF_022829515.1 of Methylobacterium sp. J-048. GTDB lineage: Bacteria > Pseudomonadota > Alphaproteobacteria > Rhizobiales > Beijerinckiaceae > Methylobacterium. The sequence continues at coordinate 22,083 of NZ_JAKSYL010000287.1, forward strand.
ATGGCCGGCGACGATCTGAACGGCGCCGGCCGCGATCCTGAGAGACCCGGCGATCAGCCGTTCGAGCGCCGTGTTGGCGGCGCCATCGACCGGCGGGGCGGCCACGCGCACCTTGAGACACGGGGCGCCATCCGCGTCGCGGATCCAGCCTTCCACGGCGTCGCGACCGCCGCGCGGGGTCAGCCGGACGGTGAGCCGCAGCGGCTTGATCGCTGGCTCCGTAGGAGTTCGTGTCACCGGTCGCGCCTTCAGAAAATCTTGCCCGGGTTCAGTCGGTTGTCCGGATCGAGCGCGCGCTTGATCAGACGCATGGCGCCGATCTCCTCCGGCGAGCGCGACAGGGGCAGCTTGCCGCGCTTCTCCAGACCGATGCCGTGCTCGGCCGAGACTGAGCCGTTCAGCTCGGCGAGCGGCGCGTAGATCGCGGCGTCGATGGCCGCATTGCCGGCGGCGTCGAGGCGGGTGGTGTTCCAGTGCAGGTTGTTGTCGCCGATATGGCCGTACACCACCGCGCGGCAGTCCGGGACCGCCGCCAGGCGTTCCAGCGCGCCCCGGACATAGCCGTCCATCTTCGAGAGCGGCACGCTGACGTCGAAGGCGCGCTCGATCCCGTCGGCGTTCAGGTGCTCGACCCGGTCGCGGATGCGCCACATCCCCCGCCGCTGCTCCTCCGAGGAGGCCACCGCCGCGTCGAGGATCGTGCCCTCGCCCATCAGGCCTTCCAGCAGGCCGAGGAACCGGTCGGATTCCTCCGGCACGCACTCGACCTCGATGATGGCGTAGAACGGATAATCGTAGCCCAGCGGCGCCGTAGCCCGGCCGGGAGCGGTCATCAGCTTATAAAAATCCGGCCACAGGCCCTCGAAGGACGAGACGCGCCCCTGGAACGCGCTCTGGGCCGCGCGCAGCACCCGGGCGCCGTCATCGACTCCCGGGCAGGCGATCAGCGCGGTGGCGTAGCCGGCCGGCTCCGGGCGCAGGCGCAGGACCGCGCGCGTGACGATCCCGAGCGTCCCCTCGGTGCCGATGAAGACCTGCTTCAGGTCGAGCCCGGTGTTGTTCTTGATCAGGGGCCGCATGGACGACACCACCGTGCCGTCGGCCAGAACCGCCTCCAGGCCCAGCACCATCTCGCGCATCATGCCGTAGCGCAGCACCCGCAGGCCGCCGGCATTGGTCGAGATCGCGCCGCCGATCGTGGCCGAGCCGCGGGCGCCGAGATCGAGGGGAAAGAACAGGCCGTTCTCCGTGGCCGCGTTCTGCACGCTCTCGAGGGTGGCGCCGGTGCCGACCACCACGGTCATGCCCAGCGGATCGACCGGCTCGATACCGGTCATCCGCTCGGTGGACAGGGTGATCTCGTCCGGTGTGCACAGGGTGCCGTCGACCAGGCCGGTGGCGCCGCCGCGCGGGACCACCGCGACCCCGGCTTCGTGGCAGGCGGCCATCACGGCGCTGGTCTCGGCGGTGCTGCGCGGCCGGACCAGGGCGAGCGCGGCGCAGGGCTCGGTCGGCCGGGTCCAGTTCGCCGAGCGGCCGCGCAACTCCTCGCCGGTGACGAGGCCGGACGGCCCGACGATGGCGGAGAGACGCGCAAGGATGGATCCGGCTTCTGTCATCGGCTTGTTCCGGGGAGCTTCGACGCGAGCCTCTGTCACAGAATCCCGCGCGCCGCGAGGTTGCGCATCAGCGCGCGGGCGCCGAACGTCCAGGGCTCACAGGCGTCGCAGGGGCGCATGCGGTTGACCAGGCGGCCGAGCTCCGGGCTCGCCACGACGACGCGGTCGTTCTCGGCATGGGTGAAGCCGAGGCCCGGCCCGTGCCGGTCCTGGATCGGCGCGAACATCGTGCCGAGCAGCAGGATCGCGCCATCGGGATACTCGTGCGTGCGGCCCATCAGGGCCGCGACCAGCTCTTCCGGATCACGGCTGATCTCGGCGAGCGGGGAAGTACCCTCCATCCGGAACCCGTCGGTGCCGGTCACTTCAAGGGTCACGGTGGTGCGGCGCACGTCGTCGAGGCTGAACGTGTCGTCGAAAAGGCGCAGGAACGGCCCCAGGGCGCAGGAGGCGTTGTTGTCCTTGGCCTTGCCGAGGAGCAGCGCCGACCGGCCCTCGAAGTCGCGCAGGTTCACGTCGTTGGCGAGCGTCGCACCCACGATTGTCTGTCTGGACGAGACGGCCAGGGCCACCTCGGGCTCGGGGTTGTTCCAGTGCGAATCCGGGTGCAGCCCGGCGTCGGCGCCGCAGCCGACGGCCGAGAGCGGCTGCGCCTTGGTGAAGATCTCGGCGTCCGGCCCGATCCCGACTTCGAGGTACTGGCTCCAGGCGCCCTGGGCGACCAACACTTCTTTCAACGCCATCGCCTCGGGCGAGCCGGGTTTCAGCCGGTGCAGGTCGCGGCCGACCAAGCGCTCGACCTCGGCGCGGATCGCCGAAGCCGCGGCGAGATCGCCCCGCGCCCGCTCCTCGATGACCCGCTCCAGCATCGAAGTCGCGAAGGTGACGCCCGCGGCCTTCAGCGCCTGGAGATCCACCGGGGCGAGCAGCCACGGAAGCCCGGGATCGCGACTGTCCGGCGGGGTATTGGCCACGATCGCGTCGAGGCTGCCGAGATCCGCGCCCTCGGCGGCGCGCAGGGCGGTGGCGGGGTCCGGCGCCTCGCACAGGTCGCTGACGGTGGCGAACCGAGCCGTGACGTCGACGACCCGCAGCTCGCCATCCGAACCGGCCCGGATCGCCACCACGCTCGGTCCATCGACATCCGGGCGCCACACACGCCCGACCAGGGCACCGCGAGCGGAATCGTCGGGGAGGATCTCGCGGGCATTCAGACCGGATAATGCCATGCTGTCGTCTTCCCTCAGGGTTTTCGGCCTGGCCACGGCGTTGGCCTGACCCATCCCGGATGGCGCGTCGCCAGCGGGCCGATATGACCCCGCCTTAGCATCCGCGACCGATTCGGGCGCCGGCAGGATGTTTCACGCCGGCTGCCCCGTCACTCGTCCCCGTGCAGTCACTAAAATTCCACAGGGAAGGCCCTGACAGAAGCCAGATATGATTCAAAATTCAGGTGCGGCCAGCTTGCTTTCCGACATGCGCTCACTTGTACTGCCGCCACAGGAGTTGCCGTCAGAGCGACCCTGATCGGGAGGAAGCATGGCCTCGGTGGGAATCCGCGAGGTTCGCAAGGCTTTCGGGTCGACGAACGTCCTGCACGGTGTGTCCGTGGACATCCGGGACGGTGAGTTCGTGATCCTGGTTGGACCTTCGGGCTGCGGAAAATCGACCTTGCTGCGGATGATTGCCGGATTGGAGAATATCTCCGGCGGCGAGATCCGTATTGGTGAGCGGATCGTCAACGATGTCCCGCCCAAGGAGCGGGACATCGCGATGGTGTTCCAGAATTACGCGCTCTATCCGCATCTCACAGTGCGCGAGAACATGGCGTTCTCCATGCGGATCCGGAAGGCAGGGTCGGCCGAGATCGATACGCGGGTCAGCAAAGCCGCGCAGATCCTCGGCCTGACGCATCTCCTCGACCGCTACCCGCGCCAGCTCTCGGGTGGGCAGCGCCAGCGCGTCGCCATGGGGCGGGCGATCGTGCGCGACCCCCAGGTCTTCCTGTTCGACGAACCGCTGTCGAACCTCGACGCCAAGCTGCGCGTGGCGATGCGCACCGAGATCAAGGAACTGCACCAGCGCCTGAAGACCACGACCATCTACGTCACCCATGACCAGATCGAGGCCATGACCATGGCCGACCGGATCGTGGTGATGCATGACGGCGTGGTCGAGCAGATCGGGCCGCCGCTGGAACTCTACGACCGGCCCGACAACCTGTTCGTGGCCGGCTTCATCGGGTCCCCGGCGATGAACTTCGTCAGCGGCACGGTCCGGCGGAACGGCCATCTGGTCTTCGCCGCCGATACGGGGCTGATCATTCCGCTGACCCAGGCACCGGCGGGCGTCGAGGGTCGGAAGCTGGTCCTCGGGATGCGGCCGGAGCATTTCGACCTGGCGCCGGACGGGATCGCCGCCGCGGTCGTGGTCGTCGAGCCGACCGGCTCCGAGACCATGCTGGCGGTGCGCGCTCAGGGCCAGGACTTCACCTGCGTGCTGCGCGAGCGCGTCAGTGAGGGGCCGGGCGAGACCGTCCACCTGCGGCCGAACCGCGTGCACTTCTTCGATGCCGAGACGGGCCGGCGCCTGCCGACCTGACCACACCCGATCCATCCAGGGAGTGACGCCACGATGCCCAAACTCGACCGCCGTTCCCTCCTGGCGGGTGCCGCCGCGACCGGTCTCGCCGCCGGCGCCGACCTCCTCGGCTTCGCCCGGGCCTGGGCGCAGACCGCCGAGTGGAAGCCGGAGCCCGGCGCCAGCCTGTCCATCCTGCGCTGGAAGCGCTTCATTCCCAGCGAGGACGAGGCGTTCCTGCGGATGGTGGACGCCTTCACCAAGGCGACCGGCGTCAAGGTCTCGGTGACCAACGAATCCTTCGACGACATCCAGCCCAAGGCGTCCGTCGCCGCCAATACCGGCCAGGGACCCGACATGGTCTGGGGCCTGTTCTCGTTCCCGGCCCTGTTCCCGGACAAGTGCCTGCCGCTCGAGGACGTGGCCGAGTCGTTGGCCAAGAAATACGGCCCGTGGTTCCCGTCGGCGGAGGCCTACGGCAAGGTCAAGGGCAAGTGGATCGCGATTCCCGTGGGCTTCAACGGCGGCTATCCGAACTACCGCATCTCGGCGATGCAGAGGGCCGGGTTCAGCAAGTTCCCGGAGGATACCGCCGGCCTCCTCGAACTGTGCCGGGCGCTCAAGAAGAACAACACCCCGGCGGGCTTCGCCCTCGGGCACGCCACCGGCGACGCCAACACCTGGTGTCACTGGGCGCTCTGGTCCCATGGCGCCAATCTGGTCGATGCCAACGAAAAGATCGTGATCAACTCGCCGGAGACCGCCAAGGCGCTGGAATACGTCAAGGCGATGTACGAGACCTTCGTGCCGGGCACCGTGTCCTGGAACGATTCCTCCAACAACAAGGCGTTCCTGGCGGGCGACCTGTATCTGACGCACAACGGCATCTCGATCTACGCCGCCGCCAAGAAGGACAACCCGAAGCTCGCCGAAGACATGGACCACGCGGTCTGGCCGATCGGTCCCGCCGGCAAGCCGACGGAGTTCCAGCTCGCCTTCCCGATCCTGGCGTTCAAGTACTCGAAGGCGCCCAATGCCTGTAAGGCGTTCATCGCCTTCATGATGGAGGCGTCGAACTACGGTCCGTGGATCGAGGGCGCGCAGGGTTACCTGTGCGAGCCGCTGTCGAACTACCCCAAGAACCCGATCTGGACGAGCGACCCGAAGAACGCGGTCTTCGCCGAGGCGGGACGGCGGTCGCTCGCGGCCGGCGGCCAGGCGCCGGTGAGCGAGCGCATCGCCGCGGTGCTCGCCGATTTCGTGGTGGTCGACATGTTCGCCAGCCACTGCACCGGCCGGGAGGACGTGAAGACCGCGATCCGCAATGCCGAGCGCGCCGCCCAGCGCATCTTCCGCAACACCTGACGCGGCGACGCATCCCGGCCCCGTTCCCGAGGCGAACCCATGGCGCACACGGCCCTGACACAGCCTGCCCCGCTCGCGGTCCCGACCCGCTCCGGTTGGCAGCGCCTGCGCGGCAGCCGCGGCTGGGCGGGCTTCTGGTTCATGCTGCCGACCGCGCTGATCCTCGGCCTGTTCCTGGCCTATCCGCTGCTCAAGGGGATCTGGCTGTCGTTCACCAACACCCGGATCGGCCGGGACGGCACGTTCATCGGCCTGGAGAACTACGCCTGGCTCTGGGACGACGACGTGTTCTGGCTCTCGGTGTTCAACACCTGCCTCTACACGGCTGTGGCCTCGGTGGTGAAGTTCGCGGTCGGCCTCTACCTGGCCCTGCTGCTCAACAAGAACATGCCGTTCAAGTCGATCGTCCGGTCGATCGTGCTGATCCCGTTCGTCGTGCCGACGGTCCTCTCGGCGATCGCGTTCTGGTGGATCTTCGACAGCCAGTTCTCGATCATCTCGTGGTCGCTGCGCCATCTCGGGATCATCGACGGCAACATCGACTTCCTCGGCGAGCCCAGCATGGCGCGGGCCTGCGTGATCTTCGCCAATATCTGGCGCGGGGTGCCGTTCATCGCGATCACGCTGCTGGCCGGGCTGCAGACGGTCTCGCCCTCGCTCTACGAGGCCGCGACGCTCGACGGCGCCTCGAACTGGCAGATTTTCTCGCGCATCACCCTGCCGTTGCTGACGCCGATCATCGCCGTGGTGATGACCTTCTCGGTGCTGTTCACCTTCACCGACTTCCAGCTGATCTGGGCGATGACCCGGGGCGGCCCGGTCAACGCCACGCACCTGATGGCGACCCTGTCGTATCAGCGCGGCATCCTCTCCGGGACGCTGGGGGAGGGCGCGGCGATCGCCACCGCGATGGTGCCGTTCCTGCTCGCCGCGATCGGCATCTCGTGGTTCGGCCTCCAGCGCCGGGCCTGGCAATCCGGGGGAACCGACCGATGAGCGCGCCCGCTCCGCCCGCCCATGCCGACCCGCGCCTCGCGCCGATCATGGCCGCCCGCCCCGCCGGGCTCACCGACGACAGCGAGGGGATGGCCTACCTAGAGCGCCTGCCGCGGCGGCTCGTGACCACTTACCTGCCGCTCCTGACCATCCTCGCGGTGCTGCTGTTCCCGTTCTACTGGATGGCTCTGACGGCGATCAAACCGGACGAGCAGCTGATCGACATGGAGCACTACAACCCGTTCTGGGTTGTGCAGCCGACGCTCAAGCACATCAACAAACTGCTGTTCGAGACGCAGTATCCGCGCTGGCTCTGGAACACGATGTACGTGTCGGTTGCCGCCACGGCGCTATCGCTATTCGCCAGCGTGCTGGCCGCCTATGCCTGCGTGCGCGTCCGCTTCAACGGCGCGGGCTGGGTCGGCGCGGCGATCTTCCTCGCCTACCTGGTGCCGCCCTCGATCCTGTTCATCCCGCTGGCCACGATCATCCAGGCCTACGGCCTGTTCGATTCGCCGATCGCCCTGATCCTGGCCTATCCGACCATCCTGATCCCGTTCTCGACCTGGCTCCTGATGGGCTACTTCAAGACGATCCCCTACGAGCTGGAGGAATGCGCGCTCATGGACGGCGCCAGCCGCTGGCAGATCCTGACCAAGATCATCCTGCCGCTCGCGTTCCCGGGCCTGATCTCGGCCGGGATTTTTTCCCTGACGCTGTGCTGGAACGAGTTCATCTACGCGCTGACCTTCCTGTCCTCGACGCAGAACAAGACCGTGCCGATCGCGGTGGTGAGCGAGTTCGTCGACGGCGACGTCTACAAGTGGGGCTCGCTCATGGCCGGCGCGCTGCTCGGCTCCCTGCCGCTGGTGATCCTCTACTCGTTCTTCGTGGAATATTACGTCTCCGCGCTCACCGGCGCCGTGAAGGAGTAGGCCGCGACGCCGGGGAAACCGGCCCCCGGCCGTTGCGCCGGCGGCCACGATTGCTCAGACAGTCCGCTGTAACGGCGCGCAGGGAGACCCCTGCGGACCGCGATCGCAGAAGGTCACGCCATGGCCCATTTCATCGAGACCCGCGCGACCCTGGTCACCGACGCCATCGAGGGCCTCCTGGCCGCCAGCGGCGGCCGCCTCGCGCGGCTCGACGGCGATCCCGGGATCCGCGTCGTGCTGCGGGCCGAGATCGATACCGGCAAGGTCGCGGTGATCTCCGGCGGCGGCTCCGGCCACGAGCCGGCCCATGCCGGCTTCGTCGGGCCGGGTATGCTCAGCGCGGCGGTGTGCGGCGATGTCTTTGCCTCGCCCAGCGTCGATGCGGTGCTGGCCGGGATCCTGGCGGTGACCGGACCGGCGGGATGCCTGCTGATCATCAAGAACTACGCAGGCGACCGCCTGAATTTCGGTCTCGCCGCCGAGCGCGCCCGGGCGCTGGGCAAGACGGTCGAGACCGTGATCGTGGCCGACGACATCGCTCTGCCGGACGCGAAGCAGCCCCGGGGCGTGGCCGGCACCCTGTTCGTGCACAAGGTCGCCGGCCATGCCGCGGAGGCCGGCGCGCCGCTGGAGCGAGTCGCGGCGCTGGCCCGCCGGGTTGCCGCGTCGGCCCAGTCGCTCGGCATCGCGGTCTCGACCGCCACGATTCCCGGCTCGCCGCGCAGCGAGCGCCTCGCCGAGGGACAAGCCGAACTCGGCCTCGGCATCCACGGCGAGCCGGGGGCCGAGCGGATCACCCTGCCGAAGGCGAGCGATCTGGCTCGCCTCATGACCGAACGGTTTTCGGCGACCGGGCCGCTGGCGCTGCTGGTCAACAATCTCGGTTCGGCGACCGCCCTGGAGATGCAGGTCCTGACCCAGGCCGTCCTGGCGACGGAGCTGGGGCAGCGGGTGCGCCTGCTCCTCGGCCCGGCACCGCTGATGACGGCGCTCGACATGCACGGCGCGTCGCTGTCGATCCTGCCGCTGGACGACGACCTCGAAGCGGCGCTCCTGGCGCCGGTGCCATTGCCGGCCTGGCCCGGCGCGGTGCGGATCGCGCCGCCGGTCCTGCGCCCGATCCCGGAGGGGCTCGCGGGCGAGGCCTTCACGCCGTCGCGCGATCCCGTGGCGGCCGCCCGGATCGCTGCCGTGACGGGCGCCCTCATTGCCGCCGAGGGCGCGCTCAATGCCCTCGACGCCAAGGTCGGCGACGGCGACACCGGCACGACCTTCGCGGGCGCGGCCCGGGCGGTCGAGGCGGATCTCGACCGGCTGCCGCAGGCCGACCCGGCCGCCCTGTGCCGCGCGCTGGCCGAGCGGATCGGCCGCGCGGTCGGCGGTTCGAGCGGCGTGCTGGCCTCGATCTTCTTCGCCGCCACCGCGACATCGCTGGCCGACGGCGCCTCATGGCCGGACGCCCTGGCCCAGGGCGTGGCCCGGGTGCGGGACTACGGCGGCGCCGGGCCCGGGGACCGCACCCTGCTTGATGCGCTGATCCCGGCGCTCGACGCCCTGAAATCCGGCGGCCTCGACGCCGCTTCCGCCGCCGCCCGCGCGGGCGCCGCCGCCACCGCCCGCATGGACCACGCCGCCACCGGCCGATCGAGTTACCTCGCGGCGGCGGATCTCGCCGGCGTGGAGGATCCGGGGGCCGCCGGGGTCGCGGCGGCGTTCGAGGCGCTGGCGGCGGCCCGTTGACGGTCGAGGGTGGAGATGAAGTCTGGACTGCGTCGGACGCTCAGAGGCATGTCAGGCTTCTCGGGCTGTCCGGAAGCACGCGCCAAGCTTCGACGAACACCGCGCTCTTACGCGCTTTGCAAGCCGTAGCTCCGGATCGAATCTGCCTCGATGTCTATGATCGTATCGGAAGCCTCCCCGTCTTTTCGCCGGATCTCGAAGGCGCGGCGACACCCCCTGCTGTGCAGGAGTTCGTGCGAAGCGTTCACGGCTGCGATGGGCTGATCGTTTCGAGCCCCGAATATATCCGGTCCATCCCCGGTGGGCTGAAGAACGCGATCGATTGGCTCGTCTCGACACATCACGTGATCGATAAGCCGATCGCGCTCGTCCACGCCTCCCATAGGGGCGATGAGATGCTGCAGGTCTTGCGCACTGTGCTCGCGACGATGAGTACGAATTTCAAACCCGAGATCTTCTTCCGCCTGTCTCTCCTCGACCAGACGCCGGACGGCATCGCACAGATCGTCGGTGCACCACCCAATCGCTTGGCGGCAGAGACATTTCTTGAGACGTTCGCCACCTTCTGCCGGGAGCGTGCGCCGTGCAAACCTGCCTGATCCTCGACGATTACCAGGACGCTGCGCTCGGCCTCGCCGACTGGACGCGTCTGTCCGATCGCGTCGCCGTCTCGACGGTCAACGACCACATCGCGGATCGAGACGCGCTGGTCGCCCGGATCGAGCAGGCCGAGATCCTCGTCATCATGCGCGAGCGCACGCCCTTCCCGGCAGCCCTGCTAGAGCGGTTGCCCCGGCTGAAACTGCTGGTCACCAGCGGCATGCGCAACCTCGCAATCGACGTGGCGGCGGCGCGGACGCGCGGCATCACGGTCTGCGGCACGGATTCCAGCCCGACGCCGCCGACCGAGCTGACCTGGGCGCTGATCCTGGGCCTCGCCCGCCATCTCACGGTTGAGAACCAGAACTTGCGCGACAGCGGCCCGTGGCAGAGCACGGTTGGGACCGATCTCGCCGGAGCGACGCTGGGCGTGCTCGGGCTCGGCAAGATCGGCACGCGGGTGGCCGCGATCGGCCGGACCTTCGGCATGCGGGTGATCGCCTGGAGCCCGAACCTCGACGATGCCCGAGCCGCGGCGGCCGGTGTCGAGCGTGCCGAGTCCAAGGAGGCGCTGCTGGCGGCGAGCGACGTCGTCACCATCCACCTCGTCCTCGGCGACCGGACGCGGGGACTTCTCGGCGAGGCGGAGCTGCGCCGGATGCGGCCGAGCGCCATCCTGGTGAACACCTCGCGCGCGCCGATCGTCGATCAGGCCGCCCTGGTCCGGGCCCTGGAGGAGCGCTGGATCGCGGGGGCGGGGCTCGACGTGTTCGAGACCGAGCCGCTGCCCGACGACAGCCCGTTTAGACACCTGCCGAATGTTCTGGCGCTGCCGCATGTCGGCTACGTCACGCTCAACAATTACCGGACGTTCTTCACCCAGGCGGTGGAGGATATCGAGGCGTGGCTCGCCGGTGCGCCGATCCGGCAACTGAGCTGAAGCTAGTCGGCCCTGGGATCGACGGCATCAGCCAGGCCGTCGCCGAGCAGCGTCAGGGCGACCAGCGTGGTGATCAGGAACGCGGCCGGGCCAGCCAGCATGTGCGGCGCCGATTCGATCGCCCGGGCGCCTTCGGCGATCAGGACGCCCCAGCTCGTGTCCGGCTCCTGCACGCCGAGCCCGAGGAACGACAGGAAACTCTCCAGCAGGATCACGCGCGGCACCAGCAGGGTCGCGGCCACCGCCACCGGCCCAAAGGTGTTCGGCACGATGTGGCGGAGAATGATGCGGGGCGTCCCGAGCCCGAGGGCGCGGGCGGCGCGGACGAAATCGCGCTCGCGTAGCGACAGGGTCTGCGCGCGGACGATCCGGGCCATGTCGAGCCATTCCACCGCGCCGATCACCACCAGCATCAGCGTCAGGCTCGCCTTGAAGAACACCAGCAGCAGGATGACGAAGAACACGAACGGCAGGGCATAGAGCACGTCGACCAGCCGCATCATCACGGCATCGACGGCGCCGCCGATGAAGCCCGCCGTTGCGCCGTAGCCGACGCCGATGAGCAGGGCGACCAGGGTGGCGGTGAGCCCGATCAGCAGCGAGACCCGTCCGGCGACTAGGCAGCGGCTGAGCAGGTCGCGGCCATGCACGTCGGTGCCGAGCGGGAAATGCAGGCGCCGGAGCGGCACCGCCACGACCAAGCGCTTCCCGCCTTCCGGATCGGCGAGCACGTTCGGCTCGCCGAACAGGTTGGAGCGCGGCAGGTAGACGAGGCTGCGCCGGTCGATCCCGGCCTCGGAGCTCAGCGTCAGGCGCAGCGTATCGCCGTCCCGGGCCACGTCGTCGAGGCGGGCGCGGATGCGGAAGGCGAGGCGTTCCAGCGCGGGCCGCAGGTGGTCGGGATCGGGCTGCGCTGCCAGGCCGGCCGGGAGCTGGCGCAGGTCCGGATAGGCGCGCGTCGGATCGTGTCCGGTCAGCGCCGGCCCTACCAGGCAGGCGAAGGCGATCAGGATCAGCACGGTGAGCGAGGCCATCGCCACCCGTTCGCGGGCAAGACGGCCGAGGGTGCGGGCGGCCGGGCCGGCCCTGGCGCGGGCGGCGCTCACGCGGCGCTCCGCAGGCGCGGGTCGAGCCAGGCGCAGGCGAGGTCGGCGATCAGGTTGAGGGCGATCACCAGGGCCGCCACCAGCAGGACGGTGCCCATCACCAGCGTGTAGTCGCGGTTGAGCGCCCCCTCGACGAAATAGCGGCCGATCCCGGGCAGGCCGAAGATGGTCTCGACAACCACGGAGCCGGTGAGCAGGGCGGCTGCCAGCGGCGCCAGATAGGCCACCACCGGCAGGAGCGCGCCGCGCAGGGCGTGCCGGGTGATGCGGGACGGCGGCAGGCCGAGGCTGCGCATGGTCCGCACCGGCTGGGTGCGCAGGACTTCGCCGAGCGAGGCGCGGGTCAGCCGGGCCAGGGCGCCGACCTGCGGCAGCGCCAGGGTCACCACCGGCAGGATCAGGTGGCTCGGGGCGCCGCCCTCCCAACCGCTCAAGGGGAGCCAGCGGAGGCTCAACCCGAACACGATCTGCAGGAGCGGCGCGACGACGAAGCTCGGCAGCGACAGGGTCAGCGCCGCCCCGAGGCCGAGCATCCGGTCGAGGGCGCCGCCGCGCCGGAGCGCCGCCACGGTCCCGAGCCCGATCCCTAAGCCGGCCGCCAGCGTCAGGGCCAGGGCGCCGAGCGTCGCCGAGACCGGCAGTCCCCGGGCGATCAGGTCGAGGACACTCATGTCGCGGAACGAGAAGGACGGGCCGAGATCGCCCCGCGCCAGGGCCGCCAGGTAGCGGCCGAACTGCACGATCAGCGGCTGGTCGAGGCCGTAGACCCGGCGCAGGTTCTCCATGGCGGTGGGCGCCAGGGGACGCTCCAGGTCGAACGGGCCGCCGGGGGCGAGCCGCATCAGGAAGAAGCTGACGGCTACGACCGCGAACAGGGTCGGCACCGACTGCGCGAGGCGGCGCAGGATGAAGCGGATCACGCGTCGAGCCTCAGGAAGCGGGTCGGCGTGGCGTTGCGGACGTTCGGCGTGTAGCCGTGCAGCCGCGGCGCGATCAGCGCCTTCGAGCGGTAATGCATCAGCGGGATCCAGGGCAGCTCGCGCAGCGCGATGGTCTCGGCGTCGTAGAGCAGGTCGGCGCGGCGGCCGAGGTCGCGCTCAGAGGCGGCTTTGGCCAGGAGCGCGTCATAGGCCGCGTCAGACCAGCGGCCGGCGTTCAATCCATCGTTGCCGCTCTGGAGCAGAAACAAGAAATTCTGCGGGTCGGAATAGTCGGCGATCCAGGCGTAGCGGGCGACATCGAAGGCGCCGCCGTCGCGCAGATAGGCGAAATGCGTCTTGGCGTCGGTGTAGACGAACCGGGTCTCGATCCCGAGATCGCGCCACATCTCGGCGACCGCCACCGCGTTGTTGCGGTTGTTGTCGCTGACGTTGAACCGGTATTCCACGGTGAGCGGCCGGCCCGGGCCGAACCCCGCCTCGGCCAGCAGGCGGCGCGCCTCCGCCTCGTGGTCGATCGGCAGGCCCTGCCGGCCTTCCGTCTCGGGGGGCGTGCGATAGTTGTCGATGCCCGGCGGGCACAGGGAATAGGCCGGGCTCATGGTGCCGCCGTAGAGCCCGTCGGCCAGGTATTCGCGGTCGATCAGCAGGGACAGGGCTTGGCGGACCCGCCGATCCGAGAACGGCGCCTTGCGGGTGTCGACCATCAGGGCTTCGAGGCCGAGCGAGGGTCCGAGAACCACCTGCGTGCCGAAGCGGCGGCGCAGGTCGACGATCTGGTCGACCGGGAGCTGGGACAGCGAGTCGAGTTCCCCGGCGGCGTAGCGGCGCACCGCCGCCGACAGGTCCGAGATCGGCAGGAAGGCGACGCGCCGGATCGGGATCGGGCCGGCGTCGGGATGGTGCGGATTGACCTCCAGGGTGATCGCGCCGCCCGGCACCCGATCGATCAGCCGATAGGGGCCGTTGGTCACGAAGTTGCCCGGGCGGGTGAAGGAGTCGCCGTAGCGCTCCACCGAGGCCCGGTGCACCGGCAGGGCGGTCTGGTGGGTCAGGAGTTCGAGGAAGTAGGGCGTCGGCTGTTCGAGGGTGATTGTGAACGCGAGCGGACCTTCCGCGGTGACCCCGAGGGCATCGCCGGCGCTCTCGCCGCGGTTGAAAGCCGCCGCGCCGCGAATCGGAGACAGGATCTCGGCGTATTTCGCGCCCGTGGCCGGGGCGAGCATGCGGCGGAACGCGTAGACGAAATCCTCCGCGGTCACCGGCTCGCCGTTCGACCATTTGCCGTCCGGGCGCAATGCGAAGCGGAAGGTCAGGCCGTCATCCGAGGCGGTCCAGGCGCGGGCGGCGCCCGGAATGATGGCCCCGTAATTGTCGTAAGTGAGGAGGCCGTCGAACAGGTCGCGCAGGATATGCGCCTCCGCCACCGAGGAGGAGCGGTGCGGATCGAGCGTCTCCGGGTCCGCATCGTTGCCGCGCCGGTAGAGCCCGGATTCGCCGGCGCGAGCTGGTCGCACGGCCGCGAGGGCGGCGGCGCCGGCCAGCCACGCGCGCCGGCGGATCGCCATGATCAGGCGCCGGTCTCGGGCACCAGGCCGACGGCTTCGATGCCCGCCACCGCACAGATCTCGTCGTTGTCGGAGGTGTCGCCGGAGATGCCGACCGCACCGAGCAACCGGCCCTCTCGGGAGCGGATCAGCACGCCGCCCGCCACCGGCACCAGCGCGGCGGGGCCGGCGACATGGCTCACCGCCGCCACGAAATAGGGCTGCGCCTCGGCCCGGGTGTGGATTGCCCGGGAACCGAGACCGAGCGCCAGGGCGCCGTTGGCCTTGCCGCTGGCGATCTCGGCCCGGCGCAGGGACGTGCCGTCCTCGACCGCGACGGATTTGAGCGCGCCGCGGGCATCGTATACCACGACGGCCATCGGCTTCAGACCGCGCGTGCGGGCTTCGCGCAGGGCGGTGTCCACGATGCTGCGGGCGGCCTCGAGCGTCAGGTCGATCATCGGATTCCACGGTCTGTCGCCGCTCCGGGCGGCGGCCTTACACTTAGAGGATCGGGATGGGACCGGTCCACCATGTGGGGAAGCCGGGGCCTCAACCGGCGCGCAGGAGCCGGCCGAGCAGCGTGCCGGCCCGATCGATCGTCTCGGATGTCAGCGACGAATACCCCACCACGATACCGGTTTCGCGCCGCTCCGCGCCATGCAGGGCGGCGGTTTGCAGGATCAGCCCGTTGTGGCGACAGTTGTCCTCGAAACGCGCCGCGTCCAGCCCATCGGGCAGGCGTAGGAAGAAATGGAAGCCGCCATGCGCCCCGAGCACGCCGAGCGGGCCGCCATAGCCCTGTCGAATCGCCTCCAGGCTCTGGGCGCACTTGTCCTTGTAGACCCGCTCCATGCGGCGGATGTGCTGCGCGAAATGGCCCTCGGCGATGAACCGGGACAGGATGCCCTGGTCCAGGGTGCCGTTGCCCCGCCCGGTATCGGCCCGCAGGGTGCGCATGCGGGCGCGGATCGCCCGCGGCACGACCATGTAGCCGATCCGCAGCGTCGGAAATAAGCTCTTGTTGAAGCTCCCGGCATGGATGATCCGGTCCGCGGCATCCATGGCCTTGAACGCCGGAACCCGGATCGGCTCGAAGACGAATTCCCCGTCGTAATCGTCCTCGACGATGTAGGCGTCGCGCCGCGCGGCCCATGCCAGCATCCGGGTTCGCCGATCGAGCGACAGCCGGACGCCGAGCGGGGATTGGTGCGACGGGGTGAGGAGGCACAGCGTCGCCTCCGGGGCGATCGCCTCGGCGATCTCGACCTGGAAGCCGTCGGTATCCACCGGGACCGGGACGGCCGTGAGACCGTGTGACCGGATCAGGGCCTCGGCCCCGGCATAGCCCGGCGACTCGGTCCAGACGCGATCGCCGGGCCGGGCGAGACAGCGCAGGCATAGATCCAGGCTGTGCCGGGTTCCGGTGGTGATGAGGATGTCGTCGGGATCGCAGCGGATGCCCCGGGCGAAGCCGAGATAGCGTGCCACCTGAACTCTGAGTTCCTCCGAGCCGGCCGGGTCCGGGTCGTAGAAGAATTGCGTGTCGGCCTCCGACAGGACGCGCTGCGCCAGCCTCTTCCAGACGCCGATCGGGAACTGCGTGACGTCGGTCTCCCGGGCGATGAACGGCCGCTCGGGATTCACCCGGATCCAGCCGGATTCGGTTTTTGCGCGCGGCGGCGCGCCCTCGGCACCATCGGGCTGGGGATCGACGGCGCCCGCGCGCACATAGGTCCCCGATCCGGGCGCGGATTCCAGCAGGCCCTCACCCTGTAGTTCCTCGTAAGCCGCGCTCACGAGGCCGCGGCTGACGCCCCATTGTCCGGCTAGGTCGCGGGTGCTCGGCACCCGGCTGCCCGGCACCACCCGGCCCTCGCGGATGGCGACGCGCAGGGCCTCGACCACCCAGCGCGCCTTGGCCCGCTCGGGTGGGGCGACCGGCATGCCGAGCGGCAGCGTCCTTGTTCGGCGCGCCATCGCGAACCTCAGAGGCTGACGCGAAGTGGCTCGGTCACGAGCCGCGATTGTGGATCTTCAGTTCGCATGTCCAGGTGATCTACGGTTCTTTCGTTGCGGCCGCCAACGTCCTGAATCCGCATCCGTCCCGATACGAATTCGATCTCGGCAGATGTTTTCAAAATCTTTCTGCGCATGACTCGAGTTTTAGAACGAGAAACGTCGCTTTGTCGGCCATAGCATTGGCTAATAATTTGATCTACTTATAATTTTGACTAAATAAAAGTAATTAAATCGGTCAATCGAAAAAATTGAGGTGGATGGAAACCGATGTACGCAGCCATGCACTTGGCCGGTGATCTCATGACGCGGATGGCGCCGGCCTACGGCGCCATCGCCGCTGGGTTCTGTGTCGGACGCCTGTCGGGTCGCGACTGGCTCCGACACCTCTCCAGCCTGCTGATGTACGTCCTGATCCCGCTGGTCGTGTTCAAGAACGCCCTGGCACTGAAGTTTGGCGCGGCGATCGGCAACGTCGCCCTGTCGATGGCCTTCAGCACGGTGATGGTGCTGTGCGCCGCGCTGATCGTGCCGCGGTGCAAGACCGATGTTCCCCGCCGGCTGGCGTTCTGCGCGTTCAGCTACACCAATATCGGCTGGTTCGGGGTCCCGACCGGCCTGGCGCTGTTCGGCCCCGACAGCCTGCCGATCCTGATCATGGCCTATGTCGGCGGGCTGATCTTCGGCAACACCGTTGGGTTCTATTGCGTGGCGCGGGATCGGTTCTCGGTCAGGACGAGCCTGTGGAAGGTCGCCACCACCCCGGCGCTGTATGCCTTCGGTGCCGGGCTTGCCGGTCAGGCCCTCGGGTTCCGCGACCTGCTGCCCCCCGGCACGGAGGCGCCGTTCCAGATGGTGACCCTGCTAATGTCGGGCTGCGGGATGATGGTGGTCGGGCTGGGGGCCAGCCAGGTCCGCTTCACCGCCGCCGCGATCCGGGGGACGCTGCAACTAGTGATCTGGCGCCACGTCGCATCGGTCGGCGCGATCGCGGCCGTCATCGGCCTGTTCGCCCTCGTCGGAGTGCCGGTCGCAACGGAGAACCTAAATACGGTGCGACTCCTCGGCCTGCTGCCGGTGGCGGGCAATGTCGTGGTCTTCGCCGCGCAGCTGCGCAGCGATGTGGCGGCGGCGTCCCTGATCGTCGCGCTCTCGACGGCGGTCTCGACGCTGACCGTCCTGTGCTGGGGCGTGTTTCTCCACGGCGCGTAGCCGGCTTCGATGGCTTGGATCGCGCCGCCCCCGGCCGAACGTGATTCGGGACGCGGCCGCAGAGCGATGTTTCCGGCTTGTGTCCCGCGCCGACGGGCGGCATGTGTCGGCGCCGCCTGCGGGCGATCAGGGGGGATGAGCGGATTTTGTCTCAGACAGGCGTGCGCGGTATCGCGGTCGGGCGGGACGGCTGGCTGTTCTGGATCGGCCGCAAGAACGACCTGGTCGATCTCTACACCGAGTCCGCGGCGACCCGCCGCCTGCTCCGCCGCTGGGTGCGGCTGGTCGAGGCCCGCGTCCGCCGGGCGAAAGCGCTGGGCGCGACCTACGTCCACGCGATCGTGCCGGAAAAGATCGCGATCCATGCCGACACGCTCGACCGGCCGTTCCCGAACCTGAACGACCCGCCCGGCGCGCGGCTCGGCCGGCTCCTGGCGGAAACCGAGGCAGAACGGGTCGACCTGTACGAGCCCCTGCGTGCGGCGCGGGCCGAGGGGCCGGTCTACCTGCAAACCGACACGCACTGGAACCATCGCGGCTATATCGCCGCCTACCGAGCGCTGTGCGCCGCGCTCGGGATCGCCCCGGCCGCCCATGTGGTCGCGGCGACCGGGCATATCGAGCACTTCGTGTTCGACCTCGGCGGCAAGCTCTCGCCGCCCGTGGATGAGGCCTATTTCGCCCACGATTTCCCGCGGCATGCGCAGCGCAGCGAGGCCAACGCGCTGGTGCATCTGCGTGAGACCGGCCGGGTCGCCGGCCGGGGCGGTTTTTTCGTCGGGTCGCGCGCCGTGATGCACAATCCCGAGGCCGCCGATCCCCGACGCATCGTGCTGTTCGGCGATTCCTACGTGTTCGACCAGGGACCGCGGCTCACCGCGATGCTGGCCGAGAGTTTTTGCGAGGTCCACGCGATCTGGTCCGCCGAGATCGATTGGGCCTACGTCGCCGCGGTGAAGCCCGACCTCGTGGTCTACGAGATCGCCGAGCGGTTCCTGCGGCGCGTGCCGACGGACCGGTTTTCGGTCGATGCTTTCGCGGAAAGCCGGGTCCGGCGGGAATTGAAGCCCCACCTCATCGACCGGCTGCGCCGCCTCCTGCACCTGCGCTGACGCGCTGGAAAACCGGCTTGCGCGTTGCCGCCCAGCCTTTCGCCCCTATCGTTCCGATAGAATCCCACATCCGGAACGCACCATGGCCGACGCACAGCGCCCCTACGTCATCTGCCACATGACCACTTCGGTGGACGGCCGGATCAAGGTCCGTCGCTGGAAGACCCTCGACGCCGACAGCCATTACGAGCGCGTCCACGGCGCACTGAACGGCGATGCCTGGATGTGCGGGCGGGTGACCATGCAAGGCTACACCGACAGCGCCGACCCGCTGCCAGAACCGGTCCTCGACGATACGAGCCCAATCCCGCGGGAGGATCACGTGGCGAAACCCGGGGCCTCGGGCTACGCCGTGGCCCTCGACGCTCGCGGCCGCCTGGATTGGGGCGCCCGGAACGAGATCGAGGGCGACCACATCGTGGTCGTGCTGACGGAATCCGTGCCGGACGAGCACCTGAGGGCGCTGCGGGCCGGCGGCCAATCCTACCTGTTTGCCGGCGAGAAGACGGTCGATTTCGCGCTGGCGGTGACCAAGCTGCGCGCGCTGTTCGGGATCGAGCGGCTCCTGGTCGAGGGCGGCGGCCACATCAACGGCTCGATGCTGAAAGCCGGCGTGATCGATGAGCTGAGCCTGCTGCTCGCTCCGGCGGTCGACGGCGTGTCCGGCACGCCGGCCCTATTCGACTTCGCCGGGGAGGAGGAAGACTCGATGGGTAGCCGGTGCAAGCTGGAGCTGACGTCCTGCGAGCCGTTATCGGGCGGCGTCGTCTGGCTGCGCTACCGCATCACGCCGGTGGCCGAGGCGGGGCCCAGGTGAGATCCGCCAGGAAGGCGTCGTAATCGGCCGTCATGTCGTCGATCCGCTCGAAATGCGGGAAGGCGCCGGTCGGCAGGCTGACCACGCGCCAGTTCGGCCGGCCGGCGACCCGGGGCGCCAGCCGGTAATCGACGAAGTCGCCGCGTCGTCCGTGCACCATCCAGACCGGCAGGCGCAGCTCTTCGTAGAGCCGCGTCGTATCGGTCGGGAACAGGTGGCCGGCGATGAAGCAATAGGGGGCGTGCTCGGCGCCCGGCTGATGCGCCGAGGCATAGTCATACGCGAACAGGCCCTCGTCGATGTCCTTTGAGCCGAACGTCTTTTGCAGGAAGAAGCGCATGCTCGGACGCGAGGCAAGCGCGTCGAACAGAGGCCGGCCGAACGGTTTTCGATCCAGAAGATCACGCACAATATCCCGACCGCGGTGGCCGTCCGGCGGTCCTTCGCCGGAGAGCCGTGCGTCGAAGCCTGTCGGGCTGATCAGGCCGACGCTGCGGTAATCGTCGGGCCGCTCGAGGGCCGCACGGGCGAGGTAGGAGCACGACAGCGACAGCGCCATGGCGTCGATTGCCCCGTCCCGGTGCCGGCGGCGGATCTCGGCCACGGCCGCGTTGATCGCCTCCACCATCAAGCGAGGCGTGTAGCGGCGGCGCGAGCGTTCGGAGAACCCGAAGCCCGGCAGGTCGAGGGCGTAGACCGGACGGGACTTGCGGTAATGCTTGTAGAGGGGGCGAACCTCGTAGGCATTCGCGGCGGCGTTGATCGAATGGATCAGCAGGAGCGGCACGCCCTCCACATCGTTCGACCCGTAGAACGAGACCACACCGGCGCGGTCCGTCGAGATCCGCTCCTGCCGGCCGGGCAGGGCCGGCGGCAGATCCATCTGCCGGTTCACGGCAAATCGGCTCCAGCCGACGAGGCTCGCCGCGGAGCCGAGAAACGTCAGGACCGCCGCGATCCCGTAGGATCCGGCGCGACCCTGCTTGTGCGGCTCACGACTCATCAGGCTCCCCAACCTCAGTAGGCCCCGGCCCGGACTGCGCGGTGCGCCGGTAGAGGGGAGACAGTGCCGTCGTTTCAGGATGCGTGGCCGGCCAGGCTGCCCGCGGCGACCGCCGGGGTGCGTCCGGCCGGCCGGATCGGGCTGATGTCCCGGCCCGCGGCCTCGCGGAAGAAGTCCACGGTGGCCGGATCGTTGCGCCAGCCCTGAACGCGCTGCGAGACCAGAGCCTCGCGCGGGCGTCGATCGTAATTCGCGTAGGCCGCGGCCACGAATTCCGCCCGCGTCATCGTGCGGGGGGGGCCCGAGCGGCGCGTCTCCGCCTTGAAGAACAGAGCGCTGCCGGGAATGCCGTAATGCGCGGCGATCTCAGGGTAGACCGGCCAGCTGCCTTGGCCGCCGAGGTCGTCGGGCACGAACGCGTCGAGGTCGCACTCGGGATAGGCGACGCCTGACTTAGTGAGCAGCCCGCGGGCGAGGTCGGCCACGACATAGAGCTTGGTGTGGTTGATCGAGTGCATGAAGCACCCGCGACGTGCCCAGCGTGTGAGGTGGGTATCGAGATCGTACTCCGCCTGGGCGCCTAGGCCGCGCAGGTAGGACACGGATTCGTTCCAGAGGTCGAAATAGCCCAGCCGCTCGAACACCGGCTCGGCGAACAGGCGCAAAGCCTGCGCCTGTGAAAAACCCGCCAGGTAGGCGTAGAGCGTGATCGCCGAGTGCGAATGTCCCATCGGGCCGGAGATCAGGCCGTTCAGCGAGACGGCATCCTGCACGCCGACATGGATCAAGTCGGGATGGTAGGCGCCGAACACGATGGTCGGGATCAGCCGAACCTTGGGGTGGGTTCGAAACCGGTCGATCGTGCCGCCATCCTTGAAGCGCGGCAGGTAGATGCTGGAATAGACATGGTCGTAGCCGTCGGCATGCGCCATCAGGTCGACGAGCTTCGGGAAACGGCGGGTCGCCGTGAAGGCCGAGACGAAATCGACCTGCGCGTCCGGCAGCAGGAAGCGCAGCACCTTGGCCATCGAGCCGGCCTGGCACACGCCAACCACGAGGATACGGGGCGAGCCCGTTCGCTTCTTCCCGATCTGCGCGAGCCGGTGCCGCACGCGCCAGAGGCTATCGACCGTCAACATGCGGCTTCTCTCGCATGTCCTCGGGCCGCGGGCAAACCGGCCAGGCGGGGAGGCGGCGGCTATTCGCGCGTATCGCGCACGCGAAGGCGCGTCTGCTGGGCGGCTATGACAGTCGAGCGAAGTTGTCGGGCCCGGGACTGGTCGCCGGGCTGCCTATGATCCAAGCGGGGGCTGATCGAGCCCGGAGGATTGCGATGGCCCCGACGAACGTACCGGACGCCGTCCCGGAGATCGAGCGGGAGACCCTGCGCAAGGTCACCTGGCGGATCCTCCCATTCCTGATGCTCGCCTACTTCATCGCCTTCCTTGACCGGGTGAATGCCGGCTTCGCGGCGCTGCAGATGAACCACGATATCGGCCTCTCCGCGGCGCAGTTCGGCCTGGGCGGCGGGCTGTTCTACGTGTCCTACGTTCTGTGCGAGGTGCCGAGCAACCTCGCCATGGAGCGGTTCGGCGCCCGGATCTGGATCGCCCGGATCATGATCACCTGGGGCCTCGTCTCGGCCGCCATGGCCTTCGTCGTCGGCCCCACGTCGTTCTACGTCGTCCGGCTGCTGCTCGGCGCCTCCGAGGCGGGCTTCTTCCCCGGGGTGATCCTGTACCTGACCTACTGGTTCCCCCGCGCCTATCGGGGGCGGATCGTGGCCGTGTTCATGGTCGCGATCCCGATCTCCAGCTTCCTCGGCTCGCCGATCTCCGCGTCGATCCTCAACACCGACGGGATGCTCGGCTTCCGCGGCTGGCAGTGGCTGTTCATCCTGGAGGCGCTGCCGGCAGTGCTGCTGGGGCTTGTCGCCATCGCGATCCTGCCGGACGGACCCGGAAAGGCACGGTGGCTCACGCCGCAGCAGAGCGCGTGGCTCCAGGACCGGCTCGCCGCCGAGCGCGCCTCGGTGGTCGCGGGCGAGGCGGCGCCGGCCCGGCACCTCTCGGTCTGGCAGGTGATGCGCAACCGCTACGTGCTGGCTGCCTCGCTGATCTACGCCGGGGCATCGGGCGCCAGCCAATGCCTGTCGCTCTGGCAGCCGCAGATCATCAAGTCGTTCGGGCTGACGAACCTGGAGACCGGCCTGCTGAACTCGATTCCGTTCGGCATCGCCTCGGTTCTGATGATCCTGTGGGGCCGCTCCTCGGACAAGCGGCGCGAGCGGGTCTGGCACACCGCTTTGCCGCTCGGCCTGCTGGCCTTGAGCCTGGCGGCCTCGATCGCCACCGCACAATTGCTGCCGACGATCCTGATCCTGTGCCTCGCCGTCACGGCCACCTACATGGTGAAAGGGCCGTTCTGGGCGCTCTCCACCGAATGGCTTTCGGCCGGCGCAGCGGCGGCCGGCATCGCGCAGATCAACGCCATCGGCAATATCGGCGGGTTCGTCGGCACCTACCTGCTCGGTGTGATCAAGGACGCCACCGGCAGCTACCCGCTCGGCCTGCTGCCGCTGGTGGTGCTCTCGGGTGCCGGCTGCCTGCTGGTTGTGGGCCTTGGACGGGGCCGCGCCCGGGCCGTCGCGTCGGCGCGCGCCTGAGCACGCTCGGATGCCAGCGACTGATTCGCGGGCGGGGACGCGCACGGCAGCCGCTTACCGCGGGCGGAGGGCCTATCCGACACCGAATCGTGCCGCCTTGCGATCGTGACGCCGCTCACAAAATCAGATTTCTGTGGTGGGCTGGGACGTTACGGCTAGGCCGATCAGAGACGCGAATGTCGCAGCGTGATCAGTATCGCTGAGAACGTCAAATCCTGATCCGCGACGGACGTATCATCAGGCAAGCGGTAAAGAATATCCGCGTCAGAGTGCAGGGACATTTCCCGTGCGCTGCTTGGTCGCACGGCAAGTTGACAAGTCAAGGCTGCGATGTGCCTACTCCTAACCCTGGAGTATGAAGCTCCAGGCGGTCTCTTCCTCGGCCATGATAGCCTTCGGAAGACTTGGCGCACGATGGCGGCGCGCCGCGTATTTTAATCCCAGCGATTTTGCAATCATATTTCGGTCCTTATTGCGCTTGGTAATGCGTATCAGCCATTCGGCGACGTGCATTCATGCGGTCGAAGTTATTTTGGATGCTGAAAAGGGACGCTGCCAGCTCGTGCGGCTGGCAGCGTCGCAATCACCGCGCTGATTTGCGATTGTCGATATTTAAATTCGGGAATAAAACAAAAAGCAAATGAATTTATTTAAATTTCTTTAGTTATCATGAAAATAATACTGACTTCAATCGGAATACTTAAATCATAACTGTAGAGTTTCGGTGAGGGGCGATTTGATGCGGAATGTCGTCAAACCAAGTGCTTGGAGTTCGTGAGATGTTCGCTGTCAGCCCTGTCGCGGCTACGTCCGTCGCCGCATCCAGGCCTCTACAGGTCGATGCGCCGGAGCGGGTCGCGTCGGTGATAGCCAATATTCTTCCTGCGCCGGTGGTGCTGGATCCGCGGGCGACTTACGCCCTGTCGACTCAGACGGCCGATGCCGTTCTGTCTCTCGTCCAGGCTAAGGCGTCCGCACAGGATGCGGTCGTGTTTCTCCCACACCAGGTCGAAACCTCGCCGCTCCAGAACGCCGAGAACGCACCACGGCCCGTGCTCGCCGGCGATACGCGCTTGGATAGGAGCGCGAGCGGCGACGTGGCTTCAGCATCCCGGGTTTCGAGCGATCGTGCAACGACGGCGGTCTTCGAACCGTCGATCGTCGAAACAAAGACGGTCCAGCAAGCCAAGCAGGCCGCAGATTGGGAAGCCTATCTATACAAAATCACTCATATTGATGTCAATGTTGCAAATGCGATCAGCTTCTATCTGATGGCCAACGACGCAAACTACAGAGATTTCAAAACTGAGCATCCGAGCGTCGACGTTCACTGGATTAACGTCGATAACAAAAAGATCGTCTCGCTTTGGCCGAGGATAACCGACAAATGGTTCTCCGAGACGGTCTGACGATTGTTTCGCCTTCGATCATCATCGGACCGAGATCGCAGGTTCAAGCGGGATCTTGCCGCCAAGAGGCGGTTTGAACCTTGTTTGAGACATCATCGAACGCCTCTTTCCATCGGTGTTTGGTGCCATCGATGCGCGGCCATCGGCCTCCTGTGATCGCGGTCTCGGCGCTGGCCTGATGGCGAGCGGGCAGGATCAGAGCACCGGCAGCAGGGTCCGGATATGCGCCGCGAAGGTGCGGGTCAGCGGCGAGGCGTGTCGCTCGTCGACGCGGACCACGAGGCCGATCTTCGGCAGGGGCGGCAATCCGGCGGTGCGCGCGAGGATGCGCAGATCCCCCGGCACGGCGGCCTGGGTCAGCACCGCGATTGCCTGCCCGGAGCGCACCACCGCTAGAAGCCCGGAGAGGCTGCCGCTGGCATAGGCGATCCGGTAGCTGCGCCCGGTCTGGTCGAAAGATGCGAGCGCCGCGCGATGATCCAGCGTATCCGGGTCGCCCAGCGCCAGCCGGAGCGGGTCCGGCCAGTCGGTCGCGCCGTCCTTGGCGCCGACCCAGACGAGCGCCTCGCGCCGCAGGATCTCTCGCTCCGCGTCGAGCGGAACCGAGATCAGCGCCAGGTCTAGGCCGCCGCGCTCGAAACGGTTCACCAGCCGGGGCGTGGCCGCGCAGACCACCTCGATCACCACCGCGGGGTGCAGTTGCGCGAAGCTGCGCAGCAGCGCCGGAAGGAACGCATCGGCGTAATCGTCCGGACAGCCGAAGCGCAGCGTCCCATCCAGTCGGCCGCCCGAGAGTTCCGCCAGGGCGTCGTCGTGTGCGGCCAGGATCCGGCGCGCATGGACCAGCAGGCGCTCGCCATGGACCGTCAGGAGTACACCGCGCCCGGTCCGGGTCAGCAGCGCTTGGCCGACGATATCCTCCAGGCGCTTCATCTGCATGCTGAGCGCCGCTTGGCTTCGCCCGACCCGCTCGGCGGCACGGCTCAAGGCGCCGGTCTCGGCGACGAGGGCGAAGCTGCGCAGCAGGTCGATATCCAGGGCTGCAGCCATCAAATTTTCTGAAGCCTCGGTTCAGATCTATCAGCTACCGTGACGGCGCTCGCGTGCCTAGCATGGCGGGACCTTCACCGGATCCGAACGAGCCATGACGCGGAACGCAGACCCCGATTTCTGGACCCGGGCGCGCCGGCATCTCGTGCGCTATGGCGGGACCTTCGCACCGGTGATCATCGAGCGCGCGCAGGGCAGCTTCGTGTACGATGCCGACGGCCGCGGCATCCTCGACTTCACCTCCGGCCAGATGAGCGCGATCCTCGGCCACGGGCATCCCGAGATCGCCGCCGTGGTGGCGCATCACGCCGCGAATCTCGACCACCTGTTCAGCGGCATGCTGACCCGACCTGTGGTCGACCTTGCCACGGAGCTGGCCCGTCTGGCGCCCGGCGGCCTCGAACGGTCCATGCTGCTGACCACCGGCGGCGAAGCCAACGAGGCGGCCCTGCGCATGGCCAAGCTCGCCACCGGAGGCTGGGAGGTGGTGAGCTTTGCCCAATCCTGGCACGGCATGACCGCCGGGGCTGCCGCGGCGACCTACAGCGCCGGCCGCAAGGGCTACGGGCCAGCCGCGATCGGATCCTTCGCGATCCCGGTTCCCAATGCCTACCGGCCGGCATTCGTGGCCGATGGCGCCGGGGATTGGCAGGCCGAGCTGGACTACGCCTTCGCGCTGATCGACCAGCAATCGACCGGCAACCTCGCGGCCTTCCTGGCCGAGCCGATTCTCAGTTCGGGCGGCATCATCGAGCTGCCCCTCGGCTACCTGGCCGCGCTGAAGCGCAAATGCGTCGAGCGGGGCATGCTGCTGATCCTCGACGAGGCCCAGACCGGTATCGGCCGCACCGGCCTGATGTTCGCCTGCGAGCGCGACGGTGTGGCCCCGGACATCCTGACCCTGTCGAAGACCCTCGGTGCCGGTCTGCCGCTCTCCGCGCTGGTCACCACGGCCGAGATCGAACAAACCTGCCACGCCCGCGGCTTCCTGTTCTACACCACCCATGTCTCCGACCCGCTCCCGGCGGCGGTCGGCCTGAAGGTATTGGAGATCGTCCAGCGGGATGGGCTCGCCGCCCGGGCCGCGGAGGCGGGCGAAAAACTAAGCGCGCGCCTTCGCGCCTTGCAGCAGCGCTTCGCCTGCATCGGTGACCTGCGGGGTCGCGGCCTGCTCCAGGGGATGGAGATCGTGGCCGATCGCCGGACCAAGGTGCCGGCGCCCGAACTCGGCGACGCGATCACCCGGCGCTGTCTGGATCTCGGCCTCAGCATGAACATCGTGCAGTTGCCCGGCATGGGCGGCGTGTTCCGCATCGCGCCGCCGCTGACCGTCTCCGACGCGGAGATCGATCTGGGCGTGGACATCCTGGAGCGCGCCCTCGAAGCCTCGGTCTAACGCGCCCACGACTTGGATCCCATAGGGCAAGCCCTTTGGCGGGGTTCGGGGGCGGAGCTCCCGAGATACCAGGGCTCTACCCTGGACCCGTAAAAGGTCGACGACCTTTTGAAACCGGGACTTTCGTGATCAGTCCTGGACGACGCCGGGCAGCACGCGCTCAGGCCGCCTCGATCTCTTCGCTGACCGTCAGCCATTCCTCCTCGGCGGAAGCGAGCGCGCTCGCGGCGTCGGCGCGCATCTTGGCGATCTCGCCCGCCTTGGCGGCGTTCTCCCGGAAGGCCGAACCGTCCTCCAAGGCGGCGTCGATCTTCTGGATCGCCGCGGTCAGCTTGGCCATGCGGGCTTCGATCCCGTCGAGCTTCTTGCGCAAGGGGGCGATGGCGGCCCGGCGCTCGACGCCCGCCCGGCGCGCCTCGGCCTTCTGACCACCGGCCGGCTCGGCGTCGCGCTCCTCATCGCGCTCGGGACCGGACAGGACGAACCGGCGGTAATCGTCCATGTCGCCGTCGAAGGTCTTCACCGTACCGTCGGCCACCAGCCACAGCCGGTCGGCGCAGGCCTCGACCAGAAAGCGGTCGTGGCTCACCAGGATGACCGCGCCCTCGTAATCGTTGATCGCCTCGACCAGGGCTTGGCGGCTCTCGATGTCGAGGTGGTTGGTCGGCTCGTCGAGGATCAGCAGATGCGGGCCGTGGAAGGCCGCGAGCCCCATCAGCAGGCGCGCCTTCTCGCCGCCCGAGAGCTTTTCCACCGGCGTATCGGCCTTGTTGGCGCCGAATCCGAGCCGGGCGGTGGCCGAGCGCACCTTCGCCTCCGGCACGTCCGGCATCAGCGTGCGGACATGCGCGTAGGCGCTCTCGGCAGGCCGCAACTCGTCGAGCTGATGCTGGGCGAAATACGCGACCTGCATCTTGGACGAGCGCCGCATCTCCCCGGCGATCGTCCCGAGCCGGCCGCCGATCAGCTTGCAGAAGGTCGACTTGCCGTTGCCGTTGGCGCCGAGCAGCGCGACCCGGTCGTCGGGCGCGAGGTTGAGGTCGAGCCCGCTGAGCACGACGCGGTCGCCGTAGCCGGCCTTGACCCGCTCCATGGAGACGATCGGCGGCGACAACGGCTTCTCCGGGCTCGGCAGGTGGATCACCGGCACGTCGTCCTCGATCAGGGCCGCGATCGGCTCCATCTTGGCCAGCCGCTTCACCCGCGATTGGGCCTGGCGCGCCTTGGTCGCCTTCGCCTTGAACCGGTCGATGAAGCTCTGCAGATGCGCCCGCTCGGCATCCTGCTTCACCTTGGCCTTGGCGAGCAGCATGCGCTTCTCGGAAAGCTGCTTGGCGAAACTGGTGTAGCCGCCCCGGTAGATCGTCAGCTTGCCCCGGTCGAGATGCAGGATGTGATCGACGCTGGTGTCGAGCAGGTCGCGGTCGTGGCTGATGATGATCGCGGTGCGCGGGTAGCGCTCGAGATAATCATAGAGCCAGAGCGTCCCCTCGATGTCGAGGTAGTTGGTCGGCTCGTCCAGCAGCAGCAGGTCGGGCTCGGAGAACAGCACGGCGGCGAGCGCCACGCGCATCCGCCAGCCGCCGGAGAAGTCCGCACAGGGGCGTGCCTGCGCCGCCGCATCGAAGCCCAGACCGTGCAGGATCGCGGCGGCCCGCGCGGGCGCCGAATGGGCGCCGATATCGACCAGCCGGGTCTCGATCTCGGCCCGGCGCAGGCCGTCGGCATGCTCGGCCTCGGCCATCAGCCGGGCGCGCTCGGTGTCGGCGGCGAGCACCACCGCGTGCAGCGTCTCCGGGCCGGCCGGCGCCTCCTGGGCGACCGCACCGATGCGCATGCCCTTGGGCAGCGAGACCGATTTCGCGTCCACCGGCAAGTCGCCGAGGATCGCCTTGAACAGCGTCGTCTTGCCGGCGCCGTTGCGCCCGACGAGACCCACGCGCGCGCCCTCGGGGATCGAGAAGTTCGCGGCGTCGAGGATCAGGCGATCGCCGATGCGGTAGGTGAGGTCATGGACGCGCAGCATGGCGGCGTTCTGGCCGTCCGGGAGCGGGGAGGCAAGCGCCCTGTCGGCGCCTTCGCATGCCGCCCGGCCGGGCAAGATGACGCGACCGCGGAAACTTTATTGCTGCACTGAAAGGAAAAATCGACAGCGGCCACTTTAACGGAATCGCATCACTCTCGGTCGAATATGTGACACTTCTTCGACACCGGCGCCGCGGATAGTGTTCAACCCGCCCGTTGGTAGGTGCCGGAGAGCCGGAGTTTCGCGGTTGCGGAGCGGCGTCGTGAAGGCCGGTCCGCTGGGTTGTGCGCCCATCGAGGGGGCGTGTGGTGGGAGTGGCGCTTTGAGTCGGACCGTGATCCTGACCGATGATCTCGGCCGTGGCGAGCGCTTGATCCGCAACCTCGGCGGCGGCCCGAGCCTCGTTCTCCACGATCTCTACGGGGATGCCGAACCGCCCACGGGTGCGGCCTTGGTGATTAGCGACGTGAGCGCGCTGACATCCGATGCTGTGCTTCGGCTGCGCAGGGCGCTTGCGGCGACGCGCGACAAGACCACGCCGTTCCTCGCCTTGATTCATGGCAATCTCGGGCGCGGCGAGATCCAGGCGACCGCCCTCGGCGCCACGCGGATCCTCCCGGCTTCCGCGGCGACCGCGCTGCTCGTCAAAGCGGTCGCCGGCTTGAGCACAACGGGCCGCAGACCCGACGACCCCACCGACCTTTGGCGCTGCGCCGAAGAGGCACGGTGCGCCTTCACGGCGATCTTCCGTGGCGACGCGGCCCCATCTGCCGCGATCGTCGATGCCGGCACCACCATCGTCAACCGGGCGATCCGCGAGTCGAAGGTCCGCGATTGGCTGGACGTGGTCGCGGGTTTCGACGACGTGACGCATCGGCATTGTCTTGCCGTGGCCGGCTTGGCGGCCGCCTTCGCCCAGAGCCTTGGTCTCAACGAAGCCGACGCCCATCATCTCACCAAGGGGGCGCTGCTGCACGACATCGGCAAGTCGCGGATCCCGCTCGCGATCCTGAACAAGCCGGCTCCGCTGACCCCGGAGGAGCGGGTCGAGATGGATCGCCATCCGTCGATCGGCCACGGGATGCTGATCGGCGGGGGCTACGATGCCGGGACGCTCGCGGTCGTCCGCTCGCATCACGAATTTCTCGACGGATCGGGTTACCCGGACGGGTTGCGGGCTGCGGAGATCTCCGATCTGGTCCGACTGATCACGATCTGCGATATTTTCGCGGCGCTGATCGAGGCACGCCCCTACAAGGCTCCGAAGCCGGTTCGGGAGGCTTACGCGATCCTCGAAAAAATGGGCCCGAAGCTCGACGCCGACCTCGTCCGGGCGTTCCGCCAGGTGGCTTTCGCGTGCGAGCAGCCGAGCCTTCGCGCCTCGGCCTGAACCGGCACGGTCAGACCAGCTCCCAGGCCGTTCTCTCGCGCATCAGCGCACCGACCAGCGCGTGGTTCAGCTCGTGCCCGGTATGGAAGGCGGCCACGTGGCCCTCGACCGGGTGGCCGGCCAGCGCCAGATCGCCGATGAGGTCCAGGATCCGGTGGCGGACCGGCTCCCCCGGAACGCGCATCCCGCCGAGCACGGACCCGCGCCAGAGCAGCGCCGCCGAGTGCGGCGAGACCCCCTGCAGGAAATCCCGGCCCGAGACCCAGCCGTAGGCGCGGCCGGCCATGGCCCGGAAATACCGTCCGAAGCTGCGCGAGGGGGCGATGTCCTGCACGAAGCTCTCCGGTGTGATGAAGCCGGACCAGTCGATCGCGCCGAAATGGGCGAGCGCCACATGCCCGGCGACGTGCAGGCCCGCGCCCGGCCCGATCTGGATCCGGCGCCGCCCGTCTTCGACCGTGACCGTCCTGCGCAAGCGGATCACCCGGCAGGGGGCGGGTTGCTCGGATCGCCCGACCGCCCGGATCGCCTCGCACCAGGGGATCGCGCTGCCGTCGAAGATCGGTAATTCGTCGGCATCGATCTCGACCAGCGCGTTGTCGATTCTGAGGGCGTGCAGGGACGCCAGCAGGTGCTCGATCGTGCGGACGAGCGCGCCCTCGCGCCGGATCGCCGCCGAGAGCGGCTGCGACTCCCGATACTGCCACAGGGCCGGCACATCGATCGTCCGCCCGCACTTCAGGCGCCGGCGGAAGACGATGCGGTGCCCCACAGGGGCCGGACAGACCCGGACGGTGGCATAGCGGCCCGAATGCAAGCTGTGGCCGGCGCGTTCGAAGGCAGCGGCCAATGTCGCTTGATGCCGGCCGATCGATAGGACCGGTCCCGACTTCAAACCTGCGATTTCGAACGCTTGGTGCATCGGGATTCGTCGGGCGCCGCAGCACGGGAAATTATCCCTCTTCCCCGATCCACGCTAATAAACTCCTGTTCATCCGAGCGCGGCTTGACCGGTCCGCGCGCGGCCGTCACGATCAAGTCCGCCTCATCGATCGAGCGCGGCCGGATTGGTGCGCTGCGCGCGATGCGGGCTGCACCCGTCCCCAGTATTGCTGGTTGGCTCCCGTCAGGGCAGGGACGGAGGCCGAGGCCGAAGGGACAGGATCGATGGCGCGGTTGGGGACGATACCCTTCTTCAAGGATCCGGGCATCGAGCTCGGCCCGTTCGAGACCCGCTGCCATTGGCGCCGCTTCGACGAGAACGAGGTGCTGGTCGACTTCGACGACATCTCCACGGACGTCTATTTCATCGCCTCGGGCGAGGTGCGCATCCTCAACCGGACCCAGTCCGGCAAGGAGGTGATCCTCGGCGAGATGCGCGGCGGGGCCTTTTTCGGCGAGCTCGCCGCCATCGACGGCATCGGCCGTTCGGCCAACGTCACGGCGCTCACCCGCGGCGAGGTCTGCGTGGTTCCGGCGGCGGTGTTCCGCCAGATGGTGTTTGCCTCCGAGGCCATCGCCGACCGGCTGTTCCGGCTGCTGGCCAAGCGCGTGCGCGAACTCAACACCCGGCTCATGGAGCACGCGCTCCTCGACCTGAAGCACCGGCTCTACGCCGAGCTGCTGCGTCTCTCGGTTCCGAGATCGGGCACGTCGGGCGAGCGGGTCGTGTCGCCGCCGCCCTATCACCACGTGCTGGCCGCCCGGATCGGCTGCCGGCGCGAGCAGGTCACCCGCGAATTCACCGCCATGGCGTCCGAGGGGCTGGTCGACCGCACGCGCGGAGCCCTGGTCCTGCGCCGGCCCGACCTGCTCGAGGCGCGCGTGGCCGAGGCTTTGCGCGAGGATTCCTGAAGCCTTGACGGACGCACCCGCGCTGCGCCTGCGGCTGGAGGACCTGACCAAACGCTTCGGCACGCATGTCGCCGTCGATGCGGTGAACCTCGAGCTGGAGGCCGGGGAGTTCTTCTGCCTGCTCGGGCCGTCCGGCTGCGGGAAGAGCACCCTGCTGCGCCTGATCGCGGGCTTCGAGATCCCAAGTTCCGGTCGCGTGCGGCTGGGCGATCAGGACCTGACAGCCCTGCCGCCGCACCGGCGGCCGGTGAACATGATGGTCCAGTCCTACGCCCTGTTCCCGCATATGAGCGTGGCCGGGAATGTCGGCTACGGCCTGAAGGGTCTGGGCCGGACTGCCGCGTCCGCCAGGGTGGCCGAGCTGCTGCGCCTCGTCCAGCTTGAAGGCTTCGCCGAGCGCCGGCCCGACACGTTGTCGGGCGGGCAGCGCCAGCGGGTCGCTCTGGCCCGGGCGCTCGCCCGAGAGCCGAAGCTGCTCCTTCTGGACGAACCCCTCGGCGCCCTCGACCGCGGCCTGCGCGAGGAGACGCAAGCGGAGCTGCGCGCCGTCCAGCGCCGGCTCGGCACCGCCTTCGTGGTGGTGACCCACGATCCCGAGGAGGCGATGATGCTGGCCGACCGGATCGGCGTCATGGAGCGCGGCCGGCTCGCCCAGGTCGGACCGGCGGCCGAGCTGTACCGGCGTCCGGCCAGCCGGTTCGTGGCGGGCCTGCTCGGCGACGTGAACCTCATCCCCGGCCGCCTTGGTCCGGCCGAGGCCGGCGACAGCCGCGCGGTTCAGACCCCGCATGGGCCTGTCCGGGCAGCCGCGACGGCGCTGCCCGAGGGCGCGACGGTGGTCGTCGCAGTGCGCCCGGAAAACCTGATCGTCGGCACCGAAGGACTTCCGGTGACGATCGCCGACGCGATTTTCTTAGGGGATCGCCTGCGCCGGACCTTGCGCTTGCCCGACGGCACCCTGCTGCGGTCGAGTGGGCGGCCTGACGACGAGAACGCTCCCGCAGGTTCGGAAACCCGCGCCGGCTTTGCCGCCGCCGACGCCGTGATCCTCCCGGCATGATGCGGCTGGGCATCAGGCACGTCCGCACGACCGAGCCGTGTGAGCGGCAGCCGTGAGGGTTAAGGCGCCGAGAAGACCCCTGTTCGACCGGCTCGCGCGCCTGCCGCCGTTCCTGTGGCTGACGGCCTTCTTCCTGCTGCCGTTCGTGATCACGCTGAAGATCAGCCTATCCGAGCCGGCGACCGCGATTCCGCCCTACCTGCCGGTGCTCGATTGGCAGGGCGGGCTCGACGGCTGGTCGAGCTTCCTCGAATCCTTGAACCTCGACAATTACGCGACGCTCGCCGCCGACACGCTCTATCGCGACGCAGCCCTGGGCTCGCTCGGCTACGCGCTGGTCGCCAGCCTGATCCTGGTCGCGCTCGGCACGCCGCTCGCCTACGCGCTGGCCCGGGCGCCGTCGCGGTGGCAACCGCTCCTGGTCGCCCTCGTGGTGGTGCCGTTCTGGACGAGCTTCCTGATCCGGATCTACGCCTGGATCGCGATCCTCAAGCCGGAGGGCCTGCTGAACCTGATCCTGCGCCGGCTCGGCCTGATCACCGAGCCGCTGATCATCCTGAACACCGATGCCGCGGTGATCATCGGCTTGGTCTACGCCTACCTGCCGTTCATGGTCCTGCCGCTCTACGCGGTGATGAATCGCCTCGACCCGGCCCTGCGCGAGGCCGCGGCGGACCTCGGCGCCTCGCCGACCCGGGTGTTCTGGACCGTGACGCTGCCGCTCAGCCTGCCCGGGATCGCGGCCGGCGCCGGGCTGTGCTTCATCCCGATGGTCGGCGAGTTCGTGATCCCGGACCTGCTGGGCGGCTCCGAGACCCTGATGCTCGGCCGGGTGCTCTGGAGCGAGTTCTTCTCGAACCGCGACTGGCCGCTCGCCTCCGCGGTGGCGGTGCTGATCCTGGCGATCATCATCGGCCCGGTGGTGCTGTTTCGCGACAGCCTGCGCGCCGGCGAGGAGGGGCGCCCATGACCTGGGTGACCCGCACCGCCCTCGTCATGGGGCTGGGCTTCCTCTACGCGCCGATCCTGGTGCTGATCGCCTACTCGTTCAACGCCTCGAGTCTGGTCACCGTCTGGGGCGGATTCTCGACCCGGTGGTACGGCACGCTGCTGGCCGATGCGCCGCTGATGGCGGCGGCTTGGGTCTCTCTTCAGGTTGCGCTGCTGGCGAGCCTGATCGCCACGATCCTCGGGACCCTCGCGGCTCTGGCCCTGGAGCGCCACGGCCGCTTCCGCGGACGGGCGCTGTTCACCGGCCTGATCTTCGGGCCGATGGTGATGCCGGAGGTGATGATCGGCCTGTCGCTCCTCCTGATGTTCATCGGCATCGGGATCGACCGGGGCCTCGTAACCCTCGTGATCGCGCACGCGACCTTCTGCACCGGCTTCGTCGCCGTGGTCGTGGCGGCGCGCCTGCGCGGGCTCGACCGCGGCCTCGAGGAGGCGGCGGCCGATCTCGGCGCGGGGCCGGTGCGGGTGTTCCTCACCATCACGCTGCCGCTGCTGGCTCCCGCTGTGCTGGCCGGCGCGCTCCTGGCTTTCACCCTGTCGCTCGACGACCTCGTGATCGCGAGCTTCGTCTCGGGCCCGGGCTCGACCACCCTGCCGATGCGCCTCTACGGCCAGGTCCGGCTCGGGGTGAATCCGGAGATCAACGCCGCCTCGACGCTCCTCGTCGTGCTGGTCAGCGCCTTCGTGCTGCTGGCGTCATGGCTCACCGTTAGGCGTTCGCGCGCCTGACGCGATTTTCATCCGGCCGTGCTCCGAGACGCGTCGCGCGAGACGTGCGCTCGCGCACGCAGCCACGCTTCGGGCGATCGTACCATTTCCGTGAGCCTGCTGCGTCAAGCAGCGAGTCTATGAGGGACCATCGTCATGATTCGTGCTCTGACATTGCTACCTCTTGCTACGCTCCTCGTCGTACCAGCCGCGGAAGCCCGTTCGGCCCGTGTCCACGCAAAGCCTCTGCCCAATCCCGCCATCAAGGCGCGCGAATCGGCGCTGAAGGATTTCGACGCCCGGATGAGCCGGCTCGACGCGCTGATGGGCTTGCCGCCGAAGGCGTCGCCCCGGTCGCGCTCGGCGGAGGCCGGCCGCTGATCAGCCTGATCGGGGGACGCTCAGCGGCCGAGGCCGCCGGCCTCCTCGATGAAGCGCGCGACGGCGTCGGCGCCGTCGCCGCCCCGCAGGGACGCGAACACGTAGGGCCGCGCGCCGCGCATCCGCTTGGTGTCGGCTTCCATCACCGCGAGATCGGCGCCGACCAGTGGCGCGAGATCGGTCTTGTTGACGATGAGCAGATCCGACCGGGTGATGCCGGGGCCGCCCTTACGCGGGATCTTCTCGCCGCCCGCCACGTCGATCACGTAGAGCGTGATGTCGGCGAGCTCCGGCGAGAACGTCGCCGCCAGGTTGTCGCCGCCGGATTCGATCAGCACCAGATCGAGCTTCGGGAAGCGCCGGCTCATCTCGGCCACC
This sequence comes from Methylobacterium sp. J-048, assembly GCF_022829515.1. Taxonomy (GTDB): domain Bacteria; phylum Pseudomonadota; class Alphaproteobacteria; order Rhizobiales; family Beijerinckiaceae; genus Methylobacterium. The sequence continues at coordinate 57,940 of NZ_JAKSYL010000287.1, forward strand.
GCGGCGAGGTTGATCGAGGCATCCTCGCGGATCGCCGTATGCGGGCAGCCGCCGGTCTCGACCCCCAGGATGCGCTCCTCCGGCAGGGCGCCGGCCACCGTCAGGATCCGCGCATCCTCCTTGGTGTAGATGTCGTTGGTGATCGCGCAGATCTCATAGCGCTCGCGAAAACGCTTGCAGAGCTGCTCCATGAGGGCGGTCTTGCCGGAGCCCACGGGGCCGCCGATGCCGACGCGGAGCGGGCCGTTCGAGGAGGTCATGCTGGGCCCTCAGGATCGGAAGATGCGGGAATACTGGGTCTCGTGCCGGAACGAGCCGAGATCGAGGCGGAACGTGGCGGAGCCGATCGCGTCGAGATCCGCGTCGCACGCATCCTCCGCGAGCAGCACGATACGAGGCGCCAGGGCCGCGATCACCCGCGTGCCGGCGGCCTGCCCGACCGGGGCCGCCCGCAACGCCGCCGAGACGAGGGTCTGGACGAAGGCGAGGCCATAGGCGGCAATCAGGGGCCGGCGCGCCATGCCGTGCGCCCCCGCTGCCGCACCGACCGCCACAGGATACGCGACCGGCCCCGGGAGCGGACCGGCCAAGGCCGTCAGCGCTTCGCAGGGCCAGGCGCCGAGCGTGGCGTCGAGGAAGCTGCGGCCCTGCTGGCTGGTCTCCAAATGCAATTCGCGCGACGGCGCAAGCGCCAAGGCGAGGTCGTTGATCGCGACGATCCTCCCCGGTTCGGCCGAGGTCACCGCCCGATGGGCCTGCGCCGCCAGGATCAGATCGTTGCGCAGAGCACCGTGCTCGCAGACATCGGCGAGCCAGGCGGTGAGGCTCGCCTCATCACGCACGTCGCCGGTCTCGGCGGCCCATTCCAGCCCGTGTGAATAGGCGTAGGCGCCCACCGGATAGCCCGGCGACAACCACGCCATCAGCCGCAACGCGTCCAGGCTCTCACCCATCGGCGTGGTGGTGATGGCGGCGGCCATGCGGGTGATCATGTCCGTGGGCATGGCCGCCGGAATAGGCCCCACCCTCCGGCCGGAACGGACGCTCGACCGGCTCGGCGGTGCCCCCCAGGCCCCGGACCATGTCGGCGAGCACATGGTCGTCGGCGATCCAGACCGTCTCCGTGCCGATCTCGGCCGGGATATGCCGGTTGCCGATATGCCAGATCAGCCGCTTGAGGGCGTGGTCGTTCGCGGCGCGGATCTCCAGCAGCCGCTCGGGTGCGGCCTCGACCCAGACCAGGCGGCCATCCTCCAGCACCAGGGCGTCGCCGTCCTCCAGCACGGCCGCCTCCGGCAGATCGAGCAGAAACCCCAAGCCCCCGGCCCCCCGCATGGCGACGCGGCGGCGATAGCGCTCGCCGGAATCGAGCACGACCCGGTCGACGATCTCGCCGCCGGACAGGTGCTCGCGGCGGAGGATGCGGGTGGCGCGGATCATGATCGTCGCGTGATGTCGGTGGGGCTCCTCGTCGTCACACAACATCCTCTTCGGGTGGCCCGGGATAGAACGCAAGATCGAGGATCTGTTTCACGGTATACGGACACGTCTTTGGAAATGTCTTCTCCGGAAGACGTGTTTCACTGGACGCGCCGAGCGCGGCGAGGCGATAAGCACTTTGCAGCACATGATCGGGCCAGGATCGCAAGCTCGGGCTCGTATCCAATAGGCCATCTATCCGGATCCGCTGCTCCACGATGGTGGTACGCCAGCCGTATTTCCGCTTCTCCGGCTGAAACTCCCATTTCAGCAGGTGAAGAATCAGGACGGCAAGGCGGCTGCGGATCTCGGATTTTTGCGACCCGCCCAAGCTCTCGATCTCTTCGGCAACGTTTAGCTCGTCGATCTCCGACCATCGGCCAGCCCGGAGCAGAGCGGATTGCTGTTCGGACCAGAGGTAGAGATCGGTGCCATAGAGATCTGATTCTGGCGTTTTCAGCGCGGCCTTCGCCATCTCTGGCCTCCTGTCCGTCCGCCACACGATAGCTCAGAACAGAAAATAGCGCTGCGCCATCGGCAGCACCTCGGCCGGCTCGCAGACCAGGAGTTCGCCGTCGGCCCGGACGTCGTAGGTCTCGGGATCGACCTCGATCACTGGCGTCGCGTCGTTGAGCACCATGTCCTTCTTCGAGATGCCGCCGCGGACATTCTCCACGGCAACCAGCTGCTTCTGCACGCCGAGCCGTTCCCGCAACCCGTCCTCCACCGCCGCCCGGGAGACGAAGGTCAGAGCCGTCGCGTAAGGCACGCGGCCGTAGGCGCCGAACATCGGGCGGTAATGCACCGGCTGGGGCGTCGGGATCGAGGCGTTCGGGTCGCCCATCGGGGCGGCCGCGATGCTCCCGCCCTTCAGCACGAGATCGGGCTTCACCCCGAAGAACGCCGGAGTCCAGAGCACGAGGTCGGCGAGCTTGCCGGGCTCCACCGAGCCGATATGCTTCGACACGCCGTGCGCGATGGCCGGGTTGATCGTGTACTTGGCGACGTAGCGCCGGGCGCGCAGGTTGTCGGTGCCGGAAGTGTCGCCCGCGAGGGCGCCGCGCTGGCGCTTCATCTTGTCGGCGGTCTGCCAGGTGCGGATCACGACCTCGCCGACCCGGCCCATGGCCTGGCTGTCCGACGACATCATCGAGAGCGCGCCGATATCGTGCAGGATGTCCTCGGCCGCGATCGTCTCGCGCCGGATCCGGCTCTCCGCGAAGGCGAGATCCTCGGGGATCGACGGGTCGAGGTGATGGCAGACCATGAGCATGTCGAGATGCTCGTCGATGGTGTTCTTGGTGTAGGGCCGCGTCGGGTTGGTCGAGGACGGGAGCACGTTCGGCAGCCCGGCGACCTTGATGATGTCCGGCGCGTGGCCGCCGCCCGCACCCTCGGTGTGGAAGGCGTGGATCGTCCGGCCCTTGAAAGCCGCGATCGTGTCCTCGACAAACCCCGACTCGTTGAGCGTGTCGGTGTGGATCATGACCTGGATGTCGTGGGCGTCCGCCACCGACAGGCAGGTGTCGATCGCCGCCGGCGTCGTGCCCCAATCCTCGTGGAGCTTCAGCGCGCAGGCCCCGGCTCGCACCATCTCGACCAGGCTCTCCGGGCGCGAGGCGTTGCCCTTGCCGGCAAACGCCAGGTTCATCGGGAAGGCGTCGGCCGCCTCGATCATCCGGGCGATGTGCCAGGGACCGGGGGTGCAGGTGGTGGCGAAGGTGCCGTGCGCCGGCCCGGTGCCGCCGCCCAGCATCGTGGTTACCCCCGAGCACAAGGCCTCCTCGATCTGCTGCGGGCAGATGAAGTGGATGTGGCTGTCGAAGCCGCCGGCCGTGAGGATTTTTCCCTCCCCGGCGATCACCTCGGTGCCGGGGCCGACGACGATGTCGATCCCGGGCTGCACGTCGGGGTTGCCGGCCTTGCCGAGCTTGAAGATCCGGCCGCGCACGATGCCGACATCGCACTTCACGACGCCCCAATGGTCGAGCACCACCGCGTTGGTGATCACCGTGTCGACGGCGCCAGCGGCGTTGGTGACTTGGCTCTGGCCCATCCCGTCACGGATGACCTTGCCGCCGCCGAACTTCACCTCCTCGCCGTACGTGGTGAAGTCGCGCTCCACCGTGATCTCGAGGGACGTATCGGCCAGCCGGATCCGGTCGCCGGTGGTCGGCCCGAACATGTCGGCATAGGCGGCCCGGGGGAGGGTGGCGGGCTTCGGCGTGTTGGCCATGGTCACAGCTTGCCCATCACGTCGCCGCGGAACCCATAGACGGTGCGTCCGCCCGACAGCGGCACCAGCACCACCTCCCGGGTCGAGCCCGGCTCGAAGCGCACGGCGGTGCCGGGTGCGATGTCGAGGCGCCGGCCGCGCGCCCTCTCGCGCTCGAAGACGAGACCGGGATTCACCTCGAAGAAGTGGTAGTGCGAGCCGACCTGGATCGGCCGGTCGCCGGCATTGGCGACCTCGATCACAATGCGCTCGGCGCCGGCGTTGAACACGATCTCGCCGGGTAGGGTGGTGACGGTACCCGGCACGTCGGTCGAGACCGCCCCCCGGATCGGGTGATGCACCGTCACGAGCTTGGTCCCGTCAGGAAACGTCGCCTCGACCTGGATGTCGTGGATCATCTCGGCGATGCCAGTCATCACCTGGTCGGCGGTGAGCACGTTCGCCCCCGCCTGCATCAGCTCGGCGACGCTGCGCCCGTCGCGGGCGCCCTCGACCACGAAGTCGGTGATCAGCGCTACGGCCTCGGGGTGGTTCAGCTTGACCCCGCGCGCCAGGCGGTTGCGCGCCACCTGCGCCGCCATGGCGATGAGCAGCTTGTCCTTCTCGCGGGGCGTCAGCAGCACGGGATACCTCGTCGTCGCGGCGACGGGAGCAAGGATCATGCGCGCCGTGGGGTCAAGGGTGGCGCAAGTCGGTCCGACATCGCCGGCAAGCCGATCGGGAAGCGCCGCGTCTCGGATCCGGCCAGAGCGCTCGCCACCGAAGTGGTTGCCGATTCGGCAGCGAGCGTGACGAATCAACGGCTCTAGGCAGGTTGCAGGGATCGATGCACCATCCCCCGCTCCGAGAGCGCGATCATGCGCGTCTTCGCGGGCGTCCGTGAACACCCAACCCTCGGGCGCGGTCTCCCCGCCGTTCGCGCCGGCACCCTCGAATCCCTCGGCACGTCAACAATGAATGATCTTGGCTCGCACGAACGCGACGCGCACCGATCTTCCCGCCACGATATCGATGTCAGGCTCGGACAGCACGCGGTCGGGCTGCTCCAGGGCGCCCGGGATAGCGGCGACCCGGCCCTGATCGAACAGGCCGAGGCGATGGCCATGGCGGTCGGCTTCGCCCTGGCCTCGCGTCTTTTGGGCTCAGGCGAGACCGGCGAATCCTGATTCCGGGCGAACCGTCAGGCCGCCTCGTCGTCCCCGGCAATGAGGCGCATGGCGCGCAAGCGGGCTGTGCGCTCGTCGCGCGCTCGCAAGTCCGCGCGAATGGCCGCCCAGAGAGCCGCCGGCTCGGGAATGTCCTGCGGCGGGAAAGCTGCGTCGGTTTCGGTCTCGCGTCGATCGAAGGCGTTCATGTCGTGGCATCCCGCGCCTTGCGCTGCGGTCCGGTATCAGCACTGCGCTTCGGCGGTCCAGCCTCAAACACGGGCACGGCCTGTACAACCGGCCTGCATCGTCACGCCGAAACCGTGTTCGCGCCGCTTCCCGATGTGTCTGGCGAACCGGGCCCGCACCGAGTGGGGGCAAAAGCTGCCCGCAAGCTTGAGCAAACGTGAGAAACATAACGGACACGGAGACGTGGCACCTGTCCGTTCCGCTCGGCCGCCCAGTTCACGTCGCTGGCGGAGTGCTCTCAACCCTTCGTCAGCGTGGTGATGATGGAATCGACGACGTCGATCTGGTGCTGCACCGCCACCAGCCGCGACCCCGCGGCTGCGCCGTCGCCGAGCACGAAGGTGCCTTTCTGCCGTCGCGCATCGCGCAGCTTGCGCACCGACGCGACGATGGTCTGCCGCTCCTCCACGAGTGCGGCCCGCAACTCGTTCAGGCCGTCCAGTTCCAGAGTCTCGGCCATGCGGCGTCCCGGTGTCCTGACTACGCGGCCGGACGCCGCGGCATCCGCCCATGCGCGCGCCGGCGCGTCGTCGCACCGGCTCTCTCGCTCATGTGCGACGCGATTGCCATGGGCGCAATCGGCGGTCATCGCGGGCAGGGGGTGTGGGCTCGCGTTCGAAGTCGGCACTGCGCCCTAATGTTGCCGCGCCGATTGTATGCTAGGGAATGCAATATTTTTCGGCGTGACGGTGACCGATCTTGGGACGCTTCGCGGCTCGATCACGCAAGGGCCAGTCAGGCATGCTGAGCCACGATGACAGCCATCGCGACGCGACCCGATCGGACGAGGCTGTCGCATTCCACGGCGGAGGGGGCCCGCGGTCGATGACGGTGAAGCAGAAGCCGCGGCGGTCCCGCGGTTTGGTGACGATGATCGTGGTCCTCGCCGTTTTAGGCGGCGGGGCCTACGGCTACGTGCGCACGACCGAGCGGCCGGTGGCCAAGGCGAAGGCGGCCGCGCCGGTGCCCGTGCCGGTCACCCTCGGGACCGTCGAGCAGGGGCCGTTCGCGCTGCTGCTGAACGGGCTGGGCACCGTCCAGGCCTATAATACCGTCCAGGTGCGGACCCGGGTCGACGGCGAGATCCACCAGATCGCGTTCCGCGAGGGCCAGAATGTCCGCAAGGGCGACATCCTGGTCCAGGTCGATCCGCGCCCCTACCAGGCGACCCTGGACCAGGCGAAGGCCAAGAAGGATCAGGATACCGCCAACCTCAACAACGCCAAGGCGGACCTCGTCCGCTACACCGGTCTCGGGGCCTACGCGTCGCGCCAGCAGACCGAGACGCAGACGGCCATGGTCGCGCAGCTGACCGCGCAGGTCGCCTCCGATCAGGCGTCCATCGACAACGCCACCACGCAGCTGAGCTACGCCACGATCCGGGCGCCGATCGATGGCGTCACCGGCTTCCGCCAGGTCGATATCGGCAACATCGTCACCGCCGCGGGTCAGTCGGCGATCGTCACCATCACACAGGTCGAGCCGATCTTCGTGGTGTTCACGGCGCCCGAGGATCAGCTGCCGGCGATCGGCGCCGCCCTGCGGACCGGCGACGTGCCGGTGGCGGCCTGGACCACGGACGGGCTGACCAAGCTGGCGGACGGCAAGCTCGCCCTGTTCAACAATCAGGTCGATACCGCCACCGGCACGATCCGCCTGAAGGCGGTGTTCCAGAACCAGAACCACGCCCTGTGGCCCGGCCTGTCGGTCTCGACGAAGATGCGGGTCGGCACGGTGACGGCGGCCACGACGGTGCCGGACGATGCCGTCCAGCACGGGCCCGACGGCCTGTTCGCTTTCGTGATCGACGAATCCGGCCACGCCCATCAGCGGGTGCTGAAGGCCGGGCGCTCGGATTCGGGCCGGACACAGGTGCTGGCCGGTGACCTGAAGCCCGGCGAGCGTGTGATCACCGCCGGGCAGTACAAGGTCCAGGACGGCAGCCTCGTGGCCGATCCGCACGCGGCCCACACGGCTCAGGCGGAAACGACGGCGTCCAACCGGTCGGCCAAGGCCGATCCGTGATGGGACTCCGCATCGACGGGGCGGCCGCGATGCCGCGTGAGGGTCTGCGAGAGAGGCTGCAATGAAGGCTGGCATCTCGGCGCCGTTCATCCGCTTCCCGGTGGCGACCACGCTGATCATGGTCGGCATCCTGTTTCTCGGGATGGTCACCTATCCGCTGCTTGGCGTCGCGCCGCTGCCGCAGGTGGATTTTCCGACGATCCAGGTCACCGCGCAATTGCCCGGCGCCAGCCCGGAGACCATGGCCTCCTCGGTGGCCCAGCCCCTGGAGCGGCAATTCTCGCAGATCCCGGGCGTCGCCCAGATGACCTCGACGAGCTCGCTCGGGATCTCGACGGTCACGGTCCAGTTCGACCTCAACCGAAACATCGACGGCGCGGCCAGCGACATCCAGGCGGCGATCAACGCGGCGAGCGGCCAGCTGCCGAAGAATCTGCCGACCCCGCCGACCTACCGGAAGGTCAACCCGGCCGATTCCCCGATCCTGCTGCTCTCGGCCACCTCCGACAGCTTGCCGCTGATCGACGTGGACGACGCGGTGGACGTGCAGCTCGCCCAGCGGATCAGCCAGATCTCGGGCGTCGCGCAGGTGTTCATCGGCGGCCAGCAGAAGCCCGCGGTGCGGATCCAGGTCGATCCGGCCAAGCTCGTCGCCAAGGGCCTGTCGCTGGAGGATATCCGCACGCCCCTGTCGCTGACTACGGTGAACAACCCGAAGGGCAGCATCGACGGCGCGAGCCACAGCTACACGATCTTCGCCAACGATCAGCTCACCACGGCGCAGAACTGGAACGACGTGATCGTCGCCTATCGCGACGGCGCGCCCCTGCGGGTGCGCGACATCGGCACCGCGGTCGCCGGGCCCGAGGACACCAAGCAGGCCGGCTGGACCAACGGCCAGCGCGGCGTGTTCCTGGTGGTGTTCAAGCAGCCCGGCGCCAACGTCATCGACACGGTGGACAGCATCAAGGCGCAGTTGCCGCGCCTGACCGCGACCCTCCCGGCCGGCATCAAGATCGGCATCCTCAGCGACCGGACGCAGACGATCCGCGCCTCCGTGGAGGACGTGCAGTTCACGCTGCTGATCACCATCGTCCTGGTGGTCGCGGTGATCTTCGTATTCCTGCGCAGCTTCTGGGCGACCGTGATCCCGAGCGTGACCGTTCCGCTCGCCCTGCTCGGCGCCTGCGCGCTGATGTGGCTCGCCGGCTATACCCTCGACAACCTGTCGCTGATGGCGCTGACCATCTCGGTGGGCTTCGTGGTCGACGACGCCATCGTCGTGCTGGAGAACATCAGCCGCTACGTCGAGGAGGGGATGCGGCCCATGGAGGCCGCGTTCAAGGGCGCGGGCGAGATCGGCTTCACCATCGTGTCGATCTCGGTGTCGCTGATCGCCGTGCTGATCCCGCTGCTGCTGATGGGCGGCATCATCGGCCGCCTGTTCCGGGAATTCGCCGTGGTCCTTTCGATGACCATCGCGGTCTCGGCCTTCGTGTCTCTCACGCTGACGCCGATGATGGCGGCCCGCCTCCTCAAGCCCCACGGTACCGGCCACCACGGCCGCCTGTACCGGGCGAGCGAGGCGGTGTTCGACGGACTGCTGTCGTCCTACGCGAAGGGGCTCGACCTCGCCCTGCGCTTCCGCTTCATCACGCTGCTGACCTTCTTCGCGACCCTGGCGCTGACCATCCACCTGTTCATCGTCATCCCGAAGGGGTTCTTCCCGCAGCAGGACACCGGCTTCATGATCGGCGTCACCGAGGCGGGGCAGGACATCTCGTTCTCGGCAATGAAGACCCTGCAGGAGAAGGTCGGCGCCATCGTCCAGGCCGATCCGGACGTGGCGACGGTGGGCATGTCGCTCGGCGGCAACGGCCAGGCGCTCAATTCGGGGCGGATGTACATCACGCTCAAGCCCCGCGAGGAGCGCGAGGCCGACGCCTTCCAGATCATCGGCCGGCTGCGGCCCAAGCTGGAGCGGGTCGAGGGGATCCGCAGCTACATCCAGGCCACCCAGGACGTGCGCACCGGCGGCCGGACCTCCCGGACGCAGTTCGAATACACGCTCCAGGACCCGGATCTCGCCGAGCTGAACGCCTGGGCGCCCCGCATCCTCGACAAGATGAAGACGCTGCCGGAACTGCGCGACGTCGCGACCGACCAGCAGAACCGCGGCACCACCCTGACGCTGGCGATCGACCGCGACGCCGCCTCCCGCTACGGCATTACCCCCCAGCTGATCGACGACACCCTCTACGACGCCTTCGGCCAGCGGCAGATCGCCCAGTATTTCACGCAGCTCAACAGCTACCACGTGATCCTGGAGGTGCTCCCGGCCCTGCAGGGCAGCGTCGAGAGCCTCGACAAGATCTACATCAAGGCGCCGATCGGCGGCGGGCAGGTGCCGCTCGCGGCCTTCGCCCGCTGGACCACCGACCCGGTGGCGGCGCTCGCGGTCAACCACCAGGGCCAGTTCCCCGCGGTGACGATCAGCTTCAACCTCGGCCCCAACGTCGCGCTGGGGCAGGCCACCGACGCGATCGGCCAGGCGATGAAGGACCTCGCGGTTCCGCCGACCGTGGTCACCGGATTCCAGGGCACCGCGCAGGCGTTCCAGCAATCGCTCTCGACGGTGCCGCTGCTGATCCTGGCGGCCCTGTTCGTGGTCTACCTGATCCTCGGCATCCTCTACGAGAGCTTCATCCACCCGATCACGATCCTTTCGACCCTGCCCTCGGCCGGCGTCGGTGCGTTGGCCGTGCTGATGTGGGCGGGCTACGATTTCAGCCTGATCGCGCTGATCGGCATCATTCTCCTCATCGGCATCGTGAAGAAGAACGGCATCATGCTGATCGACTTCGCCATCGTGGCCGAGCGCGAGGAGGGGCTGAGCCCGGAGGAGGCGATCCGCAAGGCGGCCCTGCTGCGGTTCCGCCCGATCCTGATGACCACCATGGCGGCATTGCTGGGCGGCATCCCGCTGATGCTCGCCACCGGCACCGGCTCCGAGATCCGGCAGCCCCTCGGCTACGCCATGGTTGGCGGCCTTGCCGTGAGCCAGATTCTGACGCTGTTCACGACGCCGGTCATCTACATCTATCTCGACCGGCTGGCGCACCGCTTCTCCTTCCGGGACAGGCCCGAGGCGGTCGACGACCAGCTGGCCGAGGACCGCGAGGCCGCCCACGCGCAACAGGCCCTGCGCGCCGCGGAATAGGGCTGCGGCTTCGCGCCGGATGTCAGCCGCCCCCGCTTGGCGGGGCGCGCGGCCGACCCAGTTCACTCCGCTTCGGCCTCGCGAAGCGGGGCGTTCCGGATGCGGGGAGCGGTGAATGAGCGTGAACCGGCCGTTGCGCGGGCTGACCGTCCTCGCCCTGGAGCAGGCCGTCGCCGCGCCGTACTGCACCTCCCGGCTCGCCGATGCCGGAGCCCGGGTGATCAAGATCGAGCGCCCGGAGGGGGATTTTGCCCGCGGCTACGATTCCGCCGTCAACGGGCTGGCGAGCTACTTCGTCTGGCTGAACCGCGGCAAGGAGAGCCTGGTTGCCGACATCAAGGATCCGGACGACGCCCGCCTGCTGCACGCCATCCTCGAAGAGGCCGACGTGTTCGTGCAGAACCTCGCCCCGGGAGCAGCCGCCCGGGCGGGCTTCGATTCGGCTGATTTGCGGGTGCGCCATCCGCGGCTGATCACCGTCGACATCTCAGGCTACGGCGCCGGCCACGCCTACAGCGACATGAAGGCCTACGACCTGCTGGTGCAGGCCGAGAGCGGCATGGCCGGCATCACCGGCCACCCGGCCGGCCCGGGCCGGGTCGGCGTCTCGGTCTGCGACATCGCCTGCGGGATGGATGCCCATGCGGCAGTGCTGGAGGCGCTGATCGCCCGCTCCATCTCGGGCGAAGGCTGCGCCCTGGAGGTCAGCCTGTTCAGCGGCGCGGCCGACTGGATGAACGTGCCGCTGCTCTATTTCGAGGGCACCGGCTGCGAGCCGCAGCGGGTCGGCCTCGCCCATCCCTCGATCTCGCCCTACGGCGCCTACCCCACCGCCGACGACAGCCTCGTGCTGATCTCGATCCAGAACGAGCGCGAATGGGCAAGCTTCTGCGACCGGGTTCTGGGCGAGCCGGATCTCGCCCGAGCCGAGGGCTTTGCCTCGAACAACGCCCGGGTGGCGAACCGCGCCGCCGTGGATCTGCGCGTCGGCGCCGCCCTGGTGCGGCTGAGCCGCGACGCGGCCGCCGCCCGGCTCAAGGCCGCCGGCACCGCCTATGGGTTCGTCAACACGCTGGCCGACCTCGCCACCCATCCGGCCCTGGTCCGCGCCGAGGTCGAGACCTCGGCCGGAACGGCCCGCATCGTCGCGCCGCCGGTCCTGATCGACGGCGAAGTCCGCGCGCTTGGCCGGGTGCCGGATATCGGCGAGCACAGCGCGCGGATCCGGCGGGAGTTTGGGGCGCGGGGTTGAACGCATGTTTGGCCTAAAGCCTCACCCGCGACCTCATCTTGAGGTGCTCGCGCGAAGCGCGAGCCTCGAAAAAGGCCTCCAGATGCCACCGCGATCCCTGGAGGTCTCCTTCGAGGCGGCCGCTGCGCGTCCGCACCTCAGGATGAGGGAGGGGCTTGGATATGCGTGAACGTTGAACAGCCTGGAAAAACAAAAACAGGAGGAAGCGATGAGACTGAACGGAAAAATCGCGGTCGTGACAGGGGCCGGCAGCGGCTTCGGCGCGGGCATCGCCCAGCGTTTCGCCGCCGAGGGCGCCCGGGTCGCCTGCGTGGATATCGACCGGGCGGCGGCCGAGCGGGTCGCCGGGGAGATCGGCGCGAATGCCATCGCGATCGCCGCGGATGTCGGGGCGGCGGCCGATGTCGAGGCCAGCGTGTCCGAGACCCGGGCGCGGTTCGGCATTCCGCACATCCTGGTGAACAACGCCGGCACCACCCACCGCAACAAGCCGTTGCTGGAGGTGACCGAGGACGAGTTCGACCGGGTCTTCCGGGTGAACGTGAAGTCGATCTTCCACTACGTCCGGACAATCGCCCCGCTGATGCGCGACCAGGGCGGCGGCGTGATCCTCAATGTCAGCTCGACGGCGGCGCTCCGGCCGCGCCCGGGGCTGACCTGGTACAACGCGTCCAAGGGGGCGGCGAGCCTCGCCTCGAAGTCGCTGGCGCTGGAACTGGCCCCCTGGAAGATCCGGGTGAACGCCCTGTGCCCGGTGATGGGCGCCACGGCGCTGCTCGAGCATTTCATGGGCGTGCCCGACACCCCGGAGAACCGGGACAAGTTCATCGCGACGATCCCGCTCGGGCGGATGTCGCGCGCCGAGGACATCGCCGCCGCGGCCCTGTTCCTGGCCTCCGACGAGGCCGAATTCATCACCGGCGTCGACTTGCCGGTCGATGGCGGTCGCACGGCCTGAGGCGCGCCATGGAAGCCTATACCGAGATCCGCGAGGCGGTCGCCAAGCTCTGCGCCGGGTTTCCCGGGCCGTATTGGCGGGCCCTCGACCGGGAGATGGCCTACCCGACCGAATTCGTGACCGCGCTGACCGAGAGCGGCTACCTGTCGGTCCTGGTCCCCGAAGAGTATGGCGGCTCCGGCCTGCCGCTCTCGGCCGCCGCTGCGATCCTGGAGGAGGTCCAGCGGGCGGGCTGCAACGGTGGCGCCTGCCACGCGCAGATGTACACGATGGGCACGCTGCTCCGGCACGGCTCCGAGGCGCAGAAGGCCGCCTACCTCCCGGCCATCGCGGAGGGGCGCCTGCGGCTCCAGGCCTTCGGGGTGACCGAGCCGAGTTCCGGCACCGACACCGGCAGCCTGAAGACCACGGCCCGGCGCGAGGGCGACCACTACGTCGTCAACGGCCAGAAGATCTGGACCAGCCGGGCCGAACATTCGGACCTGATGCTGCTCCTGGCCCGCACCACCCCGCGAACCGAGGGCACGAAGCGCACCGACGGCCTGTCGGTGCTGCTCGTCGACATGCGGGAGGCGATCGGCAACGGCCTGACCATCCGGCCGATCCGCACAATGATGAACCACGCCACCACGGAGGTTTTCTTCGACAGCCTCCGGGTGCCGGCGGAGAACCTGATCGGCGAGGAAGGAAACGGCTTCCGCTACATCCTGTCCGGCATGAATGCCGAGCGGATCCTGATCGCCGCGGAATGCGTCGGCGACGCCAAATGGTTCATCGACAGGGCGAAGACCTACGCCGCGGACCGGTCGGTGTTCGGCCGGCCGATCGGCGCCAACCAGGGCGTCCAGTTCCCGATCGCGAAGGCCTATGCCAACATGCGCGCCGCCGAGCTGATGGTCCGCGAGGCGCTGAGCCTCTACGAGGCCGGCACCAATCCGGGCGCAGAGGCCAACATGGCCAAGATGCTCGCCGCCGACGCCTCGTTCGAGGCCGCCAATGCCTGCATCCAGACCCATGGCGGGTTCGGCTTCGCCGAGGAATACGACATCGAGCGCAAGTTCCGCGAGACGCGCCTCTATCAAGTGGCGCCGATCTCCACGAATCTGATCCTGGCCTACCTGTCCGAGCACGTGCTCGGCCTGCCGCGGTCGTACTGACATGACCGACCTCACCGCCTGGATCGGCCGCACCCGCGAGACCACGGACCTCGTCACGCCGCGTCTGCTCGCCGAGTTCCGCGCGACCTTCACGCCGCATCTGGCTCCGATGCCGGATGGCGCAGCCCCGCCGGCGCTGCACTGGTGCCTCGCCCCGGAGACCCCGCCCGCCGACGCCCTCGGGCCGGACGGCCACGCGGCCAAGGGCGGGTTCCTGCCGCCTGTGCCACTGCCGCGGCGGATGTGGGCTGGCGGGCAGGTCGAGACGTTCTCGGAGCTGCGCGAGGGCGATCTGGTGACCCGTACCGAGACGGTGCGCGACGTGGCCTTCAAGGAGGGGCGCAGCGGCCGGCTGTGCTTCGTCACGGTCGCGCACGCCCTCGCCACCGCCCGCGGCGTGGCGATCCGGGAGCGGCAGGACATCGTCTACCGGGAGGCCGCCGGGGCGCAGAGCGGAGCGGGGGGCGCGGCCGAGCGCGACGACGCATCGAATTACGAGCGGGTCTGGGCCGTGCCGGCGACGCCGACGCTGCTGTTCCGCTACTCGGCGATGACCTTCAACGGCCACCGCTTCCACTACGACCAGCCCTACGCGACGCACGTCGAGGGCTATGCCGACCTCGTGGTCCACGGGCCGATCCAGGCGACGCTGCTGATGAACCTCGCGGCGACGCTGCTCGGACGGGTGCCGCGAAGCTTCACGCATCGCGGCGTTTCGCCGATGACCGCCAACCAGAGTTTTCAGGTCTGTGGGCGACGGACAGGGGAGGGGTTCGAAGGCGTGACCCTGGATGAGGCCGGCCACGTCTGCATGCGGGCGCAGGCGGTCGCGTAAGCGCTTACGTTTCGAAATCCAGCTGCGCCGTCATCGCGAGCGCAGCGAAGCAACCCAGTGCAGCTCGCGGTCTCAGACGGGAGCGCGTGCTTAGGTTGCTTCGCTGCGCTCGCAATGACGGGGAGGGCGCGGCCGAGCCTACAGATATCCTACCCGCGACCTCATCCTGAGATGGCGCCCCTAAGCGGCGCCCGCGAAGGGGGGTTCCAGGGATCGCTGCGACTGCTGGAGGGCTTCGTCGAGGCCCGCTCGCGCGGGCCCCTCCGGCTGAGGAAGACGGATAGAGTGACGGTTCGGCTCAGGCGAGCGTCAGGCCGACATCGACGTTGCCGCGGGTGGCGTTGGAGTACGGGCAAACCTGGTGGGCGGCGTCCACGAGCTTCTGCGCATCGGCGCGGTCGAGGCCCGGCAGGCTGATCGTGAGGTCTGCGGTGATGCCGAAGCCGCCCTCGGAGCGCGGGCCGATGCCGACATTGGCGGTAACGCTGGTCTCGGCCGGGACCTTGAGCTGCAGCGAGGGGGCGACCGCCTTCATGGCGCCCAAGAAGCAGGCCGAGTAGCCGGAGGCGAAGAGCTGCTCGGGGTTCGCGCCCGGGCCGCCGGCGCCGCCGAGTTCCTTGGGGGTCGCGAGCTTCACCTCGAAGCTGCCGTCGGCCGTCTTGGCAGCGCCGTCGCGGCCCCCGGTGGCGGTCGCGGTGGTGCGGTACTTCACGTCTACGGACATGGTGCGATCTCCGGTTACAGGAAGAGAGTCGGCATCTAGGGCCGTCACCCCCTCTGTGTAGCCCCGATATAGATTGCGCGCAATCGATTTTCAAGGGTCGATGAGCGCGAAGCGGTCGACATCCACCAGACCCTTGTCGGTGATCTTGAGGTGCGGGATCACCGGCAGCGGCAGGAACGCCACCTGCAGGAACGGCTCCGGCAGGACGACGCCGAGGCCCCGCGCCGCGGCCCGCAGGCTCACGAGCGACGCGCGGATCGAATCGAACGGCATCAGGCTCATCAGCCCGGCGACCGGCAGGGCGATCTCGGCCAGCACCCGGCCGCCCTCGACCACGACGAAGCCGCCCTCGATCTCGCCGAGCCGGTTCACCGCCACGGCCATGTCGGCGTCGTTGGCGCCGACCACGGTGACGTTGTGGCTGTCATGCCCGACCGAGGAGGCGATGGCGCCGCGCTTCAGCCCGAACCCTTTCACGAAGGCGACGCCGATGCCCCGTTCCCCCGGCGGCGTCTTGCCGTGACGCTCGACCACCGCGACCTTGATCACGTCCTGATCGAGGTCGATCCGGCGCTCGCCGTTGACATAGGGCAGCGACAGGTCGTGCCGGAGGGTGATGATCTTGCCCGGCATCACACCGATCACCGGCGTCGACGGCCCGGAACCCGGGGCCGCGAAATCGGCCGCCGTCACCCGCCGCGCCCGCACACTGCCCCGGCCGATCGGCTGGATGGCGGGCCGGTTCGCGAACAACGCATCCTCCACCGGCCGCCCGGCGCTGAACACCTGCGCGACGCGACACTCCAAAAGATCGTCGAGCACGACGAGGTCGGCGCGCTGGCCCGGCGCCACGAGGCCGCGGTCGTGCAGCCCGAAGGCGCGGGCTGCCGACCATGACGCCGCCCGGTAGGCCGCCAGCGGCGGCGCGCCCAGCGCGATGGCGGTGCGGATGACGTAATCGAGATGCCCCTCCTCGGCGATGTCGAGGGGGTTCCGGTCGTCGGTGCAGAAGGCCAGGAACGGCGCCGTGCGCTCGGTCAGGATCGGCGCCAGGGCGTGCAAATCCTTGGAGACCGAGCCCTCGCGGATCAGCACGGTCATGCCCTTCGAGAGCTTTTCCAGCGCCTCCTCGGGCGTGGTCGCCTCGTGCTCGGTGCGGATGCCGGCGGCGATGTAGCCGTTGAGCGCGGCGCCGCGCAGCAGCGGCGCGTGGCCGTCGATATGCCGGCTCTGGAACGCCGCGAGCTTTTCCAAAGCGCCCGGGTCGCCGGCGAGCACGCCCGGAAAGTTCATGAACTCGGCGAGCCCGATCACCTTCGGATGGCCGGCGAAGGCCAGCAGGTCCGCCGCGCCGATCCGCGCCCCCGAAGTCTCGAGGTGGTCGGTGGCCGGCACGCAGGAGGAGAGCTGGACCCGCAGGTCCATCGCCAGGGTCTCGGACGAGGCCAGGAACCACGCGAAGGCCTCGGTGCCGAGCACGTTCGCCATCTCGTGCGGATCGCAGATGCCGGTGGTGACGCCGTGGGGCAGGACGCAGCGCTCGAATTCCTGCGGCGGCATCAGAGAGGATTCGACGTGGAAATGCGTGTCGATGAAGCCCGGCACGACGACCTTGCCGGACACGTCCACCTCGCGCCGGCCGCGATAGAGGCCGAAGGTCCCGACGATCCGGTCGCCGCAGATGGCGATGTCGGAGGCGACGAGGTCGCCGGTGACGAGGTCGAGGAAGCGCCCGCCCTTGAGCACGAGGTCGGCCTCGGTCCGGCCCTGGCCCTGGTCGATGGCCCGCCGCAGGAAATCCACTCGGTCCATCGCGCGACTCAGCCCCCGTTCGATCCCGGTATTTGCCAGGAGCATGCCACGGTCGCACCCGCTCCGGCGACGCTTGCAGCGGCGCGGCGGCGGGCGCAGAAGCCCCTACCTTTGAAAGATTCGCTTCTGAACCGATTGAACCGCGCGATGCCTGCCTATCGTTCCCGCACCACCACCCATGGCCGCAACATGGCCGGCGCCCGCGGCCTCTGGCGCGCCACCGGCATGAAGGACGGCGATTTCGGCAAGCCGATCATCGCGGTGGTGAACTCGTTCACGCAGTTCGTGCCCGGCCACGTCCACCTGAAGGATCTCGGCCAGCTGGTGGCGCGGGAGATCGAGAAGGCCGGCGGCGTCGCCAAGGAGTTCAACACCATCGCGGTCGATGACGGCATCGCGATGGGCCATGACGGCATGCTGTACTCGCTGCCCTCCCGGGAGCTGATCGCCGATTCCGTCGAGTACATGGTCAACGCGCACTGCGCCGACGCGATGGTGTGCATCTCGAATTGCGACAAGATCACCCCCGGCATGCTGATGGCGTGCCTGCGGCTCAACATCCCGACCGTGTTCGTTTCGGGCGGCCCGATGGAGGCCGGCAAGGTCCAGCTGCCCGGCATCGCCAAGAAGGTCGATCTGGTCGATGCCATGATCGCGGCTGCCGACGACCGGATCTCGGATGCCGATGTCGAGGTGATCGAGCGGTCGGCCTGCCCGACCTGCGGCTCGTGCTCGGGCATGTTCACCGCGAACTCGATGAACTGCCTGACCGAGGCGTTGGGGCTGGCGCTGCCGGGCAACGGCTCGGTACTGGCGACCCATGCCGACCGCAAGCGCCTGTTCGTCGAGGCCGGTCACCTGATCGTCGACCTCGCCCGCCGCCATTACGAGCAGGACGACGCCAGCGTGCTGCCGCGCGCCGTGGCGAGTTTTTCCGCGTTCGAGAACGCCATGACGCTCGACATCGCCATGGGCGGCTCGACCAACACGGTGCTGCACCTGCTGGCCGCCGCCCACGAGGGCGAGGTGCCGTTCACCATGGCCGATATCGACCGGCTGTCCCGGCGGGTGCCGGTCCTGTGCAAGGTCGCCCCGGCGGTGGCCAACGTCCACATGGAGGACGTCCACCGGGCCGGCGGGATCATGGCCATCCTGGGCGAGCTCGACCGGGCCGGGCTGATCGACACCGAGACCGGCAACGTCGCCGCCGGCACCCTGGGCGCGGCGCTCGCACGCTGGGACGTGCGCGGTGAGCCCGCCGCCTCGGTCCAGAACTTCTACCGCGCTGCGCCGGGCGGCGTGCCGACCCAGGTGGCGTTCAGCCAGGAATCCCGCTTCGAAGACCTCGACCTCGACCGGAAAGGCGGCGTGATCCGCGAGGCCGCCCACGCCTATTCGCAGGATGGCGGCCTGGCCGTGCTCTACGGCAACCTCGCCGAGCAGGGCTGCATCGTGAAGACCGCGGGCGTCGACGCCTCGATCCTGACCTTCGAGGGGCGCGCCCGGGTGTTCGAGAGCCAGGACGGCGCGGTGGACGGCATCCTCAACGGCAAGGTCACGGCCGGCGATGTGGTGCTGATCCGCTACGAGGGTCCGCGCGGCGGCCCCGGCATGCAGGAGATGCTCTATCCCACGAGCTACCTGAAATCGAAGGGCCTCGGCAAAGCCTGCGCGCTGGTCACCGACGGGCGCTTCTCCGGCGGCTCCTCCGGCCTGTCGATCGGCCACGTCTCCCCGGAGGCGGCCGAGGGCGGCCTGATCGGCCTCGTGCGCGACGGCGACACCATCGCCATCGACATCCCGGCTCGCTCCATCCACCTCGCGGTTGATCCTGCCGAGCTGGAGCGCCGCCGCACCGAGCAGGAGGCTGCCGGCTGGCAGCCGGCGAGCCCGCGCAAGCGCAAGGTCAGCGCGGCGCTCCGCGCCTACGCGATGCTGACCACCAGCGCAGCGCATGGGGCGGTGCGGCGGGTGTGATTTTCCTGTTTGGCCGGGTAATCCTGCACGCAATGGCCGTCATATAAAACGCACCGTCATTCCGGGGCGCCGGAGGCGAGCCCGGACCCGAAGGGGCCGCAGGAGGCGGCAATTCAGATCCGCCGCCGGCCCAGGACCTCGAACTGTCGGCGGCTTTGGATCCCAGGCTCCGCTCTGCGGCCCCGGGATGACGGGTTGGATGTTCACGCGTCGAGATAAGGCTGCGGCTTATCGCCGAGCCAACTGTCTCGTCAGCGCAGAACCAGCATGAGGACCAAGCCGGCGATAAAGACCGTAACCGCGGCGGCAAGCACCGCACGCCACCGTCTGCCGAATGTCCGCCCCGTCGCACCGCCGGACGCCTGAAGCGTATCCCCCGCCGGCATCCGTCCCAAAGCCGACAGCATCAGCGGCTCGATCGCCTGGTATCCGGCCGGGCTGAGATGCAGGCCGTCGGTGGTGTAGGCCCTGCGCAGCGCCCCGAATTCGTCCGCCAGCACGGCATGGTAATCGATGAAAGTCGCGCCGTGCTCGTGGGCATGCTCGCGCAGCCAGGCGTTCACGGCGGCGATCATCGCTGGGGCGTCCGGAACCGCCGGGTTCCAGGGGATCCGGGCGGCGGGCAGGATCGAGCCGACCCAGGCCGTCACGCCCAGCGCCCGGGCCTCGTCGAGCATGCCGGCCAGCGTCCGGGCGATGTCCTCGGCCGGGACGAAAAACCCCTCGTTGCGCCCGATATCGTTGACGCCGCACAGGAGGTGGACGCCCTGCGCGCCGGTCTCCTCCAGGTCGCGGCGGAACCGCATGGTGATCCAGCGCGCCGTCTGGCCGGACCCGCCCCGCGGGATCAGGTCGTGGGCCGCGAAGGTGGCTTGCCGGTGGAACCCCCAGGCCTCGGTGATCGAGTCCCCGATGAAGACGATCGGCGTGACCACGCGCTATCCCTCAGCTGGGAGGCCGAGCACGTCCGCGACCTCCGCGGCCAGCCTGTCGGCCATCACCTGCCGGCCCTCCGAGGTGACGTGCACGATGTCGGTGAACAGCAAGCGCGTGTCGGCCTCGAAGAGTCGGCTCAAATCCCGGGCCGTGAACGGACCCTTTGTCAGGCCGTCGGCGTCGAGCCGGCCGAGCACCTGCTCGATCCGCGTGTATTGCCGGTCGAGATAGGCCAGGAACTCGCCGGAGGCGGCGCTGTGCTCGTCGCCGACCCGCTCGGTCTTGCGCACGATCGCCGGCTGCAGGAGGAACCGCACCGGCGCGCCGATGCCGCCGGAGAGGCGGGCGAGGCGCTTCAGCGCCAGCTCGAACTGGCGCACCACCTCCCATTCCCAGATATCCGACTGCCAGTTCGTCAGCGCCCGGAGGTTGTCGAGCCGCCCGAAGATCAGCGCCTGGAGGCTGTCATAGGACAGATCCTCGGCGTCCTCGTTCGTCTTCGTCGTGTTGAAGAAGTAGTCGTACAGGGTTTCCTGTGCGAAGTGGTTGTACGGATAGCCGGCGCGCGGGTCGAAGCTCCAGGGCTGGAAGATGTCCGTGGCACCGCCCAGCACGAAGATCACGTCGGGCTGAAGGTCCATCAGCCGGGTTGTGATCAGCGCGATCATCTGGTTCAGGCAGGCCGAGGTCGCACCGAAATTGTAGACGCGCGCGCCTTCGCCGTAGCGACGCTTCAACCCGGTTTCCAGGCGCCCAGGGATCGTGTCGGCGAAGACCTGGCCGTCGACCAGCGTGCTGTCGCCGACCACGAAGACGCGCAGGGTCTCGGCGGCGGGGCGCCCCTCCGGGTGGGCGTCGTTCCGGTAGCCGAGGGCGTCGTAGCGCCAACCCTGTCCCGGCGCCGGGGCCAGCGGCTTGCCGGCGAACTGCGTGTAGGGGGCCGGAAAGCGGATATTCGAATCGAAGGTGTGGAAATCGCGCAGGAACTTGCGCCGTCGCGCCTGCTCGGCATCGTCAGGGGCCCGCGGGGCCATGCTGGTTCTCCTGCCCGGTCGGATGGGGTGCGGTGGACGTTCTCAGCCGCGCAAGGTGGCGTGGTTTTCCAGGAACCATCCATAGGTCTGGCTCAGCCCCTGCTCCAGGCCGATCTCTGGCTGCCAGCCCATCGCTCTGAGCCGCGAGACGTCCATCAGCTTGCGCGGCGTGCCGTCGGGCTTCGTCGCGTCGAAGTCCAGCCGCCCCTCGTAGCCGATCACCCGGGCGAGCGCCTCGGCCAACTCGCGGATCGTGCAATCCTCGCCGGTGCCGACATTGATGTGCGACAGGTCCGGACGGGTGTTGGCCGCGTAGACCGCATCGTCCAGCTCCATCACGAACACGCTGGCGCGCGCCATGTCGTCGACATGCAGGAACTCGCGCATCGCCCGGCCGGTGCCCCAGACCGTGACGGCGAGGCTTCCCGCCTGCTTGGCCTCGTGCAGGCGCCGCATCAGCGCCGGCAGGACGTGGGCGTTCTGCGGGTGGAAGTTGTCGTTCGGCCCGTACAGGTTGGTCGGCATCACGCTGCGGTAGCGCCGCCCGTATTGCCGGTTGTAGCTCTCGCACATCTTGATCCCGGCGATCTTGGCGACCGCGTAGGGCTCGTTGGTCGGCTCCAGCAGCCCGGTCAGCAGCGCGTCCTCGCGCATCGGCTGCTCCGCGTGCTTCGGGTAGATGCAAGAGGATCCCAGGAACAGCAGCCGGTCGACATCGGCCACGTGCGCGGCGTGGATCAGGTTCGCCTGGATCAGCAGGTTCTCGTGGATGAACTCGGCCGGATAGGCATTGTTGGCGTGGATGCCGCCGACTTTCGCGGCGGCCAGGTAGACCATGTCGATTCGGTTCGCGGCGAAGAACGAACGGACCGCGGCCTGGTCGAGCAGATCGAGCGCCCGACGGTCTGCTGTCAGGATCCGCCCGTAGCCCAGTTCGCGCAACCGGCGCACGATCGCCGATCCCACCATCCCGCGGTGCCCCGCTACGAAGATGGTCCTGTCCCGCCCGCCCATCACGCGTCCATTCTCTCCGGCCATCGCTCGCGTGGCCCAGATGCCCCCGGTTCGGGCGGATATCGCTGCGGAAAGGCGGGTTTTCTGAGGCGATCGGAACCCACGCCATGCTGAAGCGGGTGATGTCGCGTACGGCGCGAAATAGCGATTACAAATACAACTGAAAGTTGGTGTTAAGCATTCTACCAGAAGGTGTGCCTGTACCCGCCTAGCGCCCTCCGGAATTCAGGACCGGGCCGGGATCTGCAGGGCCGCGCAGCAATGGAGTCTTAGATGCGTAACTCGACCGACGTCCCGGCGCGCCCGCGGACATCGAATGCCGTCCTGCGCCGGTCGGCCGGCCGTATCGGACCGTTGCTCGCCGGCACGCTGCTCGCCATCCCGGTCGTCGCGCCGGCGCAGGCACAGCTTCTGCGTGGAACCCTCGATACAACCTCCGGCGGTATTCTGGGAACCGGGCTCACGGTCGGCACCACCAGCCCGGGCAGCGGCCTGTTGGGGACCGGCCTCAATGTCGGCACCACCAGCGGCGGCCTTCTGGGCACCGGCGTGACCGC
The DNA here is from genome assembly GCF_022829515.1 of Methylobacterium sp. J-048. GTDB lineage: Bacteria > Pseudomonadota > Alphaproteobacteria > Rhizobiales > Beijerinckiaceae > Methylobacterium. The sequence continues at coordinate 80,550 of NZ_JAKSYL010000287.1, forward strand.
CGGCACCACCAACCCCGGCACGGGCATCCTCGGCACGGGCCTCAATGTCGGCACCACCAGCGGCGGCGTGCTCGGGACCGGCCTGCTCATCGGCACCACCGGTCCGGGTGACGGCCTGCTCGGGACCGGTCTGACCCTCGGCACCGCGGGCGGAACCGGCGGGACGGGGGGCGGCACTGGGGGCGGCGGCACTGGAGGCGGCGGAACTGGTGGCGGCGGCACAGGCGGCGGCACCGGTGGCGGCGGGGGCACCGGCCAGGGCCTCTACATCGTGACCGGCAACGTGACTCAGTCCCAGGGCCAGACCTTCGTCGCCGACCTGCGGCTCTCCACGCTCTCCAGCGCCACCGGCGTCGCGGCCAACAACACCAGCGGCCAGGCAGCTCCGATCGCCACGGGCGGCGACGCGCTCGCGGTCGGCTACGGGTCGAGCGCGGCCGGCAGCGCCTCCACGGCCGTCGGCACCGGGGCCAGCGCGGCCAATACCGGCAGTGTCGCGCTCGGCTATGCGGCGAGCGCCCTAGGGGTGGGCAGCACGGCGGTGGGCACGGCCTCGGCGGCTTCGGGAGACGGCAGCACCGCCCTCGGCTTCGTCGCCGGTGCAACCGGGACGGGATCCACGGCGATCGGCGCGGCGGCCTCGGCGGCCGGCAACAACAGCGTGGCGCTCGGCAACGGCGCCGCCGCCAACCAGGCCAACACGATCGCCATCGGCGCCAACGTCAAGACGACCCAGGCCAATCAGGTGGCGATCGGCAACGCCGCCAACACCTACACGTTCGCCGGCATCGCCTCCCAGGCGAGCGCCGCGGCCCAGAGCGGCGCGACGAATTTCGTGACCACCGACGCCGCCGGCAATCTCGCCGCCTCGGCCTACGGACCCTCGACCATCGCCGGCCTCGGCAACCGGATCGATTCGGTCCAGTCCCAGGTCAACAACCTGGAGGCCAAGACCGACACGATGCAGCGCTACGCGGTCCAGACCCGCAAGGAAGCCCGCCAGGGCGTCGCCATGGCGATCGCGATGGCGACCGCGCCGATGCCGTCGGCTCCCGGCAAGACCACCTGGGCCACCAACGGCGCGACCTATCGCGGCGAATGGGCCGGCGGCATCGCGGTAGCGCACCGGCTGCCGACCTGCTGCGTGCCGATCGCCATCACGGCCGGCGTCGCCTATGCCGGCGACAGCAATGTCGGCGTCCGCGCCGGCTTGGCCGGTGAGTTCTGAGGGCAACCTGCGTCAGCGAGGCCGGACCCGCGTTTCGGCCTTGCGTATGAAAAAATCCCCGGCATAGTGTCAAGTTATGTTGACACTCGCGGTCGAGCAGGCGGAGCGGCAGACGACGGATCGGCGACCGCACGCGGTCGTCGTCGGCTCTGGCTTCGGCGGCTTGGCCGCTGCCGTCCGGCTCGGGGCGCGGGGCTACCGCGTCACCGTGCTGGAGCGGCTGGAGCAGGCGGGCGGGCGTGCCCGGGTCCATCGGCAGGACGGCTTCACCTTCGATGCCGGGCCGACCATCGTCACGGCGCCGCAGCTGTTCGAGGAGCTGTGGCAGCTCGCCGGCCGCCGGCTCTCCGACGACGTGGCCTTGGTGTCGATCGATCCGTTCTACCGGATCCGCTTCGCCGACGGCGAAACCTTCGAGTACAGCGGAGATCCCGAGCGGATGCGTGCCGAGGTGGCGCGCTTCGCCCCCGGCGATGTCGCCGGCTACGACCGCTTCATGGACCACAGCCGCGCCGTCTGCCGGATCGGCTTCGAGCAACTCGGCCATGTCCCGTTCGGCAGCGTCGGCGCGATGCTGAAGATCGCCCCGGACCTGCTGCGCCTCTCGGGTCACCGCTCGGTCCACGCCGTGGTGGCGCGCTTCATCCGCGACGAGCGGCTGCGCACGGTGTTCAGCTTCCACCCGCTGCTGATCGGCGGCAACCCGTTTCGGGCGAGCGCGATCTACTGCCTGATCGCCGATCTGGAGCGTCGCTGGGGCGTCCATTTTGCCATGGGCGGCACAGGCAAGCTGGTCGACGGGCTGGTCCGGCTGATCCGGAGCCAGAACGGCCGGGTCCGGCTCGGCGTCGATGTCGCCCGCATCCGCGTCGAGGACGGGACCGCCACCGGCGTCGAGCTCGCGAGCGGCGAGACGATCGCGGCCGACCTCGTGGTCTCGAACGCCGATTCGGCGGTGACGCATGCCCGGCTGCTGCCGAAGCCCCGGCGCTGGAGTCCCGGGCGGCTGCGGCGCGCGCGCTCCTCCATGGGCCTGTTCGTCTGGTACTTCGGTACGAAGCGGCGCTATCCGGACATCGCCCACCACATGATCCTGCTCGGGCCGCGCTATCGCGGGCTGCTCGCCGACATCTTCGACAAGAAGGTTCTGGCCGAGGATGCGAGCCTTTACCTGCATCGGCCGACAGCCACCGACCCGAGCCTCGCGCCCCCGGGCTGCGACGCCTTCTACGTGCTGGCCCCGGTGCCGAACCTGGCCGGCGGTCAGGATTGGCGGGCGCTCGCCGAGCCGTATCGGCGCCGGATCGCCGAGATGCTGGAATCGAGCGTGCTGCCCGGCCTGTCGGAGGCCATCGTCACCTCGAAGGTGACGACGCCCCAGGAATTCCAGGACGATTTCCAGAGCTACCGGGGATCGGGCTTCGGCCTGGAACCGGTCCTGACCCAATCCGCGTGGTTCCGCCCGCACAACCGGTCGAGCGACGTGCGCAACCTGTACCTCGTGGGAGCCGGCACGCATCCCGGGGCCGGTCTGCCCGGCGTGCTCTCCTCCGCCCGTATCCTCGATCTGGTGGTTCCGGATGCCCGTGTTTCCGCCTGAATTCGCCGCGGCCGCCGACCGCACCGCCTGCCGGCTGGCGATCCGCGCCGGCTCGAAGAGTTTTTTCGCCGCCGGAAAGCTGCTGCCCGGGGAGGTGCGCGAAGCGGCCTACGGCCTCTACGCCTTCTGCCGCCTCTCGGACGATCTGGTCGACGAGGCCGAGAACCCATCCGACCGGCGCGACGCGGTGGCCCGGCTCGGCACCCGAGTGGCGCTGGCCTATGCCGGCACGCCCGCCGACGCGCCCGCAGACCGGGCCTTCTCGGAGATCGTCGGCACCTACGCGATCCCCGAAGCGCTGCCCTACGCCCTGATCGAGGGTTTTTGCTGGGACGCGGAGGGACGGCTTTACGCCGACCTAGACGCGCTGCACGCCTACGCGGCTCGGGTGGCCGGCTCGGTCGGAGCCATGATGGCGCTGATCATGGGCGCGCGCTCCCCCGATGCGCTCGCCCGCGCCTGCGATCTCGGCGCCGCGATGCAGCTCACCAACATCGCCCGCGATGTCGGCGAGGATGCCAGGATGGGCCGGCTCTACCTGCCGCTCGACTGGATGGCCGAAGCCGGGCTCGACCCGGAGGCGTTCCTGGCCGATCCGCAGCCGAGCCCGGCGCTGGCCGGCGTGGTCGCCCGGCTGCTCGCCGAGGCCGAGGGGCTGTACCGGCGGGCCGAAGCCGGGATCGCGGCCCTGCCGTCCCCCTGCCGCCCGGCGATCCGGGCGGCTGCGCTGATCTATGCGGAGATCGGCCGCGTGGTGGCGGGGCAGGGATACGATTCCGTCAGCAGCCGCGCCCGGGTCGGGACCGCCCGGAAGCTCGCTTTGATCGCCCGCGCCCTGCGCACCGATCCGGCCGCGCCCGGCCTCGCGGCGCCGGCCCTGCCGGAAGTTGCGTTCCTGATCGACGCGGTGATGCGTCAACCGCCCTTGCCCGACCGACGGCTTTCCGTGTTGCGCCCCTGGTGGGACGTCGGCGGCCGGGTCGTGCACGTGCTGGAACTGATCGAGCGGATGCGCGAGCGCGAGGCCTTCGGCCCCTCCGCGCCGTCGTGAGGCTCTCCTGTGAGCGACAGCCTGTTCGCGGCTTTCGATATCGGGCTGGTCTTCGCCCTGGCCTTCGGATTGGGGATCTGGCAGCTCATCGCCGTCCGCCGCAGCATTCGCCGTGACCGCGCACGGGGTGACGATCGAGAATGAGCGCCTTGCTGGATCGGCCGATCTCAATCTCCCCCTCATCCTGAGGTGCCCGCGTCAGCGGGCCTCGAAGGAGCCCTCCAGAAAGCGCGGCGATCCCTGGAGGGCTCCTTCGAGGCCTTCGCTGCGCTTCGGCGCCTCAGGATGAGGGGGGAGATTGGGAGTGCCGTTGCTGCGCTGAAGGCGCCGTCTATTGCAGGTGGCGCGCGTAGGTTTCCCCCGCGGCCTCCTTCAGCACGGCGCCGGCCTCGCGGCCGATCCGCTCCGCATCCGCCACCGAGCCCTGCCGGGAGACGGACCAGTGCCGGCTGCCATCGGGCAGGAACAGCAGGCCGTCGAGCTTGAGGATGTCGCCGTCGATCTGCGCCAGGGCGGCGATCGGCGTCCGGCAGGAGCCGTCGAGCTCGGCGAGCAGCGCGCGCTCGGCCGCGATCGCCGTGGTGGTGCGGGCGCAGGCGATCGGCGCCAGCAGATCGCGGACCGCCGCGTCGTCGGCCCGGCACTCGATCCCGAGCGCGCCCTGCGCCACCGCGGGCAGCATCTCGTCCACCGACAGGATGCTGCGCGCCATGTCCTGCAGGCCGAGGCGCTCCAGCCCGGCGAGCGCCAGCAGGGTCGCGTCGCATTCGCCGGATTCCAGTTTGCGCATCCGGGTGTTGGCGTTGCCGCGCAGGGGCACGACCTTCAGGTCCGGCCGGGTCATCAGCACCTGCGCGCCCCGCCGCAGAGAGGAGGTGCCGACCCGTGCGCCTTGCGGAAGGCCTGCCAGCCCGTCCGCGTGCGGGGACAGGAACGCGTCGCGCGGGTCGTCGCGCTCCAGGATGCAGGCGATCACCAGGCCGTCCGGCAGCCAGGTCTCCACGTCCTTCATGGAATGGACCGCGACATCCACTTCGTTGGCGAACAATGCCTGCTCAAGTTCCTTGGTGAACAGGCCCTTGCCGCCGATCTCCGAGAGCGGGCGGTCGAGGATCTTGTCGGCCACCGTGGTGACCACCACCAGCTCGGTCGCGAGCCCCGGATTGGCCGCCACGATCTTGTCACGCACCATCCCGGTCTGGGCGAGGGCCATCGGGCTGCCGCGGGTGCCGATGCGCAGGGGGCGGTTCAACATTGGGGTCCGGACGTTTCTTGCGGCGTTATCCGCCCGTTATAGCCTGCCCGTCACCGCAGGCCATCGCCGGATGCGGGATTCAGGCTTCCTGAAGCGTCTTCGTGTCAGGCTGGGCACCGCCCCGGTTTCGCCGGACTGCGCGCTTAGCGGCACGCGTATCAATGCGAGAGCCTTTGGACACCCCATGCTGATCGTGCCGAGCCGACGGCAGTTCCTGACCGGACTTGGGGCCGGTGCCGGCCTCGTGGCTGCCACGGGGGTCTACGCCGTCGATGTCGAGCCGCTGCACCGGCTGGTGGTGACCAACTACGCGCCGGTCCTGCCGCGCTGGGACCCGGCCCTGCGCCTGCGCGTGGCGGTGCTGGCGGATTTCCACATCTGCGAACCGTACATGCCGTTCGACCGGGTGGCCGAGATCATCGACGCCACCAATGCATTGAAGCCCGACCTCGTGCTGATGCTCGGCGATTACCCGGCCGGCAAGATCGCCTGGCGCAAGCTGCCGCTCGAACAATTCGCCCGGATGGTCGAGGGCCTGAAGGCGCCGCTCGGCACCCACGCGATCCTGGGCAACCACGATTGGTGGGACGATCACGCCGTTCAGCGGTCCCGGCGCGGCTCGCCGGCGGTCAAGCGCCTGCTTGAGGCGCGGGGCATCCCCGTGATGGAGAACGAGGCGGTCCGGCTGGTGAAGGACGGGCGGCCGTTCTGGCTCGCCGGCCTCGCCGACCAGCAGCCCTACTTCAACAGCTTCGATGTCGGCCTCGACGACCTGCCCGCTACCCTCGGCACGATCACCGACGACGCGCCGGTGATCCTGATGGCGCACGAGCCCGACATCTTCGCCGACGTGCCCGACCGGGTCTCGCTGACGCTCGCCGGCCATACCCATGGTGGTCAGATCCGGCTGTTCGGCCACTCGCCCGCGATCCGGCGAGTGCGCGGCCACGATTACGCCTACGGCCACGTCATCCAGGACGGACGCCATCTGATCGTGTCCGGCGGCTTCGGCATGAGCCGGATCCCGGTGCGCTTCGGCGTGCCGCCGGAGATCGTTCTGCTGGAGCTCGGGACGGGCAGCGCGAGCGCCACCGCCGCCTGAACCCGGCAATCGTACCGAGCCTGCCGCGACCGCCTGCGTCAAATTGACCCCGCTTTCGTGGCGTGGTGCTATCGCGGTGTCGAATCGTAAGGTGAGGCGACGGTGCCGATCCTGATCGTCGTCGACGGCATCCTGGCCGCCATTATCTTCTGGATCATCCGGGCCCACCGCACGGTCCAGCACCTCAACGCAATCGACCAAGACACCAAGGGTCTTCAGCGGCAGGCGAAATCCGTCCTGGAGGATGTCTTCGGCACGTCCCTCGAGCGTGTGCGCGACGTGCGGTTGGCCGCGATCATCCTGATGCTCCAGCTCGTGCGGACCGGGAGCCCGGTCACCGCCACCGAGAAGACGCGCATCCTAGAATTCATGGAGTCGCCCCTCGGGATCACGTCGATATCCGCGATGTTCGAGCGCGCCTGGCGCTACACGCAGGCACGCCTGCCGTTCTCGCAGGTGGCCGACCCATTGATTCCCCTGCTGCGTCGGCAACTCAATGCTGCCGAGCGCGCCGAATTGATCGACATGCTGACCAAGGTGGCCGGCGCCCATTCGGCACCGAGCGAATTGCAACGTGAAGCGATCGGCCGCCTCAAGCGACGGCTGCTTACGCAAGACCCGAACGGTGTCACGGATCGCCGCCGCGGGTTCGGCTGATAGGCGGCAGCGGCGTATCGCGCCCGAACGCCGCGCCCCTCGCGGGTTTCGGGCGTCGCGCTATGTTCAAACGATGCGTGCACTTCTCCCGGTCATCACCCTAGCCGTCCTCGCAGCCGGCCCAGGTTCCGCCTGCGCGCAATCCTGCGAGACACTCATCGACAAGGTCACGGCGGAGACGGCTGCGACGGCCACGGAGCGGCGCAGCGATTACGCCAGCTTCACCGCCGGCCCCGACATGACCCTGTCGCTGGCCTGCGGCAGCCCGAACCTGTCCTCGGTCGGCGCGCAGTATCGCGGCGCGAACCCGCCGGACGCGTATTACGAGACCTTCGGCCGGGCCGGTCACGCGGTCACCGGCATCGACGCCACGACCATCACGGAGGCCGGGCGCAAGGCCCAGGCCGCCGCCGTGCGGCTGCGCCACAGCAACGTCGATCTCGGCGGCGCCCGGATCACCTGCTCGGCGATGGTCTCGCCCGACAAGGGGCCGCTGACGCTGTGCGCGGTGATCGAGCACAGCGACCGCAGCTGATTCCCGCTCAGAGCGGGATGTTGTCGTGTTTCTTCCAGGGCTGCTCCATCTCCTTGGTGCGGAGCATGCCCAGCGCCCGGGCGATCCGCCGGCGGGTCGAGTGCGGCATGATCACCTCGTCGATGTAGCCGCGCTCGGCCGCAACGAACGGTGACAGGAAGCGGTCCTCGTACTCGCCGGTGCGCGCCGCGATCTTGTCCGGGTCGCCGAGTTCGCTGCGGAAGATGATCTCCACCGCACCCTTGGCGCCCATCACGGCGATCTGCGCGGTGGGCCAGGCGTAGTTCAGGTCGGCGCCGACGTGCTTCGAGGCCATCACGTCGTAGGCGCCGCCGAAGGCCTTGCGGGTGATGATCGTCACCAGCGGCACCGTCGCCTGCGAATAGGCGAACAGCAGCTTGGCGCCGTGCTTGATCAGGCCGCCATATTCCTGCGCGGTGCCCGGCAGGAAGCCCGGCACGTCCACGAAGGTGACGATCGGGATCGCGAAGGCGTCGCAGAAGCGCACGAACCGCGCCGCCTTGCGCGAGGCATCCGAATCCAGCACCCCGGCCAGAACCATCGGCTGGTTGGCGACGAACCCGACGGTGCGGCCCTCGATCCGGCCGAAACCGGTCATGATGTTGCGCGCGTAGGCCGCTTGAATTTCAAAAAAGTCGCCCTCATCGACGATGCGGCGGATCAGCTCGCCCATGTCGTAGGGCTTATTCGGGTTGTCGGGGATCAGGGTGTCCAGCGACATGTCGAGCCGGTCGACATCGTCGAAGCTCTCGATCTCCGGCACGCCCTCGATGTTGTTGGCCGGCAGGAAGTCGAGCAGGCGGCGGATCTGCAGGATCGCCTCGACGTCGTTCTCGAACGAGCCGTCGGCGATGGAGGACTTGGTGGTGTGGACCTTGGCGCCGCCGAGTTCTTCTGCCGTCACCACCTCGTTGGTCACGGTCTTCACCACGTCCGGGCCGGTGACGAACATGTAGCTCGTATCGCGGACCATGAAGATGAAGTCGGTCATGGCCGGCGAGTAGACGTCGCCGCCGGCGCAAGGCCCCATGATCACCGAGATCTGCGGGATGACGCCCGAGGCCATGACGTTGCGGCGGAACACCTCGCCGTAGCCGCCGAGCGCCGCGACGCCCTCCTGGATGCGCGCGCCGCCGGCATCGAAGATGCCGATGATCGGGGCGCGCATCTTCAGCGCCATGTCCTGGACCTTCACGATCTTCTGAGCGTGGGCCTCCGACAGGGAGCCGCCGAACACCGTGAAGTCCTTCGAGAACAGGAACACCGTGCGGCCGTTGATCGTGCCCCAGCCGGTGACCACGCCGTCGCCGGGGATCTTCTGCTTCTCCATGCCGAAATCGGTGGAGCGGTGCTGCACGAACATGTCGAATTCCTCGAACGACCCGTGGTCGAGGAGGAGTTCGATCCGCTCGCGCGCCGTGAGTTTGCCGCGCTTGTGTTGGGCCTCGACGCGCGTCTCGCCGCCGCCCAGGCGAGCCTGCGCGCGCCGTTCCGCGAGCTTGTCGAGGATGTCCTTCATGGCTGTTCCCGCCCTTACCCTGCTCGTGCCGCCGGAGCCCGGTTGATGCCGGGTCGAAGCTTGTGCGTTCACCGATGAAGCGGCCTTAGCACGGGCGTTTCGGGTGGCAAACCGACGCAAGTGTCCGACAGGTCGGACCTTCGGGGGGGAGGGAGGAGAATGGTGGACGGTGCAGGGATCGAACCTGCGACCTTTCCCGTGTGAAGGGAACGCACTACCGCTGTGCTAACCGTCCGTGCCGCCGCGGGGCCGAACCCCAGGGGCGGAACCAACGCGGTCGAACACGCCTGGAGCAGGCGGCGACCGGATGCCGGGCCTTCTAGGGCGCGCCGACCCGAAACGTCAAGCGCCCTGCGTTGAGGTTGACAAGCAAGGCGCCGCAATGCGCTGTGCCCGCATGCACGAGAAGCAAGCGGGCGACCGGCCCGACAGCGACGTGACGGGGGAGGGCGAGGGGCGCGCGGCAGGTCCGCGTGTCGCGATCACCTACTGCACCCAGTGCAACTGGCTGCTGCGCTCGGCCTGGATGGCGCAGGAGCTGCTCTCGACCTTCCGGGACGACCTCGGCGAGGTCGCCCTGGTGCCCGCCACCGGCGGCGCGTTCCGGATCGAGATCGCGGGCGTGCTGCTGTGGGAACGGGTCCGCGACGGCGGGTTTCCGGACGTGAAGGCCCTCAAGCAGCGGGTGCGCGACCACCTCGACCCGGGGCGCGATCTCGGCCATATCGACCGGACATGACACGAGGGAACGGCGAGGAGCCCGCGGGGCACCGCGTGCCGGGGACGGGCGCCGCTTGAGCCCGGAGCAGGAGGCCGAGGGCGTGAACCTCCCGGCGGTCCTTCCCGCGCGCCGGTCATGGCTGTCGCGCCGGCTTCACCGGTTCGGCCATAACGGCTTCTCGACTCAGGTCTACCTGATCGCCCTGGTGATCGCGCTGATCGGCCCGGGACTGCTGTTCACAAGTATTTTACTGATGCGCTACGCCTCGGCCGAGCGCGCCCGCTTCGAGCAGGACGCTCGCGAGAACGTGCGCGGCATCGGTCTGTCGCTCGACCGCGACACCGCCGGCCTCGTCTCGGTGCTGCAGACGCTCGCGACCTCGCCGCGCATCCGCCAGGGCGACTTCGAGGCCTTCGACGCGCAGGCGCGCCTGGTGCGCGAATCGATCGATCTCGACGTGCTGCTGCGGCGGCCCAACGGGCAGGAGGTCGTGAATACCGGCGTGCCGCGCGCCGCGCCGCTGCCGATGATGCCGCTGCCGTTCGATCCGGACCTGACGCAGGGCATGCAGCGCGCGATGGTCAGCGGCTACATCCCCGGCCCGACCCCGGCCGAAGCCACCTACGCGGTCGGCGTGCCGGTGATGGTCGACGGCGAAGTCGGCTACATCCTGAGCTTCAGCGTGCCGCTGTCCCGGCTCCAGGGCATCCTGTCCCGCGAGGTGGTGCCCGGCTGGACCACCGGCATCTCGGACCGCTCGGGAATCGTCCTCGCCCGCCTGCCGGATCCGGATCCGGTGGTCGGCAAGCCCCGGCTCGCGAGCCTGCGCCAGGTCCAGACGGCGACGCCGGGCGTGTGGGAGGGGCAGGACCGCCAGCACAAACCCGTGGTGGTGATCGAGGCGCGCTCGCGGCTCACCGGCTGGATGGTCGCCACCAGCATCCCGCAGGCTCTGGTCGATGCGCGGGTGCGCCGGTGGGTCTGGGCGTTCGCCGGCTTCGGCCTGCTGGTGCTGGCGACCTCGTCGGTGCTGGCGGTCAACCTGTGGTCCCGGGTCTCGCGCCCGCTCCGGCTGCTGGCGGCCTCCGGCCCGGCGCTCTCGCGCGGCGAGGCGATCCCCCGGGTGCCGTCGCCGGTCCACGAGATCCAGCGGCTCGGCGCGGTGCTGTCGGACGCTTCCCTGCGGCTGCGCACCCGCGAGGCCGAGCGCGACCGGGCGCTGGCCGACACCCGCCGCGGCCTTACGGCGCTCAGCGAGAGCGAGGCCCGGTTCCGCCACATGGCCGATTCGGCGCCCGCGCTGATCTGGATGACCGACGAGACCGGCGCGGTCAGCTTCGCGAACCTCCATTTCGAGCACATGTTCGGGATCGCCGCGGCGGACCTCACGGTCGAGGGCTGGGAGCGGATCGTCTACCCCGATGATCTCGAGAGCTTCCGTGGGGCGTTCACCGAAGCCTTCGAGGTGCGGGCACCGTTCCGCACCGAGGTCCGGGTGGTCGACCGCGCCGGGACCGTGCGCTGGCTCCGCTGCGAAGGCGTACCGCGCCTCGACGACGACCAGAACTTCCTCGGCTATACCGGCTGCAACATCGACATCACCGACGCGAAGTTCGCCGAGGAGCATCTGCTGCTCCTGATCCACGAGCTCAACCACCGGGTGAAGAACACGCTGGCCACGGTGCAGTCGATCGCCGGCCAGTCCCTGCGCAACCTCGACGGTCCGGAGGCCGACGCCGCCCGCGCGGCGTTCGAGGCGCGGCTTCTGGCGCTCGCCCGGGTCCACGACGTGCTCACCCGCGAGAGCTGGGAAGGCGCCGAACTGTCGGCCGTGGTGGCGGACGCGATCCGGCCGCTCGAATCCGGCGACGGCCATGCCTCGCGCTTTGCGGTGATCGGGCCGGCCCTGCGCCTGCCGCCGCGGCTCGCCCTGTCGATCGCCATGGCGCTGCACGAACTCGGCACCAACGCGGTGAAGTACGGCGCGCTCTCGGTCGAGGGCGGCACGGTCGAGATCTCCTGGACGGTGCGGCGCGAGGACGAGATCCGCCTGTACCTGCGCTGGGCCGAGCGCGGGGGGCCGCCGGTGAAGAAGCCGACCCGCACCGGCTTCGGTTCGCGCCTGATCGAGCGCAGCCTCGCCCGGGAACTGGCCGGCGAGGTCGCGTTGACCTACGAGGAAACCGGCGTGATCTGCACGATCGACGCGCCGGTCCCGCCGCCCGGTCTGCTGGAGCGCAAGAGTGCCGTCGCGCCGGCCCGGATCGCGCCGCTGCCGTTGGCGGGGTAAGGCGGAATCCCGGATGGGGACCGGTCGTCGATCAGTGCCGATCGAAGCGGCGGGCGCTCAGCGCGTCCCGCTGCGCGTTGACGTAGGCATTCCGCTCGCGCCACGCCCGCTCGCCATCGCGCTGGGCCTGCTGTCGGGCAAGCTCGACCTGCTGCCGCTGGCTGGACGCGATGTCCTTCAGGACGTTGAGTTCGCGTTCCCTCTGGAAATCCTGCGCGAGAGCTGGAGCAGCTGTTGAAATGAATATCAAGGTAATGAAGGCTGCTATACGCATAAATGATCCTCCTAAAATATGCCGAACTGCGTCAAAATTCGATTATTAATGCCTTCATCTACAAACGCCACGGATACTCTCAGTGGGTCAGATTGGTTTTAAGACTATGCAAATGAACGTGCTCTGAGCGGACGGCGATGGTCAAGTTCAGCCTTTCGCGATGGCGTCCGTCGTATTTCAGATTCTAGCTTGTTGGTCCGGAATAATCAGGACGACAATTCGGGTCGGAGTACGGAATGGGTTCGGTCAATCCTATTCTCCACCTCATCCTGAGGTGCTTGCGCGTAGCGCAAGCCTCGAAGGAGCCCTCCAGATATCACTGAGATCCCTGGAGGGCTCCTTCGAGGCCCGCTGGCGCGGGCACCTCAGGATGAGGGGGTGGATGGAATCCGCGTTCCAGACCCAATCCACGGCCTCCTCAATGATACGGGTCCGCCGCGTCCCGGAGCCCGTCGCCCATGAAGTTGAAGGCGAGCACCGTCACCAGCACCGGCAGCACCGGCAGCAGCAGCCAGGGATAGAGCTGCACCGCCGCCAGATTCTGCGCCTCGTTGAGCAGCACGCCCCAGCTGGTCACCGGCGGGCGCAGGCCCAGGCCGAGGAAGGAGAGCGCGGTCTCGCCGAGGATCATGGTCGGGATCGACAGGGTCGCCGAGGCGATGAGGTGGCTCATGAAGTTGGGGATCAGGTGGCGACCGATTACCCGGGCCGGCGAGGCGCCCATCAGCTCGGCGGCCTGGACGAAATCCTCTTCCCGCAGCGCCAGCAGCTTGCCGCGCACCGCCCGGGCGAGGCCCGGCCAGTCGAGCAGGCCGAGGATCACGGTGATGCCGAGGAAGACCAGCAGCGGGCTCCAGTTGGCCGGCAAGGCTGCCGACAGGGCGAGCCAGAGCGGCAGCTCGGGCAGGGAGCGCACCACCTCGATCAGGCGCTGCACCCCGGCATCGACAATCCCGCCGAAATAGCCGGCAATCCCGCCGAACAGCATGCCCAGGGTGAACGAGATCGCCACGCCGACCAGACCGATGGTGAGGGAGATCCGCGCCCCGTAGATCATGCGGGAGAACAGGTCGCGCCCGAGCCGGTCGGTGCCGAGCAGGAACAGGGTGCCATTCTTCGGCGGGCAGACGAGGTGCAGCTCGGTGTGGATCAGCCCGAGCCAGTCGTAGCCGTCGCCGCGGCACAGGAAACGCAGGGGCTGCGGCAGGCCGGCATCGACCACGTAGTCGCGCCGGAAGGTGTCGAGGTCGAGATGGGCCCGGTTGGGATAGACGAACGGCCCGAGGAAGCGCCCGTCGTGGAACAGGTGCACGCCCTGCGGTGGCGCATGCAGGAAGTCGCCGTTGCGCCGCGCCTGGCCGTAGGGCGCCAGCATCTCCACGAACGGCACCGTGGCGTAGAGCGCCAGCAGGATCAGCGCCGAGGCCACGGCGATCCGGTGGCGCAGGAATTTTCGGAGAATCAGCCGCCAGGCCGAGGCACTGCCGGCGGGCTTCTCGTCCAGCGCCTGCGGCTCGAACGGCGCCGGATCGACGAAGTGGCCTCGGGCCGTCTCTGGCATCATGGGAACCGTCACCGCGCGCCCATTACCGTGCGCCCATGCGGATGCGCGGATCGAGCCAGACCAAGATCAGGTCGGAGATCAGCATGCCGACCAGCGTGAGGCCTGCGACGAACATCAGGATGAACCCGGCCATGAACTGATCCTGGCTGCGCAGGGCGTCGAGCAGCAGCGGCCCCACGGTCGGCAGGCTCAGCACCAGCGAGACCAGCACCGAGCCCGAGACCAGGTGCGGCAGCAGGTTGCCGATATCGGCCACGAACGGGTTGAGCGACATCCGGAACGGGTATTTCAGGAGCGCCCGCATCGGCGGCAGCCCCTTGGCGCGGGCGGTGACCGTGTAGGGCTTGGCCAGCTCGTCGAGGAGGTTCGCCCGCATTCGGCGGATCATCGCAGCAGTGCCGCCGAGCCCGATCACCAGGGTCGGCACCACGAGATGTGCCAGCAGCGAGCGGATCTTGGGCCAGTCCCAGGGCTGGTTGGTGAGCGCCGAATCGTAGAGGCCGCCGATCGACAGGTCGAACCAGCGGTTGGCGTAGAACAGCAGGATCAGCGCCAGCAGGAAGCCGGGCACCGCCAAGCCGACATAGCCCAGCAAGGTCACCACCGCGTCGCCGAATGTGTGCCGGTGGGTGGCGGAGTAGATCGCCGCCGGGATCGCCACCACGTGGACGAACACCACAGCGGTCAGGTTGATCAGCAAGGTCAGCCACAAGGCGTCGCCGACGACGTCGGCCACCGGCTTGTCGTACTCGAACGACCAGCCCCAGTCGCCCTGGAGCAGCCCCGAGACCCCGACCGGGCCGGGCATCAGCCCGACCCACATCAGGTATTGCTGCCAGACCGGCCGGTCGAGGCCGTACTGGCGGATAAGCAACACGGCCTTGGCCACGGAACCGGCCTCGCCGCTAGCGCGCAGTTCCATAATCCGGTTGGTGAGATAATCGCCCGGCGGCAGCTTGATGATGAAGAACACCAGCGCCGAGATGACGAGCAGCGTCAGCGCCATGGTGACGACGCGGCGGAGAACCTGAACGATCACCTTGCCTCCGCGTGGGTATCGGCGGCGTTGTCCCAGAACACCTCGTCGAGGCGCTGCACGCCGATGAGCGCGGTGGGATCCCAGGAATACAGGGCGCGCTTGGGCAGGTTGGCGAGGCGGTCGGCGCCGACCACGGGCTGGAGCGCGCCCGCCACCGTGCCGATCACCCAGGTGTTCTGCGCGTGGTTCATCAGCATCGCGCGCCAGATCGCGGCCTGCCGCTCGGCGTCGTCGGTGTGGCGCCATTCCCGGTCGAGGTCGAGGAGATGCTGCACCTCCAGGATGTCGCAGGCCTCGCCGGACTTGCCGCGGCTCTCGACGTTGGCGCTCCAGAGCGGCCAGGCGTAGTGCTCGGGCTGGGCGGGGCTCAGCTCGGTCGGCGGCATGATCGCGGTCGGCACCGCGAGGTCGAGGCCTTGCGCGGCGACCATCACGGTCATCCCGCCGATCGAGCGGCGGTGCAGGTTGGTCCGCTCCTGCGGCTTGGTGACGAGGCGGATCCCGACCTCGCGCCAGAACTCCGTGATGAGCAGCAGCGCGTCGAGAACCATCTCGGCCTCGCCGTCGCTGTCGACCACCAGCTCCATGGCGCGGCCGTCCGGCATCAGGCGGATGCCGGAGCCGTCGCGGCGGGTCAACCCGATGGCGTCGAGCAGGCGCGAGGCCTCGGCCGGGTCGTAGCCGGCGTTAAGCGTGCGCAACTCCGGCGAGAACAGCGGGCTGTCGGACACGATCGTGTCGTTGCCCTCGGTGCCCAGCCCGAACAGCAGGGTGTTGTTGAGCGTGCGCCGGTCGATGGCGAGCGACAGGGCGCGGCGGTAGCGCACGTCCCGGTTGAGAGCCCGCCAGCCGGCATCCTGGGTGGTCAGGTTCGGGTAGAGGGCGATCTCGGAACCGCGGGCCACCGGCCACAGATTGGTGCGGTAGCGATGGGCCTTCTCGCCCTCCTTGAGGCTCGGGATGTCGGGCATCGACAGGCCGCGGAACATCAGGTCGGCCTCGCCGGCATTGGTCTTGGCGACCAGCAAGCCTTGAGACGCCACATCCATCACGATCGTGTCGACGTAGGGCAGCTGGGTCCCGGCGGTGTCGACCCGGTGGTAGCTGTGGTTGCGCTCGAACCGGAACCGCGTCGCCGGCGAGCGGGTGCGCGGCACCCAGCCCTGCAGGGTCGGGCAGTCCGGGTTGTTCAATTCGTAATTGTCGTCGAGCCGGTTGTGCAGGGCCGCCCAGCCGCGCAGTTTCAGCGCCTTGGCCTTCGCGTCGGCGGCCTCCTTGCCGAGATAGCGGGCATGGACGGTCTTGAGGTAGTGCGCCGGCCGGTAGATCAGCGGGTCGCGGGGCGCGGCGAGCGCCGGCAGAAACATCGGGTTCGGCCGGTCCCAGCTGTAGCGGATCGTCACCGCATCAGGAAATTCCACGCGTGGTGGCTTGCCCTCGATCAAGAAAAAGGCCGGCGGTCCTTCGGGGCTCAGGGCCTTCTCGTTGGCGACATCCTCCCAGTAATAGCGAAAATCCTCGCTGGTGAACGGATGCCCATCCGACCAGCGGTGGCCCTGGCGCAGGGTGAAGGTGAAGACCCCGCCGGCGACATCGATGCGCTCGAGCAGGTCCGGCCGCAGGTTCAAGTCGGCATCGTAACCGACCAGCCGCGTGTAGCCGTAGACCGAGAGGTAGCGGACGTCCCGGGCCTTGGCGATCAGCGTCCGGATCGTCCCGCCGGCGGTGCCGGTGCGGCGGCCGCGGGCGGCGAGGTCGATCACGAAGGGTTTTTCGGGCGGGGCGGGGGCGTCGGCCGGCGGCGTGTCGGCCAGCGCGTTGCGCGGGCGGACGAGCAGGGCGGCGGCGCCGAGGCCGGCGATCAGCGCGCGGCGGGAGACGCCGCTCCGGCCCCCATCCTTTCCTTGGTCGAACAACGGCTCGTGCGAGTCGCGACCTACCCCCTCTTCCGTGCGGGAGAGGGTTGGGGTGAGGGACCAGGTCTTTCCGGAGATGTCGTATCCCTCACCCTGTCCCTCTCCCGCACGGGAGAGGGGACCCGCGGCAGGTTCGGACGCGTAGGCGTCCAAGCGTTCGCAGAGCAAAGCAGCGTGACCGTCGCGGGTCTCGAAATCGCTCACGATCCGCCCCCCGCCGGATGCAGCGCCACATAGGTCAGCCGCGCCGGCGAATACCCCGTGGCCCGGTGGAGATCGTCGAACGCATGCGCCCGGGCGATCAGACCGCCCGCCTGCCGCACCAGCGCGTCGTCGGCCGGCTGCTCGAAATGGCGGCCGTTGCGGGTCCAGCGGATCGGCTCGGGGCTGTGCTCGGGGCCGGTGATCATTGCGATGGTCGGGTGCGCCGGGCCGCCATGGGCGTGGATCCGGTGGCCGGCGGCGTCGTCGTCGAACAGCAGGCGGGTCAGGCCGCGGGCGTGGGCCTCCACCACCCGGCGCCCCTGGGCGACGTGGTCATCGAAGAACGCCACCGTCTGGGCCGGATCGATCCCCGACCAGTCGGCCGCGGACCAGTCGGCGGTGCTGTAGCGCGCCTGAGGATCGCGGTATTGCAGGCCGGACAGGTCCGGATCGTGGCAGAAGATTTTTGCGCCGGGACGCGCCATCCGGATGACCCAGGTGGTGAGCCCGCGGAACACGCCGGATTCGATCACGAAATCCGGCTTCAGCGCGCGCATCATGACGTAGAGCTGCAGCGCGCCGTTGAAGCCGCTGCCGCCTCGTCGCTGCCGTACCGGGGCGGTGGGGATCAGCGCCCAGAACTCCCGGACACTGTCGAGAAGATCTTCGTCCGACACGATACCGGCCGCGGAAAAATCCCGCGCCAGGATCGCGGCGGCGGATTCGAGCAGATGATTGACCTCCCGCGGCGAGGTCGGGCGGTGGCTCCAGTCGGGGGCGGCCGGGACCAGGTCGTAGCCGAGGCGGTCGAACAGGGGCGATAGCACTTTCCGGCGAAGGCGTTCCAGCATCACGGGCGGGCGCGGCTGCATCAGGCGGCCTCCGCGTCCTGCACGGCTGCGAACCGGACCCGGTGGCCCGCCTCGATCGCCCGCATGGCGCCGGCCTCGTCGGGACCGAGCCGGTAGGGCGCCTCCCAGCGTGTCGGGTCGTTCTGGTCGCCGGTGATCGCGGCGAAATCGAGCGGGTGGTCGAGGCTCGGGTCCGGCACGGCGGCGAGCAGGGCCCGCGTGTAGGGATGGACCGGGCGGCGGAACAGGGCGGCGCGAGGCGCCTCCTCGACGATCCGGCCCCGGCACATCACGCTGATCGTATCCGCCATGTAGTCGATCACTGCCAGGTTGTGGGAAACGATCAGGTAGGACAGCCCGAGGGCGGCTTGCAAATCCTTGAGCAGGTTCAGGATCTGCGCCTGGACCGAGACGTCGAGCGCCGAGACCGGCTCGTCCAGCACCAGCAGGCGCGGCCGCGGCGCCAGCGCCCGGGCGATGCCGATCCGCTGGCGCTGCCCGCCCGAGAAGGCGTGCGGGTAGCGGCCGAGGCCGCTCGCCTCCAGCCCGACCATGGCCATCAGCTCCCGGCAGCGGGCTTTGCGCTCGACGGCCGGAATGCCGTGGATCTCCATCGGCTCGGACAGGATCTGCCGCACGGTCATGCGCGGATCGAGGGATGCGTATGGATCCTGGAACACGAACTGGACCGTGCGCCGATAGGCGAACAGGGCGTCGCCCGAAAGTCCATGGACGTCCCGCGGACCGCTGCCGTCGTCGAACAGGATCTTTCCGGCATCGGGGTCCAGCGCCCGCATGATCATCTTCGAGACCGTGGTCTTGCCGGAGCCGGACTCGCCGACCAGCCCCAGAGTCTCTCCGGCCGCGAGGCTCAGCGACACGTCGGAGACGGCGTGGACCATCCGGGGCTTCTGCCAGAACCGGCCGGCCCGCAGGGTGTAGCTCTTGCTGACATTCTCGACCCGGAGCAAAGGGCCAGCGGTCTTCGCCTGCGGCTGGACCGGCGGGATCTCGGCGCGGGCCGGGCGGATCGGGGTCAGGCGCTCGCCGGGCGCCATGTCGAACCGCGGCACCGCATGGAACAGCGCCTGGAGATAGGCGTGGCCGGGCGCGCGCATGACGGTGTCGCGGGGGCCGGCCTCGACCAGCCGCCCCCGGTAGAGCACGGCGACATCGTGGGCGATGTTGGCGACCACTCCGAGATCGTGGGTGATCAGCAGGATCGCCATGCCGGTCTCGTCCTGGAGGCGAGCCAGCAGGGCGAGAATCTGGGCCTGGGTGGTAACATCCAAAGCCGTTGTCGGCTCGTCGGCGACCAGCAGGGCCGGCTTCAGGATCAGCGCCATGGCGATCATGGCGCGCTGGCGCAGGCCGCCGGACAATTCGAACGGGTAGGTCTTCAGGGCGCGCTTCGGGTCCGGGAAGCCGACCCGGGCCAGGGCCTCCTGGGTGCGGGCGTCGGCCTCCCGGCGGTCGGCGCCGGTATGGATGCGCAGGGCCTCGCCGATCTGATCGCCGACCGTGTGGAGCGGCGACAGGCAGGTCATCGGCTCCTGGAAGATCATGGCGATCCGCTGGCCGCGGATCGCCCGGAACGCCGCGCCCTCGGTGTCCAGCCGGGCGATGTCGGTTTCTTCCGGCCCGTCCCGGAACAGGATTTTTCCGCGTGTGATCGACGCGGAGCCCGGCAGGATGCCCATGATCGCCTGGGCGGTGACCGACTTGCCCGAGCCGGATTCGCCGACCAGCGCCAGGGTCTCCCCGCGCATCACGTCCAGCGACAGGCCGTGCAGCGCCTCGAACGGTCCGGTTTCCGTGCGGAACGCGACCGCGAGGTCGCGGATGGACAGAAGCGGGCTCAACCTGTCCTCGCAGCCGGTGAACCCGAAAGATTAGATCCCACTTCGCCGGTTTCCACCGTGTCGCCGGAAAATAGGTTTTGCGGATCGAGACATGTCACCGCCGGATGGTGGCGGAGCCGTGCTAGGAGGTCGGTGACGAAGGCCCAGATCATCGCGTCGTGGGCGAGGTGATGGGTCAGCAGGCCGACAGGGCGCGACGGGTTTTCCGCGATGCCGGCGGCGAGGTCCTGCAGCAGCGCGTCGGGGTCGCGGAGCGAGCGGGTGCCGCGCCAGTCGATCGGATCCAGCGTCGCGTCCGCGCGAACCAGCCCCGGGATCGCCGGCCCGGGCACGGCAGACAGCCCGCGATAGCCGAGGCCCGGCAGGGCGGCGGCGAGATCCGGCGCGAGCCGGTTCCACGGCGGCACGAAGACCGGCAGCAGCGCCGCTTCCGGCAGCCGCTCCCTGGCGATCCGCAACCCGGCGGCGGCATCCGCCATCAGCGCGTCGAGGGGGCGATGCACGCCGAACTCCGCGGGCTTCTCATCGGGAGGGGCGTGGTCGTGATGGGCCAGGCCATGGACGGCGACGCTGAGGGGTTTTGCCGAAGCCAGACGGGCTCCGAGGGACGGCTCGATCCGGGCCGGGATCGCGGCGAGCAGGAGCGGGACGGCATGGGCCTCGGCCAGCTCGATCAGCCGGTCGAGGGCAGGGGAGGCCGCCACGGCATCATCGTCCCGCCACCAGAACGGCACGCGCTGGCCCCGGGCGGCCGCTTCATCCAGCGCTTCTCGCAGGGCGGTGAAACCCAACCGCGCGCTCTCCCTCCCCCCTCTGCGGGGGAGGGTACCCTGCGCAGCAGGGGGGGAGAGGGGAGCGCCGTGTCCGGACAGGGTGTGCCGGGAGCCGAAACCCGCAGCGTCGCGCTGCCCCTCCCCCGCAGAGGGGGGAGGGAGGGGCGCGTGTCGGACGCGGGTGTTCTGATCCTCGACGGTTGCAAGGTTCACGGCCCACTGCGTGCCGCCCGCGACACGCCCCCTCTCCCGTGCGGGAGAGAGTTGGGGTGAGGGACCAAGTCTTTCCGGAAAGGTCGCACCCCTCACCCTGTCCCTCTCCCGCACGGGAGAGGGGACCAACCCTGCATCCGGCAACGCCTGACCCGCCGGGGAGACCTGAACGCTGCGACCGACCAAAAAATCCTCGACGATCCCAACCGTCCGCGCCGCCCCGCCGAGATCGATCCCGTGCGGCTCGGGCGGCTTTGCGCCCAATTGGGCGTTCACCGCTTGCAGGAGTGATGCCGCAGTCAGTTCCGCCTCCGGCAGCACCCGCGCGAGGCCGCGTCCGGCGAGGTAGCCCGCACGCAGCCGCTGCTCGGTCTCGCCGCCGGCCGCGAACGGGACCAGCACGGCGGGCGTGGCCGTCGCGAGGAGATCGATGGCGGTGTTGTAGCCGCACTGGCTCACCGACAGGGCCGCCCCGGCGAGCAGGGCGCGATAATCGGGGCGGGCGCGTCCGATCGTGCCGTCCGTCAGGCCGCGTCCGAGCGCGGCGAGTTCGGCCTCCGGCACGCCGTGTCCCGCCAGGATCCGCCATCCGAGCGCCGGCTGGAGCCGCGCGGCCTCCGCGGAGGCTCTCAGCAGGCCGAGCCCCGCCGGCCCGGAGCCGGCCGCGACCAGGACGCCTTCGCGCGTCGCCGACGGCGGGCATGTGGTGCCCTCGTCAACATAGCCGGTGTACCGGATTTTTCGCGCGGTCCCGGCATCGAGCGGCCAGGAGGCGTCGAGCGGCACCAGCGCCGGATCGCCGTGGACCAGCACGGCATCGTAGAGCCGCGCCACCCGGTCATGCGCCTGCGCGATCCGTTCCGGCTTCGCGGAGGCAACCAGGATGTCGCGCACCGAGGCCAGCACCAGCGGGCGCGGCCGGCGTTCCTGCGCAGCCTCCACCAGGGCCAGGAACTCGGCGGCCAGCGCCCGGCGGCCGAACGGGAACAGCTCGGTGATCACCGCGTCGGGCGCGACATCGGCCAGCGCATCCAGCAGCAGGGCGCGGCGGCGCGCGAACAGAGCCGCATCGGCCGGGGATCCATCCGGTCCCAGCGGGCGGGCGAAATCGGTGCCGACGACGTGGAGCGGCGGCAATTGCACCCAACGCAGGCCGTCCGGGCGGACCATCGGGGCCGGCACGCCGCCCGAGACCAGCACGGCCTCGTGGCCCGCCGCCGCAAACGCCCGCCCCAGGGCGGCGGCCCGGGTCAGATGGCCGGCGCCGAGGAGATGCGTGACCGCGATCAGGACGCGCATGCGGCCAGCTCCGGTTCCGCGTTTTTTGCTGATCGGGCGAGACCTGCCGAGAGACACAGGGCCTCGGCGATCAGGTCAACGGCCGACGCTTCCGAGAAATCCTGCACCAGTCGCACCCGCGCCGCAGCACCGAGGCGCAGACGCAGGGCCGGATCGGCGGCGAGGCGGGCGAGGGCGGCGGCGAGGGCTGCCGGATCGCCGGGGGCGACCAGCGTGCCGTGAGTGCCGTCTGTGATGAATTCCGGCGTGCCCGCGAAGGCGGTCGCCAGGATCGGCAGCGCCTGGCTCGTGGCCTCCATCAGCACGTTGGGCAGCCCGTCCCGATCGCCGCCCGGGGCGGGCTTGGTCGGCAGCACGAACAGGTCGGCCTCCCGCATCGCCGCGACCACCGCCGGCTGCGCTAGGGCGCCCCGGAACGCGATCTTTTTCGAAAGACCCCGCTCGCGGGTTCGCGCTTCAAGGGCGCCGCGCAGCTCGCCGCCACCGATCAGGTCGAGGCGCCAGTGCAGGCCGGGGGGCAGGGCGGCGAGGGCGTCGATCAGGTCGTCATGGCCCTTCTTGGCGACCAGCCGGCCGACGCAGACGAGCCGCAGCGGCGCGCCCGGATCGGTCCCGTCGCGGGGCTCGCGGATCGGTGGCGGGGCGGGGAAGCGCGCGAGGTCGAGGCCGTGATAGGCGAGCCGCGTCCGGCCCGGCGCCAGGGCTTCGAGGCGGGCGAGCCCGTCGCGGGTGCAGGTCACACCCCAGGCCGCGTCGCGCAGTTTTTCCGTGAGTTCCCAGGCGGGCGTCGTCCAGATGTCTTTGGCGTGGGCGGAAAAGCTCCAGCGCCGCCCGGTCAGCAGCGCGGCGTAGCGGGCGACGCTGGCCGGCGTGTGCAGGAAATGCACGTGGATATGGCTGACCGCGGCCGGCAGTTCTCGCGCGAGGACCAGCGCCTGCCCCAGCCGGCGCAGGCGCGAGGCCGAGGGGTCGCGAAACAGATCGCGGACGAACAGGGCGAGCAGGGCCGGCAGGCGCGGCCGCGTCAGGGCGGCGCCGAGGCCGCGCAGCACCCGCAGGGGCGCGTCGTGCAGGTATTCGGGCAGGTAGGCGGCGGGCGCCTGGATCGCCGCGTGCATCGGGTGGCGGGCGCGGTCGGTGGGGCGGCGCAGGGACCAGATCTCCAGGGGCAGGCCGCGCCGCTCCAGGGCCAGCAGCTCCTGGGCGATGAAGGTCTCGGACAGGCGCGGATAGCCCTTCAGCACCACCGCGATGCGTTTCTCCGTCACGAGAAGGCCCGCGCCCGGGCGCCCAGAATCCCCGGGCCGGCCAGCGCCCGGACCCGGCGTGCGACCGCGTCGAGCCCGTCGAGCAGGCCCGGGACCAGCACCCGCGACGGCGCGCTCTGGTCCGGCAGCGCGCGCAAAGCCGCAGCCATGCGGGCGGGCGCGCGTCCGTCGGCCTCCAGCAGAACCCGGGCGAGGCCGAGCTGCTCGGCCGCCAGCGCCCGGATCGCCTGCTCCCGGCGCGGCTCGGTGCGCGGCACCAGGATCGCCCGCAGATCGAACGACAGGATCTCGCAGAAGGTGTTGTAACCGCCCATCGCCACGACCCCGGCGGCCTTGCGCATCAGGAACTCGATCTGGCTGTCGAAGGTGATCGCCGCGATCTTTCCGCCGAGCCGGTCGATCCGGGCCGTGAACCCGTCCCGGGTGGCGTCGTCGAGGAACGGTCCGAAGGCGATCAGGGAGGGCAGGGGGATGCCGGGATCGGTCTCGTAGGCGGCGATCACCCAGTCGATCAGCGCGGCGCCGTCGCCGCCGCCGCCGGGCGTGACCAGCACGAACGGGCCCCGGGCGATGGCCGGCTCCTCGCGGCCGGCGCGCATCTCCGGCACTTCCCGGCGCAGATAGCCGGTGTAGATCAGCCGCTCGGCGATCCGGGCGGCCATCTCGGGCTCCATCGGCAGGGCCGCCAGGGGCTCGTGGATGCGGCTGAGGCCGTAGACCCAGATCTCGTCGTAGAACCGCGCCATGATCTCGGCGGCGCCCTTGCGCTCCCATTCGGGTACGAGGCGGTCGGCATCGTCGAGCACGTCGCGCAGGCCGAGCACCAGCCGCGTACCCCGGGCGGAGGCGGATTCCAGCACCGGCATCAGCTCGCCGTGGAAGCCCGCGGGCTCCTTGTCGACCAGGATCAGGTCGGGGGCGAAGCTGGTGTCGGTCCGGGCGATGATCGCCGCGCGCTGCTCCACCGTGCGGGCGAGCGGCGTGGTGCCGTCCAAGCTGGCATAGTTGCCGTCGGCGAACTTGGTCACCGGCGGCAGCCGCACGGTGTAGACCCCGGGCGCGAAGGCGTAGCGGTCGACCACCGGCGAGCCTGAGATGATCATCGCCCGGGCGCCGCGGTTGCAGGCCACGATGGCGTTGGCGATCGCCCGCGAGCGCCGCAGGTGGCCGAGCCCGAACGTGTCGTGGCTGTAGATCAGGACGCGCGGGGCGGGGGAGGCCTCGTCCGCTCGCATCGTCATCGCCGCCCCCGTTGACGGCGCGAATGTCGCAGCCGCGCTCGTCTCGCACAAGCCGGGCCGTTGGGCAAACCCCGTCGTTAACGACGCCGGAACCGGCCTCGCCTAGGCTGAACTCCTCGAACGCCGCCGAAAGCCGCCATGTCCGCGCCCCTCACGATCGCCGCGCCGGTGTCGCGCGGGACCGCCCTCTGGGCCGACCTGAAGGATCTCGCCGGCAGCGATGCCCGGCTGTTCGCCTTCGGCAAGCGCGCCGCCTGGGTGCTGGTGCCGTTGACGCTGGCCATCGTGTTCGTGGTGTTCGGCACCGGCCCGGAGCCGCGCCGGAACTGGTAT
This sequence comes from Methylobacterium sp. J-048, assembly GCF_022829515.1. GTDB lineage: Bacteria > Pseudomonadota > Alphaproteobacteria > Rhizobiales > Beijerinckiaceae > Methylobacterium. The sequence goes on from NZ_JAKSYL010000287.1 coordinate 105,366, forward strand.
GGCGACATGCTGGGCAACGATTTCAGCCAGATCTGGGTGGCCGGCCGGGCCGCGCTGGAAGGAAGGGGCGGCGAGCCCTACGACCTGCCGGTCCATCTCGAGAACCTGAAGGCCGCGTTCGGGCCGGAGTGCCGCTTCGCCTGGCACTACCCGCCGGTCTTCCTGATGCCGGCAGCCGCCTTCGCGACCCTGGAGCCGCTTCCGGCCTTCTGGCTCTGGACCGTCCTGTCTCTGGGCGTCTTCGCCGGGGCGATGTGGTTCGCATCCGGCCGGAGCGACGCGGCCTGGATCGCGCTCGCCCACCCGCTGGTGTTCTGCAACCTGTCCTACGGGCAGAACGGCCTGTTCACGGCCGCGCTCATGACCGTCGGGGCGCTGCTGGTCGATCGCCGCCCCTGGCTCGCCGGGCTGTGCTTCGGCCTGCTGGCCTACAAGCCGCATTTCGCCGCCCTGGCGCCGCTGCTCCTGCTGATCACCGGTCGACGAACCTGCCTGGCCTCCTGCCTGGCGACCGCGCTCGCCCTGTGCGGCGCCTCGCTGGCCCTGTTCGGCACCGCGCCCTGGCTCGGTTTCCTTGGGACGTTGGGTGAGACCAACCGGATCATCCTGCAGAAGGCGGCGGCCGGGCTCGAGCTCAACGCCAGCGCGTTCGGGGCCGTGCGCCTGCTTGGCGGCCCGATCGCTGTCGCCTGGGCGCTCCAGGCGGTGGTGGCCGCCCTCGCGCTCGGGCTGGCCCTCCGCGCCTGGACCAAGCCGGCCGAGCCCGCCCTGCGCGCCGCCGCCCTGCTCGCCGCCGCGCCGCTGCTGTCGCCCTACCTGCCGGTCTACGACCTCGTGCCCCTGGTCCCGGCGACGCTGCTGCTGGTGCTCGAAGCCCGCCGCACCGGCGGCCTGCGCCGCCACGAGCGCGGGCTGCTGCTCGCGACGCCCCTGTTCGCGCTGCTGCGCGAGGGCGCGGGGCTCACGGGTTTCCCGCTTGGCCTGATCCTAGGTCTGGCGACCTTGGCCTGCATCGCCGACCGGATCCGCCCGTGGCGATTTTTGGGAGGGCGCCGGTCCGCTCTGGCCTGAGCATCCGCGCCGTTTGCGGGGGCCTCACGCCGTCATCGCAAGCGCAGCGAAGCAACCCGGGCGGGCGCGCGATCCCCGAACCGAGCGTTTCCCTGAATTGCTTCGCCGAGCTCGCAATGACGGCGGGGCGTTTTTCTTGACACCGACGCCACGTCATGTCTCGATGATGACAGATTTTCGGATGGCCACCTCGGCATGTTGTTTTGAAAATTATTAAATCGGCAGCTCATTACGCAAGTAAATTTAGAATTATACTTGGGTTCGGCTTATTATTAGTCAAAAATTGCTCACAGGAGAATCATCGTGTTTTCAGCGTTCCTGAAATACGTCGGCAGCTCCTATCATCCGCATGCGGAGACGACGAAAACCTCCACGCATTCAACGTTGGACCGGCGCGCCCGGACGACCTCTACGCAGGCGACCAGCACGACGGACGCGGACAAGAAATCCTTCTCGCAGGTCGCCGTCGATGCCCGGAAGTTTCTGGATGCCGGCTATCAGAAGCTCGGCAAGGTGGCCGATGCCGCCACCACCGACCAGGATTGGCACGGTACCATCCGCATTCAGACGCTGGACCGCCGCGCGCTCTACGCCATCGCCACCAATCACGGCGGCCTGTTCTCCGCGATCGAGGTGAAGGCGGCCAAATCCGAGGTGGCGTCCATCGCGGCGCGCGCGTCCCGCACCGCCAATCCCCGCGGCACCGATGCGGCGGCGGCCGCCAAGGCGACGATCACCGTGCTGGACGGCGCCGGCCCGGAGGAAAAAGCCTCCCTGGACTGGGCGCAGAAGCGCGCCGCGGCGCAGGTCCAGTATCAGGGCCTGGCGAAAGAGCGGCACCAGGGACGGGCTGCGTCGAGCGTCGAGACCGACGACCTCGTCGTCAACCACTTCGTCAAAGCCTGGGGCGAACTCGATAAGGCAAAAGCCTACGCCCAGGATGGCACATCGATCCGCATCGAGGACATGCCGTCCTGGTCGAAGGGCGTTTCGCTTTGGAAGAGTCTTCAGGAGTCGCAGACGAAGGTTTTGGCTCGGCTTTGATCGGAGGTTGCCTGTCGATACATTGCGGTTGGACAGCAAAGACTGACGAATTCTGACGATGTCCTGGACCATGCATTGGCTTGAGGCCTCGGGCGATCTGCGCCCGTGGCGGGACGCCGTTACGGCGGAAATCGCGCTCGCCCGCGACGCAGTCGCAGGTGTGCTGCCGCTGCCATCCCTCGACATCCTCGTGGACCGCCGCCCTGGCGAGACAATCCCCGAGACCGGCACAGCGGGGCGCGCCTATCGGCCGAGCCTGCTCTCGCTCACCCTCGATCCCGACAACTCGAACTTCGTGACGTCCCTAAGCAATGGGGACATTCGCAGGACGGTGGTGCACGAGGTTCATCATTGTCTGCGCATGGCCGGCCCGGGCTACGGCGCGACGCTCGGCGAAGCCCTGGTCAGCGAAGGCCTGGCCGGCAAATTCGTGCGCCACCTGTTCGGCACGCCGCCCGAGCCGTGGGAATCCGCCGTCTCCGACGCCGTGCTGGCAACCAACCGGCCGGATGCGGCCGCTCTCGCGGGCACGGATTACGATCACGGCGCTTGGTTCTTCGGGCGTTGCGGGCTCTACCCGCGCTGGCTCGGCTACACGCTTGGCTACCGGATCGTCGGGGATTGGCTTGGGGCGAGACCGGCGCCCGATGGGGACACGTGGGTGAACGTCCCGGCCGACGCGGTGCTGGCGGCGGCGCGAGCGAGGACACTGGCGGCATGACCGGCGCGCCTCTTGCTGTCCTGCGCCTTGGCGTTGCGGACGCGGCCGATTTTCACGAGCTCAGGCTGGACGGTCTGCGCAGGCATCCTGAAGCGTTCGGCGCATCCTACGAAGAGGAGGTGCGCCATAGTCTCGAAGATTGTGGGCGCCGCATGGAAAGCGGCATCGTCTTCGGCATACGCCGAAACGGTCAGCACGCTCTCGACGGTATCGCCGGGCTATACATCCCGGAGGCGATCAAGACCCGACACAAGGGTGTGCTGTGGGGCATGTACGTCCGACCCGAAGCTCGCGGCAGGGGCCTCGGATCAGCGCTGGTGGCCCGGGTGATCGAGCACGCCGCCACTCTGGTGGAGGAAATCACCTTGGCGGTCGGGGCATCCAACGCCTCTGCGATGGGTCTCTACAAGAGTGCTGGCTTTGAAAGCTATGGGCTGGAGCATCGAGCACTGAAAATGGCTGGTCGATACGTCGATGAAGTTTTGATGCGCCTGGTGCCGGTACAATAAGCCGCCGCGTTTCGGAGGCTGCCTCGAAAACTCGAACCCCCCTCCAATCCTCCCCCTCATTCCTACGATATTCACGCATTCCTTGCCGAGACGCGCTCTCCTCCCCCTTGCGGGGAGGAGTTGGAGGTGGGGGTGGTGCAGGATCGAGCGCAGCGGTACCTTCTGGACCACCCCCACCCCTGCCCCCACCCCGCAAGGGGGAGGGGAAAAGCGCCTTTCTTTCAGAATTTTGGCGTTCGGCGAGAGAAGTGTGAGTCCGGTAGCTTCTGCGGGGGCGGGAGACACGCGGGTCCCCGACCTTTGCGCTCTTGCGTCGAAAATGGGCGACCCTCATAGCCCGAACGGGACAGGCGACGCGTAACGCAACACCAGGGCAAAGAAATCGGCCGCCGGATCCGGCCGGAAACTGCAGCGGCTCTGTGCGGTTCAGGCCGAAACCAGCAGGGCGGCGCCGGCGACGCCGGACAGGACCAGCCGCAGACGGCCGAGCCAGAGCGGTACGAGGCCGCGGCGCGGCAGGTCCTGATCGATCAGGCCCCAGGCCAGGACCAGGGTGCCGAGGATGCGCAGGTCCCAGGGAGCGGGCGCAGCCATCGCCGCCCAGGCGACCAGGGACGGGACGATCGCGATGACGTAATCGCCGTTCCCGGAATTGCGGGCCGCGGCCGCGCCCCAGCGGATGCCGCCCAGAAACGACGCGATCACCGCCCCATAGGCCGACAGGATCGTCCGCGGCGACAGGCCGATGCTGCTCAAGCCACCGTCCGAGCCTGAGACCGCCAGCGCTGCGAAGCCCAGGAACGGGATGAGGCCGGCCACGCCGAGCACGAGCGCACTGATCGGGACCGAGTTCCGGTGCGCCATCCAATCTCCGAGCCGCCGCGGGGGCAGCGGCTACGCCTCTTTCAACGTGGACGGGTACCGCCCGGAGAAAGCGTTCCCGCATCGCGGCAGAGCGGTCAAGCTGGCATCGGGGCGGCAAAACACAGCATCGTCCCGAACGGAACCGGCCGGCCTCCGGGCCGAAGCGCTTGGCGTCCCCGACCCTACGACTTGCGGGAGGGGGCGGTGAAGCTGGTCGGATTCGGGGTGGGCGCGCCAAGCAGCGACATCGGTGCCGTGATGCCGTCCTTCGCGGCGGGGGGCTCGTTGACCGCCGGATCGATCTTGCGCGGCTTGAACGTCGCGGCGAGACTCTTGGCGCTGGCGAGGTCGGCGGCGCTCAGCTTGTTCGCCACGTCGTCGCGCTTCTTGGCCGCGTCGTCGTCGCCCTGCCCCGCGGCGGCCGAGAACCAGGCATAGGATTGCACCAGATCCTGGGTCAGGCCGAGGCCCCGGGCGTAGAGAACCGCCAGATTGTACTGGCTGTCGCGGACGCCGAACTCGGCGCCCTGCCGGAACCACGACGCCGCGGAAGCGAAATCCGGCTTGCCGTTGGCGGCAGGATTCTCGGCATAGAGCACCGCCAGGTTGTGCATCGAGCGGGCATGGCCCTGCTCGGCGGCGCGGCCGTACCAGAGCTTCGCCTTGTCGAGGTCGCGGACAACCCCCGAGCCCTTCTCGTAATGGCCGGCGAGCTTGTACTGGGCCGGCGCGTAGCCGGCGGCAGCCAGTTTCTCGAAGAGTTTCGCGGCCATGGCGAGGTCGCGCGGCATGCCGCGGCCATCGGCTTCCCGGGTCGCCAGATCCCAGATCGCCGCCCCATCGCCGTCCAGAGCCGCCTGTTTCACCTTGGCCAGGATCGGCGGGAGGGTCCCGAGTTCGGCCTGCATCGTGTTCATGCCGGAGACCTGCGGCACCGCCGCCTTGGCGGTCGCCGGGCGTGAGTCGGCGGGCGGGGGGCTCGGCAGGGCCTGCGTGGTCAGCGGATCGGCGATCGGCGCCTTGGGCGCCGGAGCCTCGGCGGCGGCCTCTTGGCGGGGTTCGCGCGCAGGCTCGGTGCGGGGCGGGGCCACTTGGGTGGTCTGGACCGCGCGCGGCGCCTCGTCGGACGCACGCATGCTGATCGCCTGGAGCGCGCCGAGCGCCAGCACGATGGCGGCGAGCCCGAGCAGCAGCGGCCGGCGGCGGCGGTTGATCTCGGCCCGCAGGCGATCGAACCGGCTTTCCCCGGACGCCGCCGGCTCGCTCTCACCCTTTTGGGCGCGCAGGTCCCGACGCTCGGCCGGCGCTTCCGCAGCGAGTTCCGCCTGGGCGGCCTGGGCGGCACGCCGTGCCGCCGCGATGAAGCTGGTCTTGATGTCGGTCTCGCCGGCCTCCGGGACCGGCGAACGGTCCCGCGTCGCACGGCGGGCCGTGGCGACGCGCGGCTCACGTCCCGGCCGTCCGCTGCCGGGCTCCAGCAGGTCGTCGGCCAGGCGCGAGGCGTCGGATACGGTGTCGCGGTGCGCGGCGCCTCTGCCGCCCGCGGCGGCGAGCGGGATCTCGGCGCTCGTCGAGGTCATCAGGCGCTCGTCGAGGGACGGCGCCCGTGCCGTCGCTGATTCGGCCGGGCCGAGCCGGTTGACCAGGCGTTCGAGGGCGGATTGCACGCCCTCCAGGGTGGCGCCGAGGCGCTGGTCCGACGCGATCTGGCGCGCCTGCATGTCGGCGAGGCTCGCCCGCAGCAGCCCGATCTCTCCGAGATCCGGGCTGGGGATGGCCGATCCCTTCAGGGTCTGGGCCACGGCGTTGCGCGCGGCACGCTCGACCGCGGCCTCGCTCGGCGCCGATTCGCGCAGGGCCGCGACCTGCTGCAGCAGGTCGTCCATGGTCCGCCCGAGGCCGGCCAGAGCCGGGTCGCCGCCGCGGGGCGCATCGAGGCGGCCCGCCAGCGAGACGACCTGCTTCTCCAGGGCGTCGAGGCCCTCGTGCTCGGAGCGGCTGCCGACCTGATCGACCTTGTCGGCAAGGCTGCGCAGCATCGCGTGGATCGAGGCCATATCGCCGGAGGGAGCCGAATCCGGCCCGCCGGCGCGGTCGTAGCGCTGGTCGCGGGTGTAGAGGCCATCGACCTTGTCGGCCAGCGTCTGGATCTGCTCGGCGATGGCCGTCGGCGCACCGGTGCGGACGTCGCTGCGGATCTCCTCGAGCAGCGGGCGCAGGCTCGCATCGGTGCCGGTCCGCTGCAGCTGCGCGATCTGGGCGCTCATGGCCTGGAGGCTGCTCGCCAGACCCTGGATGCGCTCCGGACCGGCCAGGGCGCCGATCAGGCGGCGAATCTCCTCGAGCTCGGCGAACAGGCCGGCCAGGGTGTGGCCGTCCGAATCGGCCTGTCCGGTGGCGGCGACGCTGTCGAGGCGCTCGGCTAGGCGGCGGACGTCGTCGGCGACGCGGGCATGGACGTTCTCGGCGACCTCCTCGGCCAGGCGCTCGACCTGCGCCCGGACCTGCTCGATCGGGGCGGCGATGGCGGCGAGATCGGTGCCAACCTGCGCCCGCTCGATGCCGTGGGCGAGCGAGGTCACCGCCTGCTCCAGGGCGCCGACATCCCGGCTGGTCGCCAGCTGGTTGATCGCCTCGCGCAGCCGCACCGTCTCGCGCTGCAACTCCGATACGGCGGCGGACGGTCCCGCCATCTCCTCGACCCGGGCCTCCAGGCGGCGGGCGAGGTCCATGCGCATGCTGGCCACGACGCCACCGTCGGACTGGCCGCTCGTGAGCGCGCGCTCGCCGACGCCCTCCGACAATTCGCGCTGGCGCTGGCGGATATCCTGGACGGCGTTGCGGATCTCGACCACGTCCGGGCGCCCACGACGGCCGGCGGGGCGCCCGGAGGCGAATTGCTCGCCGAGCTGCGACATCCGGCGCTCGATATCGCCGAGGCGCTCGGTCACCTGCTGGACCGGCGCCGCCTTCAGGGCGCGCTCGATCCGGGTCTCGATCTCGGCCAGGCGCCGGGCCTCGGCCTCCTGGGCGAGGCGCCGCTCCTCGTCCAAGGTCCGGTTGAGGCCGTCGATGCGGCTCATCAGGGCGGCGAAGCCCTGGCTTTGGGTTTCGGTACCCTGGTCCGGGTCGCGCTCGGCCTTACCCGTGAACAGGGCGGCGGCTTGGTCCGGATGGTCGTGGCGCAGCTCGGAATCGAGCCGATCCTCCGGGCGCACGGCCTTCTCGGGGCGGGGGCGGCGCCGCGCCCGCCGATTCGCCTGCACACTCTGCTGCTGCGGCACCACGGAGGCGATCCAGGTCTCGAGCGGGACGCCCGCTCGCGCCGCGACGTCCCGGGCGGCGTCGAGCACCTCCGGGTCGAAACTGTCGAGCTGCGGCATGGCGTTGCGGGTCATCGGAGGCCTGTCGTCGGCAGCGTTCGGCACTGATCCTGTTCGCGGGGCGGGACCGAGAGACGGTATCCACGGAGCGCGGGTGCCGGATCGTTCGAGGCGACCTTTAACTTTCTTGGTAAACACACGGTTAAGGCGAGCTTGGCCCAGTAATCTTCGGCGCTCGCGTGCATGCCCCTGACAGATCCCGCACCCGCGACGGCAGAACCGTTGCCCCGGATGCGGCGGCGCGCTTAGATGCTTGGAAACGGGCGGGCCGATGGTGGCGCCCAGCCTGAGCGAGGGGGAATCACGTCATGCCGCATTACCGCGCCCCGGTCGACGACACGCTGTTCCTGCTCAACGATGTCCTGGGCTTCCACGCCCGGGACAATCTGGCCGGATTCACCGATGCCTCCCCGGACGTGGTCGAGGCGGTCCTGCGCGAGGGCGCGAAACTCGCCGAGGAAGTTCTCGCCCCGGTGAACCGGGCGGGCGACCTCGAAGGCTGCCGCCGCGAGCCCGACGGCAGCGTGCGCACGCCCACCGGCTTCAAGGCCGCCTACGACGCCTACGCCAAGGGCGGCTGGATGGGCCTGGCGGTCCCGGTTGAATTCGGCGGCCAGGGCCTGCCCCACACTGTCAACACCGCGATGCAGGAATTCGCCTCGGGCGCGAATCTCGCCCTGGGGATGTATCCGGGCCTGACCCAGGGGGCGATGGCCGCGCTCCTGGTCCATGGGACGGACGAGCAGAAGGCGCTGTATCTCCCGAAGATGGTCGAGGGCGCCTGGACCGGCACCATGAACCTGACCGAGCCGCATTGCGGCACGGATCTCGGCCTCCTCAAGACCAAGGCGGCGCCGAACGGCGACGGCTCCTACAGCCTCACCGGCACCAAGATCTTCATCTCGGCGGGCGAGCACGACCTCGCCGAGAACATCGTCCACCTGGTCATCGCCCGGATCGAGGGCGCGCCGGCCGGGACCAAGGGCATCTCGCTGTTCGTGGTGCCGAAGTTCCTGGTCAACCCGGACGGCTCGCTCGGTGCCCGCAACGGAGTGTCCTGCGGCTCCCTCGAGCACAAGATGGGCATTCACGGGAACAGTACCTGCGTGATGAACTACGACGGCGCCACCGGGTGGCTGGTCGGCCAGGAGAATCGCGGCCTCAACGCCATGTTCGTGATGATGAACGAGGCGCGGCTGGCGGTCGGCGTCCAGGGGCTCGGCCAGTCCGAGGTCGCCTACCAGAACGCCGTCGCCTACGCGAAGGACCGGCTCCAGGGCCGGGCGCTCACGGGCACCAAGGCCCCCGACAAGGCGGCCGACCCGATCCTGGTCCATCCGGATGTACGCCGCACCCTGATGCAGATCCGCGCCTTCAACGAGGCGGCCCGCGGCCTGATGCTCTGGACCGCCCTGCAGGCCGACATCCTGCACCGCTCCGAGGATGCCAAGGAGCGCCAGACCGCCGACGACCATCTCGGCCTGCTCACCCCGGTGGTGAAGGGCGTGCTGACCGATCGCGGCTTCGCTAATGCCGTCGAGGCGCAGCAGCTGTTCGGCGGCCACGGCTATATCGAGGAATGGGGCATGTCGCAGTTCGTGCGCGATGCCCGCATCGCCATGATCTACGAGGGCGCCAACGGCATCCAGGCCATGGACCTGATCGGCCGCAAGCTGCCCAAGGACGGCGGCCGGGCGATGATGACCTTTTTGGGCGAGGTCCAGACCTTCGTGAAGGACCACGGCGAGGACCCGGCGATGGCGCCGTTCACCCAGCCGCTTCAGGCCGGGCTGAACGATCTCCAGGGCGCCGTGATGTGGCTGATGCAGAACGCCTTCGCCAAGCCCGACAATGCCGGTGCCGGCGCCACCGACTTCATGCACCTCTTCGGCCTGGTGGCGCTCGGCTACATGTGGGCACGGATCGCCAAGGCGGCCCAGGCCCGCAACGCCGAGGAGGCTTCGCCCCGCTGGGAGGCCAAGCTCACCACCGGCCGGTTCTTCATGGAGCGGATGCTGCCGGAGACCGGCCTGCGGCTGGTGCGGATCAAGGCCGGGGCGGAGAGCACCATGGCCCTGGCGGATGAGGCGTTCTAGGGGCGGACCGCTGTCCCACCCATTCCCCTCATCCAGAGGTGGCGCGAAGCGCCCTCGAAGGAGGCCTCCAGAGACCGCGTGGCTGGCTGGAGGGCTCCTTCGAGGCGCTCGCTTTACGAGCGCGCCTCAGGATGAGGTGATCTGATCGGATCGACGCCTCAAGCCCGCAGCGCGCCGTCCAGATCCTCGATCAGGTCCGCCGGATCCTCCAGCCCGATCGACAGCCGCACTACCTCGGGTCCCGCCCCGGCGGCTGACTTCTGGGCGTCGGTGAGCTGGCGGTGCGTGGTCGAAGCCGGGTGGATCACCAGCGAGCGGGTGTCGCCGATATTGGCGAGGTGCGAGAACAACTGCAGGTTCGAGACGAGCTTCACCCCGGCCTCGTAGCCGCCCTTCAACCCAAAAGTGAAGACAGCCCCGGCACCGTTGGGCGTGTAGCGCTTCGCCAGCGCGTGGTAGCGATCGGTCTCCAGGCCCGGATAGCTCACCCAGGCCACCGCCTCGTGCTGCGCCAGATGCTTGGCCACCACCAGGGCGTTGTCGGAATGGCGCTGCATGCGCAGCGGCAGGGTCTCGATGCCGTTGAGGATCAGGAAGGCGTTGAACGGCGACAGGGACGGCCCGAGATCGCGCAGGCCGAGCACCCGGCACGCGATGGCGAAGCCGAAATTGCCGAAGGTCTCGGCGAGCACCATGCCGGAATATTCCGGCCGGGGCTGGCTCATCATCGGGTAGCGGGCATCGCCCGCCCACTGGAACGAGCCGCCGTCGACGATCAGGCCGCCGATCGAATTGCCGTGGCCGCCCAGGAACTTGGTGGCCGAGTGCACGACGATGTCGGCCCCGTGCTCGAATGGCCGGATCAGGTACGGCGTCGCCATGGTGTTGTCGACGACCAGCGGGATGTTGTGCTTTTTGGCGACCTCCGAGAGCGCCTTGATGTCGGTGATGACCCCGCCCGGATTGGCGATCGACTCACAGAAAATCGCCTTGGTGCGCGGGGTGATCGCGGCCTCGAACGAGGCCGGGTCGTCGTTGTCGGCCCAGGCGACCGACCAGCCGAAGTTCTTGTACGAGTGGTTGAACTGGTTGATCGAGCCGCCATACAGCTTGTTCGAGGCGACGAACTCGTCCCCCGGCTGCATCAAGGCGTGCATGGTCAGGAACTCGGCGGCGTGGCCCGAGGCCACGGCGAGTGCCGCGGTGCCGCCTTCGAGCGCGGCGATGCGCTCCTCCAGCACCGCGTTGGTCGGGTTGGTGATCCGCGAATAGATGTTGCCGAAGGCCTGGAGCCCGAACAGCGAGGCGGCGTGGTCGACATCGTCGAACACGAAGCTCGTGGTCTGGTAGATCGGCGTGGCCCGCGCGCCGGTGCTCGCGTCGGGCGCGGCGCCGGCATGGATCGCCAGCGTGTTGAAGCCGGGCAGGCGGTCGGTCATCGTCGGGTCTCCTCGCACCGTCCCGCCTGTATGCCCGCCCGGGAGCGGCGCGCAAGGTTCCACGTGGCGCGGGCCCGCGACGCCTACAGATCGTGGGCGGCGCCGATATCCACGTGCGGCTGTCCGGCATCGACCAGGGCGCGGTCCACCGCCTCGATCGCCAGCAGGGTCCGGGTCAGATCCTCGGCCATGGAGATCGGGGCGACATCGATCCCGCCCAGTCGCTTGGCGATGGCGTTCCTCTGGCGCGCCAGGGCGCCACGCGCGCGCTTCAGGTCTTCGACCTCGTCGACGGTCATCCGCAATCCCTTTCCAGGCCTCAGCCGATCAGTCGCCAGGCGCCCAATCGATGTTCGGCCGCTGCGCCAGCATCCGGTCGAAGTAGTTGGCGACCGCCTGGGCGCCATCCGTGTGCATCATCGCGATCGGATGCGCGAGGTAGGCACGGGCGAGATCCATCGGAATCTGGCCGGACTGGAGGGCTTTCAGCACCTCGTCGATGAAGGCGTCGTTGGCCTCGTTGAAATCGCTCGACAGCTTCTTGCGGTCGTTGAGCGCGTTGATCGGCATGCCGTGTCCCCTGCTGCGGAGTGGTCGTCGCCGCGGAGGCCGGAGGCGGCCTCGCAAATCTTTGCGGCGTGTCTGGAAATTTCGCTTTGCGACGGTGCGCCGCCCTGTGGTCGAACCGGCGCAAAAGTCAGGATCTTCCGCGCCGTCGATCCGTCGATGCAACTACTGCGAGCGTGCGATTGCACACTTAAGTAACCGCGTGGCGCGATGTGTTGGAGCGGAAATCCGACGTGGCACGTTAATCTGCCATGTCGATCGATCTGATACCCGCGCACAGCGTCGAAGTCATTCCCTGCGCGAGCGATCCGCGCTGCTTTCGCTGGGTCATCAGGGCCGGCGGCGGCACCGTGGTGGAGCATTCGCCCTACGCCTTCGTGACGCAGAACGGCGCCCGCATTTCGGGGGAATGCTGGATCCGCGAACATTTCGCAGACGGCGTGCGCGGCTGAGCCCATAGGCTCCGGCCATCCGGCCGCACGCTCACCCCCCAAAAGCAAAAACGCCCGTACGGGCGTTTTGCGAAGTCTCGGTTGGAAGTTGGAAAACTGGAGCGGGCGAAGGGATTCGAACCCTCGACCCCAACCTTGGCAAGGTTGTGCTCTACCCCTGAGCTACACCCGCTCACTAGTGCCTGACCGCCTGGACTTGCGTGCCGGCGGCCCCCGGCGGCGCTCTCTAAACACCATTCCGCCGGGCGACGCAAGCGCCTGTTTTGCGGTTCGTGACGATTCACCAATTCGGGTCGGGCGGCAGCCCGTGGCGGATCTCGTGTAGGCGGGCGAGGGTCGCCCGGGTGGTGCCCTCGGGGAGCGCGTCGGCCGGGAAGAACCCGCAGGCGGCGATCTCCCGGTCGGGACTTTTCGCCCGCAGCACCGCGAAGGCCGGCAGGACGAACACCGCGACGTGGTCCCGGGGCGCGGCCGCCGCGTTCCGGTAGAGCCCGTGCAGGCATAGCGGCGCCTCGGCCACGATCTCCGCCTCCTCGCGGAACTCGCGCTCCATGGCGGCGATGGCGGTCTCGCCGCGCTCGACGCCGCCGCCGGGCAGGTGCCAGCCGCTGATGTAGGTGTGGCGGACCAGGGCCACGCGCCCGTCTGCGTCGAGGGCAACGCCGCGCACCCCCAGCGTCATGCCCCGGGACGCGAGCGCCCCGAGGTGGAACAGGCGCCGCAGGAACGGCCGGTCGAGGAGCTTGTCCAGCACGGTCAGACGACGTCGAGGGTGATCTCACCCAGGCCGGCGATCGCCCCGACCATGCGCTCGCCGCGCTGGACCGGCCCGACGCCCGACGGCGTCCCGGTGAAGATCAGGTCGCCGGGCTGCAGGGTGAAGTAGCGCGACAGGTAGGCGACCTGCTCGGCCACCGACCAGATCATGTCGGCGAGGTCGCCGCGCTGGCGGATCTCACCGTTCACCGCGAGCGTGATCGCACCCTTGGCCGGATGGCCGATCGCCGAGGCCGGATAGAGCGCTCCGATCGGGCCGGAGCCGTCGGCCGCCTTGCCCAGATCCCAGGGCCGCGACAGCTTCTTGGCCTCGTCCTGAAGGTCGCGCCGGGTCATGTCGAGGCCGATCGCGTAGCCGTAGACGTGGTCGAGGGCCGACTCCACCGGAATGTCGCTGCCGCCGCCCGCCAGCGCGGCCACCAGCTCGACCTCGAAATGGTAGTTCCCGGTCTGGGGCGGGTAGGTGTGCGGGGTGGGCTCGGACCCGACGATCTGCAGGGCATCGGCCGGCTTCATGAAGAAGAACGGCGGCTCGCGGTCGGGATCGGCGCCCATCTCGCGGGCATGGGCGGCGTAGTTGCGCCCGACGCAGTACACGCGGCGCACGGGGAACAGGTCGCTGCTGCCGGCGATCGGCAGGGCGATGCGGGGCGGGTTCTGGATGACGGAGAGCATCGCGGCCTCTGCGGTGAGCGTGCTGGGAACCGGGCGCGGCTGCCCCGGGCGTACCGGAGCGTTGTAAGGCGTGCAGGGCCCCGCGCCATCCCGGCGCTTGCAACCGGCGCAGCGTGGCCTACAAAATTTTGACGATGACGCCACCAGCCCTCACCCACGACACGCTGCTCAGCGCCCTGCGCGACGGACTCGGCGCGCGCCACGTGTTGACCGAGCCCGAGGATCTCGCGCCCTACCTCGTCGAGAGCCGCAAGCTGTTCACCGGCTCGGCCGTGGCGGTGCTGCGGCCGGGCAGCACCGAGGCGGTCGCCTTCGCGGTCCGGGCCTGCACCCAGGCCGGCCTCGCGGTGGTGCCGCTCGGCGGCAATACCGGCCTCACCGGGGGCGGCATCCCGCAGGGCGGCGTGGTCCTGTCGCTGGAGCGGATGAACCGCCTGCGCGCGGTCGACCCGGTGGATTCGACGATCACGGTCGAGGCCGGGATGATCCTCTCGGAGGTGCAGGATGCGGCCGAGCGGGCCGGCCTGCTGTTCCCGCTCTCCTACGCGTCGCGGGGCTCGGCCCGGATCGGCGGCGGCATCGCCACCAATGCCGGCGGCATCGCGGTGCTCGCCTACGGCAACGCCCGCGACCTCGTCCTCGGGCTGGAGGTGGTGCTGGCCGACGGCCGGGTGTGGAACGGGCTCAAGGCGCTCCGGAAGGACAATGCCGGCTACGACCTGAAGCAGCTGTTCATCGGCTCCGAGGGGACGCTGGGCATCGTCACCGCGGCGGTGCTGAAGCTGTTTCCGCGGCCGCGCTCCACCAGCGTCGCCTTCGTGGGCCTGGATTCGGCGCACGCCGCCCTCGACCTGTTCGTGGCCCTGCGGACCCGGATGGACCGCGACCTCACGGCCTTCGAGTACCTGCCGCCCTTCGCCCTGGAGATCGTGCTGCGGCATGTCCCCGGCACGGTCCGGCCGCTGGCAAGCGCGCACGGGGCCTACGCGCTGATCGAGGTGTCGTCCGCGCGGCCGGACGCCGACACCCGCGCCGAGCTGGAAGCCGCCCTCGGCGAGGCTTTGGAGGCCGGGCTGATCGCCGACGCGACGATCGGGTCCAGCGGTGCCCAGAACGGAGCGCTCTGGGCCCTGCGCGAGGGCGTGCCCGAGGCTCAGACCCGGGAGGGTGCCTCGATCAAGCACGACGTCTCGGTGCCGCTCTCGAAGCTGCCCGCGTTTCTGGAGCGGGCGAGCGCGGCCTGCGTCGCGGCGATGCCGGGCCTGCGCCCCTGCGGCTTCGGCCATTTCGGCGACGGCAACATCCACTTCAACCTGACCCAGCCGGCCGCCATGGACCGCGCCGGGTTCCTGGAAGAATGGGGCCGGTTCAACCGGATCGTCCACGACATCGTGCACGAACTCGGCGGCTCGATCGCGGCCGAGCACGGCGTCGGCCTGATCAAGCGCGACGAGCTCGCGCATTACGGCGACCCGGTCGGGCTCGACCTGATGCGCCGGATCAAGGCGGCGCTCGACCCCGAGGACGTCATGAACCCCGGGAAGGTGATTCCGAGACGGGCCGGGACTCCATCGGCCCCGTCTCTCGAGCCTGACTGACCGGTCTTTTCCTCTTCTCTTGCAGGCCGCTGCGCCACATCAGGATGAGGTCGAGAAGGAGAAAGACCGGTCAAACAGGCACTGAGACGCGAACTAGATGGGATTGATGCCGGCTGCGTTCACGTCTTTGAGCTGTGAGCGCTTATGCAGAAAAGCCTGCCAGCGCTCGTTGATCGTCAGGCGCATCGGCACCTCGACCAGGTAAAAACTGGTGACCCCGACGCACAGGGCCGCCAGCAACGCCAAGCCCGCCGGTAACAAGTCCGTATGCGCCATCTTGTAGAACGGCTGCTGCCAGAGATAGAGCGAGAACGACCAGAGGCCGATCTGACACAGTATCTTTGGCTCGAAAAGCGATCTGAAGCCGACGGTTGCGAAGTCGATCGTCGCGACCGCGAGGGCGAGAAGAACCGTCCCTAGGCCGAACTGAACGAAAACTTGGTCCGAACAGAGTTTAACAGCGAGGCCCAGGACAAGGCAGGTTGGGGAAATCCAGCTCCGCTGCAGGACTTCGAGCCTGCGGGCTGCGAGGTAAAAGCCGCCTGCGAGGAACAGCGGCGCGATCTGAACGTCCGTGCGCCATGCGGTCTCGGGAAACCAGATGTTCAGCATCATGGCGCGGACGATCCCGTTCGCCATGGCGGCAAAGCCGAGCGCCAGCAGGACGATCGTCGCGCTGCGCTGGTCTCGGACGACCGCGGTCGCGATGACGGCGAGGAGCAGATAGCCATGCTCTTCGACGCAGAGCGACCAGAGATGATCCAGAACCGCGATCGGATGGCTGTAAATCATCGCGTAATTCGTCGTGAAGGTCAGCGCCGTGGCGACAGCCCCGACGCCGTGCCCCAAAGACGTCCCGTAAAACAGGGCCGTCGCAGCAACGACGAAGACCAGGAGGGCGGGATACACGCGCGAAAATCGGCGTACGAAGAACGTCTTCAAGGGAACGCGGCGCACGAACAGGATTTCGGCCATCAGACGGCCGGAGAGGACGAAGAACAGGTCGACGCCGAGGACGCTCAAGCCGGGCCTGATGGTGTCGGACAGAAAATGCCCGACCAGCACCAGGAGAATCGCGACGCCCCGCCATCCGTCTAGGAATGCGAGCCTCTGTCCGTCCCGGTGTTCGATCGCACGCATGCAGGTTCCCTGACAGTTGCGTCCGCCCGTGAACAAGCAGGTTGCCGGTCTCAGGACGGGCCGTAGATCTGCATCCGCGCGCGCCGCCAGCCGCCTACTCTTTTCGGTGTAAGCCCTTCCGCGTTGCGCGATGAGCGAGCGTCGACAATCGATACGCTGGCGACGGAGCCTCCTCGGGCGGGGATCGCACACGGCCCCGA
Source organism: Methylobacterium sp. J-048 (assembly GCF_022829515.1). Taxonomy (GTDB): domain Bacteria; phylum Pseudomonadota; class Alphaproteobacteria; order Rhizobiales; family Beijerinckiaceae; genus Methylobacterium. Next base: position 121,902 of record NZ_JAKSYL010000287.1, read on the forward strand.
GGCCGAGGGGCGGCGCTCGGCTTCGGTCGCGCAGCCCTGCGTCTCCTCGGGCACGGGAAGGTGTGGACCGAAGCCGGTCGAACGCCGCCCCCGCGTTTTCAACATGCGGACCCAGAATTTGTGCGGCGCGCCATAATTCGGCACGCCGACGGGTGCAGGACGGACACGCGGCGCCGCGATCGGTGGCCGCCGGTCCGGGCGTTAAGCGACTGCTAACGCTTCGAGCCGACCCTCATTTGTGACCACCGGGACGTGTGTGTCAGCGTGAGGCATGGCAAATGCTTCACAGCCATCCTATCTCGCAGCTGCGAGATCAGCGACGACCCGTCCAGCGGCTGACACCATCGTACCCATCTGGAGACCGACGGAATGCCTACCTCCCAGGCCCGCGTGCAGACCGCCGAGGCAAGCCGCTACCTGCAGCAGCTGTGCCGGCACTGGAGCCACAAGTTCAAGGTCGAGGCGACCCCCGAGCACGGCACCGTGCCGTTCGGCGAGGATCGCGTCTGCACCTTCGACGCAGAGCCCGACGCCCTGGTGATGCGCATCGACAGCGCCGACCCTGTGAACCTCACCCGGCTGGAGAACGTGGTCGCCGACCACCTCGCCCGCTTCGCCTTCCGCGAGAGCCTCGGCGACATCCGCTGGTCCCGCGCCGCCTGATTTTTTAAGAACGGCGCTCAGGCGCTGACGCGATCGTCCGTCCGTTTCTGACCCGTTCGGATCTTGATCGGGCGGTCCCTCTTTCGTCCCTCGAATGTCTCTTGGGCGGCTGCTGGCTTAGGCTTTGCAACCCGTTTGGGCCGCGCGCGGCAGCGTCGGCAATCCAGGATACGAAAGCGGGCGACAGCATGAAGCGACGCACCCTGCTGCAAGGCACCGGCGCCGTGATCGCCGGTGCGGTGGCCCGCCCCGCCCTGGTCCGGGCGGCCTCGGCCGCCACGCTCCGCTTCGTGCCCTACGCCGACCTGGCGCTCCTCGATCCGATCATCACCACGAATTACGTCACGCGCACCCACGCGCTGATGGTGTTCGACACGCTCTACAGCCTCGACGCCTCCTACCGCGCGCAACCGCAGATGGTCGGGAGCCAGGACGTCTCGCCGGACGGGCTGACCTGGCGGCTGACCCTGCGGGACGGCCTGCGCTTCCACGATGGCACCCCGGTGCTGGCCCGCGACGTGGTGGCGAGCCTCAAGCGCTGGGCCCAGCGCGATGCCTTCGGGGGCGCCCTGTTCGCCACGGTGGACGAACTCTCGGCCCCGTCCGACGCGGTGGTGCAGTTCCGGCTCAAGCGGCCGTTCCCGCTCCTGCCCGACGCCCTGGCGAAGCCGACCTCGTACCTGCCGGTGATCATGCCCGAGCGGCTGAGCGCGACGCCGCCACCCAGGCCGTACCGGAGATGGTCGGCAGCGGCCCCTACCGCTACGTCGCGGCCGAGCGCGTGCCGGGCTCCCTCAATGTCTACCGCCGGTTCGAGGATTATCGGCCGCGTCAGGACGGCACGCCGAGCTTCACCGCCGGGCCGCGGATCGCGCATTTCGACCGGATCGAGTGGCGCACGATTCCCGACGGCGCCACCGCGGCCGGCGCCCTGCGCTCCGGCGAGATCGACTGGTGGGAGCAGCCCCTGGTCGATCTCGTGCCCGACCTGCTGCGTCAGAAGGACGTGCGCGTCGAACTCGTGGAGAGCGCCGGGTTGATCGGCCAGATCCGCCTCAACCATACCCTGCCGCCCTTCGACAATCCGAACATCTGCCACGCGCTGCTGTCGGCGGTGGACCAGACCGAGATGATGGATGCGGTGGCCGGCAGCGACCCCGCGATCCGGCGCGGGCCGGTCGGCATCTTCACCGCCGGCGGCCCGATGGCCTCGGAGGCCGGCATGGGCGTGCTCACCGGCAAGCGCGACCTCGCCGCCACCAAGAAGGCCCTCGCCGCGGCCGGCTACAATGGCGAGAAGGTCGTGCTGCTCGCGGGCACCGATGTGCCGCGGATCAATGCGGTCTGCGAGGTGATGGCCGACCTCTGCCGCAAGCTCGGGATGAATCTCGACGTGGTCGCCACCGACTGGGGCACGGTGAACCAGCGGATCCTCAACGCGAAGCCGCTCGACCAGGGCGGCTGGTCGATGTTCGGCATCTTTTCGGGCGGGCTCGACATGATCTCGCCGGCCTATCACCTCGCGGCCCGCGGCAACGGCCGTGCCGGCGTGCCGAGTTGGCTCACCGACGCGCCCCTGGAGGAACTGCGCGGCGCCTGGTTCGCCGCCCCGGACCTCGACGGGCAGAAGGCACTGGCGGCGAAAATCCAGGCTCGGGCCCTGGAGGTCGGCGCCTACATCCCCTGCGGCCAGTATTTCCAGCCCACCGCCTACCGGCGCGACCTGGACGGCATGCTGACCGGCCTGCCGCTGTTCTGGAACCTGCGCCGCTCGATCTGACCGGTCACCCGATCGCCATCAGGCTGGCATTGCCCCCGGCGGCCGCGGTGTTGATCGCGGTCGAGCGCTCCTCGACGAGGCCAGGCAGCGCGTAGAGGTCGCCCGCCGCGAGCGCCCGGGGCGTGCGGGCCTGAACCTGCAGGATCGGCCCGGGGCGCTCGGCCAAGGCGCGATTGAGCGCCCGAAGACCCGCCGTATCGCCCTCGAACAGCACCGCCTGTACGTCGCCGGCCTGTTCGAGACCGGCAGCTCGCTCGACCCGGGCCGCGAGATCGGCTGGGAGATCGCGCCACGCGTCGACGATCCGGTCGGAGCCGATCGCCACCGCGCGATTGCCGGTTGCCAGGATCGCGCCGAGCTGTAGCATCAGCCCGGTCTCCGTCTCCGCGAAAACCGCCACGCGCCCGCGCGGATGCAGGGCGTAGAGATTGCGCTCGCCAACCGGTCCGGGCAGCTCGACTTCGGCGCCCTGAGGGAAGCGCACGGCCGACAGCCGATCCGCGAGCGGGCCATGTCCCCGTGATCGCAGCCAGGCCAGGTAGCGCCGGCTCGTGTCCTCGTCGCCCGCCAGACCGTCGAGGGCGGCGGCCGGGGGGCGCTTCAGCAGGCGGCCGAGATAGAGCGGGCCACCGGCCTTGGGCCCGGTGCCGGACAGGCCGGAACCACCAAAGGGCTGCACGCCGACCACGGCACCGATGACGTTGCGGTTCACGTAGCGGTTGCCGGCCCCGATGCGGCCAAGCACCCGGGACACGGTCTCGTCGATGCGGGTGTGGAGTCCGAAGGTCAGGCCGTAGCCGGTCGCGTCGATCTCGGTCAGCAGCCTGTCCAGGTCCTGGCGGGCATAGCGCAGGACATGCAGGACCGGACCGAACACCTCGCCCTCCACGTCCGCGACGCGGCCGATCTCGATCAGGGTCGGCGGCACGAAGGTGCCGAACGCCGCCTCGGCCGGCACCGCGAGCTGATCGACCGGAAAACCGCGCGCCCGCATCGCGGCGACATGCCCGTCGATGCGCTCGGCCGCCGCCCGGCTGATGACCGGGCCGATATCGGTCGCCAGACGGCGCGGATCGCCGACCGCCAATTCGCGCATGGCACTCTTGAGCATCCCGAGGGTGCGATCCGCGATCTCCTCCTGCAGGCAAAGGATGCGCAGGGCCGAGCAGCGCTGGCCGGCGGAATCGAACGCCGAGGCGATCACGTCGGCGACCACCTGCTCGCTGAGCGCGGAGGAATCCACAACCATGGCGTTCTGGCCGCCGGTCTCGGCGACGAGCGGGACCGGCTCACCATCACGCGTGAGGCGCTCGGCCAGACGGCGCTGGATGGTCTTGGCCACCGCCGTCGAGCCGGTGAACATCACCCCCTGCACCCGCGCGTCGCCGACGAGCGCCGCGCCGACTTCGCCCGGCCCTGGCAGGACCTGAAGCGCGCCCTCGGGTACGCCGGCCGCATGCAGGATCCGGATCGCTTCCGCGGCGATCAGGGGCGTTTCCGCGGCCGGCTTCGCGAGGACCGGGTTGCCGGCCGCTAGGGCGGCGGCGACCTGCCCGGTGAAGATCGCCAGCGGAAAATTCCACGGCGCGATGCAGACGATCGGGCCGAGGGGCTGGTGCGTGCCGTCGAGGGTCCGCTCGGCTTCGGCCGCATAATAGCGCAGGAAATCCACGGCTTCGCGGATTTCCGCCACGGCGTTGGCGAAGGACTTTCCGGCCTCGCGCACGATCAGCCCGATCAGCACCGGCATTCGGGCTTCCAGGGCGTCGGCGGCTTCGCGCAGGCGGGCGGCGCGGAGTCGCGGCGCGGCGGCGCCCCAGGCTTCGTGGGCGGCGTCGGCCCGGACGAGCGCGGCCTCGATCTCTGCGGGCGATGCGGCGCGGACGGTGCCGATGACGTCCCGGTGGTCGGCCGGGTTGCGCACCGGCCTATCGGCCGAGGCAGGCTCGGTCCCGGAGGGCACGGCGCGCCATTCCGTCCGGCCGCTCTCGGCCGAGCTTTCGGCGAGTCGCGCCAGGACCGCCTCCTTGGCGAGGTCGAGCCCCGCGGAATTGGCACGGCTCGGGCCGTAGAGGTCGCGCGGCAGCTTGATCCGCTCATGCGGCGCGCCCGGGACCGGCATCGCCGCGACTGCGGCGACCGGATCGGTGATCAGGTCGGCCACGGGCACGGAGGCGTCGCCGACCCGGTTCACGAAGGAAGAGTTGGCGCCGTTCTCCAGAAGCCGGCGGACCAGGTAGGCGAGCAGGGTCTCGTGCGTGCCGACCGGCGCGTAGATCCGGCACGGCCGATCGAGCTTGCCCGGCCCGACCACCGCCTCGTAGAGCGGTTCGCCCATGCCGTGCAGGCACTGGAACTCGTACTGGCCGAGGGAGAAATCCGGCCCGGCGATCTCGACGATGCTGGCCAGTGTCTGGGCGTTGTGGGTGGCGAATTGCGGGAAGATCGCATCCGGCGCAGCCAGCAATTTGCGTGCGCAGGCGAAATACGACACGTCGGTGTGCAGCTTGCGGGTGAAGACCGGGAAACCGTCGAGCCCGTCCACCTGCGCGCGCTTGATCTCGCTGTCCCAGTAGGCGCCCTTGACCAAGCGGACCATCAGCCGGCGCCGGCTGCGCCGGGCGAGGTCGATGAGCCAATCGATGACGAACGGGCAGCGCTTGCCGTAGGCCTGCACGACGAAACCGAGCCCGTCCCAGCCGGCGAGATCCGGGTCGAAGGCCAAGGTTTCGAGGATGTCGAGGGACAGGTCGAGCCGGTCCGCCTCTTCGGCGTCGATGTTGAGGCCGATGTCGTAGCGCCGGGCGAGGCGCGCGAGGCCGCGGACCCGGGGCGCCAGTTCCGCCATCACCCGGCGGCGCTGGGACCGGGCGTAGCGCGGATGGAGCGCCGACAGCTTGATCGAGATGCCCGGCCCCCGGAGGATCCCGCGCCCGGCCGAGGCCTCCCCGATCGCCCGGATCGCCTCTTCGTAGGAGCGTAGATAGCGATCCGCATCCTCCGCGGTGAAAGCCGCCTCGCCGAGCATGTCGTACGAGTAGGTGAACCCCTTCGCCTCCATGCGCTTGGCGTTGCGCAGGGCCTCGGCGATATCGCGCCCGGTGACGAATTGCTCGCCCATCAGCCGCATGGCGAGATCGACGGCCTTGCGGATCAGCGGCTCGCCACCTCGGCCGATCAGACGGGTGAGCGAAGCCGACAGGCCGGCCTCGCTGCGGGTCGCGGCGATCCGGCCGGTGACCAGCAGGCCCCAGGTCGCCGCGTTCACGAAGGGCGACGGGCTGTGGCCGAGATGGGCAGCCCAATCGCCGCCGGCGATCTTGTCGCGGATCAGCGCGTCGCGGGTGGCGGCATCGGGGATGCGCAGCAACGCTTCCGCGAGGCACATCAGCGCCACGCCTTCCTGGCTCGACAGGGCGTATTCGTGGATCAGCCCCTCGACGCCGCCGTGCCGGGTCTGGCGGCGCAGGCAATCGACGAGATGTCTCGCGGTCGCCGCGACGCGCCCGGCCGCATCGGGAGACAGGCGCGCAAGATCCAGCAGCGGCCCGATGCAATCCGGCTCGGGCCGCCGGCAGGCCGCGACGATGGCAGCCCGCAAGGGCGACAGAACCGCGACCTCGTCCGCGAAGGCCGTGAACGGATGGTCCTCCGCGTCGGCGGACGGATCGGGGTGGCCGGATCCGGACATGAAGCGCCTTTCGGGGTTGCGGGACGGCGCAAACGCCTACCCCTCAACGCACCATCGTCCGCTGCGGTTGTTCGGGCCTTGTCTGCCAGATCGGACGATTCATCGAGCGCCGCGTGGCCGTGTCCCGGGTCGCGCCGGCCTGTCGGCAATACCCGATGGCGAATGGGTCGTCGCGGCGGAGCGGCCAGGACCTACATTTGTGCCCGCTGGACGGTCGGGCGACTGGCCGGCCGAGCGACAGCAGCCCCCAAACGCTTTGCCTGCGTCGCCGCATCGTCCGCTTGTCGGGCGCCACCTTTGCCGACGTGCCCTGCCGCCATGGTACAGGGGCCGCCATGACCGCGATCCTGATCTACGGCGCCACGGGTTATACCGGCACGCTGCTCGCCGAACACGCCATCGCGCAGGGCTTGCGTCCGATCCTGGCCGGGCGCGATCCCGAGAAACTCCGGCCGCTGGCCGCCCGCCTCGGGCTCGATTGGCGCGCCGCGTCCCTCGACGATCCGGCCCGGCTGCGGGAGGCGCTGGCTGGCATCGCTGCGGTGATCCACGCGGCAGGACCGTTCTCGAAGACCGCCCGGCCGATGGCCGAGGCCTGCCTCGCCGCGGGGGCGCATTACGTCGACATCACCGGCGAGATCGACGTGCTGGAATCGCTCGCCGCCCGGGATGCCGACGCGAAGGCCGCCGGCATCGTCCTGCTTCCGGCCGCGGGCTTCGACGTCGTGCCGAGCGATTGCCTGGCCGCCCATGTCGCGAACCGGCTGCCCGGCGCCACGCATCTGCGGATCTCAGTCGGCGGATTCGGCGGCTTCAGCCGTGGGACCGCCCGCACCATGGTCGAGGGCATCGCCTGGGGAACGCGAGTCCGCCGGGACGGCCGCATCGTCGAATTGCCGAGCCCGCCTCGCGGCAGCGCCGATTTCGGCCGCGGCGCCCGGCGCACGGTGGGGCTGGGCTGGGGCGACGTGTCGAGCGCGTGGTATTCGACGCGGGTGCCCAACATCGCGGTCTATTTCGAGGCGTTTCCCGCCATGGCGGCCGCCGCGGGCCTGCCGGCCGGCCTGCGCCGGATCATCGCCGGCGGCACGGCGCAGCGCCTGATCAACCGCGGCATCGACCGGCTGCCGCCGGGACCCTCCGCGAAAGCGCGGGCGACGGCGCGCAGCACCTTCCTGGCCGAGGCCTGGGACGGGTCTGGCAATCGCGCGGCGAGCCGCATGGAGACTCCCGAGGGCTACACGCTGACGGTGTTCACCGCGCTCGAAGTGGCCCGGCGCGTGGCATCGGGCGCGGTGCCGGCCGGCTTCCACACACCCGTCACCGCCTTCGGGCCGGATTTCATTGTGGGGTTTCCAGAGGTCTCGCGGGCTGACCTGTAATCCCAAGCACCGGGAGGGCCGAGTTGATCCGGCCTTATACCAGTCCTCAATGAACCCAACGCATCACGGGCCGCTGGCGCGACTCTGCGGCCATGGGCGTCCATCAAATTTCATCGATTCTGAACATCGGTCCGGATGAATGAGAACTGATATCAGCAATCGCCCTGAACGACGATTGCCGTATTTTCGAATGATACAGCGCGAAATTGAAACCTGAATCGTCGCACCGGTTTTGATTTATGGATCACAGTCTCAGATAGCTCGGCTCCGAGCAAGGCACGGGCTCAAGAATCACTTGGCCTTCGATGCAATCTGCATGATAAATCGAGACTGGACGTTTGCCCCTGAACTGCAGGCTTCCAATCTAGCTGAAATCCACCTGTTTTCGATGGGTAATATATTAACTTTTGGAATCGGACCAAATAAAAACCACAGTGGAGCAAGGTCTTGATTACATTTGTATCTCGCCGCCGGCTCCTGAAACTATCGTCTTTCATGTCCTTGGGGAGCGTGTTGCCGGCCGGCCGCGCCGTCGCCCAGGAGCGTCCCAACATCGTCTTCATCCTGGCGGATGATCTTGGCTATGCGGACCTCAGCATTTTCGGCCGCGATGATTACGAAACGCCACATCTCGACAAGCTTGCGCGGCAGGGAATCCGCTTTACGCAAGCCTACGCCAATTCGGCAGTCTGCTCGGCGACCCGGACTGCGCTGATCACCGGACGCTACCAGAATCGCCTGCGGGTCGGACTTGAGGAACCGATTGCCGGCAACGCCAAAGGAAGTCCGGTGCTGGGCTTGCCCCCCGATCACCCCACCCTGCCGTCGTTGTTGCGCGGAACCGGGTATAACACGACCCTCGTCGGTAAATGGCACCTGGGATATCCGCCACATTTCGGCCCGTTGAAGAGCGGGTACGATCATTTCTTCGGCATTGTCGGAGGCGCCGTCGATTACTTCACTCACAAGGACGGGGCGCCGAATGGTGATCTCGGCCTGTACGACGATCTCATCCCGGTCGAACGGCATGGCTATCTAACCAACCTCTTGGCCGACCGTGCCGTCGCAACGATCGAGCCTTACGCACGATCCAAACATCCCTTTCTGCTCAGCTTGCATTTCACGGCCCCGCATTGGCCGTGGGAAGGGCCCGCGGACGAAGACGAGTCGAAACGCATCCGAAGCCTGTGGGACTTGGACGGGGGCAGCCAGAAGACCTATGGCGAAATGGTGCGAAGCCTGGACGACAGTATCGGTCGTGTGCTTGCGGCTCTAGACGAGGGCGGCTTAACCAACAACACCATCGTGGTCTTCACCAGCGACAACGGCGGCGAGCGGTTCTCCAAGACCTGGCCGTTTACCGGCATGAAGGAGGAATTGCTGGAGGGCGGGCTGCGTGTCCCGGTCATCGTCCGCTGGCCGGGCCGTATAGCCGCCGATACTGTCAGCGAACAGCCGATCATCTCTATGGACTGGTTGCCAACTCTGTTGGAAGCGGCGGGAACCGCCCCTGATCCGGCGTTTCCGCCCGACGGCGAAAGCGTCCTTCCCGCACTGCTGTCTCAAGCGAAGCCTCATAGCCGCTCGTTCTTCTGGCATTACAAGGCCAACGATCAGGATGCACACCGTTCAGCCAACTGGAAATATCTCAGAATTGCCGGCAACGAGTTCCTCTTCGACGTTGTGACGGACCCACGCGAACGGGCCAATCTCAAAGATCGCTACCCGGACGTATTCTTACGCCTGAAAGAGGAAGTCGCTGCGTGGAAAAAGACCATGTTGCCGACCGACCCACAATCTTACAGTGCTGGATGGACCGGACATAATTTGGCCGACCACTATTCCAGCCAATCTGAACAATGAAATGATGCCATAGAAAGAGAGTTTCGATTTTCCGGAACCGGTAAAATCAGTCGAAATATGGTACATGATACCGAGTCCCAAATCCAATCTCACACACTGGGGGCGGCACCGGCGCCGTCACGTAAGAGCGTCGTCTCGAACGTTGGATCCAAGGCGAAGATCAATTCCTATGACTCTGCATCATCTTTTTCCGAAAGCAGGAAGCCAGCTTTCGGGATGATGCTCTAAACCGTCGCGCCGAGCTGCCACGGTGCGAATTCCGAGGAGCCGAAATCGAACTGCTCGCTCTTGGTCCGCTCGCCGCTCGCCACCCGCAGGATCAGCTCGAAGATTCTTTGGCCCGCCTGCTCAACCGTTTCCTCGCCGTCGAGGATCGTGCCGCAATTGACGTCCATGTCCTCTTCCAGCCGCCGGTACATCGCCGAGTTGGTGGCGATCTTGATCGACGGCGACGGCTTGCAGCCGAAGACGCTGCCGCGCCCGGTGGTGAAGCACACGAGATTGGCCCCGCCGGCCACCTGCCCGGTCGCCGAGACCGGGTCGTAGCCGGGGGTGTCCATGAACACGAAGCCCTTGGCGGTGACGGGATCGGCGTAGCGCATCACGTCGACCAGGTTGGTGCTGCCGGCCTTGGCCATGGCGCCGAGCGACTTCTCGAGAATCGTGGTCAGGCCGCCGGCCTTGTTGCCCGGCGACGGGTTGGCATCGATCTCCGAGCCCTCCCGGCGGGTGTAGTCCTCCCACCAGCGCATCAGGTCGACGAGCTTCTGGCCGACCTGCGGGCTCACGGCCCGGCGGGTGAACAGGTGCTCGGCCCCGTAGGTCTCGGTGGTCTCCGACAGGATCACGGTACCGCCGTTCTCGACCACGCGGTCGCTGGCGATCCCCAGCGCCGGGTTGGCCGAGACGCCGGAATAGCCGTCCGAGCCGCCGCATTGCAGGGCGAGGATCAGCTCGCTCGCCGGCACGGTCTCCCGGCGGACCACGTTGGCCTCGGCCAGGATGCCGGTGACGAATGCGATTCCGGCCTCGACGGTCTTGCGGGTGCCGCCGAGCGACTGGATGTTCATGCTGCGGATCCGGTCGCCCAGGCCCTGCTCCTCCAGGAAGGCGCCGATCTGGTTCACCTCACAGCCGAGCCCGATCATCACGATGTGCGAGAAGTTGACGTGCCGGGCATAGCCCGCGAGCGTCCGGCGCAGGAGCCGCAACGGCTCGCCCATCGCCATGCCGCAGCCGGTCTTGTGGGTCAGCGCGACCACGCCGTCGACATTCGGATAGGGGGCGAGCGGATCGAGGCCGAGGATCGGGTGGCGCCGGAACGCGTCGGCGATCAGGTCGGCGACATGGGCGCTGCAATTCACCGAGGTCAGGATGCCGACATAGTTGCGCGTCGCCACCCGCCCGTCCGGGCGGCGGATGCCCTGGAAGGTGGCCGGCGGCGTGATCAGCCGGGTCGGCCGCGCATCGACCCCGAAGGCGTAGTCACGGGCGAACTCGCCCATGCCGAGGTTGTGGATATGGACGTGGCGGCCGGCGGCGATGTCGTCTTTGGCGAAGCCGATGATCTGCCCGTATTTGGTCACCGCCTCGCCCGAGCGGTGCGAGCGGACCGCGACCTTGTGGCCGGGTGGGATCCGCTCGGCGGCGATGACGCCCGGGGCCACCGGCGTGCCCGGCTCGATCGCGGCGCGGGCGACCACAACGCCGTCATCCGGCCGCAGGGTGATGACGGGATAGGCGGACAGCGTGTCGGCCGTGATCGGCATCGTGGTTCCTCCCTGGGCCGCGCCTCGCCGGGCACGTGCGCGAAGAACCTAGCGTCCCTGCACGCAGGGCGCGAGCAGCGCGGGTGACGCGGACGGCCGGTTGTCGTCGGGTGTCAGGAGATCTCGCGCACCAGCTTGGTGATCAGCGCCCGGCCGAACGCCTCGAAGCCCTCGGCGGTCATGACGAAGGCGCCCTCGCCGCCGATCACGGTCTCCCGGTAATAGGCGGCCAGGCCGCCCGGGGGATTGGTGTGCTCCCTCAGGTAGCCCGGCATCCCGGCGGGGTCGGTGAGGATCACGATACCGTTGATGGTGATGCCCGCCGCCACCGCGGCGTCCCTTGCCTCGGCGATCGACCGGCCCGAATTGCCGGTGCCGTCGCCGGAGATGTCGATCACCATCCGCTCGGCGGCGTAGGGCGAGCGGTCGAGCAGCATGGCGGCGAAGCCGATCGCCGAGCCGATGGCGGTCCGGCCGTAGAACGGGCGCGGCACCGCGGCGAGCCGCGCCGCGAAGGCGGCGGCATCCGCGGCCGAGGCGATGACCATCCAATCGACCGCGACCTGCTGCTCGCCGGGCCCCGCCCAGTCGAACAGAGCCACCGCGATGCGCCCGCGCTTGCCCTCGGCGATGGCCCGCAGGACGCGCGGGTCGCTGAACGCTTCGGCGTAGCCCCGCCGCTCCAGCGCCAAGCGCTCAGCGCTGATGCTGAGCGAGACATCGACGGCGAGCACGAGGAGGACGTCGACCCCGGTCTCCGCGGCGGCGGCGCGCCGGCCGACCAGGGACAGGGCGGCGAGCATCCCGGAAAGCAGATGGCGTCGCCGCATGGCCGACACTCGGTGCTGGGCGCCCACGCGGTCCGGCGGACGGCCTCACGCAGGCAACGAGCCGGCCGCCTCGGCGGTTCGATGCCGCGTTCGGTCGCAGCGGGCGCCGACCGGTCCGCGCTATCTGCGGACGGGACACGGTGCATCCCGCATCGCACAAATCGTGAAGGCCAGACACCGACAATGCGGATTTTTCACTGGATCGGTCACGTCGCGAATCGCGTGCTCGTCGCGGGCGTGACCGGGAGCGTGGCACTGCTGAGCCGGGGGCTCGACGCGACGATCGGCCTGGTCGGGCGCTCGTCCGAGCGCCTGGACGCGGAACTCGGCGGCTTGGCGCGGGCGTCGAACGAACGCCGCCGCCGGGAGGGCCGGCGGGCCCTGGACCCGATCACCCTGGATTAGTCACCCGATCCTACAGGCCCGGCCCCTTGGCGGCCCCGAGGATGCGGCCGGGCCTGCCCTCCGCGGCGCCCTGGACCAAAATCACCCAGCTGTCGGCCTCGGCGATCTGGGCGAGGGTGCGGGGCACGTCGAAGCGCGTCGGCTGGCCGGTCCAGGTTCCGAGGCGCTGCATGCCCCGTACGACGTTGACGTAGGTCGTGGTGCGGCCGCCATTCTCGCCGCTCTGGATCGCGATGGCGCGGCTGCGCAGCACCGGTACCAGCCAGACCTCGCCGCGCGTCTCGGCCCGCACGTCCGGTGCGGCGCCGACCTCGACCGTGATCCGGTCTCCCAGGATCTCGCCGCGGACCGGGATCGGCAATCCCCCGCGCTGCGTCGCCTCGCGCATTAGCCGCTCCAGAGCCACGCGGTCGGAGCCGACGGCGAAGCCGCTGCCATCGACCACGACCTGCGGCGTGAATACCTGCCGGCCGCCATGGACCCGCGCGTAGGCACGCTGGCGCTCGGTCAGCGGACGCAGGGCCAGGGTGTCCTTCCAGCCGAGATAATCCCAGTAGGTCACCGGCAGTGTCAGCGCGACCACGCCGGGCTGGTGAGCCAGATCGCGGATGATCGGATCCGCCCCCCGGCAGGCGCCACAACCCTGGCTGGTGAACAGCTCGACCACGGCACGCACCGGCTCGGCACGTGCTTGGGCCGAAGGCGCGATGGCGCACAGCAATGCGGCCGCGCTAAGCGCGCGGATGTCGCCGGACCGGGTACGGGCGCGGTGCCGATGGATCATCGGACCATCAGAGCGTCTGCGATGCCGTGTGTGAAATCACGTTGGCTTGAGGATTTTCTACTATCGGTTGTGATGTATTTCTAGCCATTCTCGCTTTAGGCAACATGTCCGGTCGCCAGCGGCGGTGCATCCACAACCATTGGCCGGGATTCTCGCGCACCCAGCCCTCCACCACCGCGGTCATCGCCTGCATCGCGCCGGCGATATCGATCACCCCATCGGCGTTGCGCGGCAGATCCAGGGGCGGCGTCAGCTCCAGCCGGAACCGGCCCTTCGGCAGCCGGACGACGCGGACGCCGTGGACCGGGCAATCGTAGTGCCGGGCGAGCTTGGCGAGCAGCGGGTTGGCCAGGCACGGCCGGCCCATGAAGTCGACCACCACACCGCGGGTGAAATGCTGGTCGATCAACTGCCCGAGATGGCCGCCATTCTCGACCACGTCGCGCATCGCGAAGACGGCGCCCGGGGTGGAGGCGGCCAGCCCGCCCATGGAGCGCCGGCGGACCTCCTGCACGAGGCGGGCGGCGGCGGGATTGTTCGGGGGCCGGAACACGGCGGTCGCGTCCAGGCCGAACCGCGCCGCGCAGATCGCCGGCAGTTCCCAGTTGCCGAGATGGGCGGAGAAGATCAGCCCCGGCTGGCCGTCGTCGCGCAGGGCGGCGAAGTGATCGATCCCGGCGACCTCCGTCCGCATCGGGCCGGGGGCGTCGGGATCGAAGTCGAATAGGGAATCGAGATGGGCGTATTCCGCACCGGTCCGCCCGAGATTGTCCCAGGCCTCCAGGGCGATCCGCCTGCGCTCCGCCTCCGGCCTATCCGGAAACGCAGCGCGCAGGTTCGCCATCGCGGTGCGATGGGCCGGCAACAGAGGCCCGATCGTGCGCAGGAGCGCGGCGCCCAAAGCCGTCGAGCGACCCGGCCCGAGGGTGCGCGCCAGCAACACCAGGCCGCGGATCAGCGGGATCATGGCGAAGCCCGCCAGCCGCGGGAAGGATCGTCTAAGGATGAGGGCGAGGCGCAGCACGATGGATTCCCGGGCACGATGCGGGCAGGCCCGGCAATTCGCGTGAAAGGCGAAGCTTAACCGATCTCTGCCGCGGTGCGATAGCGCAAGGTCCGGACGGGCAGCGGCCGGCCTTGGACCGAGGGTGAAGCGTCAGAGACTGACGAGGATCTTCCCGAAGACCTTGCGGGATTCGAGCCGTTCGAGCCCCTGCGCGAAGTCGCCGAGGGGGTAGACCGTATCCACCACTGGGCGAATGCCCTGGGCCATCTTGTCGAGGGCTTGGCCGATGTTGGCCAGCGCGCAGCCGAACGAGCCGGTGATGCGGTATTGCTGCTGGAACAGCTGCATGAGGTTCATGGTCGCCGAGACGCCCGAGGTCGAGCCGCAGGTCACCAGCCGGCCGCCGCGCTTCAGGCACAGCAGCGAGCCGTTCCAGGTATCGGCGCCGACATGCTCGAACACCACGTCGACGCCCTTGCGCTTGGTCAGCCGCCGGACCTCGCCCTCGAACCGCTCGGTCCGGTAGTTGATGACGTGGTCGGCGCCGAGCTCCGCCGCCTTCCGGCCTTTCTCGTCGTCGCCGACCGTCGTGTAGACAGTGCAGCCGATCGCCTTGGCCATGCGGATCGCCGCGGTGCCGATGCCGGACCCGCCGGCATGGACCAGCACGCTCTCGCCGGGCTCCAGCCGGGCATTGTCGAACAGCATGTGCTGGACCGTGCCGAAGGCGATGCCGGCGCAGGCCGCGTCGGTGTCACTGACCCCGTCCGGCACCTTCACCACCAGGCGGGCCGGCATGTTGACCAGTTCGCGGGCGAAGCCGTCGACGTGGAAGCCCATCACGCCGGACACGTCCTCGCAGAGGTTGTCGCGGCCCTCGCGGCAAGCGCGGCACTGCCCGCAGGTCATCGCCCCGTAGGGCACCACGCGATCACCGGGGGCTACGGCGGTGACGTCAGTCCCGACCGCCTCGACCACGCCCGCCGCCTCGGCACCGACGATCAGCGGCATCCTACGCTTGGCGAAGGCCATGCCGCGAAAGCCCCAGACATCGATGAAGTTGAGCCCAACCGCGCGGATGCGGATCCGCACCTCGCCCGGCCCCGGGGCGGCGGGGGCCTCGACCTCGGTGAGGCGCAGGTCGCGGTCGCCGAATAGCTGAAGGGCTTGCATACTGTCTCTCATTGTTCCGGCGCCAGGTAGCGCCGCCGCGCCCAGCCCACGGCGCGTCCGGCCTTGACCCGGCACCAGGTTGTCCGGCTCGGCGTATCGTTGGTGCAGCCGAAGACCAGGGCGCGGTTGCGGATCTCACCGACCTGCTCGGAAGCGGCGTCCGGCTCGGCGCGGATCGAGAGGGGCTCGCCGGGGGGCAGCCCGGAGATCCGGTACGATTCCGGTTCGGCATCGGCGCCGCCCGGGACGAGGAGCGCCGCAAAGCAGAGTCCGGCGAGGAGGGCGAGGCGGGCGCGCATCGGCATGTCGCTCAGGCAGGGCGCGTATGAGGGAATTCCGGTCTCGGGACTTATCACGGCGGCGGCGAGAGCCGTGAGCCTGCGATGGAGACACGCAATCACAAAAGAATCAGGTGCGGTGGACGCCCATCATCGCGGTCAGCCCACCGTCGACCGGCAGCACCGCCCCGGTGATGTAGCCGGCGGCATCGCCCATCAGGAACGCGGCGAGCGCGGCGACATCCTCGGGCCGAGCGAACCGGCCGGCGGGGATCTGGCGCTCCATTCCGGCCCGGTGGGCGGCGTAGCGGGCCATCATGGCGGTGTCGACGAAGCCCGGGGCGATGACGTTGACCGTGACTCCGCGCTTGGCGGTCTCGATCGCGAGGGTCCGGCAATAGGCGATCAGCGCGCCCTTGGTCGCCGCGTAGGCGGCGTTGCCGGCATTGCCGCGGAGCGCCGCCACCGAGCCGATGGCGATGATGCGGCCCGTGCGTGCCTGGGTCATCGGGCGGACCAGCGCCTTGGCGAGGCGGGTCAACGCGAAGAAGTTCACTTGCATGGCCGTCTCGGCCTTGTCCTGGTCGAACATCGCCGCCAGCGCATCGCTCGGCTGGCCGGCATTGTGAATGAGGCCGTGATAGCCGGCATCCTCGGCCGCCGCGCAGAAGGCGTCGAGGGCCGCCTTGTCGGCGAGGTCCAGAGCATGTCCGGTGAAGCTGCGGTCCGGATAGGTCGCGCGCAATTCGGCTAGCAGGGCCTCGGCCGCCTCGACTGAGGAGCGGTAGGTGAAATCGACCGCGTGGCCGGCACCCGCCAGCGCGCGCACGATCGCCGCGCCGACACCGGAAGCGCCGCCGGTGACGAGGACGCGGCGGGCGGTGCTCTCCGCGTTCACGCCGGCTCCGCCCCGAACACCAGGCAGGTGTTCTGGCCGCCGAACCCGAAGGAATTCGACAGCACGGTGCGCACCGGCAGGTCCCGGGCGGTCTCGACCACGTCGAGGCCGATCGCCGGATCCGGCACGCGGTGGTTGATGGTTGGCGGGATCCGGCCGTTCCGGATCGTCAGCAGGGAGATCGCCGCCTCGATGGCGCCGGCCGCGGTCAGGGTGTGCCCGATCATCGATTTGTTGGAGGTCACCGGCAGGGACGGGGCGCGGTCGCCGAACACCGCGGCGAGCCCGAACGCCTCCATCTTGTCGTTCTCCGGGGTCGAGGTGCCGTGGGCGTTGACCGTGTCGATCGCCTCGGGTCCCAGCCCGGCATCGTCCAGGCTGGCCCGGATCGCCGCGATGACCGGCGCCCCGTCGGGGCTCGAGCGGGTGCGGTGGAAGCCGTCGCCCTTCTCGCCGCAGCCGAGCACGTAGCCGAGGATCTTGGCACCCCGGGCCACGGCAGCCTCGGCATCCTCCAGGACCAGGGCGGCCGCACCCTCGCCCATCACGAAGCCGTCCCGATCCTTCGAGAACGGCTTGGACGCCTCCTCCGGCGCGTCGTTGCGGGTGGACAGCGCCGAGAGCAGGGAGAACCGGATCAGCGATTCCGGGTTCACGGAGCCGTCTGTGCCGATGCAGAGCGCCGCTGCAGTCTCGCCCCGGCGGATCGCCTCGACGCCGAGCTGGATCGCGGTGGCGCCCGACGAGCAGGCGGTGGACAATGAGATCGGCGAGCCCTTGGTGCCGAACCTTTCGGCGATGCGGTCGGCCACCGTGCCGAAGATGAACAAGTCGTGCCAGGCGTCGAAGCGCCGGGTCGCCGCCGCTCGGAGCAGGCCGGCATAGTCGACGTCGCCCTCGCCGCCAGCGGCCTCGGCCAATGCCTGGCGCTGCGGCCATTCCATCTCCACCGGCGGGACCGCGATGAACAGCGCCCCCGGAAAATCGCCCTTCGTGCCGATGCCGGCCTGCGCGACCGCCTCCTCGGCGGCCTCCGCGGCAAAGCGCTCGGACAGGAGCGGTGCCACCAGCGGCTCGGTATCGAGAAAATCCACCGTGCCGGCGATGCGGGTGCGCAGGCCCTCGGTGGAGAACCGGCCGATGGCATGGATGCCGGACCGGCCCGCGCTCATGGCCGCCCAGGTGTCGGCTTGGCCCTGTCCGAGGGAGGAGACGACGCCGATGCCCGTCACCGCGATCAGCGGCCGGCCCCGGGCGTCGCGGTGGGATTGCGCGCTCATGGCGCGTCTGTACGGGATTTTTTGGTGGCGTACACCCACTGCAGTCGAGCCCAGCACCGTGCGCACGCCGCACGATCTCGGTCAGCGATTCGCGGTTCAGCCGTCGGCCTTTTTGCCGAGTTGCGTCTCCATGTGACGGCGCAACACCGCGTTCATCCGGTCCTGATAGCCGCGTCCGCCGCTCCTGAAGAAGGCCACGACATCGCTGTCGAAGCGCGCATGGATCTCACGCTTGGCCGGACGAGCCGGCGCTTCAGCGTCGAGCGGCGGCAGGCCGACGACCGCATCATCCCATTCCGCGTCCGCACGGGTCGCAGGATTGTCCGGGTCCTCGGACGCGAGTCGTTCGATCTCCGCCTCCGACATCGAACGCAGGCGATCCCAATCGGTCCGATCTGGCACGGCGTCAGCTCTCTTGCCGGCGGGCATGATAAAGCTGCCTCTCCCTGCGGTTGGCGATTCGCGCGGAGACGATCCGTCGCTTGCCGTTCCGCGGCGTAAACGTGACGTTCAAGATAACACCGTTCAAGGCCACGAGCGTATTGAAACGTCTTTCGCCGTAATCTCGCCGAGTGTCCTCCCGTGTCAGCGCGAACCGGCCGTCGAAAACCTCCCGTAGGGCAGCAAAATCGATTCCATGCCGACGAACATTGAGATCGTTCTTGCGGTCATCCCAGGCTGTTCGATCGTCTTCGCCCATAGCGCGACAGTATGCAGCCGAGATGCGATGAACAACCCGCGGCAGGCGTCGCGGCGATGAACGGTTCGCATTTCGGTGATTGCGCTCAAACCTCGCGCCGCGTGGCGGAAAATGCTTTGATCGCCCCGAGCAGAACCCGCGCCCCGGCCTCGATATCCGGCGCGCTCGCGAACTCGGCCGGGTTGTGGCTGATACCGCCCCGGCAGCGCACGAACACCATGGCGATCGGCGCGATGGCCGCCACTGCCATGCCGTCATGGCCGGCGCCGCTCGGCAAGGCCAGGACGGGCAGGCCTTCGGCGGTGATGGCGTCGCGGATCAGGGCGGTCAGGCTGGGATCGCACGGCACCGCTGCGGCCTGGTGCGTCGGTTCGACGCCGAGATCGAGCCGGCGGCGTTCCGCGATCTCCGTGCAGGCCGCCCGGATGTCGGCCAGCGCGGCGAGGCGCTGGGCATCGTCGGGCGCGCGCAGGTCGAGGGAGAAGCGCACCGAGCCGGGAATCGTGTTCCCCACCCCGGGATGGACGTGCATCCGGCCGACGGTGCCGACGAGATGCGCCGCGTCGCGGCAGCGCGCCTCGATGGCGAGCACGCATTCCGCGGCGCCTGCGAGGGCATCGCGCCGCTCGCTCATGGCGACGGTGCCGGCATGGCCGGCCTCGCCGGTCAGGGTGAGTTCCAGGCGGCTGGCCCCGGAGATCGCCGTGACGACCCCGACCGGCAGGCCGGCCTTTTCGAGCATCGGCCCCTGCTCGATATGCAGTTCCAGGTAGCCCAGGATTTCGTCCGGCCGGCGCGCCGCGCAAGCGGTTGCCGTGGGATCGAGCCCGGAGACCCGCATCGCCGCCGCGACCGTGATCCCGTCCGCATCGGTCGCGCGAAGCGCCGCCGGGTCGAGACGGCCGGCGAAGGCATTGCTGCCGGTGAGCGTGGCCGCAAAGCGCACGCCCTCCTCATCCGAGAAGGCCACCACCTCCAGGGCGTGACTCAGGCGGATCCCGTCGCGGGCCAGAGCCTCGACGCAGGCGATCCCGGTGATCACGCCGAGCGGTCCGTCGTAGCGGCCGGCGTTGCGGACGGTATCGAGATGCGACCCGACGACCAGCGCCGGGCCGCCGGGCTCCGGCCCTTCGAGGCGGCCGATCAGGTTGCCGACGGCGTCGTGCCGCACGCTCATGCCGGCTTCGCGCATCCAGCCCGCCACCAGGGCTTCGGCCTTCGCCTGCTCCGGGGTCAGGTAGAAGCGCGTGATCGTGCCCGGCTCGGCGGTGATCGCCGCCAGCGCGTCGAGGCGCTCTTGGATGCACGGGGCGAAGATCATCGGGCGGGCTGTTCCGCCCGGGGCGCGTTGGCGAGGCGCAGCACCGTCTGCAGCAAAACATCGGCGCCGGCCGCGCAGTCGTCCGCGGTGGCCGATTCCGATTCGTTGTGGCTGACGCCGTCCTTGCACGGCACGAAGATCATCGCGGTCGGCACCTTGGCGGCCAGGTTGCAGGCGTCGTGCCCGGCCCCCGAGATGATCCGGCGCCGCGGATGCCCGAGGCTCCGGGCCGCCTCATCGACCGCGGCGACGATCGCCGGATCGAACGGCACCGGCTCCTTGCGCCAGATCCGGGTCAGCGCGATCTCCACCCGGCGCCGCTCGGCAATTGCGGTGGCGGCCTCGCTCAAGCTCGCCTCCATGGCGTCGAGGGTGGCCGAGCGCGGATCGCGCACGTCCAGCGTGAACGCGACGCGGCCCGGCACGACGTTGCGGGAGGGCGCCAGGATCGTAGCCTCGCCGATCGTCGCTACCGCCGAAGGGGCGTGCGCGAGGGCGATCCGCTCGGCCGCGAGGGCGAACTCCGACAGCGCCAAAAGCGCATCCCGGCGGCGCGGCATCGGCGTGGTGCCGGCATGGCTCTCAAAGCCGGTGATCGCCCCGTCGAACCACATGATGCCCTGGCCGCCCTCGACCACCCCGATGGTCTTGCCCTCGGCCTCCAGGATCGGGCCCTGCTCGATATGCAGCTCGACGAAGGCACCGATCGCGCGCGCGCCGACCGCCTCACCGCCGCGATACCCGATCGCGTCGAGGGCCTCGGCGACGCTGATGCCGGCCGCGTCGCGCTTGGCCAGGATCTCGTCCGTGGTGAATTCGCCCGCATAGGCGGCCGAGGCCATCATGGCGGGGGCGAAGCGCGAGCCCTCCTCGTTGGTCCAGTTGACCACCATCAGGGGCGTCTCGGTCTCGATACCGGCATCGTTCAGGCTGCGCATCACCTCCAGCCCGGCCAGGACCCCGAGCACGCCGTCGAACTTGCCGCCGGTCGGCTGCGTGTCGAGATGCGAGCCGAACGCGATCGGCGCCCGGCTCATGTCACGCCCCGGCCGCAGAGCGTATTGCGTGCCGAGCCCGTCAACCGAGACGGTGAGCCCCGCGGCCTCGCAAGCCTCCCGGAACCAGTCGCGCACCCGGGCATCCTCCGGCGAGAGGGTCAGCCGGTTGATCCCGCCGGCCGGCGTGCCGCCGAACGCGGCCGTCTCCAGGATCGTGGCCCAGAGGCGCCCGCCGTTGGCGCGCAGGTTATCGGTCTTGCTCGGATTGGTTTCAGCCATGGCGGGTCCTCTCACGGCGCAACGCCGTGCGGCAAGATCTTCGAGCCCGGTTATCGGGCGATGCGCCAGCCCGGAGCAACGGCGATGCCAGCCGGCGGGATCAGACCGGGGGCCGTCGCACGGGATTGGCGCGCAGCAGCCCCTCGCCATCGACCTGCAGGGCGCTGGCGATCTCGCCCAAGGCGGTCGCCTCGATGCCGCTGATCCCATCCTGGTCGGCCACGTCGGCGGCGATCAGGAAGACGTTCTCGCGCTGGCTCCCCGGCCGCTCGATGATCGCCGCGACGTGACGCAGATTCTCGGCGCGGCCGAGGCGGGTACGCGCCCGGGCGATGCCCTCGTACAGCTCCGTCTCCAGCATCAACGCGTCGTAGCCCTTCTCCAGGACCGGATCGGCGCGCAGGCCGTGCAGGGCCGCGTCGAACTCTTCACTCGCCACCTCGCCATCGGCCACGATGACGTTGGCCGCGGCCGAGACGGCGGCGAGCATCAGGGTCTTGTCGCCGGCATAGGCCGTCACGGTGCGGCCGACACGGCCGAAAATATCGCTCAGAAGGCTCATGCCGAATATTCGAGACTGTCCGCCGGAGCGCGAGGGATAGCAGAGTGCCGTGCGGAAGGAAGGTGCCGGAGGGCATGCGGTCAACGCGACGCGGGTAGGTTCGGCAGCTGGAATTTCGGATGTGCCGTGATCCAGAAATTCTCCGGCAACACGCGTGTGAGAATCGTGAATTCAACCGCGTCCCCAGCGCGGTCCGACGGATCCCGGGCCTGCCATCCCCCCCTCGGGTGGGCCCGGTTCCTGTTCAACGCCGTCGGGACGGTGCGCGGGTGGCCCCAACCGCGTCTGCCGTTCCGGCGGCGGTCTCTTCCACGGCGGTCTCCTGGGCGAGATGATCCACCACCGCTGAAAGCGCCTCGCGCTCCCGGGCGCCGCGCTTGCGTGAAGCCGCGAAGATGGCGACCTGGCGGTCGGCGCTCGCCCCCTCCGCCACGATGGTCCGAGCCTGTGCACAGGCTTCCGCGCAATCGAGAGCCTCGGCATCCTCGGCCGTCTCGGAGAGCAGGGCCTCGACCATCTCGGCCATGGTCAGGGCCTGCGCGCGGGCCTCGTCGATCAGCGTCGCCTGCACGCCGTCGCGCTCGGCGCGCCACAGGTTCTCCCGGATGAAGCCCCGGGACGCAGCCGTCATCCCGGCATTCAGTGTGCGGTCCCGGACCATCCGGCGCACCAGGCACCGGAACAGGCTCGCGATGCAGATGGCGTCGTCGAGGCGCGTGCAGCTATCGGCCACGCGCAGTTCCAGCGTCGGGTATTTCAGCGACGGGCGCAGCTGCCACCACAGGAAGGTTGCATCCGCGATGGCGCCGCTCCGGGTCATCACGTCGACGTAGCGGGCATAATCGGCCGCGTCGGCGAACAGTTCGGGCAGGCCGGTGCGGGGCAGTTCGGCGTAGGCGCGGGTCCGGTAGCCGGCCATGCCGGTCCGCTCGCCCTGCCAGAACGGCGATGAGGTCGAGAGCGCCAGCAGAACCGGCAGGAACGGCAGCAGCCGCCCCATCAGGTCGATGCGGGCGTCGGGATCCGGCACCTCGACATGGACGTGCAGCCCGCAAACCAGGTTGCGCTGCCCGACGATGCGCAGGTCGGACATGATGCCGTGATAGCGGGCCTTGTCGGTGGCGCTCTGGTCGCGCCACCGGGCGGTCGGATGCGTCCCGGCGGCAAAGGGCAGGATGCCGCGCTCGGCACCGATCTCGGCGAGGCCCCGGCGCAGTCCGGCCAGATGCGCGCGCGCCTCCGCGGTCTCGGCGGTCGGGGGCGAGGCGATCTCGATCTGGCACTGGAGCTGCTCGCGCTCGGCGGTATCGAGCCGAGCCTTTACGGCGGCGTGGAACGCTTTGAGACCGGCACGCGGCGAGCCGCGGGTGCGGGCATCGGCCAGAAAGAACTCTTCCTCGATCCCGAATCGGTAGGCGTGGGCCATTCGTGCTCCTCGCCGTTTCTCCCGCGAAGACCGGCCGATCGGCCGCGTTCCGGTCGAGAGCGCGTCGCGAGATCCGTGCCGGATCGTCGTTCGACTCGGCACGGATCCGGCACTTTTTGTCACGCCTGGCCAGCGTGCTAGGCAAAAGACCTCAGCGCCAGAACGGCTTGACGTCGAGCAGCTCGGATCGCGCCGCAGCGGCCGCCGCGAGCAGGTCCAGGGTACTCGCATCGTCCGGTCCGGGCATCGGCGGGCCGCCCAGGCTCTCGACCATCGACCGGGCCGTCTCCAGGTCGTTCAGCGTGCCCAGATGATCCTGCAGGTCCGAGAGCGCGGCGCCGAACTTGTCCTGGCGACGGCGAGCCTTCTTCTTCGGAAACAGCTCGGCGAAGAATTCGGCGCCGTAGCGGAGTTTCTTCGCGGCGATCCGCGCCCGGTGGCGGGTATGCGGATCGAGCTTCCTCAAGCCGCGGCCACGCTTCTTCAACCGCTCGCGCGCCCGGTCCAGAACCCGCGCGGCGAAGGCGGCGCCATCCTCGGCGGCGGAGTCCTGCCCGGCCCAGGCGCCGGCCTCGACCCAGCCGGCGAAGTCGATGATCAGCCCGCGCCATTGCGGGCTTTCGAGGATCGCCAGCATCGTATCGTAGGCGCCGGCGCGCTCGGTCTCGGCCAGGTCCCGCAAGGCGTCGAGATCGGCATCGTCCGGACGGTCCTTGACCAGGCGCGGCAGGGTCTGGCCGAGGAACACGTCGAGGTTGCGGGCGTGGCCGAACGGTTCGGTGACGCGCTTGATCTCATCGCCGAAGCCGGCCGCCCGCGGATCGGCCTCCAGCATCGGGGCGAACAGCGACAGCGCCGAGCGCAGCCGCCGCAGCGACACGCGCATCTGGTGGAGGGCCTCGGGGGCGTGGCTCGCCAGGAAGACGGTCTCGTTGAGGCGCAGGTGACGCAGACAAGCGCGCGCCACCTGGCGGAAGACGTCACCGGCGCTCGCGCCCTCGGGCAGCTCGACCGGCTCGGCCTTGACCACGGACGGTCCGGTCCCGTCCACCAGGGCGAAGCCCCGGGCGCTCTTGGCGGTGGCGCTCAGGCGCAGCGGCACGGTCTCGGCCAGGATCTGCGCCAGGGCGAACAGGTCGGCGGCCTCGCCCTCGGCCAGCTCAAGTTCCAGTTCGCAGAGCGGCGCTGCGCCGGCCAGGCTCTCGACCCGGCCCTCATCGAGGGTGACGAGGATCCGCGAGGCGCCCTGCTCCACCGGGACCACCCGGCGGGTGACCACGGTGGAGAACAGCTTCTCCAGGGGTGCATCCGCCTTGCGCAGGACTTTCTCCGCCGCGGTCTCGGCCCAGGCCGCCGGATCCGGGGTTTCACCGGCGATCTCGGTCTCCCACTCGGCCCGGTCGAACAGGCCGACGCCGCCCTTGCCGGCCTTCACGGTCTGGATGTGGCGGCCGCCCTTGGCTCGGACCCGCAGGGTCAGCCCGGCGGCGCGCAGATCCTGCGCCGATGTGTCGTAGTAGGTGGTCACGAGGTGTTCGGGCTCGGAGCCTTCGGCCCCCTGAAGCCTCGGATGCGCCGCCAGCGCGGTCAGGTCGGGGCCTGCACAATCGAGCTTCAGCTCGATCTCGCGGGGGGCTGCCACAGCGTGGCTATCGGTCTCGGTCATGCTCTCCTCTTCCAAACGTCCGGTTCATAACTCGGCGTGGCGTCATCCGGGTTGCAACCGAGCGTCGCGTCAACTGATCTAGGGCCGCTCATGCCGGCGTTGCAATTGGAAGCGGCTGGAAATCCGAGATCCGGCCACCGGCCGCTTCCCGGTTCGTGCGGCGGTATTTGAACCGCTCCAAATTTATGCTTTCCCAAATCGGGAGGTCGTGCCAAGACCGATTGTCCACAATTGATCTGCCTCCTGCGCCCCGGCTCCGTCCGTTCGGCGGCGAACCGCACGACGCCGTGCCAGCGAGACGGAATCCCAAGTCTTTCAGTGCGGTGCGCCTTGCGTGGACGGTCGCGCCGCGGAAATCGTCGGGTCGGTGGCTCCCTTGAAAACACTTCTGGTCGGTGTGATCGGGCATGTGGATCACGGCAAGACGGCCCTGGTCCGGGCGCTCACGGGAGTGGAGACGGACCGGCTGAAGGAAGAACGGGATCGCGGGGTGTCGATCGTCCCGGGCTTCGCGCTGCTCGCGAGCGAGGAGGGCGAG
Source organism: Methylobacterium sp. J-048 (assembly GCF_022829515.1). GTDB lineage: Bacteria > Pseudomonadota > Alphaproteobacteria > Rhizobiales > Beijerinckiaceae > Methylobacterium. Next base: position 147,194 of record NZ_JAKSYL010000287.1, read on the forward strand.
ATCGACCTGGTCGATCTGCCCGGCCATGAGCGCTTCGTCCGCGCCATGGTCTCCGGCGCCACCGGCATGCGTGCCGTGCTGCTGGCGGTGGATGCCAACGAGGGCATCAAGCCCCAGACGGTCGAGCATCTGGAGATCGCCCGGCTGATCGGCGTCCGGCGCGGCGTGTTGGCCTTGACGAAGTCCGATCTGGCCACCCCCGAGGTCATCGCCGCGCGCGCCGCCGAGATCGCCGCCGCCGCCGCCCGCGCCGGAATCGAGTCGGGGCCGGTGATCGCCACCTCGACGCTGACCGGCGCCGGGCTGTCGGACCTAGCCCAGGCGCTTGCCGGGTTGCTGGCGGATGCGGAACCGGGACGCGATGACGGTTTCCCGTACCTGCCGGTGGACCGGGTCTTCACCCGGCCGGGCTTCGGCACGGTGGTGACCGGGACGTTGCGGCGGGGCGCGCTGGCGGTCGGCGACACCCTGGAGATCGTGCCGGGCGGCCGCAGCGCCGTGGTGCGCAGCCTCCAGATCCACGGTCGCCCGGTCGAGCGCGCCGAGCCCGGACGGCGAACGGCGGTGGCCCTGCGCGGCATCGGCCTGGACGAGATCGCACGGGGCGACGCCCTCTCGGTGCCGGGCCTGTTGGCCCCGTCGCAATGGCTCGATGTCGCGCTGACCGCCACCGCGAACGCGGATTCGGCGCTCGCGGGCGGCAGCGCCTGCCGGCTACTGTTCGGCACCACCGAGGTCGAGGCCCGCCTGCGGCTGCTCGACCGCGACGCATTGGAGCCGGGGGCAACCGCGCCGGCGCAGCTGCATCTCGCCGAGCCGGTGAGCGTGCCGGCCCGCGAACCGTTCGTGCTGCGTCTCGACTCACCGGCCGCCACGGTGGCCGGCGGTCACGTGCTCGATCCGGCGAGCCGGCGGCGGCGGCGGCACGAAGCCCGCGTGCTCGCCGACCTCAAGGCCCTGGCGTCGGGCAAGCCCACCGACGCCGTGGCGATCCGCCTGGCCCAGGCCGGGGCGGCCGGCGCGACGCTTCCGGACCTCGCCCGCGCGGCCGGCACCGGCATCGACCGGGTCCGGCAGATGCTCGCGGCCTCGGGCGCCCGGGAAGTCGGCGACCGCTTCGTCGGGGCTCCGGCCTTCGCTGCGCTCCGCACCGCCACGATGGCGGCACTCTCCGAGCATCACCGGGACAACCCGATGGAGCACGGCATCGCGCTCGAACGCCTCGCCAAGATTCTGTCGCTTCCGGAAGCCCTGACCGGGCTGGTCTTGCGCGATCTCACCGGCACCGGCGGCACGGTCCAAGCCGGCGCGCTGTGGCGCCGGTCCGATTTCGACCCGGCCCGCAACGAGAGCGACACCGCCCGCAAGCTCGAACAGCTGTTCCGCCGGGCCGGCCTCAATCCGCCCGACGAGAGCGAGGCGGTCGGCCGCGATGTCCGCCGGCGCGAGGCGCTGACCTACTTAGTCGGCGCCGGAACCGTGATCCGCGCGATCGACCGGGTTCAGCGCCGGGCAGTGCTGTTCCACCGGGAATCGGTGGCGGTGGCCCGGACGCGGCTGACGGAGGCGTTCCCGAACGCAACGACGCCGGAGGCCGGCTTCCTGGCCCGAGAAGCCGGAGCCGCCCTCGGGATCTCGCGGAAATTCTCGATCCCGCTCCTGGAGCACCTTGATGCGGCGGGGTTCACGCGCCGGAGCGGGGATCGCCGGGTGATCGTGGCGCTGGAAGGGGCCGGACGCTGAGGGGCCGGCGTCGCGCCTGCCCGGGCTAGAACCCCTCGCCGGGCCAGTCGTCGGCACCGGGCTCGTAGCAGGTGTAGCCGATCAGGCAGGTCGGGTTGTCGCGGGTCGGGCGGAACGCGCGCCGGGCGATCTCGGTGACGGCGCAGAACGATCGGTCCCGCACGAAGCGGTCGTAGGTCTGGCCGCCGGTACCGAGGACGAGGGCGCCGTTGGCCCGGACCAGACGGGCGGTCTGCTGGCAGGTCATGGCGGTGCTCGACGGGCGCGTCTGCGCCGCGGCGGGAACCGCCAACAGCAGGATGGCCGTGGCTGTCCGGATGATCATCGCGCGGGCTTTGTTCGACGGGAGCGGGGTTCGATGGGAGCAGGCTTGGGGACAACGCGGGCGGGTCCGGCGTTCGGCTGTGTCCGTTCGCCACGGATAAGCGTGGGGCGGGACTGCCTGTCCGTGTGCTGAGCGTCCGCGCCGAAAACCTCACTCCTCGAAAGCCTCGACATGGACGGTGCCGGGCTCCTGGCGGCGCGCGGTCTCCTCGAGCCTCCCGAGCAACGCCTCCGTCCGGCCGCAGGGGAAGCCGTAGCGCGCGCGCACCCGCTCGCTGGCGCTGCTGAGGGCGAGGCGGGTCAGGGCCAGGAACTCGTCGAGGGCATAATCCTGGCCGACGGCGAGATGATCCTTGATCGCCAGAGAGGGTGAGTAGCAGGCGTCGCGGCTGCCATCCGGCCAGCGGATATGGAAGCGCATCTCAGGCATCGCCGGGGATCCGGGTCGTATTCCAGGCGGCGGATCCCGTGGCGATCGTCGCCGCTGGGGCGGTCCCGGGGACGAGGGACGCGTAGGTCTCCAGGTGCCGGGCGGCGCAGGATTCCCATCCGTGGGCCCGGGCGACCTCCAGGCCGCCGGCGCGCAGGCGGACGCGCCGGGACGGCTCCAGGCTCGCCCGCATGGCCGCTGCGAGCGCGTCGGGATCGTCGGGCTCGACCGGCAGCGCCTCCCCGGGGGCGGGGTCGTCGGCGCTGGCCGGCTGGGTCGCGACGATGACGGGTGTGCCGGAGGCCATCGCCTCAAGGGCGCATAGGCCGTAGCCCGCGCCGACCGAGAGAAACACCAGCGTGTCGGCGATCCGGTAGAGGCCCGGCATGTCGCCCTGTGCGATCGGACCTGTCCGGATGACCGGCTTGCCCGGCCCGACCTCCAGGCCCTCGCGTTCCAACGCGGCGCAGCATCGGGCCTCGTAGCCGGCATGGTCGAGAAGCGAGCCGCCGCCGGCCACGACTAGTTGCGCAGCGGGGATATGCCGACGCAGGCGCGCGAACGCCTCGATGATCGCCAGGGTGTTCTTGCGCGCCTCGAAGCCGCCGACGCTCAGGAAGACCGGGCCGGCCCCGAGCCCGATGCGGCGTCGAAGGTCTGGATCGCCGGGCGCCGGATCGGACGTGTAGACCGTGCCGTCGACGCCGTTCCCGACCATCTCGGCCTGTGCGCCGTACTCCGCCGCGAGGGTTTCGGCCGAACTCCGGCTGACGCAGAGCAACCGTCCGGCATCGAGGATCGCCCGGTCCTGCCACTGGCTAAGCTGGGGGTCCGCGAGCGTATCGATGTGGTGGACCGTGCGGACGAAGCCGGGGATCAGGCGGCGGCGGGTCAGCGTCGCCAGCGCATTGCCGCTGATCCCGCATTGAGCGTGGAATACGTCGAAATCGCAGGCCGCCGGCGTCGAGAAATGCGACAGATAGTCGGCGATCCGGGACCGGACCAGCGCCACGGTCGGCTCGGCGACCGGTTTGGCCGTCACCGAGAGCACGGGGCAGCGCGCGTCGCGGAAGAAGCCGCGCCCGGTCGGGTCGGGCGCGTGGACCACTGCCTCATGGCCGAGCCCACACAGGGCTTCGCCGAGCGCAAGGGCGTGGACCACGCCGCCGCGCGGAAGGGTCGAGTGCGTGAGGATCGCGATGCGCAAGCGGTCGACCATGGGACGGCTCACCGAGGCCCGCAGCCGGTCGAGGATCCGTACGCGAAATCCCGAACCCGGATCCCCGCCGCCCGCTCGCGGATCCGTGCCGAGCCGTCGCATCGTTCATGCCGAATCCGGCGCGCACGCGCCGAATGCGCAATAAAACGCCAGGTCCCGGCGCACCGGCCCCGTCTGAGCCATGGCGTCGCGCACCGGAACAGGCGTCTCGCCGCTTCATTGCCGCCGAGAAGCCCGAGCCCCGCGGGCATCGTCGCGAAAACCGGTCTTTTCCGTCCACGCGATGCTGCCGCCGAGATAAAGACTGGAGAATGGAACCCTTGCGCAACTTCGTGATCGCCGCAGCCCTGGCCGCCCTGCTTGGGGGTTCCGCCAGCGCCGCCGACAACCCGCAACTCGGCAATCCCGCCAGCGACGTGATGCCCCCGGTCGAGCTGACCATCACGCTGCAGGATGGCAAGCCGGTCTGCGCGCCGGGGGATCTGCGCCTGCCGGCCAACACCAACGTCGTGCTGCAGGTGGTCAGCCAAGCCAACGTGCCGGTGACGATCACGGCTGAGGGCCAGTTCGAGCAGGGCCACCTGCTGCACGCCGACGGCGACCTCGTCCACGTGATGAGCGAGAAGGGCTACACGGTCAAAGCCAACGGCCGCGGGACGCTCAAGCTGCGTACCCTCGACGCCGGCGAGCACAGCTATGCTTGTACCGCCAACAACAAGCGGGACGCGCCGTTCGTCGGGAAGATGGTGCTTTCCCCGCCGGCGGGCTGATGCCGGGCTGGGTGGGCGAACCGCGGCACGGTTCCGTCTGCCCGGCCTCACGGATTTAATTTTGTGTTACGAATTCAGTTCGTCTTCAAGGCTTGCGCGGAACCGCCCTTTTCAAATTCCTGTGTCAGATTGTATCTATCGTCGACGAGCGGCGGAGCGATCGGTCCCGTGCCACAGCATTTAACATCCGGTACTTCAGTCAAGCCGCGCCGTAAGCGGCTGCGTGAAGTCTTGATTCTGTGCGGGCTCCTGATGGTGCCGACGGCGGTGCTGGCCTACGCCGACCTCCTGCCTGATTCGCTGGATCTCCTCGGCATCGATCTGAGCGACAGCCCGGACCTGCCGCACGTCGCTCGACAGATCGCCATCGGCGCGCCGCTCAAGATCGTGGCCTTCGGCTCGTCCTCCACCGAGGGAATCGGCGCGTCGAGCCCGGCCAATTCCTACCCGTCCCGCCTTCAGATAGACCTGCGCAAGAAGCTGCGCGGCATGGATGTCGCCGTGATCAACCGCGGCATCGGCGGCGAGCATGTGGACGACATGCTGAAGCGCCTGGATCGCGACGTGATCGCGGCCGAGCCGCAGCTCGTCATCTGGCAGACCGGCAGCAACGATCCCCTGCGCGGCGTCTCGATCGAGCACTTTCGCGATGCCACCGCCGCCGCCATCCGGCGGATCCGCGAAGCCGGCATCGACGTGGTGCTGATGGAGCCGCAATGGTGCCCGAAGCTCGATTCGACGCCCGGCTCCTCGCGGTTCCGCGACGCCGTGCGGTCGATCGGGGATGAGCTCGACGTGCCGGTGATCCGCCGGGCCGACCTGATGCACGGCTGGGTCCGGGAGGGGAAACTCACCGCCAAGCAGCTCTTCGCCTCGGACGGCCTCCATATGGCGGATGGCGGATACGCTCTCCTGGCCCAGGCGGCGGCCGATTCGATCCTCACCGATGCGGGCTCGGTCCACACCGCCGAGGCGGTCGCCGAATAGCCGACGGCTGGACGCGGCCGGTAAAGCTCCCCATCTCGGCCGGACCGAGATCGGAGCTGAGACCTTGAGCCACGACGCCTTCAGGTACGACGACAGGGGCTCCGTGCCCCAGATGCATGCCACCACGATCCTGATGGTCCGCAAGGGCGGCTGCGTCGTCGTCGGCGGCGACGGGCAGGTCAGCCTCGGCCAGACCATCGTGAAGGGCAACGCCCGCAAGGTCCGGCGCCTGGCCAAGGGCGCGGTGATCGGCGGATTCGCGGGCGCCACGGCCGACGCCTTCACGCTGTTCGAGCGGCTGGAAGCCAAGCTGGAACAGTATCCCGGCCAACTGACCCGAGCCTGCGTCGAGCTCACCAAGGACTGGCGCACCGACCGCTACCTGCGCCGCCTCGAGGCGATGATGGTGGTGGCCGACAAGGAGGTCAGCCTGCTCCTGTCGGGCTCCGGCGACGTGCTCGAGCCGGAAAGCGGCGTCATGGCGATCGGCTCCGGCGGCAATTACGCCCTGGCGGCCGCCCGCGCCCTCGAGGATACCGACCTCGACGCCGAGGCGATCGTGCGCAAGGCCATGGCGATCGCCGCCGAGATCTGCGTCTACACCAACGGCAATCTGGTGATCGAGGCGCTGGATCAGGGCTGATTTGCAGCGCCGCGATTTTTCGGATCGGCCTGCCGGTCATTGACATCACCCGCCCGTTCCGGGCTCTCGGCGGCCTAGCGCGGAGGCAGGCCGATCGGTCATCTTAAATCGCGCCTCGTTCGCTATCCTCCAACCGGTGGAGCGGCGCGACGGAGCGAATCGCGCAAGGACGAGACCCCGGATTCCAGGTTCGAGACGTACGAACGCGCGGATCGGGTCTGTCTTAACGGGGCATTGATCCGCCGCCATCACACTCGGTCCGCAAATACCTCGGGTGGAATTGGCCATGAAGATCGGCGGGAAACTTCTGGGCTTCGTGGCGGCTTGCAGCCTCACGACGCTGGTGGTCGCCGGCGTGAGCGTCGCGACGCTGCAGCGCTTCGAGCAGGCGCTGACGCGCGTCGAGGACGCCTCGGTCCGGTCCCTCAATGCCGCCAACTTCAACCGCCTCACCGCCGAGGTCACGATGGATTCGCGCGGCGTCTACGCCTCGGCCGACCGGACCGAGGCCGGGAAATACGCCGCCGGCATCCGCAAGGGTCTCGCCGCGATGGATGCCCTACGGGCCGACTGGGCGCCGCGTGTCACCGAAGCCGAGCGCCCGCTGTTCGACACGATGGCGCGGAACGCCGATGCCTTCCGGACCCTGCGGACCGCGCTGGCCGCCGCCGGCGTGGAGACCGGCCCGCGCGCCGCCGCCGATCTCGGCTTCAACGAGGCCAACCAGTCCAACCGCAGGGCCTTCCAGGCGAGCATCGATACCTTGGTCACCGGCGGCCGGGCCGAGATGGCGGCGATCAAGGCCGAGACGCGGGATCTCTTCCAGGCGCGCACGATCCTGGTGTTCGGGCTCGCGCTGGCCGGCACGCTCCTGTGCTGCGGGCTCGGCCTCTTGGTCGGCCAACGCCAGATCGCCCGGCCGCTGCGGGCGGTCTCCGAGGCGATCCAGCGCCTGTCCCGGGGCGATCTGACGCTTCCGGTCGTCAAGGCCGGCCGCGACGAGATCGGGGCGATCTGGGCGAGCATGGCGATCTTCGCCGGGACGATGCGGGAGGCCGAAAACCTGCGGTTGGAGCGCGAGCGGAGTGGTGCAGAAGCGGCGACGCGCAAACGCGTCGAGATGGTCGAACTCGCCGACCAGTTCGAGGGCAGCATCGGCGGCCTGGTTCATCACTTGGCCGGCGCCGCCGTCGGCATGGAGCGCGCCGCCGCCGCAATGGCCGGCAATGCCGAACGCACCGACCAGCAATCCCGGGCCGTGACCCGCGCCGCCGAGACCACCGCGCACAACGTCGATGCGGTCGCCGCCGCCACCGAGGAACTGGCCGCCACCGCCAGCGAGATCGGCGTCCAGGTCTCGCAGACCTCGGATGCCGCCGCGGGTGCCGTCGAGGCGGCCCGGCGGACCCGCGCGAGCGTCCAGGCGCTCGCGCGCAGCGCCGACGGCATCGGCCAGGTCGTGTCCCTGATCTCGACCATCGCGGGTCAGACCAATCTGCTCGCCCTCAACGCCACCATAGAGGCGGCGCGCGCGGGCGAGGCTGGGCGCGGTTTCGCGGTTGTCGCCACCGAAGTGAAGGCGCTGGCGACGCAGACGGCCCGGGCGACAGACGAGATCGCCGGGCAGATCGCCGCGATGCGCGCGGCAACGCACGATGCGGTGACGGCCATTGAGGAGATCGGCGGTACGATCGAGCAGGTCCACGGCATCGCGATCGGCGTCGCCGCGGCCGTGGAGCAGCAGCAGGTCGCCACCCAGGAGATCGCCCGCAGTATCGCCGATGCGGCGAGCGGGACCCGCGCGGTGACCGAGACGATGTCGCAGGTGCTCGACGCGGCCCATCACACCGGGGCCAGCGCCGGAGAGGTTCTGAACGCCGCCGCCGACATCGCCCGCCGGTCGGAGGGGCTGGGCAGCGAGGTCGCGGGCTTCGTGGCGCAGGTGCGCGCGGCCTGAAGCGGGCCGATGTTGCGTCGCAGCGCGATGCCCCCTAGGGTCGCGCCATTCGCAAGGACCCGGTGAAAGCCCGGGTGGCTCTTCCGGCCGCCGATCCGCCGGACCACGCATCCGAGACGCTCTCTCCTCCGCCCCCAGGTGCGGACGCGCGTCTCGTGCGGATTTTTTCATGCCACGCAACACATCCGGAACCGCCGGCCCTCTCGGGTCGTGGGTGTCCAATATCCGCGGCGATACCCTGTCGGGGATCGTCGTCGCCCTCGCGCTGATCCCGGAGGCGATCGGCTTCTCGGTCATCGCCGGGGTCGATCCCAAGGTCGGGCTCTACGCCTCGGTGGTCATCGCCTGCACGATCGCCTTCGCCGGCGGCCGGCCGGCGATGATCTCGGCCGCCACCGCCGCCACCGCGGTGGTGATGGTCGATCTCGTCCGCGAGCACGGCGTGCCATACCTGTTCGCCGCCACCATCCTGATGGGGCTGATCCAGATCCTGGCCGGCCTGCTCAGGCTCGGCCGGCTGATGCGGTTCGTCTCGCAATCGGTGATGACCGGCTTCGTCAACGCGCTGGCGATCCTGATCTTTCTGGCACAGATGCCCGAGCTCACCGGCGTGACGCCGGCGACCTACGGGCTGATCGCCCTGGGGCTCGTCATCATCTACGGGTTTCCCCGGATCACCCGGGCGGTGCCCTCGCCCCTGGTGGCGATCGCGGTGCTGACCGCGGTGACGGCGATCTTCCACCTCGACGTCCGCACCGTCTCGCATCTGGGCGCCCTGCCCTCGACGCTGCCGAGCTTCGCCCTGCCGGACGTGCCGCTGACCTTCGAGACCCTGCGGATCCTGCTGCCCTACGCGGCGACGCTGGCCGCGGTCGGACTGCTGGAAAGCCTGCTCACCGCGCAGATCGTCGACGACATGACCGATACCGGCAGCGACAAGAACCGCGAATGCATGGGCCAGGGCGTCGCCAACATGGCCTCGGCCGTGTTCGGCGGCATGGGTGGCTGCGCGATGATCGGGCAATCGGTGATCAACGTTTCCTCGGGCGCGCGGGGCCGCCTGTCGACGCTGGTCGCGGGCGCCTTCCTGCTGCTGCTCCTCGTGGCTTTGCAGGACCTGCTCGCTGTGGTGCCGGTCGCGGCGCTGACGGCGGTGATGATCATGGTCTCGCTGAACACCTTCTCGTGGCGTTCGCTGGCGCAGCTGCGCACCAACCCCCTGCCCTCCTCGGCGGTGATGCTGGCGACCGTCCTGGTCGTGGTCGCGACCAAGGATCTGGCGCAGGGCGTCCTGGCCGGCGTGCTCCTCTCCGGCGTGTTCTTCGCCGGCAAGGTGTCGCGGCTCAGCCAGGTCACCTCGACGCTGTCGGACGATGGCCGGACCCGAACGTACCGGGTGGCTGGGCAGGTGTTCTTCGCCTCGGCCGGCACCTTCTCGGAGGCGATCGACGTGCTCGAACCCCTGGACCGCCTCGTGATCAACGTGCAGGACGCGCATTTCTGGGACATCTCGGCGGTGGCCGCCCTCGATCGCGTCGTGCTGAAGGCGCGCGGCCGCGGCCGGATCGTCGAGGTCGTCGGGCTGAACGCGGCTAGCGCGACCCTGGTCGAGCGCTTCGGCACGCACGACAAGCCCGGCGCCACGGCGTCTCCCGCGGGGCACTGAGCGGGTCGCCTGCCCCCGCCGAGCGCGTGCCGCCTCTTGCGTCGCGCGCGCCGGGACCCCATTCCCGGCTTGGCGCCCGGTTTTGTCGGGCCGGAAACAACAGGATGGCCCAGCGGTGACGACGTTCTCTCCGCGCGAGATCGTGTCCGAACTCGATCGCTTCATCGTCGGGCAGCAGGACGCCAAGCGCGCCGTCGCGATCGCGCTCCGCAACCGCTGGCGCCGCCAGCAGCTGACCGGTCCGCTCCGCGAGGAGGTGGCGCCCAAGAACATCCTGATGATCGGGCCGACCGGCTGCGGCAAGACCGAGATCGCCCGGCGGCTGGCTCGGCTGGCCAATGCCCCGTTCCTGAAGATCGAGGCGACCAAGTTCACCGAGGTCGGCTATGTCGGCCGCGACGTCGAGCAGATCGTCCGCGACCTCGTGGAGGTGGCGATCGGCCTGACCCGGCAGGCCAAGCGCGAGACCGTGAAGGCCAAGGCCGAGGCAGCCGCGGAGAATCGCATCCTCGACGCTCTGGTCGGGCCCACCGCCAGCCAGGCGACCCGCGACAGTTTCCGGCGCAAGCTGCGCGACAGCGAGCTCGACGACAAGGAAGTCGAGCTGGAACTGGCCTCGGGTGCCCCCGCCGGCCTGCCGATGTTCGAGATCCCCGGCATGCCGGGCGCCTCCATGGGGGCGATCAATATCGGCGACGTGCTCGGCAAGGCGCTGGGCGGCCAGCGTGGCAAGCCGCGCCGGGTCCTGGTGCGGGACGCCTACGCGCCCTTGCTGGCCGAGGAATCCGACAAGCTGGTCGACGACGACGCCCTGATCCGCGAGGCGATCCGCGAGGTCGAGAATAACGGCATCGTCTTCCTCGACGAGATCGACAAGATCTGCGCCCGCGAGGGCCGCTCCTCGGGCGACGTCTCCCGCGAGGGCGTGCAGCGCGATCTGCTGCCGCTGATCGAGGGCACCACGGTGGCGACCAAGCACGGCCCGGTGAAGACCGACCACGTGCTGTTCATCGCCTCCGGCGCATTCCACGTCTCGAAGCCGTCCGACCTCCTGCCCGAGCTCCAGGGCCGGTTGCCGATCCGGGTCGAGCTGCAGCCGCTGACGGTGGACGATTTCCGGCAGATCCTGACCTCCACGGAGGCCAGCCTGCTCAAGCAGACGGTCGCCCTGATGCAGACCGAGGGCGTGACCCTGACCTTCACGGACGACGCCGTGGATGCGTTGGCCCGCGTCGCCGTCGAAGTAAATTCGTCCGTGGAGAATATCGGTGCCCGCCGGCTTCAGACCGTGCTGGAGCGGGTGATCGACGAGATCTCGTTCACCGCCACCGACCGCTCCGGCGAGACCGTGCCGATCGATGCCGCCTATGTGCGGTCCCGGGTCGAGGATCTGGCGGCCAACGCGGATCTGAGCCGGTTCATTTTGTGAGCATAGGGCGGTCCCCAGACCCTGATGCGTAGATTGGACCGGGCAATCGACGCATGATATGCGTCGATTGGTGTATATCTACGACCGCCCCGATTGGCCCCGCTTCCGCTGGGACAAGACCGCGCTCCTCGCCCCGCTGGCTGCGGTCCGCTACCGGCAGGGTCGGTTGCTGGGCCGAATGGAAGCCCTAGGCTATGATCTGCGCGAGGAAGCCGTCCTCGACACCCTCACCCAGGATGCCGTGAAGACCAGCGAGATTGAGGGCGAGAACCTCGCCCGTGATGAGGTCCGCTCGTCGCTGGCGCGGCGCCTCGGGATCGAGACGGCGGGCTTGGTTCCAAGCGGCCGCCGGGTCGACGGCATCGTCACGATGGTCCTGGATGCGACACAGCGTTTCGCCGAACCGCTGACCATCGAACGCCTGTTCGGTTGGCACGCCGCCTTGTTTCCAAATCCCGATGTCGGGCGGCAGCCGATCACGATCGGATCGTGGCGGACCGACGCGCTGGGACCGATGCGGGTCGTCTCGGGTCCGTGGGAGCGCGAGCGGGTACACTTCCAGGCTCCGCCCGCAGACCGCATCCCGGCTGAGATGGACCGCTTTCTGCGGTGGTTCGAGGATCCGGTCGATCCGACCGATCCGGTCCTCAAGGCGGCCATCGCCCATATTTGGTTCGTGACCATTCATCCCTTCGACGACGGCAACGGCCGTATCGCCCGGGCGATCGCCGACATGGCCCTTGCGCGTGCCGAGGGGACGGGTCGGCGGTTCTACAGCATGTCCACACGCCTCCGGGTCGAGCGGAATGCCTATTACGAGACGCTCGAAGCGACGCAGAAGGGCGATCTCGAGATCACGGCCCGGCTGGCCTGGTTTCTCGGAATTCTTGACGCGGCAATCGCCACCGCCGAGACGACGCTCACGGCGGTCCTGCGCAAGGAGCGGTTCTGGCGCGCACTGGAAGCGCGGCCCGTGAACCCGCGCCAGCGCATGATGGTGAGCCGCCTCCTCGACGGATTCGAGGGCAAGCTCACGACATCGAAATGGGCGCAGATCGCGAAGTGCTCGCACGATACCGCCCTTCGGGACATCGAAGATCTGACCGCGCGCGGGTTCCTGACGCGCGGTCCGGCGGGGGGACGCAGCACAAGCTACCTCCTGGTCGAGCCGCATTCCTGAAAGGCCCGGGCACGTGACGACCACCAGACATGGCCTCGGGACGACGCTCCTTCCTGTTGCGGCGCTCATCGCCGGCATGGTCGTGCTGCAATACGGCGCGACCATCGCCAAGAGCCTGTTCCCGATCGTCGGCGCAGCAGGGACATCGTCCCTGCGCGTCGGCTTCTCGGCGCTGATCCTGATCGCCGTCTGGCGTCCGTGGCGGCGCAGCCTGTCCAGGCGCGAGGCCGGCTGGATCGCGCTCTACGGGGTCACCCTCGGGCTGATGAATTTGCTCTTCTATCTGGCCATCGCGCGTCTTCCGCTGGGGCCGGCGGTGGCGATCGAGTTTGCCGGGCCGCTCGCCATCGCGTTGATCGCCTCGCGCCGGAGGGCGGATTTCCTCTGGATCGGCGTGGCGGTGGTGGGACTTGGATTGCTGCTGCCGGCCACATCGACCAGCGCGCTCGACCCGCTCGGCGTCTTCCTCGCCCTCGGGGCGGCCCTGGCCTGGGCGCTCTACATCCTGTTCGGTCAGCGCGCCGGCCGAATCGACGGTGGCCAAGCCGTGTCGCTGGGCATGCTCATGGCCGCTCTGGTGGTAGCGCCGTTCGGCTTTGCGGAGGCCGGGCTGGGCCTGCTGGCGCCCGGGATCCTCGTCGCTGGACTGACCGTGGCGCTGCTGTCGAGCGCCCTGCCCTATTCCCTGGAGATGGTCGCCCTGCGACGGCTCGACCGTAAGAGTTTCGGCGTGCTGATGAGCCTGGAGCCGGCGGTTGCGGCTTGCGCGGGCTTCGCCTTGCTCGGCGAGCGGCTCGGCGCTGTCCAATGGCTCGCCATCGGGCTGGTGATCGCGGCATCCGCGGGCATCACCGCCACGAACCGTCGGTCGGCGCCTGGGGCGGCGATTCTGGAGAGCTGAAGAGCTTTATTTGCCGGCGAGGACGCGCGAGGCGACGTTGATATATTTGCGGCCCGCTTCCTGGGCATGGAGGACGGCGTCGCCGAGATTCTCCTCGTCGCGAACGCTAGCCAGCTTGATCAGCATCGGCAGGTTGATCCCCGCCACCACCTCGACCGAGCCGCCGTTCATACAGGAAAGCGCAAGGTTCGAGGGCGTACCGCCGAACATGTCGGTCAGCACCACCACACCGTCACCGGTGTTCACGCGACAGACCGCGGACATGATGTCCCGGCGTCGCAGTTCCATGTCGTCTTCCGGCCCGATCGTGATCGTCTCGATCTGATCCTGCGGGCCGACCACGTGCTCCAGAGCGGCCTTGAACTCGGTCGCCAGTAGCCCGTGAGTGACGAGCACCATGCCAATCATCGACACGTATTCCAACGTCCTCTGTCAGCCGCCATGTTGTGCAATGCACAGGTCCCAACAAGGCGATCGCGACGTTTTTGCTCGGACATTCCGGCGATCATGCCACGGTGACGCCTTGAGCGCCATGGGCTCTCACCACCGTGACGCGAATCAATGCCCTGTGCGGCTGCGAAGTCACGGCTGCCACTTTCGCAGTGCCGCACGGATCAGCAACGTCGCCAGTCCGGCGCGCCGGACGCTCCGGTCGAGAACCAGGCGAGGCAGGTGCAGATCGAGGATCTCGGCCTCGTCCGGAGGCTCGGGCAGCCGGGGCAAATCCATTAAGAGATCGACTGCGAGGCGCAGATCGACCTCGGGACGCAGCGCCAGGCCGAGTGCGGCCACCGACAGGATACCCTGGCCCCGAACTTCGACCATCCCGGCCAACGCATCGTGGGGCCGGGCGACGATCGAGCCGCTGCGCCGGTCGCAGATGACGCGATCATCGGCGATGAAAGTCCCATCCGCCTCGGCGGCGAGCAGAATCGCCAGGGTCGACTTACCCGCACCGGCCGGGCCGCGAATCAGGATGCCGGCCTCGCCGAGGGCGACGCAGGCGGCGTGAACGGTCGCCATCAGCCGTGGAGCTGGCGCGGCGCGGCGGGCAGGCGGACGGTGAAGCGAGCGCCGCGTACTGTGGGTTCGCCGTCCTCGTCGGGCGCGCCCGGACGGTTCTCGGCCCGGATCATGCCGCGATGGGCCTGGACGATCTGCCGGGAGATCGACAGGCCGAGCCCCGAATTCTGCCCAAAGCCCTGTTCGGGCCGGTCGGTGTAGAAGCGCTCGAAGATCCTCTCCAGGGCATGCTCGGGGATGCCCGGCCCCTCGTCCTCACAGACCAGCTCGACCTCGCCCCGGACCCGGCGCAGGGCGACCCGCACCTTGGCCTCGGTGGGCGAGAACGAGCGGGCATTGTCGAGGAGGTTGTTGACCACCTGGCCCAGCCGGCTGTCATGGCCGATGACCGTGAACGGCGCATCCTGGTCCGGGATCGGCTCGACATCCAACTGGATCAGGCAATCCTTGGGGCGCCGACGCTCGTTCGCCACCGAGACGACCGTGGTCAGGAGCTTCTTGAGATCGACCCGGCGCGCCTCCGCCCGGGCCAGCTCGGCGTCGAGTCGCGAGGCGTCGGCGATGTCGCTGATCAGCCGGTCGAGGCGCTTCACGTCGTGCTGGATGATCGCCATCAGCCGGCCGCGCGAATCGTCGGATTTCGCCAGCGGCAGCGTTTCGACCGCGCTGCGCAGCGAAGTCAGCGGGTTCTTCAGCTCGTGGCTGACATCGGCCGCAAAGCTCTCGATGGCGTCGATGCGCCGGTAGAGCGCCTGCGTCATGTCCCGCAGTGCCCCGGACAGGTGGCCGATCTCGTCGGTGCGCTGGGTGAAATCCGGGATCTCTTCGCGGGTCTTGATCCCCATCCGGACCTTTTCGGCGGCCTCCGCGAGGCGCCGGACCGGGCCCGCGATGGCACCGGCCAGCAGCGCCGAGAGCACGACCATCACGGCCGAGGCGACCAAGAACACCTGGAGCAGGCCGAAGCGCTCCGAGGCGATCACCCGGTCGATCGCGTCGCCCTGCGTCGAGATCAGCAGCGCGCCGCGCACGGAGCCGGCGCGATGGATCGGTACCGCCACCGAGACGGTGGTCTCGCCCAGCGCGTTGCGGCGAACCAGGCTGCCGCGATTGCCGTTGAGCGCCGCCTGGACCTCGCGCAGCGAATGTCCGTTCACCGGCCCGGTCTCCTCGGGCTGCGCGGATCGGCTGCCGAACCAGGCGCTCAACTTCGCCTGGACCGCCTGGAAGGCGGATTCGAGCATCCCGGCCTTGTGCGGCTTGGGCGTGATCGCGTCGCCGCGGCCGGCATCGCCACGCTTGAACAGGGTTCTGGTGTCGAACAGCAGGCCGCCTTCCTGGTCGTACACCCGGGCGCGGTTGCCGGTGGGCGTGACCAGACGCGACAGCAGCGGCGCCACCTTCTCGGGGTTGAGCGAGAAGGCCAGCGGCTGCGATTCCTCCTCGGCGGCCTCACCGGCCTGCTGCTGAAGCAGCTTGTCGGGATCGATCTGGATCGTATCGGTATCGACCGAGGCGGAGGCCGCGATGGCGCCCGCGATGATCTCGCCCTGGATCGCCAGGCTCTGGATCCGGGCCTGGATCAGGCCCTGCCGGAACTGGTTGAGATAGAGGAAGCCGACGAGCAGCGCGATCAGCCCGACGAGGTTGAGCACGACGATCCGGCGCGTCAGGCTGGACGACGCGCGCTGCCCGATCGCGTCCCACAGGGCGCGCGGCCAGGTCAGCGGTCGGGAGAGGAGTTGGGTGAACGAGGCGCGCGGCTGCGCGTCC
Organism: Methylobacterium sp. J-048; assembly: GCF_022829515.1. Classification (GTDB taxonomy): domain Bacteria; phylum Pseudomonadota; class Alphaproteobacteria; order Rhizobiales; family Beijerinckiaceae; genus Methylobacterium. The sequence goes on from NZ_JAKSYL010000287.1 coordinate 163,239, forward strand.
TCGGCCTCAGCGGGGTTACGGCTGGTCACGGAGCGGATCCTTGGATCACGCCTCCTTGAACCGGTAGCCGACGCCGTAGAGCGTCTCGATCATATCGAAGTTCTGGTCGGTCACTTTGAACTTCTTGCGCAGGCGCTTGATGTGGCTGTCGATGGTGCGGTCGTCGACATAGACCTGGTCGTCGTAGGCCGCATCCATGAGGGCGTTCCGGCTCTTCACGACGCCGGGGCGATGGGCCAGCGCCTGGAGGATCAGGAATTCCGTGACGGTGAGCGTCACCGGCTCGCCCTTCCAGGTACAGGTGTGGCGCTCCGGATCCATCATCAGCGAGCCGCGCTCCAGCGAGCGGGCCGCCACCTCGGCCTCGCCCCGCGGGGTGGCGCCGGCCGGCTCCTTTGCGAAGCGGCGCAGCACGGCCTTGACGCGCTCGACCAGCAGGCGCTGCGAGAACGGCTTATGGATGAAATCGTCCGCGCCCATCTTGAGACCGAACAATTCGTCGATCTCCTCGTCCTTGGAGGTCAGAAAGATCACCGGAAGGTCGGATTTCTGCCGCAGGCGTCGGAGAAGCTCCATCCCGTCCATGCGCGGCATCTTGATGTCGAAGATCGCGAGGTCCGGCGGGGAGTGCCGCAGACCGTCGAGGGCGGAGGCGCCGTCGGTGTAGGTCTGGATGCGGTAGCCTTCGGTCTCAAGCGCGATCGACACGGAGGTCAGAATATTCCGGTCGTCGTCGACGAGGGCGATGGTTGGCATGCGCGGTCCCTGAATGAACGGGTTCGAGCGCGGTCCCGGCTATTCGCGCGGGCCGCGCTTCGTCCCGGCCCCCCAAGGGGCAAGCGGACGTGCGAACCGGGCCGGTTTGGGCGCCGCCCGGTTCGCGCAACGGGACAGGTGCTTTAGTACGGCCGTTCGGAAAAAGCGAGCGGCGGTCATAGCTTGGCCGTAAAGGCCGATCTGACGCGGCCTGCGACGCTCGTGCGCCGGCCGCCCCACCGCTACCATGATGCGGGAATGTGGCGGCGGTTCGAAACGGGAGGGATCCGATGGCAGAGGCGAGCACAGGGGCATCGGAACAGCGTGAGCCGGCCCGCCCGCTTCCCGCCGCGGACGCCCCCTTCGACGCCATCGGGCTGTCGCGGATGCTGCTGCGGAGCATCCGCTCCGGGGCATTGGCGACCCTCGACCAGGACGGGACGCCGTTCGCGTCGCTCGTGACCATCGCCACCGACCAGGACGGCACGCCGCTGATGCTGCTGTCGCGGCTCTCGGCGCATACCCGCAACCTGCTGGCCGATCCGCGCTGCTCGCTGCTGTTCTCGCAGGGCGGCAAGGGCGATCCGCTCGCGCATCCCAGGCTCACCGTGGTCGGGAGCGCCGTCCAGACCGCCGAGCCGCAGGCGCGGGAGCGGTTCCTGGCGCGGCATCCGAAGGCCAAGCTCTACGCCGACTTCCCGGATTTCGGGTTCTTCGCGTTGGACGCGAAGGCTGGCCACCTCAATGGCGGTTTCGCCAAGGCCGCGACGCTGACCCGCGAAGAGTTGCTCCTAGACCTCACCGGCGCGGAGGCCATCGCGACGGGCGAGCGCGGCGCGGTCGAGCACATGAATGCCGACCATGCCGACGCGCTGGCTGTCTATGCCGCGGCCTCTGGCGCGGAGGCCGGGCTACCCTGGCGGCTGACCGGGCTCGACCCGGAAGGCCTAGACCTGATGGCTGGCGAGCGGACCGCGCGGGTGGTTTATCCGGAGCGGATCAGGGATATGGGCGGCCTGCGCAAGAGCCTCGTCGCGATGGCCGCGCAGGCCCGCGGCGGTGTCGGTACGGGGCAAACGTAACGCGGCGGATCGCGCCCAGGCATGGCGAAGCACGGCCCGGTGCACCATATCCGCGCGATGAGCGACACACAGACAGACACCTATCCGTTCAGCCTCGATGTGCAGCCGGTCGGCGAGAGCGGCGCGATGTTCCAGTGGAGCATCCGCAAGCACGGCAAGCTGCACCAGCGCTCGGACCGGAAGCACCCGACCGAGTCGAAGGCCCGCACCCACGGCGAGGCCGAGATCGAGCGCCTGATCCGCGACCGCGGTCGCTAATCGCTTCTGACAGCCGCTGGAACCGGCGGGACGCTGCCGATGGGCGGGGACCGGATCGTTCCGGCTCCCGTCTCGTCGTTTGCGGCGGCCAGACCAGATGGCGCCCGCCGGCGCGCTTGGCGCGTTCCCGCGGCGCTGCTATCTCGCGCGTGAGCCGACCGACCCGAACACGCCCAGACGTCAGACGGTGCGCGCCGTCGCGCGCCCGAACGGAATGCCGATGACAACCCCGATCGACAACATCCGCAACTTCTCGATCGTCGCGCATATCGACCACGGCAAATCGACTTTGGCGGACCGGCTGATTCAGGCCACCGGCACCGTGGCGTTGCGCGACATGAGCGAGCAGATGCTCGACTCGATGGATATCGAGAAGGAGCGCGGCATCACCATCAAGGCGCAGACCGTGCGCCTGGAATACCGGGCCGAGGACGGCAAGGATTACATCCTCAATCTGATGGACACGCCCGGCCACGTGGACTTCGCCTACGAGGTGTCGCGTTCGCTCGCCGCCTGCGAGGGCTCGCTGCTGGTCGTGGACGCCTCCCAGGGGGTCGAGGCGCAGACGCTCGCCAACGTCTACCAGGCGCTCGACGCCAACCACGAGATCGTCCCGGTCCTCAACAAGGTCGACCTGCCGGCCGCCGAGCCCGAGCGCGTGAAGGAGCAGATCGAGGAGGTGATCGGCCTCGACGCCTCCAACGCCGTGCCGATCTCGGCCAAGACCGGCCTCAACATCGAGGCGGTGCTCGAGGCGATCGTGACCCGCCTGCCGCCACCCAAGGGCGACCGGAGCGCGCCGCTCAAGGCCCTGCTGGTGGACAGCTGGTACGACGCCTATCTCGGCGTCGTCGTGCTGGTGCGCATCATCGACGGCGTGCTGAAAAAAGGCATGACCATCCGGATGATGGGCGCCGACGCGGTCCACGGCGTCGACCGGATCGGCGTGTTCCGCCCGAAGATGGCCGAGATTGGCGAGCTCGGCCCGGGCGAGGTCGGCTTCTTCACCGGCTCGATCAAGGAGGTCGCCGACACCCGCGTCGGCGACACGATCACCGAAGACAAGCGCCAGACCACCTCGATGCTGCCGGGCTTCAAGGAAGTCCAGGCGGTCGTGTTCTGCGGCCTGTTCCCGGTGGACGCCGCCGAGTTCGAGAACCTGCGCGCGGCCATGGGCCGGCTCCGGCTCAACGACGCGTCGTTCTCCTATGAGATGGAGAGCTCGGCGGCTTTGGGCTTCGGCTTCCGCTGCGGATTTTTGGGACTTCTCCATCTGGAGATCATTCAGGAGCGGCTGGAGCGCGAGTTCAACCTCGACCTGATCTCGACCGCGCCCTCGGTGGTCTATCGGCTGAAGATGCGCGACGGCACGCTCAAGGAGCTGCACAACCCGGCCGACATGCCGGACGTGATGAAGATCGAGCTGATCGAGGAGCCCTGGATCCGCGCCACGATCCTGACGCCCGACGAGTATCTCGGCGGCGTGCTCAAGCTCTGCCAGGACCGCCGCGGCGTCCAGATCGACCTCAACTACGTCGGCAAACGCGCCATGGTGGTCTACGACCTGCCGCTGAACGAGGTGGTGTTCGATTTTTACGACCGGCTGAAATCGATCTCGAAGGGCTACGCCTCGTTCGACTACCACGTCTCCGACTACCGCGAGGGCGACCTCGTGAAGATGTCGCTCTTGGTCAACGCCGAGCCGGTGGACGCCCTGTCGATGCTGGTCCACCGCACCCGCGCCGAATCGCGCGGCCGGGCCATGTGCGAGAAACTGAAGGACCTGATCCCCCGCCACCTGTTCCAGATCCCGGTCCAGGCCGCGATCGGCGGCAAGATCATCGCCCGCGAGACGATCAAGGCCCTGTCCAAGGACGTGACCGCCAAGTGCTACGGCGGCGACATCTCGCGCAAGCGCAAGCTGCTGGACAAGCAGAAGGAAGGCAAGAAGAAGATGCGCCAGTTCGGGCGCGTGGAGATCCCGCAGGAAGCGTTCATCGCGGCGCTGAAGATGGATGATTGATCAGCGCCGTCATTGCGAGCGAAGCGAAGCAACCTAGGGCAGCGGGCCGCCCGCCATCGTCGCGCAGCTGGGTTGCTTCGCTCCGCTCGCAATGACGCACGGCGCTACCCCGGCGGCAGCACGTCGATCTGGATGCCCGCATAATACGCCGCCAGATTCGCGATATCGGCGTCCGACAGCTCCTTGGCGACCACGTTCATGATCTCGTTCTGCCGCCTGCCGTCGCGGTACTCGGTCAGCGCCTTCACCAGGTAGGGCTCGACCTGGCCGGCGAGGTTCGGCGCCTCCGGCAGCTTCGAGAGCCCGTCCATCCCGTGGCAGGTCTGGCAGGCGCTGGCCTTCTTGCGCCCGAGGGCGGCGTCGCCGGCCTGGGCCGAGAGCGAGACGAGGGTTGCGGCGAGAAGGAGAAACGGACGGATCATCGATTGGGCTCGGCAGACGGTTTCACGAACGGTCAACGCAAGAAGAGCAGGTCCCCTCTCCCGTGCGGGAGAGGGACAGGGTGAGGGATGCGACCTCTCCGGAAGACCCTGGTCCCTCACCCCAACCCTCTCCCGCACGGGAGAGGGGGCGCGCCGCGGCCTTCACAAGCGACCGTATCCCGCATGAGGAAAAGGGTTCGTGGCGCCTCTCACGAGCAGAGGCGCCAAGTCCCAAAAACCTATTTCTCGTAGGAGATCCGGTAGATCGCCCCGGCGGAATCGTCCGAGACCAGCAGCGAGCCATCAAGCATCACCGCTACGTCCACCGGGCGGCCGAGATACTCGCCGTCGCCGGTCAGCCAGCCCTCCGCGAACGGCTTGACCGCGCTGAGCTTCCCGTCCGCGCCCATGGGGGCGAACATCACCCGGGCGCCCACCGGCTCGGTGCGGTTCCAGGAGCCGTGCTCGGCGATGAAGATCCCGCCCTTGTACGAGGCCGGAAACTGCTTGCCGTTGTAGAAGGTCATGCCGAGATCGGCCGCGTGCGGCGGCAGTTCGGCGACCGGGGCGACCACGTCGGCGGGCGGGGTCTGGTCCTTGTACTCGACGGTGCGGACCGCGCCGCCGCCATACCAGGGGAAGCCGAAGTTCTCGCCGGCCTTGGTGGCATGGTTCAATTCGCCCGGCGGCTTGTCGTCGCCCATGCCGTCGACCTGGTTGTCGGTGAACCAGAGCGACTTGTCGGTGGCGAAATCCATCCCCACCGAGTTGCGAATGCCGGTGGCGTAGACCTCGCGGTTCTTGCCGTCGGCATCGATGCGGATGATGCCGCCGATGCCGGCCTTCCGGTACAAGTCCATCTTCTCGGCCGGCGGCACGTTGTAGGGCTGGCCGAGCGCGATGTAGGTCTTGCCGTCCGCCCCGACCCGGCAGACCCGGGCGGTGTGGTTGAAGCTCTCTTCCGCCGCCGGGATCAGGGCGCCCTCCTTCACGAGGATGCCGGCCGCGACATCGGGATTCTCATAAAAGAACTCGGCGGCCGGGAAGGCCAGGACCCGGTTCTGCTCGACCACGGTGAGCACGCCGTCCTTCGAGAAGCAGACCCCGTTGGGGATCTTGAACGCGATGCCCGGCGCGAAGGCGCGGACCTCGTCGGCGACCCGGTCCTTGTCGCGGTCGGTGACCGTGTAGACCTTGTTCTTGCGGGTGCCGACGAACAGCACCCCGGCATTGGGGCCGACCGCGATGGCGCGGGCATCCGGCACCACGGCGTAGAGGTCGATCTTGAAGCCCTCGGGCAGCTTGATCTTGCCGAGCGTCTTGCGGATCGCGTCCGCCCGGCGGCCGGTCTGCGGGATCTCGGGGGCGGCCTGGGTGTCGGTGCTGCGCATGCCCTGGAGCTTTTCCAGGTCGTCGGTCTTGGCCTTGGTCTCGGCCGGCGCCGCGCCCTGCGCGAGGACCGACACGGCGAATGCGGGCATGGCGACACCCGCCCAGAGCGCGGCGATGATCAGCGATCGCATCGTCTTAAAATCCTCCCGGCCGCCCTTGGGTTCGGGCGGTTCCGGATCGGACATAGACGACCCGAGCGGGCGGGCAAGTTGCGGCGGTGACGCGCGCCCGCACCTGTGGCGCGTCAGGCGACCTTGCGCGGGACGAGGCGCTCGTTGCCCAGCGCTTCCTGCGCGCCGGACACGCCGGACTCGGTGTATTCCGCGTCCTCGTTGACCTGCCAGACGTCGTGCCGGCGCCGGCCGCAGAGGATGTTCTCCACGGTCAGCATCGCGGTCATCATCGCGTGGTCCTGGTTGTTGTACTTGTGCATGCCGTTGCGGCCGACGAGGTGCAGGCTCGGGAAATCCCGCTCCAGCTCGCGGCGCACGGTGACGACGTGGCCGGCGTAATCCTCGTCGTAGACCGGATAGGCTTTAGGCTGGCGGACCACACAGGCATCGACCACGTCGGCCGGGTCGATCAGCCCGATCTGGCCGATCTCGCGCTTGGCCAAGGCCACCAGTTCCTCGTCCGAGGCGGTCCAGAGCCCGTCGCCCTCGAAGCAGAAATATTCGAGGCCGAGGCAAGTGTGGTCTTCGTCCGGCACCATCTCGGGCGACCAGGAGCGGAAGTTCTGAACGCGCCCGACCTGCACCGACGGATCGTGGATGTAGATCCAGTTGTCCGGAAAATTCTGTTGGGATTTTGCGATGAGCGCGACGGTGAGGAAGTCGCGGTACTTGAGGGACCTCGCGTTGAAGGTGCTGAGCGGGCGCGGGCGGATCGAATCCACCAGCTCCCGCACCGGCGCGGACGAGATCACGTGCCGGGCCGTGAAGGTCTCGCGGCTGCCGTCGGCGCTCCGGGCCGCCACCGTCCAGACGCCGGTGCCGGAATCATAGCTGAGGGAATCGACGCCGCGGTCGAGGATCACGCGACCACCCTGAGCCTGGATCTTGGCGGCGGCGGCCTCCCACATCATGCCCGGTCCGCGGCGCGGATAGCGGAACGACTCGATCAGCGTCTTGATTACCGGGCCGCCGGCCTTCGGCGCCTTGCGCAGGCCGAGCGAGCGCTTGAGGCCGTCGCGGATCGCCGAGCCGAGGTCGAGGCCCTTGATGCGCTGGGCCGCCCAATCGGCCGAGATCGCGTCGCAGGACATGCCCCACACCTTCTCGGTGTAGGTCTTGAAGAAGATCGAGAACAGCCGCTCGCCGAACTGGTTGCGCACCCAGGCGTGGAAGTTCTTCGGGTCGCGCACCGGCTTCATGCGCGCGTACAGGTAGGACGCGACGCAGGCCGCGCTGGTGAACAGGCCCAGATTGCGCAGCGCCTCGAAGGCCTTGAGCGGATAGGCGTAGTACTTGCCCCGATAGTAGATCCGCGACAGGCGCGGCCGCTCGATGAAATCGTTGGGCAGGATCTCGTCCCAGAGATCGACCACCGCCTTGGACTTCGAGAAGAACCGGTGCCCGCCGATATCGAACAGGTAGCCGTTGTGCGAGACGGTGCGCGAGATGCCGCCCACCTGCGCCGGATCCCGCTCCAGAACGGTAACCGACCGCCCCTGCTTCGACAGCAGGTAAGCGGCCGTGAGGCCGGCCGGCCCCGCGCCGATCACCAGCGTCTCGGTGTGGTGGCTCATCCCCTGCTCCGGCTGCCGTCGCGGCCGGTCCAGGGCCGGCTCGCGCGGAGATTGCGGGCGGATGGTTAAGGAACCGACTCACGGTCGATTGACCAGCCATTAAGCCGGTTCGCGCAGGCTCCCTCCCGCGCCTGACCTTGGCGCAGACGGGGACCCGCACAGATGCCGCCCGCGGCCGCCGCCTCGCCGGCACGGATCGACCAACGCGCCTTCCTATGGCTGCTCGTCGCTCTGTCGCTGGCGACGATGCACGCGCCACAGGACATCTGGGAGACGATCCGGCACCTGCGCGTGCCTGATACCGACGACGCCATGCGGCTCGCGGCGGTGCGCGACCTCCTGGCCGGCCAGGGCTGGTACGACAATGTCCAGCACCGGTTCCTCGCGCCGGACGGCGTGGCAAGCCATTGGTCGCGCCTGGTGGACGCGCCGATCGCCGGGCTGATCCGGATGCTCACGCCGCTGGCGAGCCCGCCCCTCGCCGAAGGGCTGGCGGCCGTCATCTGGCCCATGCTGGTGTTCGGCCTGTTCTGCGTCCTGCTCTATCGCGGCGCGCGGCAGAACTTCGGGGACCGCGCGGCGATCCTGGCGGTGCTCGTGGCGACGCAGACCTTTGGGATCGCCATCCAGTTTCAGCCGGGCCGGGTCGATCACCACAACGTGCAGATCCTGGCGATGCTGGGCCTCGCCGTCTGCGTGATGCGCGGCGGTTTTCGGGCCGGCCTCATCGGCGGCGGGCTCGCCTCCCTGTCGCTGGCGGTGGGTCTGGAAGGGCTGCCCTACGTCGTGCTCGGCGCCCTGTACCTCGCGGGCGACTGGTGCTGGCGCGGCCGGCCCGCCCTCCCCTGCCTCGCCGGGTTCGGGCTGGGCCTCGGGCTCGGGGCGCCGCTCCTGTTTGCCGCACAAACGGCGCCCGCCCTCTGGACCGCGACGCGCTGCGACGCCCTTTCGCCGCCCTGGCTGTGGCTGGCCGCCGGCGGCTTCGGCTTCGCGCTGGCGGCGATCGAGTTGGGCCGCCGGCTCGCGACGCCCGGATCGCGTGTCGCCCTGGCGGCCCTGTGCGGATCCATCCTGATCGGCGGCTTCGTCCTTGCCTTCCCGATCTGCCTCGACGGGCCGTTCGCCGGTATGCCGGCCCTGGTTCGGGATCACTGGCTGCTCACCGTCAACGAGATGACCGCGCTGCCGAAATCCGTCGCCCAGGGGCGCTGGGAAATGCTGGTCTTCTATCCGGTGGTGCTGCTCGCGAGCCTGACGGCGACCTGGATGGCTTGGCGCGGACCGCGGCGGCGGGCCTGGTCGGTGGCGGCCCTGTTCCTGTGGCCCGGTCTGATCCTCGGGTTCTTCCAGTTCCGTGGGCTCTACATCGCCTCCGGATTCGTGCCGCTGGTGGCGGGGCCGGTGATCGACCGCGCCCTGATCTTGGCCGCCGCACCCGGGACCGGCGCACGGCGCTGGGGCGCTGTCGCCCTCGGCGGCAGCCTGGTCAGCATGGTCTGGTTAGCGCCGGCGGCTTTGGCCGAATGGCTCGCCCCGGCCTCGCGGACGGCGCTGGATCCCGCGGGCGTCATCGCCTGCCAGGGCGACGCCGCCGTGAGCCCCCTGGCCGCGCTTCCGGCCGGGACCGTTCTGGGGCCGATCTTCCTCGGCCCGTCAATCCTGCTGCGCACACCCCACACGATCGTGGCTGCGCCCTATCACCGGGCGATTCCGGGCCTGACCGCCGCGATCGAGGGGCTTGGCGGGACCGAAGCGGATCTCGACCGGGTGCTCGACACCTTCCGGGTCCGCTACCTGGTGGCCTGTCCGTCCCGGCCCGCCGACGACCTTCAGGCCGAGCCGGCTTTCGCGACCCGGCTCGCCCGCGGGGAGGTCCGGTCCGACCGGCTGGAGGCGATTGCGCTGCCCGGCCCCCTGAAGGTCTGGCGGGTGATGCGGTGAGCGGTCAGAGCAGCCGACGGTCCAGCCGGATGATCCGGCACGGGTCGCCGGCCTTCGCGGCCGGCTCGTGGGGGGCGCGGATCAGCAGCGCTTCCGCGCGCCCGAGCACGGCCAGCATCGAGGAATCCTGGCGCTTCTCCGGATCCGCCACCGGCAGGCGGCCGGGCTCAAGGGCGAGGCTCGCGCGCATGTAGTCGGCGCGACCGTCATTCGCCGGCAGGTCGCGGCCGAGCGTGGCCGGCTCGCTCCGGTCGACGCCGGCCTGGGGATCGCCCTGGAGAGCCCGGATCGCCGGCACCACGAACAGCAGCCCGCAGACGATCGACGAGACCGGATTTCCGGGAAGGCCGATCACCTGCATGGCGCCGAGACGCCCCTGCATCAGCGGCTTGCCGGGTCGGAGCGCTACCCGCCAGAAGCCGAGTTCCAGCCCCTCCTTGGCCAAAGCCGCCTGAACGAGATCGTGGTCGCCCACGGAGGCGCCGCCCAGCGTCACCAGCAGGTCGGCCCGGGCCTCGCGAGCGCGGCGGAAGGCGTCTTCCAAAGCGCCGTGATCGTCGGCGGCGATGCCGAGGTCGATGATCTCGGCGCCGGCCTCGGCGGAGAGCGCCGCGAGCGCCAGGCTGTTCGAGGCGACGATCTGGTCCCAGGCCGGCGCGGCGCCGGGCTCCACCAACTCGTCGCCGGTGGCGAGGATCGCCACGCGCGGCCGGCGCCGCACCGACAGATGCGGATGGCCGGCTGCGGCCGCCAGCGCCAGGCGCCGCGCGTCGAGGGTCATGCCGGCCACCAGCAGGGTCTCCCCGGCGGTGAAATCGAGCCCGGCCCGGCGGATGAAGCGATTTTTTTCGACTCCCTCCGTAACCCGAACGGTCTCGCCCTGGGCTTCCGCATCCTCCTGGATCAGGATCGCGTCGGCCCCCTCCGGCACGGGTGCCCCGGTGAAGATCCGCACCGCCTCGCCGGGGCCGATGCGGCCGGAGAAGCCGTGGCCGGCCGCGCTGGTCCCGATCAGCCGCAGGCTGGCACCGACGGTCGCTGCGTCGGCGAACCGGACCGCGTAGCCGTCCATGGCGGAGGCCGGGAACGGCGGCTGCGTGCGGGCGGCGGCGACATCGGCCGCGAGCGTCCGGCCTGCGGCCTGGGCCAGCGGAACGGTCTCGGCCTCGACCGGGCCGGGCACGCTCGCCAGGACCCGCGCCAGCGCCTCGGCGACCGGGATGAGCCCGCTCATACCTCGGGTGCCCGATAGGCGCCGGAGCGGCCGCCATCCTTGGCGACGAGGCGGATGCCCTCGATCCGCATGCCGCGATCCACCGCCTTCACCATGTCGTAGACCGTGAGGCAGGCCACCGAGACGGCGGTCAGCGCCTCCATCTCGACCCCGGTCGGCCCCTGGACCCGGACCTCGGCGGCGATGCGCAGGCCGGGCAGCCCCGCGTCCAGCTCGCACTCGACCCGCACCTTCGAGAGCAGCAGCGGGTGGCAGAGCGGGATCAGCTCGTGGGTGCGCTTGGCCGCCATGATCCCGGCGAGCCGAGCGGTGCCGATCACGTCGCCCTTCTTGGCGTCGCCCTCGCGGATGAGCGCCAGGGTCTCGGGCCGCATCACCACGCTACCCTCGGCCCGGGCGGTCCGGTCTGAAGCGGGCTTGTCGGTGACGTCGACCATGTTGGCCGCGCCGGTGGTGTCGAGATGGGTGAGCGTCGAACCCGGCTCCATGCTCAGCCCTTCTTCTTGGCTTTGCCGGCCTCGCCGAACAGCAGCGCCCGGGTCGCCTCGGTCACGTCCGCCTGGCGCATCAGGCTCTCGCCGACCAGCACCACGCCGAGGCCGTGCTGCCGGAGCCGCTCGACATCGGCATGGCCGCCGATGCCGCTCTCGGCCACGGCGATCCGGTCCTTCGGGATGCCGGGGCCGAGACGGATCGCGGTGTCGAACGAGACCTCGAAGGTCTTGAGGTTGCGGTTGTTGATCCCGATCAAGGCCGTGCCGAGCGGCAGCGCCCGCGCCAACTCGGCCCCGTCATGCACCTCGACCAGCACGTCCATGCCGAGCTCGTGGGCGGTGGCGACCAGGGCCTGCGCCTCGTCGTCGTCCAGGCAGGCCATGATCGCGAGGATGCAATCGGCGCCCCAGGCGCGGGCCTCGTAAACCTGGTAGGGCTCGAACAGAAAGTCCTTGCGCAGGACCGGCAGATTGCAGGCGGCCCGCGCCTCGGTCAGGTATTCGGGGCGCCCCTGGAACGACGGCTCGTCGGTGAGCACCGACAGGCAGGTGGCCCCGCCGGCCTCGTAGGCCGCCGCCAGCATCGCGGGCGCGAAATCCTCCCGGATCAGCCCCTTCGACGGCGAGGCCTTTTTCACCTCGGCGATCAGGGCCGGTCGCCCGGCGGCGAGATGGGTCCGGATCGCGGCCGCGAAGCCGCGCACCGGCTCGGCCTGGGCGGCGCGGCGCTCCAGCTTGGCCAGCGGCACCCGCAGCTTCGCCTCGGCGATCTCGCGGCGCTTGTAGGCCTCGATCCGAGCCAGCACGTTGGGCCGCTCGGGCGGCGCCTCGGCGGCACCCGCTTGGGGCGCCGGATCCTGCGTGAGCGTGCTCATCGGCACTCCTGCCCGTTCGAGCGTTCGTTCGAGGCCCGGACCAGGCGGGCGAGGGTGTTGCGCGCAGCCCCGGAATCGACGGCATCCTGCGCCCGGGCGAGCCCCTCCGCCAGGGTCGACGACGCCCCCGCGACGACGAGGGCCGCGCCCGCATTGAGAACGGCGATGTCGCGGTAGGCGTTGCGTGCCCCCGCCAGGACGGCTTCGAGCGCCCGGGCATTGTCGGCGGGATCGCCGCCGCGCAGGTCTTCCGGCGCCCGCAGGGGCAGGCCGAGTTCCCGCGGATCGATGGTGAAGCGGGTCAGGCGGCCGTCCTCGAGGGCGACCACCCGGGTCGGCCCGGTGACGGTGATCTCGTCGAGGCCGTCCGAGCCGTGGACGGTCCAGACCCGGCGGCTTCCGAGTTCGGCGAGCACCCGGGTCAGCGGCTCGGCCAGGGCCTCCTGGGCGACGCCGAACAGCTGGTAGGCGACGCCCGCCGGATTGCACAGCGGACCCAGCAGGTTGAAGATCGTCCGCACCGGCAATTCGGAGCGCACCGCCGCCACGTGGCGCATGGCGCCGTGATGGGCCTGGGCGAACAGGAAGCACAGATTGGCCTCGGCGAGGCACCGGGCCTGGCTCTCGGCATCGAGCCCGAGCTTCATGCCGAGCGCCGCCAGCACGTCGGCGGCGCCGGAGCGCGAGGTCGCGGCGCGGTTGCCGTGCTTGGCCACCGGCACGCCGCAGGCGGCGACCAGGATGGCGGCCAGCGTCGAGACGTTGACGCTGCCGGAATGATCGCCGCCGGTTCCGACCACGTCGACGGCGTTGTCGGGCGCCGCGATCCGGGTCATGCGGGCGCGCATCGCCTCGGCCGCGCCGACGATCTCCTCGACGGTCTCGCCGCGCACTTTCAGCGCGGCCAGGAAGGCGCCGGCCTGGACTGGGGTGACCTCGCCCGACAACAGGTCGTCGAAGGCCGCGCGCGCTTCGGCGCGGTCGAGGGCCAAGCCCCCGGCGACCTTGGCGAGATGGGGTCTGAAACTGTCCATGCGCTCTGTCGGAAGGCCGCCCCGGCCGTCCGGCGTCAATGCACGTCGGCCGGGGTCCTGTCACGCCCCGCGTTCCAGGCGGCGGCGAGATCCAGAAAATTCTTCACGATCTCGGTGCCGTGCTGCGACCGGATGCTTTCGGGATGGAACTGCACCCCATGCAGCGGTCGCTCCGCGTGCTCCACGCCCATGATCAGGCCGTCCGCCTCGGCGGTGACCCGCAGGGTCTCCGGGCAGGTAGCGCGGTCGATGATCAGCGAATGGTAGCGCGTCGCCTCGAAGCTGTCGTTGAGGCCGCGGAACAGCCCGCTGGCCCCGTGCCGGATGGTCGAGACCTTGCCGTGCAGGGGGAGCGGCGCCCGGATCACGTCGCCGCCGAACGCCTGGCCGATCGCCTGGAGGCCGAGGCAGACCCCGAAGATCGGAATTTCTTCGGACAGCTCGCGGACCACGTCGAGGCAGATGCCGGCCTCATTCGGCGTGCAGGGTCCGGGCGAGAGCACGATCGCGTCCGGCGCCTTGGCGCGGATGTCGGCGACGCTCAGCGCATCGTTGCGGGCGACCTCGACGGCGCCGCAGAGCGGACCGATCAGGTGGACCAGATTCCAGGTGAAGGAATCGTAGTTGTCGATGACGAGGACGTTGGGCATCGCGGGACGCTCGGGCATGGGGGCGATGTGACGGCTCGCATGCCTCCGGTCAACCGGGCGCTACTGCCCGCGCTTGGCCTGCGCGGCGAACCGCACCGCCTCCTCGGCGGCCCGGAACAGCGCCTTGGCCTTGTTGACGCATTCCTGTTGCTCGGAGGCCGGGTCGGAATCGTAGACGATGCCGGCGCCGGCTTGGACGTGCATCCGCCCGTCCTTCACGACCGCGGTGCGCAGGACGATGCAGGTGTCCATCTCGCCGCGCGCACCGAAATAGCCGATGCAGCCGGCGTAAGGCCCGCGCTTCTCGTGCTCTAGCTCGTCGATGATCTCCATGGCCCGCACCTTTGGGGCGCCGGAGACCGTGCCGGCCGGGAAGCCGGCCGCCAGGGCGTCCAGGGGATCGTGGCGCGGGTCGAGGTCGCCCTCGACGTTCGACACGATGTGCATCACCTGGCTGTAGCGCTCGATGAAGAACGAATCGGTCACCCGCACGGTGCCGATCTTCGAGACCCGGCCGGCATCGTTGCGGCCGAGGTCGAGCAGCATCAGGTGCTCCGCGCGCTCCTTCGGATCGGCCAAGAGCTCTGCCGCCAGGGCCACGTCCTCGGCCGGGGTCGCGCCCCGGCGCCGGGTTCCGGCGATCGGGCGCACCGTGACGGTACCCTCGCGCACCCGCACCAGGATTTCCGGCGACGAACAGACGATCTGGAACGCCTCGAAATCGAGGTAGCACAGGAACGGCGCCGGGTTGGTCCGCCGGAGCGACCGGTAGAGGCTGAAGGCCGGGAGCGTGAACGGCGCCGAGAAGCGCTGGGACAGCACCACCTGGAACACGTCGCCCGCGACGATGTACTCCTTGGCCCGCGCCACCATGGTGGCGAAAGCCTCCGGCGTGGTGTTCGAGACCGGCTCGGGATGCGCCACCGTGGAGAGGTCGACCCGGGCGTCGACCGGCAGCGGTCCCTCCAGGGCTTCCGCCACCCGGTCCATACGCAGAAGTGCGGCCTCGTAGGCGGCGCGGGCCGTCACGCCGGGCACCGGACGGACGGGTGAGATGACGGTGATCTGGTCGCGGATCGAATCGAACACCACCATCACCCGCGGGCGGAGCAGGATCGCGTCCGGGACGCCCAGCGGGTCGGGGTTCGGCTCGGGCAGCCGCTCCATGGCGCGGACCATGTCGTAGCCGAGATAGCCGAACAGGCCGGCGGCCATCGGGGGCAGGTCCGGGCCGTCGGATTCGCCGATTGCGCTCTCGGCGATCAGCGCCCGGAGGCTGGCAAGCGGCGCCCGATCGTCCGGTTCGAACGCGTCGAGATCGTTGCCGCGGGCGATGGCGGGGGCGCCGTCGCGGCAGCGCCAGATCAGGTCCGGATCAAGCCCGATCATCGAGTAGCGGCCGCGGACCGCGCCGCCCTCTACCGATTCGAGCAGGAAGGCCGGCCCGGCGTGGCGGGCGCGCAGCTTGAGGAACGCCGCCACCGGCGTCTCCAGGTCGGCCACGAGGCTCAGTTCGACGAGGCTCGGTCGCCCGGCCTCGTAGCGTCCGGCGAAGGCCGCGTAGTCGTGCGCCTCGGCCATGGCCCTCAATACTCTCCGCCGATCGCACGGCGCAGGGCCGTCTGGTCGATCTTCACGCCGGCGTTCTTCTGGACCTCCGAGATGTACTGGGACAGCACGTCGTCGGCCAGCGCGGCCTGGAAGTTCTTGGTGATGGTCTTGTCGGCCTGGGTATCGACCACGAAGGCCGGCATCGTCGCGCTGGTCACCTTGAACACCGCCCGCGAATCGCCCGCCGCCGCGGTGCCGGCCTTACCGACCGGGGTGGCGAAGATCAGGTTCACGTCGTCGGCGGTCAGCATGTCCTTCGCCTGGTTGCGCGACAGATCCTGCGCCTCCTGGGTGTTGACGCCGGCCTCCTGGGCGACCGCCTCGATGGTCGCGCCGCCGTTGAGCTTGTCCACCAGCTCGCGGCCCTTGGCCTGGAGCCGCTTGGCGATCTCCGTGGCGGTCCAGCCGGCCTTCACGCCATCCCGGACCTCGTCCAGGGGCTTGTCGTGCGCGGCGTCGATGCCGGTCACGTCGTACCAGACGTAGCCGCCGGACTTGGTGCGCAGCGGCTCGTTGTCGCCGCCGATCTCGGCGCGGAATAGGGCCGGCAGGGTCGTGTCCGGATCGGGGATGTCGGCGACGCGCTGGCCGTCGGGACCCTTGCCCTGGGGATCCACCGCCTTGAGCGTCACGAGCTTGAGGCCACGCTCGGCCGCGATGTCGGCCAGCGGCTTGGCGCCGGCGCGCTGGTCCTCGATGGCGTCCCGGGTGGTCTCCATGGCGTCGCGGGCCCGGGTGAGCGCGAGGCTCTTGCGGATCTCGCCCTCGACCGCCTCGAACGGCTTGACGGTGCCGGGCTCGATCTTGGTGACGCGCAGCAGCACCGTGCCGAACCGGCCCTGGACCGGCTGGCTGACACCGCCCTCGGGCAGCGCGAAGGCGGCATCGGCCACGACCGTGTCGAACAACTCAGCTTTGGTCAGCGTGCCGAGCGTCAGGTCGGTGCCGCCGGTGCTGCGCGCCTCGGCCACAGCTTCAAAGGTCTTCGCGCCATCCTCGATCGCCTTGCGGGCGGCGTCCGCGGAGGCCGCGTCCGGGAAAACGACCTGCTGGATCGTGCGCTTCTCCGGGCTGCCGTAGCGGCCCTTGTTCAGCTCGTAGGCGGCCTTGGCATCCGCATCGGTGATCGCCTCTGGCTTGGCCATCGCCTCCGGATCGACCACCAGCAGGGTGGCGGCGCGGAATTCCGGTGCCCGGAAGCCCGACTTGTTGGCCTCGTACCAGGTCTTCAGCTCGTCCTCGGTCGGGGCCGGGATCTCTCCGGCCACGGAGGGCGTCAGCATCAGGTAGGCGGCCGAGCGGCGCTCGGTGGCGTAGCGGTGGACCGCCTCGCGCATCGCCGCCGGCACGTGCAGGTCGGACGACACGGCCTCGGCGAGCTGCAGCCGCGCGATCACGGCGCGCTGCTCGCGCACGAACATCCCCTCGTTCAGGCCGGCCCGCTGCAAGGTCTGGTAGAACAGCTGCGACTCGAACTGCCCTTGCGCGTTCTGGAAGCTCTTCTCGTCGTGGATCGCCCGGATCACCGACGCGTCCGGCACGCCGAGACCGAGATCATGCGTCTTCTGGTCGAGGGCCGCCTCGGTGATCAGCTGCGACATCACCTGCCGGTCGAGGCCGAGCATACGCGCCTGATCGGGGGTGAGCGCGCGCTTCAGCTGCGCCTGATAGCGCTGCAGCTGGTTCTGGTAGGCCTGGCGCACCTGCTCGCCGGTGATCGGCGTGCTGCCCACCGTGGCGACGTTGTTGCTGGAGCCGCCGCGGAAGAACTCCTCCACGCCGAAGATGCCCACGCCCGCGATCAGCAGCGCGAAGATGATCGTCAAGACGATCTTGCCGAGCCAGTGCTGGCTGGCGTTGCGGATGCCCTGAAGCATGATCTGTGATCGGATACCTTCGGCACCTGACCCGTCGCCGGGCCGATGCCATCCCTGAAAGGCGACCGCGATAGACCATTCGCGCCCGCAGGCAAAGGCTCAGCCTTTCGGACGGTTTGCGCGCCCAAGCTCGCTCTGGTAGGCCGCGCCGACCCCGGAAAACCGAGGCGGCGCGGGGTCGAGGCGAGGGATAGGGATGACGCAGACGGGGCGGAAGCCGCTTGTCGCCGGCAACTGGAAGATGAACGGAACGCGGGCATCGATCAAAGTGGTCGAGGCGATCCGCGACGGTCTCACGCCGGAACTCGCCGCCCGCGTCGACGTGCTGATCTGCCCGCCCGCGACCCTGATCGGCTCCTGCGTGGCAGCCACCGCCGGGTCGCCGATCGCCATCGGCGGCCAGAACCTCCACGCCCGTCCGAGCGGCGCCTTCACCGGCTCGATCTCGGCCGAGATGCTGGCCGATCTCGGCGCCCAATACGTGATCGTCGGCCATTCCGAGCGCCGGGCCTACCACCACGAGACCGATGACGGCGTCCACGCCAAGGCGCTCGGCGCTCGCCGCGCCGGCTTGAGCGGGATCATCTGCGTCGGCGAGACCATCGAGGAGCGCGAGCAGGGCCGCGCCCTCGACATCGTCCGCGCCCAGCTCGCCATCGGCCTGCCCAAGGGCGCCACCTCGGCCGACACGGTGATCGCCTACGAGCCGGTCTGGGCGATCGGTTCCGGCCGCACCCCGACGCCCCGCGACATCGCCGAGGTCCACGCATCCTTGCGGGAGATGCTCGACAAGCTCGTCGGCGACGAGGCCCACCGGATCCGCATCCTCTACGGCGGCTCGGTGAAGCCCAGCAACGCCCGCGAGCTGATGGCGGTGGAGAATGTCGACGGCGCCCTGGTCGGCGGCGCGAGCCTCGTGGCCGAGGACTTCTTGGGGATCTGCGCCGCCTACGCGTGAGGCGTCAGGGGTTCTCGGATCTGTCACACGATCCTGCTTTGAGGGTCGTGACGACATCCGACCAAGAAGCCCCGACATGACGATCGACCACGCCTCCGCGGATCCCACGATGGTGGAGATGATCCGCCGCGAAATCCTCGACAGCTACGACGAGGAGATGGAACTCGGCTTCGAGGACGACCGCCTCGACAGCCTCGAAGGCGCCACCGAATCCGGCCTCGACCGCAGGCGGTACTTCCGTGAGCTCCTGCGCCTCCAGCACGAGCTGGTCCGGCTCCAGGATTGGGTCCAGCACAAGAAGCTGCGCGTCGTCGTCCTGTTCGAGGGGCGTGATTCGGCCGGCAAGGGCGGCGTGATCAAGCGGATCACCCAGCGCCTCAACCCGCGCGTCTGCCGGGTCGCCGCTCTGCCGGCGCCGAGCGAGCGCGAGCGCACGCAATGGTACTTCCAGCGCTACGTCACCCACCTGCCCGCGGGCGGCGAGATCGTGCTGTTCGACCGCTCCTGGTACAATCGGGCCGGCGTCGAGCGCGTCATGGGCTTCTGCTCGGAGGCCGACGTGGAGGAGTTCTTCCGCTCCGTGCCCGAGTTCGAGCGCATGCTGGTGCGCTCGGGCATCATCCTGCTGAAATACTGGTTCTCGATCACCGACGAGGAGCAGGCCCTGCGCTTCCACATGCGCATCGCCGACCCGCTGAAGCAGTGGAAGCTCTCGCCGATGGACGTCGAATCCCGCCGGCGCTGGGAGGATTACACCCGGGCCAAGGAGGATATGCTCGCCCGCACCCACATCCCCGAGGCGCCCTGGTGGGTGATCGAGGCTGTGGACAAGAAGCGCGCCCGCCTGAACTGCATCAGCCACCTGCTCGAGCAGATCCCCTACCAGGACGTCGAGCATCCGGCGGTCCATCTGCCCGAGCGCGTGCGCCATGCGGATTACATCCGCACGCCGACCCCGCCGGAGATGCTCGTTCCCGCGCGCTACTGAGCGCGCTCACGGCACGTCAGAGCTTGAACGCCTGACGCGCCATCAGCCGCCAACGGCCGCCATCCCGGCGCCACACCTGCAGCACCCCGATATGGACCGGGGAAGTCTTGCCGCCCGCGACGGTTTCCCCGGTGAAGACGTGCCGGACGATCGCGTCCTCGCCGATCACCGAGGCCGAGCGGTCCGACAGGGTGATGCTGGGGAAGCGCGAGGCGCCGCTGGTCAGCGCCCCAACGAAGGCCGCCTTGTCCTGTATCACGCCGCTCGAATGGCCGTAGCTCAAGCCGTCGAGGGTGAGGGCGTCGAGGGCGGTACCGTCCGCCGCGAGCAAGGCCTTGGTCAGGGCATCCACCGCCGCCTCGACCTCGGCGGTTTGCGCCGGGTCGGTCGGGCCGGCGGCGATCCCGGGTCCTGCGTGTATCAGGATCGGCGCGGCCAACGCGGCGGCGAGCGTCGTACGGCGTGAGATGGTCATGGCGGGCCTCCCGGGCCGGGCAGCGCGTTATGCCAGCCGCCCTTCCGCCCGACAGAGCACGATGCAGACCCAGGTGCGAGGGGTGCGGGGAACAGCGGACGGCCGATCGTCAAGTTGGCGGCGGCCGGCGAGTGGTGTATGGCCGGCACAGATTTGCGACCGGCGCACCCAGTCGAACCGTTTGGGACCGCTCGCCCTGTGCCTGCCGCCGGACCCTCGGGACCGACGCGCGACGCCGAACCCGATTCCGGAACACCGATGCAGACCGTCCTGATCGTCGTCCACCTCATCATCGTGCTCGCGCTGATCGGCGTCGTGCTGCTGCAGCGCTCCGAGGGCGGCCTCGGTCTCGGCGGTGGCGGCGGTGGTGGCGTTGCGGGCTTCATGACCGGCCGCGGACAGGCCAACGCCCTGACGCGCGCGACCGCGATCCTGGCCGCCCTGTTCTTCGCCACCAGCATGCTGCTCGCCGTGATGTCGCACCGCACGGCGGCGCCGAAGTCGATCCTCGACACCGGCGCGTCGACGCCGGCCGGCCAGCCGGCCAAGCAGCCCACCGGCGCCGACAACCTGCTCGACACCCTGCGCCAGCAGCAGGACCGCGCGCCCGCCACCGCCCCGGCCCAGCCAGCCGTGCCCGAGGCGCCGGAGTCGCGCTGACCCGCGCCGGGCGCGCATGGTCGAAACGGATACCGGATCGGCACTGGGCGCGCGTGACATCCGGGTCCGTGAGCCGCAAGAGGACAGGCGGCGGGGGAGCGCGGGCCGACGATTCGGCCTGACGCCGGTCCGCCCGGGCAGGCCTTTCCCGTGCCCGCCTGATCCCCAACCATTCCATCGCCGGCAGGCTTGCCGTTTGGCAAATGCCAGCGCCTTCTTTATGGACCGAGGCCCATGACGCGGTACGTTTTCATCACCGGCGGCGTGGTTTCCTCTCTCGGTAAGGGACTCGCCTCCGCGGCGCTCGCCGCCGTCCTCCAGGCCCGGGGCTACCGGGTCCGGATGCGCAAGCTCGACCCCTACCTGAACGTCGATCCGGGCACGATGAGCCCGACCCAGCACGGCGAGGTGTTCGTCACCGACGACGGCGCCGAGACCGACCTGGATCTGGGCCATTACGAGCGCTTCACCGGCGTGCCGGCGAGCCGGGCCGACAACATCACCACCGGCCGGATCTACCAGGACATCATCGCCAAGGAGCGGCGGGGTGACTATCTCGGCGCCACGATCCAGGTGATCCCGCACGTCACCAACGCGATCAAGGACTTCGTCCTCGACGGCAACGACACGTTCGACTTCGTCCTGGTCGAGATCGGCGGCACGGTCGGCGACATCGAGGGGCTGCCGTTCTTCGAGGCGATCCGCCAGCTCGGCCAGGAGTTGCCCCGCGGTACCTGCTGCTACGTGCACCTGACGCTGCTGCCCTACATTCCGTCCGCCGGCGAGTTGAAGACCAAGCCGACCCAGCACTCCGTGAAGGAGCTGCGCTCGATCGGCATCCAGCCCGACATCCTGCTCTGCCGCTGCGACCGCTCGATCCCCGTCGAGGAACGGCGCAAGCTCGCTTTGTTCTGCAACGTCCGCGAGACCGCGGTGATCGAAGCCCTCGACGTGGCCTCGATCTACGAGGTGCCGCTCTCCTACCGGAAGGCCGGGCTCGACCGGGAGGTGCTCGGCCATTTCGGCCTTGAGCACGGCGAGGAGCCGGATCTCGGCCGCTGGACCACGATCTCCGACCGGGTGCGCAACCCCGAGGGCGAGGTCTCCATCGCCATCGTGGGCAAGTACACGGGGCTGAAGGACGCCTACAAGTCGCTGACCGAGGCGCTGATCCACGGCGGCATCAGCCACCGGGTCAAGGTCAACCTCGAATGGATCGAGGCCGAGGTGTTCGAGCGCGAGGATCCCGCGCCGTTCCTCGAAGGCCTGAACGGCATCCTGGTGCCCGGCGGCTTCGGCCAGCGCGGCGCCGAGGGCAAGATCCGCGCAGCCCGCTACGCCCGCGAGAAGCGCATCCCCTATCTCGGCATCTGCTTCGGCATGCAGATGGCGGTGATCGAGGCCGCCCGGTCCCTGGCCGGCGTCCCGGACGCCAACTCCACCGAGTTCGGCGAGACCTCCGAGCCGGTTGTAGGCCTGCTGACCGAGTGGCTGCGCGGCAACGAGCTGGAGCGCCGCGCCGCGGTCGGCGACCTGGGCGGCACGATGCGGCTCGGCGCCTACGACGCGCAGCTCGACCCCGATTCGAAGATCGCCCAGATCTACGGGTCGGACCGGATTTCCGAGCGCCACCGCCACCGCTACGAGGTCAACATGGCCTATCGCGAGCGGCTGGAGGCCACGGGCCTGCGCTTCTCCGGGCTCTCGCCGGACGGGCTCCTGCCCGAGACCGTCGAGCATGTCGGGCACCCGTGGTTCATCGGCGTGCAGTTCCACCCGGAGCTGAAGTCGCGCCCGTTCGAGCCGCACCCGCTGTTCAAGGGGTTCGTCGGCGCCGCGATCGAGCAGAGCCGGCTGGTTTAGGACCGCGGCCGCGCGCCGCTGCTCGCTCCCTGGGCTTGAACCCTATATCGGTCGGATCGTGACCGAGATTCTGTTCTACCACATGCAGCGCCAGCCCCTGGAGAAGGTGCTGCCGAACCTCGTCGAGCGCTCGCTCGGCCGGGGCTGGCAGGCCGCGATCCAGGCGGCCACCGAGGAACGGCTGCAGGCCCTCGACGACCACCTCTGGACCTATTCCGACGAGAGTTTTCTGCCGCACGGCACCGACCGCGACCCCGATGCGGCCGGCCAGCCGGTGGTGCTGACGCTCCGCGACGTGAACCCCAACACCGCCTCGATCCGGTTCCTGGTCGAGGGCGCCGACCTGCCGCCGGACGCGGAGAGCTACGAGCGGATCTGCATCCTGTTCGACGGGACCGACCAGGACGCCCTGCTGCGCGCCCGCGAGCAGTGGCGCCAGGCCAAGGAGGCGGGCCATGCCGTCGCCTACTGGCAGCAGGACGATTCGGGCCGCTGGAACAAGAAGGCTTGATCGTGCTCTTCAACACGCGTCTCGCGCACGCCGCGCTCGCCCTCACCGTCGCGCTGGCGGCGCCGCTGCCGGTCCACGCCCAGGCGGACCCGCATCACGGCGCCCAGCCGGAGGCCAAACCGGAGGCCAAAACGGCCCAGCGCGGGCCGGACGGAAAACGGCTGCCAGCGGATTCGACCACGCGACAGAGCATCAAGCTTCCGGATGGACGGACGCTCGATTTCACCGCCACGGCCGGCAGCCTGCCGCTGGTCGACGAGGCCGGAAAGCTCCAGGCCGAGATCGCCTATGTCGCCTACACGATGGCCCCGGAGGCCGGCCGCGAGCGGCCGGTCACCTTCGCGATCAACGGCGGCCCGGGCGCGGCTTCCGCCTATCTGAACCTCGGTGCGATCGGCCCCTGGCGGTTGCCTACGGGCGGCACCAGCATCAGCCCGTCGCAACCGGTGGCGCTGACGCCCAACGACGGCACCTGGCTCGACTTCACCGACCTCGTGTTCATCGATCCCGTCGGCACCGGCTACAGCCGGGCCAGCGACGGCAACGGCAAGACCTACTGGAGCATCGACAGTGACGCCTCGACGCTCGCCGCCGTCATCGCCCGCTACCTACGGGTCAACGAGCGGATGGCGAGCCCGAAATTCTTCGTCGGCGAGAGCTACGGCGGCTTCCGCGGGCCCCTGATCACCGAGAAGCTGCAGGAAGAGATCGGGATCGGTCTGTCCGGGATGGTGCTGCTGTCCCCGGTGCTCGATTTCGGCTGGCTGGAGACCCCGCGGGCGAACCCGTGGGGCTACGTGCTGAAGCTGCCCTCCCTGGCGGCCGGCGCCCTGGAACGGGCCGGCACGATCCCGACCCCGGCGCTGCTCGGCGAGGCCGAGGCCTACGCGGCCGGTCCGTATCTGACCGACCTGCTCAAGGGCCCGAGCGATGCCGCCGCCGTCGCCCGGATGACCGACAGGGTCGCGCCGCTCACCGGCTTCGATCCGGCCTTCGTCCGCGCCCAGGCCGCGCGCCTCTCGACCCGCAGCATCCAGCGCGAGATCGATCGCGCGGAGGGCCGCGTCACCAGTGCCTACGACACCGGCATCACCGGCTGGGACCCGAACCCGGATTCCGCGCAGCCGAGCTTCGAGGATCCGCAACTCACCGCGCTCCAGGCGCCGCTGACCAGCGCGATGATCGATCTCTACGCGCGCACGCTGAAATGGCCGGTGCCGAACCTGCGCTACGAGCTCCTGAGCAACGCCGTGAACCGCGGATGGAGCTGGGGCTCTGGCCGGCAGGCGCCGGAAGTGCTCTCGAACCTCAAGGGCGTGCTTGCGCTGGACGGCCAGCTTCGCGTGCTGGTCGCCCACGGCTTCACCGATCTGGTGACGCCGTACTACGCCTCGAAGCTGCTGCTCGCGCAGGTCCCGGCCTACAGCGCCGGACGCCTCAGCCTCGCGGTCTATCCCGGGGGGCACATGTTCTATTCGCGCGACGATTCCCGCGCCGCGTTCAAGCGGGATGTCCAGCGGCTCTATCAGGACGCCCTCAAGGCTCGCGACGCCGGTTCGGTGGTCCCTGCGGGCGAACGCCCCTAAGACGTGCCCTGACGGTCAGGCCGCGTCGTCGAACACGAGGGCTTCGGCCGGGTAGTCGATCATCATACGACGCTGGGCGTCGGTGTTCTGCCACTCACCGACCTTGATGTAGCGCTCCGCGATGTCTCGGACCTCGACCACCTTGTCGATGGACGGGATACCGCGAAAAATCTGCGGCCAGTTCGACGCGAAGTAGAACACCTGCTCGACCCGCTCGGACAGGTGGCAGATCGCCGGACCGAAGGTGCCCAGTCCGAAGACGAGATAGCGGCCGTTCACCAAAGCCGCGACATCGGCCACGAGGGACTCGCTCTGCGTCTCAACCGGCAGACCAAGGCTGCCGGCATAAGCCTCGACCTCCGCGATCACCGGGTTCAGCCGGTTCTCGAAGACCAGTTTCACCGAGCGGATCCGTCCCTCGCCGAGCAGCCGGTCGATGACCATGCGGTAGAAGGCGAAGGGCGGCTGCGGATAATGCGGATCGACCCAGGTGCTGAAGATGTCGCCCGAACGAATGTGGATCAGGAGTTGGTCGTCGGCCTTGGCCGGGAACGTCGCCGGCAGGCCGTTGAACAGCGGGCGGATCATCCCTTGGATGATGGCTCGCGAGTCCGGCGGTGCGTCGAGGCTCACCTGCCGCTGGAACTGCGTCGGATCGAAGAACAGGCCGGACAGGAAGTATCCGTCGGCAGGCAGTTCCTCATCCGGTGGCAGGAAGGTGATGCCGTCGCGGGTGAGCCGCTCCGTGAGAAAGATCACCTTGCTGCGGTCGAACTTCGGGACCGCGACATATTTTAGATTCAGCGCCTTCGCGACCGAGAGCGCGATGATGTATTGGATTAGACAATTGCCGAACGCGCCGTTCTGAAACGTCGAGACGCCGACAAGGGTACGGCTCTTCCGCCTGGGTCCGCTTCCGAGGCTATAGGACGTGAAGGCGTTGGCCCCCGGTTTCTCGTTGAGGAGCGTCACGTCGAGGTCGAGCATCGCCCGCAAGGCGATCAGGTCGAACGCAGCCTCGTCGCACCGGACCTGCACGGCGGCGTTGGTTTCGGAAGCCGACACGGCAACTCGTACCAACCGTGCCCAGGCGCGCTCGTCGGGTTCGATGAATGCGGCCCTAAAACCCGCTGCGCGCTGCCGGCCCTCGATGCCGGGCTCCGACCAGGACGCACCGTCCTGCGAAAACAGGACCGCGACGTCCGCGGCGGGTGCCCCACCCTCCCCGTCCATGACGACGATCGAGTGGATCGGGAAGCGGCCGCCGAGATCGATCTCCATCCAGGTCGTATCCGCGACAGCCTGCGGCGCACGTCCGGAGGCGAGGTCGACGAAGGCGGGATTCGGGTCGTCAGCCGGGGCCATCATGTCTCCGGGGCGGATCGGGGCCGGCCGCGCCACGGGCGCAGCCGGACGGCGCGACCGGCGGTGCCCGCATCGGGACCGGCCCGTCAAGTCCGCCCGCGTGCCGCGGTCATGGGAACCGGGCGCGCGGCCCTTCGCCGGCCTCGACCTGGGCAGCAGCCTCAGCCTCTGTGCCCGATCTTCAGGAAGAGAACGTCGATGTCGCGCTGCGGGACGTAATCCTTCGCGACCATCTCGTAGGTCGTCGGCCCGGTCTTCTTGACGTTGCTGCCGCAGAACGAAACCAGGGTCGCCGGATCGCCCTTGTCCACAACGAGCCTGAATGTGCCGATCGGCCCCGCCCGGTTATCCCCGGACGCGATGACGTGGGTCAGGTACTGCTCATAGGCCTGAAAGGCCCGGCTGCCATCGGCACTCGCCCTTCGATACAGAGCCTGGGCGACCTTCTCGAAGGCGGCATCCGTGCAGAACCGCGCCACGTATTGGGCCTGCTGCGACGGGTCCAGGTCGGGAGAGCCGAAGGACAGGCTGGATTGGCCGCCGAGGCTCGGCGCGTAGCTCTGGCGGACCACGATCTCGCGGCCGGCCGGGAAGACCTGGCGGTGCCAGAGCTTCGATGTCAGCCTCCAGACCGGAACGTCCGCGATGGTTCCATCCTTGTGCACCTGGCGCTCCAGGATGCCGGCTTCGGCCAGGGCGCGGCGCTGGCCTTCTCCGATGCGGCGCAGGGCGACCTCCGTAGCCTCCACCGTCGGCATCAACGGAATGTCCAAGGCCTTGAGCCGGTCGGTGATCTCAACCGGCGGCGAGCCGCTGCGCGCCAGGAAGGCGCGCTGCTCGACCTGCGATTCGACGAGCCGGCCATCGACCTCGGTCGCGACCCTGAGGAAGTTGTCACGCGCGGGATCGGGGATCGAAACGAGCGTCGCGGGATCGCCGGTAATGTCGGGCATCGGAAACGCGACGGTGGTCTCGATATCCGCGTCGGCGAGGTTGCGGAACCGATAGTCGATCCGCACGACCTGCTCGGACAGGTACAGGTCCTCCGCCGCGAGCGCGATCCTGTCGGTCTTCTCCAGGACCAGCTCACCGGCCGCGAGCACGGCACTGGTGTCATCGGCTCGGACAGGTAGGGATGCCACCGCCAAAGCGGCGAAAGCCAGCGACAAGGTCCGCATCGGTATCATGCTCAAGGTGTTCGAGAAACGACTGTTCGCCCGGCCGCTGCCGGGACGACGGTCGTGTGATCCGGACGGCATGCACCCCGTACATCGCCGGGGTGGGACGGTCCCTTCGCCGGAAGCGTCGTGCGGACGCGGCCTTACCCTCACAGCAACCGTCTCAGCCCCATTTCTGCGCCGCACCAGTCGGCGGGAAACGATTCCGCCGCGCGTCCGTTGTGCGAGAGCTGTCATGCGTCTACAACGATCCGGTGACGGTGCCCCGGCGACGGGGTGAAAAGGGAATGCGGTGAGGGGTGCGAGCCCCGATTCCGCGGCTGCCCCCGCAACTGTGAGCGGCGAGCGTCTGCCAGGAAGCCACCGGAGCGATCCGGGAAGGCGGCAGGCGCGCCGAGCCGCGAGCCAGGAGACCTGCCGTCATGATGACATCCCGCATTGCCGCCGGTGGGGCGGCTGGAGACACGATGATGACAACCTCGACCCTCGCCCCCGTCGCCACCGGCACCCGCGCCGCCGAGCGCCCGGTCGCCGTCGCGCTCGCGGCCTTCCTCGGCCTCGGCCTGCTGTTCATGGCGGGCTTCTCGCCGGCGATCGCGCTGCACAACGCGGCGCACGATTTCCGGCATACCCAGAACTTCCCCTGCCACTGACGCCCCTGCCACAGGGATGATAATCCGGCTTCTGTCGGCGGCTCTGGCCGCCGGCTTCCTCGCGGCCGTCGTCGTGACGGGCCTCGAGTTGACCCTGACCTCGCCGCTGATCGTCGCGGCCGAGCGTTACGAGAACCACGAGACGCATCAGGCCCAGCGCGGCCTGCCGATCGTCCTGGCGCATGCCGGGCACGATCACGCCGCGCCCGATGCCGCGCCGGAATGGCAGCCCGGGGAGGGCCTGCCCCGCATGACGTTCACGGCGCTCGCGACCCTCGTCGGCGCGGTGGGTTATGCCCTGTTGCTCGGCGCCGCGATCCTCGCCTGCGGGCGGGAGCCGACCCGGCAGGTCGGCGTCGCCTTCGCGATCGCGGGTTTCGCCAGCGTCGCCCTGGCCCCGGGCCTCGGATTGCCGCCGGAACTGCCGGGCAGCGAGGCGGCGCCGCTGGCCACCCGCCAAGCCTGGTGGGTGATGACCGCCGCCGCCACCGGCATGGGCCTGTACCTGATCGCGATCCGGCGCTCGCTGATCGCGATCCTGGGCGGGCTCGTGCTGATCATCGCGCCGCACGTGGCCGGCGCGCCGCAGGCACCGGAGGCGGCCTCCGAGCTTCCCGCGGCGCTGGCGGCGCAGTTCGCGGCAAGGTCGCTGGCGATCAGCTTCGTCTTCTGGCTCCTGATCGGCCTCGGCTTCGGCTGGGCCTGGCAGGCGTTCGCCCGGGGTACGACGCGCGGGACGGCTCATGCCTGAGACCGTCCTCTACGTCTGCACCACCTGCCGACGCCCGGGCGACGACCCGGACGGCCCCCGGGCCGGGGCGCGCCTGCTCGACGCCCTGCGCGCGGGCAACGCTGCGCCGGATCTGCGGATTGAGGGGGTGGAGTGCCTGTCGGTGTGCAAACGGCCCTGCTCGGTGGCGGTCGCCTCCGTGAACCGCTGGACCTACGTTTACGGCGACATGGACCCGATCGAGTCCGCCGCGATTATCCTGGGCGGTCTCTCGTCCTACGCGGCGACGCAGGACGGCATCGTGCCGTGGCGGGAACGGCCCGCCGCCTTCAAGACCGGCGTGATCGCCCGGATCCCGCCCTTTCCCGATCCCCGCCCGCTTCCGGCTGGCACCCTGGAGGCTGCGGAATGACCATCGTGACCAAGATTCCCTGCACCATCGTCACCGGCTTTCTCGGTGCCGGCAAGACCACGCTGGTCCGCCACGTGATCGAGAACGCGAAGGGCCGCCGCCTGGCGATCCTGGTCAACGAATTCGGCGATGTCGGCTTCGACAAGTCGTTCCTGGCCGCCTGCGGCGTCGAGGGCTGCACCGAGGACTCCATCGTCGAGCTCCCGAACGGCTGCATCTGCTGCACCGTGGCCGACGATTTCGTGCCGGCGCTCGAAAGCCTGCTCAGCCGCGCCGAGCCGCCGGAGCATATCCTGATCGAGACCTCCGGCCTCGCCCTGCCGAAACCCCTTGTCCAGGCGTTCCAGTGGCCGGCGATCCGCTCGCGGGTCACCGTCGACGGGGTCGTGGCCGTGGTGGACGGGCCGGCGGTGGCCGCGGGCGCCTTCGCCGAGGACCCCGAGGCGCTGGCCGCCCAGCGCGCCGCCGACACGGCAGTCGATCACGACAATCCG
This sequence comes from Methylobacterium sp. J-048, assembly GCF_022829515.1. Lineage (GTDB taxonomy): Bacteria > Pseudomonadota > Alphaproteobacteria > Rhizobiales > Beijerinckiaceae > Methylobacterium. The sequence continues at coordinate 192,508 of NZ_JAKSYL010000287.1, forward strand.
CTGGAGGAGGTGTTCGAGGATCAACTCCTCTGCGCCGACCTCGTCGTGCTCAACAAGTCCGACCTGCTCGATGCCGAGACCCGGGCGCGGGTGCGCGCCGAGGTCGAGGGGCACCTGCCCCGCGCCGTGAAGGTGGTCGAGACCGCCAATGGCGCGATCGACCCGCTGGTCCTGCTCGGGCTGGGTGCGGCCGCCGAGGACGACCTCGACGCGCGTCCCTCGCATCACGGCGACGGCGAGGACCACGACCACGACGACTTCGAGACCGTCGCCCTGCCGGTCCGCCCGGCCATCACCGCCGGCGACCTCGCGGCCCGCGTGGAGAAGGCCGCGGAAGCGCCGGGCGTCCTGCGCATCAAGGGGTTCGCCGAGGTCGAGGGCAAGGCCATGCGCCTCGTGGTGCAGGGCGTCGGCCGGCGCGTCGTCCACCATTTCGACCGTCCCTGGCGGGCGGGCGAGAGCCGTGACGGGCGCCTCGTGGTGATCGGCTTGAAGGGGTTCGATCAGGGCGCCGTCGCCGCGGCGCTCGCGGGATGATCGCCCGTCGGCATGCGCGCTGGTCTTGTTATCGCGCTGTGCTTGCAGACGATCGATCTCGGTTTCTCCACGGCGCGCGTTAGGGAATAGCGGCGGCGCGTGGCAAAGTGACGAGTGTTGGGGCCGAGGGAGCGCCTCGAACCATGCTGGATCGCAAGCCTGAACCGATGTCGGTCGACGCGTTCCTTGCCTGGGCGGAGACCCAGGCCGAGCGCTACGAACTCGTCGGCGGCGTGCCTGTCCGGATGATGGCGGGCGCACGCAACATCCACGACGACATCGTGGTGAACCTGCTGACCCTGTTGCGCACGCATCTGCGCGGCAGTGACTGCCGGCCCTTTACCGGCGATGGCAGCGTCGAGACCTTGCCAGGCCAGATCCGCCGGCCGGATGTCGGCGTCGATTGCGGTGCGCGCGATCCCAACGCCCTGATGGCAGCCGAGCCGCGGCTCGTGGCGGAAGTCCTGTCCCCAACGACCCGCGACTTCGATGCCTTCGCCAAGCTGGCGGAATACAAAACCATGGGCAGCCTCGCGCATATCCTGCTGGTCGAACCGAACGCGCCCGAGATCCGATCGTGGTCCCGCGACGACAGGGGGGCCTGGCGAGAGGCGCGCGTCACGGGCCTCGATGGAACCTTGGGGCTGTCCGCCCTTAGCTTGAACCTCCCGCTGGCCGACATCTACGACGGAGTCACCTTTCCGGCACGGCCGCGCCTCGTCGCGGACGAGCCCGGCCCGGTGGAATAGGCCCGGGCGCCATGCATCTCGTTCGCATCGACAGCGTCTCCCTCGACGAGGGCGAGGCGGCCGTGGATCTCGGGCAGGAGCCCGGGGACCTCGTCGTGCTGTCGTTCACCGACAGCGACCTCGCCGGGATCGGGCAGGCCCAGGCCGCCGAGCCGGGGCTGCCGAGCCTGCGGCTCGCCAAGCTCGCCAAGCTCCGGCATCCGATGTCGGTCGATCTCTATGTCGAGCGCGTCGTGTCCCGGGCGAAGCTCGTGGTGATCCGCTGCCTCGGCGGCCTGGATTACTGGCGCTACGGCATCGAGCGCTGCGCGGCCGCGGCGCGGGCGCACGGGGTCGTGCTGGCGGTGCTGCCGGGCGACGATCGGCCGGACCCGCGGCTAGCCGGCTTCTCCACCGATCCGGATTTCGCCCAGCAACTCGATGCGTATTTCCGTGCCGGCGGCCCGGAGAACCTGCGGCGGATGCTGCGCCTGCTCGCCGCCCGGATCGGCGCGGGCGGGGCCGTCGAGCCGCCGCAGCCGTTGCCGCGGGGCTTCCCGTGGTGTCCCGGTTGCGGCGTGCTCGCGCTGGATACGGCGATCGAAGCCGCCGAGACGGCGGTGCCGCTCTCGGACCCGCGCGTAACCGCGACCCCGCTTGCCCTGCTCCTGGTCTATCGCTCCGCGGTGCTCGGCGGCGATACCGCGCCGTTCGTCGCCCTGGCTGCATCCCTGCGTGCCCGCGGGATCGGCGTGCTGCCAATGGCGGTATCGAGCCTCAAGGAGCCTATGGCGGCCCGGGCCGTCGCCGAGGCCGTGAGGACGCGCAAGCCGGATCTCGTGATCGCGGCCACAGCCTTTTCAGCGCGAGAGGACGGAATCGATTTCGTCCTCGACGGCGCCGATTGCCCGGTGCTCCAGGCGTTCACGGTCGGCGCTCCCCGGGCGGCCTGGGAGGCCTCGGCCCGAGGCTTGGGCGCCGCCGATCTCGCCATGCAGGTTGCCCTGCCGGAATTCGACGGCCGGCTCTCCGGTTTCCCGATCTCGTTCAAGGAGGAGGCCCCGGAGGTCGCCGGCTTCGCCGAGCGCCGGGCCGTGCCCTATCCCGACGGCATCGAAGCCCTGGCCGAGCGCGCGGCGGGCTGGCTGCGTCTCGCCGCCCTCCCCCGGGCCGAGCGGCGGGTGGCCGTGGTCCTCTCCGACTATCCCGCCCGCGGCGGCCGGGCCGGCTTCGCTGTCGGCCTCGATACGCCGGAGAGCGCCCGCACGCTGGTTTCGGACCTGGCTGAGGTGGGTTACGCGACCGGGGAATTGCCCGAGTCGGCCGCGCTGATGCAGGTGCTCACCGAGGGCGCGGCGGAATTCACGGTACCGCTGGCGGACTACGCCGCGTGGCTCGCCAAACTGCCCACAGCATCGCGTGATGCGTTGATGGAAGCCTGGGGCGAGCCGGCCGACGACCCGATGTGTCGCGACGGTCTTTTCCGGTTTCGGATGGTCACATCGCGGGCCGCGCACCGGCCCCTCGCTGCGGATCGCCACATCCAAACAGTGCCGGATCGAGCGCTGGTCCCCTCTCCCGTGCGGGAGAGGGACAGGGTGAGGGATGCAACCTCTCCGGAAAGTCCTGGTCCCTCACCCCAACCCTCTCCCGCACGGGAGAGGGGGCACGTCGGATCTCTGCCGGGCCAAAGTGCGCATGCCGACGCCTCTGCGGTCACGGGCGGATCCATCGCTCTCTTCCTCCAGCCCGACCGAGGCCGTGATCCCGATCGCAAGGTGGGCTATCACGACCCGGATCGCGTCCCGACCCACGCCTACCTGGCCTTCCATCTCGGCCTGCGTCGGAATTTCGACGCGCTGGTGCAACTCGGCACGCACGGCACCGCCGAATGGCTGCCCGGCAAGGCGGTGGCGTTGTCCCCGGACTGCTTCCCGGCGCTCTGCGTCGGCGGGCTGCCGGTGATCTACCCGTTCATCGTCGACGACCCGGGCGAGGCCGCCCCGCTCAAGCGCCGCCTGGGCGGGATCGCGCTCGGCCACCTCACCCCCGACACAACCCTGCACGCCCTGCCGCCGGCGGCCGCGCGCCTGCGGGAGCTGGTGGAGGAATATTCCGCTGCCAGCGTGCTCGATCCGCGGCGGGCCGGCCTGATCGCCGGCGCGATCCTGGAAGATGCGGACGTCGCCGGGCTGCTCGACGGCGCCGGCATCGGCCCGGACACGCCGATGGAAGAGGCGCTGACCCGCCTCGACGCCCATCTCTGCGATCTCGGCGAGACGACGTTCCGCGACGGCCTGCACGTCTTCGGCCGCGCCCCCGACGGTGCGTCCGAGCCGGTTGTGGCGAGCGCGGCGGGGGAGCGGGCGGGCCTGCTGGCGGCGCTCGACGGCCGCTTCGTGCCGCCGGGCCCGGCGGGCTCGCCGTCGCGCGGCCGCGCCGACGTGCTGCCCACCGGGCGCAACCTCGCGACCCTCGACCCGCGGGCGATCCCGAGCCGCGCCGCCGCGCTGCACGGCGAGCGAGCGGCCGCCTCGGTGGTGACGCGCTACCTCCAGGACGAGGGCGAGTACCCGGCCCGGATCGTCATGGATCTCTGGGCGTCCCCAACCCTGCGCACCGGCGGCGAGGATGTCGCCCACGCCCTTGCGCTGATGGGCGTGCGGCCGGTCTGGGACCATGCCAGCACCCGGGTCACCGGCTTCGAGGTGCTGCCGCTGGCCATGCTGGACCGGCCGCGCATCGACGTGACCGTGCGCGTCTCGGGCGCGTTCCGCGACACCTTTCCGGACACGCTGGCGCTGCTCGACCGCGCCGCCCGGGCGGTAGCCGAGCGGGACGAGGAGGATTCTGAAAATCCCCTGGCCGCCGCTCGGCGCCGCGGCGACGGGATCGCCCGGGTCTACGGCGCGGCGCCTGGCCAATATGGCGCCGGCACCGCCTCCACCGCCCTCGACGGCGCCTGGGACGACCGGGCGGACCTCGGCCGGGCCTATCTCGCGGCGAGCGGCCATGCCTACGGCGACCGTGAGGGGCCGGATGCGGCCTTCGGCGCCCGGATAGCCGCGGCGGATGCCTACCTGCACGCCTTCGACGTCGCCGAACGCGACCTGTTCGACGGCGACGCTGCAGTGGACGCCATGGGCGGGTTCGCGGCCGCAGCGACGCTCCAGGGGGCCAGGCCCGCCCTCTACAGCCTCGACGTCTCGGTTCCCGAGCACCCCAAGACCCGCACCGCCCGGGAGGACACAGCCCGGCTGATTCGCGGGCGCTTGGCCGATCCGCGCTGGATCGCCGCCCAGCTCCGCCACGGTTACCGCGGCGCGCAGGAACTGGCCCAGGGGCTCGACGCGGTGTTCGTGCTCGCCGCCGCGAGCGATGCCGTGACCGATGCCGGCTTCGACCGGCTCTACGCGGCCTGGATCGCCGATCCCGACGTGTTCGACCGGCTGCGCGCCGCCAATCCGGCCGCGACCCGGGCGATCCTGGAGCGGTTCGACGAGGCCCGCGACCGCGGCCTGTGGCACAGCCGGCGCAACGCGCTGCCCGCCGACGCGCTGATGCCGGAGGCGGCCGAATGAGCGCTCCGGCTCATCGCCGCGCCCTGCCCGAGGCGCCGGCCCGCCGGGGCTGGTGCCCCGGGCTCAGCCGGCCGATGCCCACCGGAGACGGCCTGCTCGCACGGGTCCATCCGCCGCTGGGAATCCTGACCCTGCCGCAGGCCCGTGTTGTAGCCGAGGGCGCGCGCCGCTACGGAAACGGCCATCTCGACCTCACCGCCCGGGCCAACCTCCAGATCCGCGGCATCTCCGAGGCGACACGCGCGCCGCTGGCCTGCCTGCTGGAAGCCGCCGGCCTCGGCGACACGCGCGCGGATGGCGGCCCGCAGCGCCTGACGCTCACGAGCCCCCTGGCCGGCCACGACCCCGCCGAGTCGCTCGACGTGCCGGCCCTCGCCCGCGCCATTGAGGCGGTGGGGCTCACCGTGCCAGGGCTGCCGGCCAAGACCCTGGTGGTGGTCGAGGGGCGTCTGGATGCGGAGATGCCGGACGGCGATGCCTGCGTGTTCCCTCGTGCCTCCGGCGGCATCGGGATCGCGGTCGCCGCAGAGCAGGGCTTTCACGATCTCGCTACCTGTGCCGCGGAGGAGGCGCCGGCCGCGGTAGCGGCGCTGCTGCAGGCCTTCGCCCGGACCAGAATGCGGCGGATGCGCGATCTGTCGCCGGAGGACTTCAGCGCGTTGGCAGTTGCCGTGCATCTTGAGATGCAGGCGCGGGTCCCCTCTCCCGTGCGGGAGAGGGACAGGGTGAGGGATGCGACCTCTCCGGAAGACCCTGGTCCCTCACCCCAACCCTCTCCCGCACGGGAGAGGGGGCACGGTGGCGTCATTCGATGGGCAGTGCCCTTCTCGCCGCGGGCCGGTGTCGAATGGCTGGCGCCAAGCCAATCCGTCCTTACCGTGGATGCGCCGTTCGGTCGCTGCACGGCCGATACCCTTGACCGACTCGTGGACCGCGCCTCCTGCCTCGGGGCCGGGGAAATACGCCTGTCACCGGCCCGCGGCTTCGTGCTGCTGCCGCTTCAGGCTCCGTCAACCGCAGATCTGACGGCGCTGGCCGAAGACTTCATCATAGCCCCCGACGATCCGCGACGCAGCGTCGCCGCCTGTACAGGCGCGCCGGCTTGCGCCTCCGGATCGACGCCGACGCTCACGGATGCCGCACGTCTCGCGGAGATCTTCGCGCTGTTCGCCGCGGACGGGCGGTCCGCCCACGTCTCCGGCTGCGCCAAGGGCTGCGCCCGGCCGGGCCCGGCGGACCTCACCCTCGTCGGCCGGAATGGCTCCTACGGCGCCGTCATCGGCGGCGCGCCCGGCGATGAGCCGGCGATGCATCTCCCTATCGAGGCGGTGCTGGAGCGGTTAGGAAGGGCCGAGACAATCGGGCTCGCCGCCGCCTTCGCGCCGGAGAGCACTGTGATGGATTTCGGGGGGAACGGAAAACCGGCATGAGCGCGAGCCACAATGCCCTGCGCCAGGCAGGTTCGGAGCCGGAGGCGACCTCTCGCTACGACTATATCCGCGATGGCGCTGCGATCTACGCGCGCTCCTTCGCGATGATCCGGGCCGAGGCGGACCTCGCGCGCTGGTCGGGAGCGGCCGAGCGCGTCGTCGTGCGCATGATCCATGCCTGCGGCATGACCGACCTGCCCGTGGACGTGGAGATGTCGGACGGCTTCGCCGAGGCCGGCGTCGCGGCGCTTCAGGCCGGGGCCCCGATCCTGTGCGATGTCCGGATGGTCGCCGACGGCGTCACCCGGGCGCGGCTGCCGGCCAAGAACGCAGTCATCTGCACGCTGGGCGACCCGCGGGTCCCGGACCTCGCCGCGAGCCTGGGCACGACCCGGTCCGCCGCCGCCATGGAGTTGTGGCGCGAGCACCTGCCGGGCAGCATCGTGGCGGTGGGCAACGCCCCGACCGCGCTGTTCCGCCTGCTGGAATTGCTCGACGCCGGCGTGCCGCCCCCGGCCGCGGTGATCGGCATTCCGGTCGGCTTCGTCGGGGCCGCTGAGTCCAAGGAGGCGCTGGCCCGGGACGGCCGCGTCCCGTTCGTCGTCGTCCACGGCCGCCGCGGCGGCAGCGCCATGACCGCGGCGGCGGTCAACGCGCTGGCCAGCGAGGTCGAGTGATGGACGGGTTCGAGCGGGTCGAAGCCCCCGTCGAGGAGAGTCCCGCCGCGGCGGTGACCGGCACCCTCTACGGGGTCGGCATGGGGCCGGGCGACCCGGAGCTGCTCACCGTGAAGGCGCAGCGCATCCTGATGCGCGCGCCGGTGCTGGTGCATTTCTGCAAGCGCGGCCGGCGCGGCAACGCCCGCACCATCGCGGACGCGATCCTGCGCGATCCGGCCCGGGAGATGCCGCTGGCCTATCCCTACACCACAGAGATCCATCCGGAGCACCCGGACTACGTGGCGGCGCTCGCGGCCTTCTACGACGACGCGGCCGGGCAGCTCGCCGACCATCTCGGCGCCGGCCGGGACGTCGCGATCCTGTCGGAGGGCGACCCGTTCTTCTACGGCTCGTTCATGCACCTGTGGCGGCGCCTTAAGGACCGCTTCCCCGTGGAGGTGGTGCCGGGCGTGACCGGCATGTCCGGTTGCTGGACCCGGGCCGGTACGCCGATCACCTGGGGCGACGACATCCTCACGGTCCTGCCGGCGACGCTGCCGCTCGACGCCCTCACCGAGCGCCTGCGCGGCACCGACGCCGCCGTGGTGATGAAGCTCGGCCGTCATCTGCCGAAGGTCCGGGCGGCGCTGACCGCCGCCGGGCTGCTGCCCCGGGCCATCTATGTCGAGCGCGGGACCATGGCGGGCGAGCGCGTGGTGATGCTCGCCGACAAGGCGGACGACGACGCCCCGTACTTCTCCATGGTGCTTCTACCCGGCGAGGGGCGGCGGCCGTGATTGCAAGACCACGTATCTGTCCCTGGTCTGTGATGCCGGCGAGCATTACAGTTCGTGGGTTGGAGGACGTGGCGTGACGACGTTGACGGTGACGGATCGGGGCGAGGTCACGTTCGGACAGGACGTGCTGAAGCACCTCGGCATCAAGCCCGGCGACAGGGTCAGGCTCGACCTGCTCCCCGACGGTCGGGCGGAGCTGAAGGCCGATCAGCCGTCAAGATCCTGGCGGCAGCTGCATGGCCTGCTCAAGGGCAAGGGCAACGGCGCCCGCTACTCGATCGAAGAGATCGACGAGGCCATTGCCGAAGCCGGTGCGGCCGCCGGCATGGCCGGCCTGGAACGGCCGTGAAGCTCACGCCCGACACCAATGTCCTGCTCCGCCTCATCGTCGATGACGACGAGGCGCAAGGAACCGCGGCCGTCGAGACGATGGAGCGCGCCGCCCAGGTCGCCATCGGCGTGCATGCGCTGTGCGAGCTGGTCTGGGTGCTGCGCGGTCGCTACGCGATGCCGCGCTCGGACATCGCGGCCGCCATCCGCGGCCTGATCGGCGCGAGCAATGTCGTCGCCAACCGACCCGCCATCGAGGCGGGCCTGGCCCAGTTGGAAGCCGGCGGCGATTTCGCGGATGGCGTGATCGCCTTCGAGGGACGCTGGCTGGGGAGCGAAACCTTCGTGTCGTTCGACAGGCGCGCGCGCACGTTGCTGGACCGTCAGGGCTACGCGACCCTGTCGCCGACACCACAGGCGGACGCGCGTTGAGCCCGGATCCGCGTGGCAGCCTCACGGTAATCGGCCTCGGCCCCGGGGATGCGGGATTGCTGACCGAATCCGCACACCGGGCCCTCGACGCCGCTGAGGATCTGGTCGGGTATTTTCCCTACGTCGCCCGCGTGCCCGAGCGTCCGGGCCTGATCCGGCATGCCAGCGACAACCGCGTCGAGGTCGACCGCGCCCGCCACGCCCTGCAGCTCGCCGCCTCCGGCCGACGGGTGGCGGTGGTGTCGGGCGGCGATCCCGGCGTGTTTGCCATGGCCTCGGCCGTGTTCGAGGCGGTCGAGCACGGCGAGCCCGGCTGGCGTGACCTGGCGATTACGGTCGAGCCGGGCATCACCGCCATGCTGGCCGCCGCGGCCCGGCTCGGGGCGCCGCTGGGCGGTGATTTCTGCGCCCTATCGCTGTCGGACAATTTGAAGCCCTGGCCGGTGGTGACTGCGCGCCTCGAAGCGGTGCTGCGCGCCGACTTCGTCATCGCGCTCTACAACCCGATCTCCACCGCGCGGCCCTGGCAGCTCGGTGCGGCCCTCGAACTCGCTGCCGGGATCCGGGCGCCCGAGACCCCGGTGATGTTCGCTCGGGCGATCAGCCGCCCGGATGAGGCGATCCGGGTGTCGACCCTCGCCGAGGCGCGCGACGTGCCGGCCGACATGGCCACGATGGTGATCCTCGGCGCCTCGACCACCCGGCTGATCCCGCGGAATGATGGCCTGCCCTTCGTCTACACCTCGCGCAAAGTCGCGGGGCCGGCGTGATCGCGCGTCCGCAGCCAGCGAAGCGCACCCTCGGCATTGGGCACGCTCGGCACGTCGGGCTTTTCAGGCCGGCGCACCATCACCACCGGGATCGCGAGGCTGCGCGCCGCCGCGATCTTGCCGTAGGTCGCCGCCCCGCCGGAATTCTTGCTGACCAGGATTTCGGTGCCGGCGGCGCGCATCAGCGCCGCCTCGGCCGCCGCGTCGAACGGGCCTCGCGTCTCGATGGCGGTGAGGTGTGGGACCGGCAGAACCGATTCGAGCGGCTCGACGCTGCGCGCCAGGTAGGCGTGCTGCGGCGCCGTCGCGAAGGCGCCGGCCTCTTGCCGACCGATCGTCAGGAACACCCTCCGCGGCTCTCGCCCGAGGGCGGCGACCGCCTCTTCCATGGATCCGACCTCGGTCCAGAGGTCGCCGGATGCGCGGCTCCAGGCCGGGCGGCGGATCGCAAGCAGCGGCACGCCCACGGTGACCGCGGCGGCGGCGGCGTTGCCCGAGATCGTCGCCGCGAACGGGTGGGTCGCGTCGATCAGGCGATCGATGTTTTCGCGACGCAGATAAGCGGCGAGGCCTTCTGCGCCGCCGAAGCCGCCGATCCGGGTCGGTACCGGTTCGGGCTTCGGCGCGGCGGTCCGGCCGGCGAGCGACAACGTCACGGCGCAATCATCCCGGTCGGCCAGAGCCCGCGCCAGGGCGCTCGCCTCGCCGGTTCCGCCGAGGATCAGGATTCGCATCGCGCCGCCGCTCATGGGGGCCTTGTCCATGAGCGCTGAGCCCCTGTCGAGCCGGCCTGCGGCCAGGCGCTGGCTGTCGATCGTCGGCATCGGCGAGGACGGGCGGGACGGGCTCACACCCGCCGCCGCCGCGGCCCTGGATGCTGCCAAGGTCGTCTATGGCGGCCGGCGCCACCTGGCCCTGGCCGCGCCTCTCGATGTCGAGACCCGGCCCTGGCCGAGCCCGATCCACGACGCCTATCCGGAGATCCTGGCTCGGCGCGGCCAGCCGACCTGCATCCTCGCCACCGGCGACCCGTTCCACTACGGCATCGGCGCCGAGATCGCCCGGCTGGTGCCGCCCGCCGAGATCCGCGCCTTCCCGCAACCCTCGGCCTTCAGCCTCGCCTGCGCGCGGCTCGGCTGGCCGCTCGCCGAATGCGGCCTCGTCACCCTGCACGGCCGAGCGCTCGCCCGGATCGTCCCGCATATCCAGCCGGGCGCGCGCCTCCTCGTGCTCTCCTGGGACGGCACGACGCCGGCGGCGTTGGCGGCCGTGCTCACCGAGCGCGGCTTCGGCGCCTCGACCGTCACCGTCCTGGAGGCGATGGGTGGCCCGCGCGAGCGGATCCGCGCGGCGAAGGCCGATGCCTTCGACCTTGCTGCGATCGACCCACTCAACACCGTGGCGATCGCCATTGGGGGCGCGGGACACGCGCTGCCGCTGGCGCCCGGCCTGGATGACGCGCTGTTCGAGAATGACGGGCAGCTGACCAAGGCCGAGATCCGGGCGCTGACGCTGGCGGCCCTGCGTCCGCATCCGGGCCTGCATCTCTGGGATGTCGGGGCCGGCGCGGGCTCCATCGCGATCGAGTGGATGCTGCGCCATCCGAGCCTGCGGGCCACCGCCATCGAGGCGCGCCCGGATCGGGCCGAGCGAATGTTTTTCAATGCTCAGACCCTGGGGGTTCCGGATCTGACAGTGATCACCGGCACGGCGCCTGCGGCGCTCGCCGGCCTGGCTGCTCCGGATGCCATCTTCATCGGCGGCGGCGTCTCCGAGCCCGGGATTCTGTCGGCCGCGCTGGCAGCCCTGAGGTCCGGCGGCCGCTGCGTCGCCAATGCGGTGACGCTCCAGGGCGAGGCGGCGCTGCTCGCGGCCTTCGCTGCGCACGGCGGCAGCCTGCGGCGGTTCTCGGTGGATCGGGCGAGCCCGGTCGGCAGCCTGCACGGCTGGCGGCCGGCGATGCCGGTGACCCAATGGGCCTGGACCAAGCCATGAGCGACCGGATCGTCGCCGGGATCGGATTTCGGCGCGGCACGGGCGCCGACGAAATCGCCGCGCTGATCGCCCGCGCCCTCGGGGCGATCGGCGCCCCCCATGCCGATCTCGCGGCCATCGCGACTGCAGCCGATCGGGCCGCGGAACCGTCGATCCGTCAGGCGGCATCGAAATTCGGCCTGTCGCCCTGCTCGGTTGAACCGGCGGCCCTGGAAGCCTGCGACCCAAAGGTCGTCACGCGCTCCGCTCGGATCGAGCGCCTGCGCGGGGTCGGTTCCCTGGCCGAGGCGGCGGCGCTCGCGGCGGCGGGGCCGGAGAGCCGCCTCGCCCTCCCCCGCATCGCCAGCGACGGCGCGACCTGCGCCCTCGCGATCCCGCACGACAAAGCTCGGCACCCATGACCGTCCACTTCATCGGCGCCGGCCCCGGCGCCGCCGACCTGATCACGGTGCGCGGCCGCGACCGCATCGCCGCCTGCCCGGTCTGCCTCTATGCCGGCTCCCTGGTGGCGCCCGAGATCCTCGGCTGGTGTCCGCCGAGCGCCCGGATCATCGACACGGCGCCCCTGGACCTCGACGCGATCATCGCCGAGATCGAGGCCGCAGAGTCCCGTGGACAGGACGTGGCGCGGCTGCATTCGGGCGACCTGTCGATCTGGAGCGCGCTCGCCGAGCAGATGCGCCGGCTCGACCGGCTCGGCATCGCCTACACGGTTACGCCGGGGGTGCCAGCCTTCGCGGCGGCCGCCGCGATGCTGCGGCGCGAGCTGACCGTGCCGGGCGTGGCGCAATCGGTCGTCCTGACCCGCACCTCCGGCCGGGCGAGCGCGATGCCGGAGCGGGAGACGCTGGCAGCGTTCGCCGCCACCGGCGCGACGCTGGCGATCCATCTGTCCATCCACGTCGTGGAGAAGGTCGCGGCCGAATTGATCCCGTTCTACGGAGCGGCCTGCCCGGCGGCCGCGGTGTTCCGCGTCTCGTGGCCGGACGAACGGGCGCTGGTGGGCGACTTGGCCGGGCTGCCCGGACTCGTCGCCGAGGCCGGCCTCGAGCGCACCGCGCTGATCCTGGTCGGCCCCGCGCTCGCCGCCTCCGATTTCCGCGACAGCGCGCTCTACGCCCCCGACTACGACCGGCGCTACCGTCCCGGTGGCACCGTCGGGAGCGCGGTATGAGCGCCCCCGGCCTGCTGGTCGCGGCACCGCGCTCGAGTTCCGGCAAGACCACCGTCACCCTCGCACTGATGCGGGCGCTGAGCCGGCGGGGCCTGCGCGTGCGCGGCGCCAAATGCGGCCCGGATTACATCGACCCGGCCTTCCATCGCGCCGCGACCGGCCAGCCGAGCTTCAACCTCGACAGCTTCGCCATGGAGCCCGGTCTCATGGACGCGCTGGCGGGCGAGACGGCGGCGGAGGCCGACATCGTGGTCGCCGAGGGCTCCATGGGCCTGTTCGACGGCGTCCGGGCGGCAGAGAGCCGGACCGGGGCCAATGCCGACATCGCCGCCCGCTACGGCTGGCCGGTGGTGCTGGTGGTCGACGTCTCCGGGGCGGCGCAATCGGCCGCCGCCGTGGCGCTCGGCTGCAAGCTCTACGATCCGCGGATCCGGCTCGCCGGGGTGATCCTCAACAAGGTCGCGAGCGCCCGCCACCGCCGCCTGGTGGAAGCCGGGATGGAGCGCGTGGGGCTTCCGGTCCTCGGCGCGCTGATGCGCGACGCCGCGTTGGTCCTGCCCGAGCGCCATCTCGGCCTGGTCCAAGCCGGCGAGACCGCCGACCTGGAGGCACGGCTCGATCGTCTGGCTGATCTGGCCGAGGCCGGCATCGACCTCGACGCCGTGTTCGCCTGCGCGGATGGCGCCATCCCGGCCTCAGGCGGCGTACTGCCGCGCCCGCCCGGGCAGCGCATCGCGGTCGCCCGGGATGCGGCGTTCAGCTTCCTCTACCCGCATCTCGAAGCCGGCTGGCGCTTGGCCGGGGCCGAACTCGTGCCGTTCTCACCGCTTGCCGACGAGGCGCCCCCGGAGGATTGCGACACCTGCTGGCTGCCGGGCGGATATCCGGAGCTACATGCGGGCCGGCTAACTGCAGCCTACCGCTTCCTCGGCGGTCTGCGCGCCTTCGCGGCCACGCGCCCGGTCCACGGCGAGTGCGGCGGCTATATGGTGCTGGGGGATACCCTGGAGGATGCGGACGGCATCACGCACGCCATGGCCGGCCTGCTCCCGGTCGCCACGTCGTACGCCAAACGCAAGCTGCATCTCGGCTACCGCATCGCGCGGCTCTGCAGCGACAGTCCCCTGGGCCGGTGTGGGGCGCGGGTCGTGGGCCATGAATTCCATTACGCCAGCGAACTGTCGCCGGCCGCCGCGGAGGCGGACGCCCTGGCCCGCGTCACCGACGCGGAGGGCATCGATCACGGTCTGGCCGGACACCGGGTCGGCCTCGTGGGCGGCAGCTTCTTTCACCTGATCGCGGCGGACGAGGGGTGAGACGCCATGCGAGCGGCAGGCCTGAAACGAAAAGCGCTCCACGATCGGCCTGATCGTGAAGCGCTTCGCTGATTCCGCAATTGGATAGGATCAGGCGGGATCCGTCGCCGGCGGCGCGCTGCGGGCCTGCGCGAGGCGGGCGGCGCTGCGAACCAGGGCCAGGACATCCCGGCGCATCTGCTCGTCCTCGATCTGCGCGTAGGCGCGCAGCAGTTCGATCGCACCATGCGCGCTGAGGAAGCCGAATACGTCCTCCTGCGCGCTCTCGCGCGTCTCGCTCTCCTCGAAGAACGCGGAGACCGGCACTTCGAGCAGGCGCGCGATCTCACGCAGCCGGCCGGCTCCGACGCGGTTCTGGCCCTTCTCGTATTTCTGAACCTGCTGGAACGTGACGCCGACAGCATTGCCGAGCGCGGTCTGGCTGAGACCGCGCGCCTTGCGCAATGCGGTGATGCGGATGCCGACCAGACGATCGACGTCGGTGGTCTGTTTCGGCATCAGATGACTAATCGTGTCCTTGTCCACGCTCTGAACAGCGTCCCCTTGCGGATCCGGTGTTCCCGCCTCGCTATCGCGCCGCTTCACCGTCCGACCCTCGATCTCATATCGCGCCTGTACCTGCCGTGTGGTGTCGCACGCTAGAGCAGCAGCCGATTGCATTGCAAACGGCAACACCTCTAAGCCCTTATTGTCGCCTGCTCCCACGTGCCGAACAAGAAAACACGTTGACAATGGGCGCTATAGCAATCGGTCGACACGCCGACTGCGGCACACTGTGGGCCATACGGCAATTGGACACCAAGTTGTTAGGCCCCGCAAGTCAAACACTACATCTTGTGGTTTAACCTAACGTATCTTTGAAACATTGTTGCTCAAATGTCGATCGATTACGTCTGCGCAGTCCTTCACGCGCGCCGCGTCGCCGCAGCAGGGCTCGCCCAGACGGTCTTGAGGGCCTAATTTCGCTGTTTCACCGGAGAACACCATGTTTATCGCGATGAATCGCTTCAAGGTCGTTAAGGATGCGACCGAGGACTTCGAGGCCGTCTGGCTCGGCCGCGACAGCCACCTCGGCGAGATGGAAGGCTTCGTCGAGTTCCATCTGCTCCGCGGGCCGGAGCATGAGGATCACGTCCTCTACGCCTCCCACACGGTCTGGCGGTCCCGCGCCGCGTTCGAGGCGTGGACGCGCTCCGAGCAGTTCCGCAAGGCCCATAGCCGGGCGCCCTCGACCAAGCCGCTGTATCTCGGTCACCCGCAATTCGAGGGTTTCGAGATGGTTCAGACGGTCGGCGGCGCGGGCGATACCGAGCAGCACGCCGCTGCCGTCTGACGCTGCGGTTCATCATTCTGTGAGCGCTCGCTGCCGGACCGGTGGCGGGCGCTTTTTTGATTCGCGGACATCGCGAACCGCACGCGCGGGTCGCGTCGCCGAACCACCCACGCTCACCGGAGCTTTGGCCAAGCTTCGCGCGGCGACGAAATTCAACCGCTCAGAAATATTCTGACGTTACAACGCAACTGCTGGTAACGGATTCTCGCACTCAGGCCGATCTCAAGTGACTGTAATCCGGCAACTCAGCATTTACCATGTATTGCCGGCGGTCCGACGTTCGCTTACATGGGCGCCGATTACGATGCGACCGAATCACCGAACGTTGCGGCTCACCCCTTGCTCCGTCATCGGCAGATGCCGGCGCTGAAATCTTTCGTGTTTCAGACTGGTACAAAGTCCGATCAAACCGGGACGTGGCGGGCCAGATGTTTCACGAACGGGTTCCGGAGACGTTTCAGGCTTTGCCGACCTCGGCCGAACGCCGTCGCAGCGTGTGGTCCGCGCTCCTGCCGCGCCGCGGGCGCGCCGTGGCGCGGATGGCCCTGTCGTCGTCCCTGGCTCTGGCCGACATCGCGGCGATCCTCGCCGTCATCCTGACGGTCGAGTTCGGCTACCAAGTCGTCTTCGCCGGTGACAGCCTCTGGGTGACGAGCTTCCGCAGCCTGCGGCTCGCCGCACTGCTTAGCGCCATCATCGTCGCGACGAACGGCCTGCGGGAAGATTACAGCCTCGACGGCATCATGGCGCAGAAGCTGAATTTTCAGCGCATGGCCTCGCTCTGGCTGGTGGCCTGGGCCGCGGTGCTGGTGGTCGGCTTCCTGACCAAGACGACCAACGATTATTCCCGCATCGTCTCGATCACCGCCTTCGTCCTCGGGCTGCCCGCCCTGGTCCTGACCCGCACGGTGGCGATCCGCCTGGTGCGCCGCAGCCTCGCCTCCGGTTCAGCCTCCGCCAGCCGCGTCCACCTGGTCGGCTATGAGGAGGACATCGCCCGGTTCTATGCCAGCCACGAGGCGGACCAGCTCGGCTCGAGGATCGTCGGCACCAGCTACCTGCGTCGGGTCGATCCCGGCGCCGACACCGTGTCCCGCCACGACCAGTTGCAGGAGGATCTCGACCTCGCCGTGTCGGTGGTCCGCTTCCTCCGGCCGGACGACGTCTTCGTGCTGGTGCCGTGGACCGACACCGCCGAGATCGAACGCTGCATCGATGCGTTCCTGCGGGTGCCCTCCGCCCTGCATCTGCGTCCCGGCAGCGTGCTCGACCGGTTCCCCGACATGCAGGTCGCCCGGGTCGGCGGCGTCTCCGGCATCAATATCGGCCGGCGGCCGCTCAACGTCGCCGAGATCGTCCTGAAGCGGGCCCTCGACCTGACCGTCGCGGCGATCGCCCTGGTGTCGCTGTCGCCGCTGCTGGCCGCGATCGCCGTGGCGATCAAGCTCGACAGCCCGGGCCCGGTCTTCTTCCGCCAGAAGCGTTACGGCTTCAACCAGCAGCCCTTCGGCGTCTTCAAGTTCCGGTCGATGCGGGCCGACGCCAACGCGGTGTTCAAGCAGGCGACCCGCAACGACAGCCGCATCACGCAGGTCGGCGCGATCCTGCGGCGGACGAACCTCGACGAGCTGCCCCAGCTGCTCAACGTCCTCAAGGGCGAGATGTCGCTTGTCGGCCCGCGCCCCCACGCCCTGGCGCATGACCGAAGCTTCGAGCGGCGCATCGCCCTCTACGCCCGTCGGCACAACGTGCGCCCCGGCATCACCGGCTGGGCCCAGGTCAACGGCTATCGGGGCGAGACCCTGACCGATCTCGACATGGAGCGGCGCGTCTCCTGCGACCTGCACTACATCGACAATTGGTCGATCTGGTTCGACCTCCAGATCATGATCCAGACGATCGTCTCGCGCCGGGCCTACAAGAACGCCCGCTGACGCCTTAGCCGGCTTCCTGCCGCCCCCGGCAGGCGCCGCAATCGCCCTCGACCTCCAGGATGCTGTGGGCCGGCGTGAAGCCGGCCCGCTTCAGGGTGCGGTCGAGACCGTCCTCCAGCTCCTCCGAGGAGGCTTCGTCGACGCCGCCGCAGCTGCGGCAGATCAGGAAGACGACCCCCTCCCCCGGGGCGTGCCCGTGGGCGCAGGGGATGAACGCGTTGCGACTGGCGATCCGATGGACGAGGCCCTGCTGCATCAGGAAATCGAGGGCGCGATACACCGAGACCGGCGCCACGCGCTTACCCGGCGCGCTCAGCGTCTCGGCGATGTCGTAGGCGCCCTGGGCCTTGCCGGCCTCGGCCACCGCCTCCATCACCTCCCGGCGCAGCGGCGTGAATTGCAGCCCGCGCTCGCGACAGACGGATTCCGCCCGCGCGAGCATGTCGCCGACGCCTGCCTGGCACGCGTCGTGACCCTCGTGACGGTGCATGTGTGCTCCAACCCGAAAACCGCCGGTTGTCCGGCGGGTTTGTTACAGTGTATCACCGCAGCCCCGGACCGCACCAGTAGCCCGATGGGTCCCCGCGCCAGCCCGCGCGCGCGACTGAGGACGTCTTGCCCCCCATCTCCAGCCCACGCCAAGCGAGTCCGCGATCCCTATTCCGCAGCGGCATCGGCCCGCGCCTCGCCCTCGCGGTGATGCTGTCGGGTCTGGTCTGGCTGGTGATCGCCTGGGCGCTTGCCGCATGAGCATCCGTCCGTCGCCGCAGGATTCGATCCGCCTGGTCGGCCTGACCCTCGGCTACGACCGGCATCCGGCGGTCCACCACCTGTCCGGAGCCGTCCGCGCCGGCGACCTGCTGGCGCTGGTGGGACCGAACGGCGCCGGCAAGTCGACCCTGCTCAAGGGGATGGCCGGCGAGATCCGCTGCCTCGAAGGGCAGATCGAGCGCGCCGGCGACCTCGCCTACATGCCCCAGGCCGACGAGATCGACCGCAGCTTCCCGCTCAGCGTGATGGACCTCGCCGGCATGGGTCTGTGGCGGAAGGCCGGATCCTGGCGCAGCCTCGGGCGGTGGCGACCGGAGATCGGGGCGGCCCTCGACGCGGTCGGGCTCGGCGGCTTCGAGACGCGCCCGATCAGCACCCTCTCGGGCGGCCAGTTCCGGCGTGCCCTGTTCGCCCGGCTGATCCTGCAGGATTGCCCGGTGGTGCTCCTCGACGAGCCGTTCACCGGCATCGACAACCGCACCGTGGACGACCTTCTGGCGCTGATCCGGCTCTGGCACGGCCAGGGCCGCACCATCGTGGCCGCCCTGCACGACCTCGCCCAGGTGCGGGAGCATTTTCCGACGACGCTCCTGCTCGCCCGCGAGGCCGTGGCCTGGGGACCGACCGCCCGGGTGCTCACGCCGGAGAATCTGGCGCGCGCGCGCAATCTCTCCGAGGCCTGGGACGAGGATGCCGCGGTGTGTGTCGGCCCCAGGAAGCCCGGGGCTCACGGGCACGACCACGGCCCGGACAGCCATCACCACCACCACGAGGATGCCGCGTGATCGATCCGTTCGGGCCGATCCTCGCGCCGTTCGTGGAGTTCGGCTTCATGCGCCGGGCGCTGGCGGGCTGCCTGGCGCTGTCGGTCTCGGCGCCGCCGGTCGGGGTTTTTCTGACCCTGCGCCGGATGAGCCTGATGAGCGACGCGATGAGCCACGCGATCCTGCCCGGCGCCGCGGCGGGATTTTTGGTCGCCGGCCTGTCGCTGCCGGCCATGACCCTGGGCGGGCTGGTCGCCGGTCTGGTCGTGGCCCTGCTCGCCGGCGCCGTCACCCGGGCCACGGTGGTCCGGGAGGATTCCAATCTCGCGGCCTTCTACCT
Organism: Methylobacterium sp. J-048; assembly: GCF_022829515.1. Taxonomy (GTDB): domain Bacteria; phylum Pseudomonadota; class Alphaproteobacteria; order Rhizobiales; family Beijerinckiaceae; genus Methylobacterium. Next base: position 211,399 of record NZ_JAKSYL010000287.1, read on the forward strand.
GATCTCGCTGGCCGGCGGCGTGCTGCTGGTGTCCTTGCGCGGCTCGCAGATCGACCTGATGCACGTCCTGTTCGGCTCGGTCCTGGCGCTCGACGATGCCGCCCTGATCCTGCTCGGCGGCATCAGCACGCTGACCCTGGTAGCCCTCGCCGCGATCTACCGGCCGCTGGTCATGGAATGCGTCGATCCGCTGTTCCTGCGCACGGTCAGCCGCAGCGGCGGCCCGGTGCATCTCGCGTTCCTGGCGCTGGTGGTGGTGAACCTCGTCGGCGGCTTCCAGGCGCTCGGGACCCTGCTCGCCGTCGGGCTGATGCTGCTGCCGGCGGTGGCGGCCCGATTCTGGGCGCGCGATCTCGGCGGCCTGATCCCGGTTTCGATGTTGATCGCGGTGATCGCCAGCGTATCGGGCCTCAGCCTGTCCTATCACCTCGACCTGCCGAGCGGCCCGGCCATCGTGCTGGCCGCCGGCGCGCTCTACCTCGTCTCGATGCTCACCGGCCCGCGCGGCGGCCTGCTCCGCCGCCTCATCCGGCCGCGCCACCTCGAGGCGTGATCAGGCCTGATCCTTGAGCGCGGCGAGACCCTCGCGGTAGGTCGGATAGGCCAGCGTGACGCCGAGTTCGTCGCGGATCAGCCGGTTCCGCACGCGTTTGTTCTCGCCGTAGAAGCTGCGCGCCATCGGCGACAGGTCGGCGGTCTCGAAATCGATCTCGGGCGGCAGCGGCAGGTTGGCGAGCGCCGCGGCGTGCTCGGTGACGGTCTGCGGCGGCGTCGGCTCGTCGTCGGTGACGTTGTAGACAGCGCCCGGCCGGGGACGGTCCAGCGAGGCCAGCAGCGTCGTCGCGATGTCGTCGACATGGATGCGGTTGAACACCTGGCCCGCCTTCACGATGCGCTGTGAGCGGCCCTCGCGCAGCTTCACGATCGGATTGCGCCCGGGCCCATAGATGCCCGACAGCCGGAACACCTGCACGGCCTTGCCGGTCCGGGCCCCGAGTTCGAGCCAGGCCGCCTCGGCCTCGACCCGGATCTTCGACCGGGCGCTGCGCGGCGCGGCCGGCGTGGTCTCGTCGATCCAGGCGCCGCCCTGGTCGCCGTAGACGCCGATGGTCGAGAGGTAGCCGATCCAGCCGATCCGGCTCGCCGCGATCGCGTCCGCGTAGCGCCGCAGCACCGGGTCGCCCTGCTCGGAGGGCGGCGCCGAGACCAGCAGCGCGTCGGTGTCGGCGAGGTCGGCCGCGATCCGGGAATCCTCGGCCTCCGGGCCGAAGGCGCGCAGGGTGAAGCCGGTCTCGGTGGCGATGCGCGCGGCCGCCGCCGGATCGGTGACGGTCGCCCGCACCGTCTGGAAGCGGTCGCGCGCCCGCTCGGCGAAACGGTGGCCGGTGAAGCCGAGCCCGAAGATGAAAAGGTTCATGCCGCCGATGTCTCGCCGGCCCGGGTTTCCGTCAAGGCGGTGGCGGCGATCCACTCGGCGCGCACGTGCGAATCCGCCTCGCCAAGCCCATGCCGCCGCTGCAAGGCCCGCACGACGTCCGGCTCCAACAGCCGGCCGCAGGCCCAGACCGCCATGCCGCGCACCAGCGGCGAGTCGTCTTCCAGGCGTGCGATTGCGCTATCCGCCAGCTGGACATCGCCGGAATTGCCGACCGCGATCATCACATTCCGAAGAAACCGGTCCCGGCCGGTACGCTTCACCGGCGTGCCGGCGAACAGTTTTCGGAAGGAGGCATCGTCGAGCTCCGCGAGATCGGCCAGCGCCGGCGCTTCGAGATCGGCCCGGGCGGCCAGCCGGCTATCGGCGGCTGTGCGGGCGAACTTGTTCCAGGGGCAGACCGCCAGGCAATCGTCGCAGCCGAACACCCGATTGCCGATCGCCGCCCGGAATTCTTCCGCGATCGGCCCGGCATGCTCGATGGTCAGGTACGAGATGCAGCGCCGGGCATCGAGACGGTAGGGTGCCGGAAAGGCGTCGGTCGGACAGATGTCGAGGCAGGCCCGGCAGGAGCCGCAATGGCCGCGCCCGGGTTCGTCCGGCTCCAACTCGGCGCTGGTGTAGATCGCCCCCAGCAGCAGCCAGTTGCCGTGCTCCCGGGACAGCAGCACCGTGTGCTTGCCCTGCCAGCCGAGCCCGGCGGCCTCGGCCAGGGTCTTCTCCATCACCGGGGCGGTGTCGCAGAAGACCTTCACCCGGACGTCGCCCTTGGCCGACAGGTAGCCGCCGAGCTCCTTGAGCTTGCCTTTCAAAACTTCGTGATAGTCCCGGCGGCGGGCATAGGCTGCGATGGCACCGCGATCCGTCCGGGCCACGAGATCGAGGGGATCGTCGTCCGGCCGGTAGCTCATGGCGAGCACCAGGATGCTGCGGAGGCCGGGCCACAGGCCGACCGGGCTGGCGCGCTGGTCGGCGCGCTCGTCCATCCAGTCCATCGTGCCGTGGGCGCCCTCGGCGAGCCACGCCGTCAGGCGGCCCGGCAGATCCGGCAGGCGGTCGGGCCGGGTGACCCGCAGCCCGCAGAAGCCGAGATGCTGCGCCCGCGCCTCGACGAGGCGACGCAGGTCGGCGCCGAAATAGGTCCGTCTTGGGCTCAGACTGGGGCTCAGAAATCCAGATCCGCGTAATGGGCCGCCGGCGGCATGCCGGCCACCCGGTCGGCCAGCAGCCCCCGGAACGAGGGCCGCGACTTGACCCGAGCATACCAGTTGCGGGCCATCTCGTCCTCGTCCCACGGGACGTCGCCCAGGTAGTCGGCGCAGGAGAGGTGGGCCGCCGCCGCGAGATCGGCATAGGTCAGGTTGTCGCCGGCGAGCCAGCGCCGCCGCGCGATCAGGTAGCCGATATATTTGAGGTGGTAGCGCACGTTGGTCCGCGCCGCCCGGATCGCGTTCATGTCCGGCGGGCCCCCGCCCTCATGGGCCGACATGAAGCGCTTCGAGATCTTCTCGTTGACCAGGTAGCCGGTCACCTCCGAGTCGAACTTGATCAGGAACCAGTCGAGCAGGCGCCGGACCTCGACCCGCTCCACCGTGTCGTCCGGCAGCATCCTTCGCCCGGAAAGCCCAAGGCCCCGGGTCTCATCCAGGTATTCGGCGATGACCCCGGCGCCCGGCACCACAAGGCCGGTCTGCTCCAGCAGAACCGGCGTCGACCCGGCCGGATTGATCAGCATAAAATCGTCCCGGCGCTCCCAGGGGCGCTCCTCGAACAGCGTCGGTTCCAGGCCCATCTCGGCCAGCACGAGACGGATGAACCGGGAATTCGCGCAGAAGGGGAAGTGGTAGAGGGTCGCCATTGGCCGTCAGGACTGCTCGGTCTGACGGCGCGGCCAGTCCCGCGCCGGTCGTCGGCCCAGGCGCGCAGGACTTCGGCGCGCAGGACTTCAAAGCGAGCGTTATTGCTCGATCGTTGCCGAGCCCTTAACACGCGCGGCCTGTTCCGGTAACTGCCCGTCAACCCTGATGGGCGATGCCTCCGGGCGCAATTTCCCAATGGCGCGCGACGCACCCGAACCGGGCGGTCGCGCGCCCGCGGCGCGAGGCTCGACAATGGATCCGGTAAGCATCGGCAAGGCGGTCCTGCTCGCCCTCGTGGAGGGCGCGACCGAGTTCATCCCGGTCTCGTCCACCGGGCATCAGCTCCTGGTCGGCCACTTCATCGGCTTCCACTCGCCCAACAACACCTTCGAGGTGCTGATCCAGCTCGGGGCGATCCTGGCGATCCTGGCGGTGTATTTCCGCAGGCTGATCGGCATCGCCACGGCGCTGCCGACCAACCCGCAGGCTCGCCGCTTCGTGATCGGCATCCTGGTGGCGTTCCTGCCGGCCGCGATCATCGGCGGCCTCTTCTCGAAGGTGATCAAGGCCTACCTGTTCAACCCGTGGATCGTGTGCGCGACCCTGGTGGCCGGCGGACTGGTGCTGCTCGTCATCGACGACACCGACCTCGAGGTGAAGAAGACCGACGTCTACGACTTCACCCTGCCGATGGACCTGAAGATCGGCATCTTCCAGTGCCTCGCCATGATCCCGGGCGTGTCGCGCTCCGGCGCCACCATCGTCGGCGCGATGCTGATGGGCGCCGACAAGCGCTCCGCCACCGAGTTCTCGTTCTACCTGGCGATGCCGACCATGGCCGGCGCCTTCGCCAAGGACCTGTTCGACAACTATAAATTCCTGTCGAGCAACGATGTCGGCCTGATCGTGATCGGGTTCGTCGTGTCGTTCATCTCGGCCCTGTTCGTGGTCCGGGTGCTGCTCGACTACGTTTCGCGCCACGGCTTCCGGCTGTTCGCTTGGTGGCGAATCATCGTCGGCGCCCTCGGCTTCGCCGGGCTGATCATTCTCGGATAACAACCCTCAGCCGTGGGGCGATTGCCTCCGGGCGAGCGGCGTGCGAGGCACGTCCCTGAAAGCGGTGCACAAGACGCCGCGCCCAGGGGCGTTCCGATGGAAGACACTAAGCTTGCCGACCTGTTCGAGCCCGCCGACCGGGCGCGCTGGCTCGGCCTCGTCGAGGGTGTCCTGAAGGGCGCCGATTTCGAGAAGCGGCTGGTCTCCCGGACGAGCGACGGCCTGCGGATCGAGCCGCTCTACGAGCGCGCTGAGCCTACAGCCCAGCCGTTCCGCGAGCCGGGACCCTGGCGGGTTTCGCAGCGAGTGGACCATCCCGAGATCGCCGTCGCGAACACACAGGCGATGACCGACCTCGAGGGCGGCGCCGACGCGCTGGCCCTGGTCTTTGCCGGGTCGGCCAGCGCCCGGGGCTACGGTCTGACGGTCCAGAGCGTCGAGGATCTCGACGCTCTGCTCAAAGGCGTGATGCTGCCGCTGATCGCGCTGCGCATCGACGCCGGCGGGCGCGGCCTCGAAGTCGCCGGCCTGGTGAAGGCCCTGGCAGGGCGGCGCGGCGAAGACCTGTCGACATACGATCTCGACCTCGGCATCGATCCGGTCGGGACGCTCGCCGCCACCGGCAGCCTCGGCGCGGTCTGGAGCGAGATCGCCCCGCGGCTGGCCGCCACCGTCTCGGATCTCGAAGCGGCCGGCTTCACCGGCCGGGCGCTCCTGGCCGACGGGCGCCCCTACCACGAGGCTGGGGCCGGCGAGGCGGCGGAACTGGCCGCTGTGCTGTCCACCGCGGTCACCTACCTGCGCGCCCTGGAGGCCGCCGGCCACGACCTCGCCACCGCCCGCGACCGGATCTCCGTGCTGCTCGCCGCCGATGCCGACGAGTTCGTCACGATCGCGAAGTTCCGTGCCCTGCGGCGGCTCTGGGCCCGGATCGAGCAGGCCTGCGGGCTGGATCCGAAGCCCCTGCGCCTCCACGCCGAGACCACGTGGCGGATGACGGCCCGGCGCGACCCGTTCGTGAACATTCTGCGCACCGGCATGGCCGCCGCGTCGGCGGGGATGGGCGGCGCCGATACGATCACGATCCTGCCTTACACCCAGGCCCTCGGCCTGCCCGACGCCTTCGCCCGGCGGGTGGCGCGCAACAGCCAGATCGTCCTTCTGGAGGAATCGCACCTCGCCCGGGTCAGCGATCCGGCCGCCGGCGCGGGCGGGTTCGAGACCCTGACCGCCCAGCTCACCGAGGCGGCCTGGGAGGCGTTCCAGGCGATTGAGGCCGAGGGCGGCATCGTCGCCTCGCTCAGCGTCGGCAAGCTGCAGCGGCGCATCGAGGTGACCCGCGAAGCCCGGGCCAAGGCCGTGGCGACCCGCCGCGAGCCGCTGACCGGCGCGAGCGAGTTCCCGAATCTCACGGAGAAGCCGGTCACCGTTCTCGACGTGAAGCCGGTGGCCTTCGGACCCGGCTCGAATTTCGGCTCCGGCTCGGCGGTCGCCTGCGACGCGCTGCCCTCGATCCGTCTGGCAGAGCCCTTCGAGGCGCTGCGCGACGCCTCCGACGCCTACCTCGCCAAGACCGGGCGGCGGCCGGCCGTGTTCCTCGCCAATCTCGGCTCGGTCTCGGCGTTCAACGCCCGGGCGACCTTCGCGGCGAACGCCTTCGCGGCCGGCGGGATCGAGGCCGTGTCGAACGACGGCTTCACGGATCCGGCCGCCCTGGCGGCGGCGTTCCGCGAATCCGGCGCTGCAATCGTCTGCATCTGCTCCACCGACGCGATCTACGCCGACCATGCCGTGGCGGCCGCGGCGGCGCTGAAACAGGCAGGCGCCGGCACGATTTACCTCGCCGGCAAACCGACGGATCTGCTCGATCCGTTGAAGGCAGCGGGCGTGCACGCGTTCCTGCATGCCGGTTGCGATCTGGTCGCCCTGCTCAACGAGGCGCTTCGGGCAGCCATGCGAGCCCCCGCGACCCACTAAGACGACCACCAACCTGCCTGCCCCGACCATCGTCATGACTCGACACCGTTTCGGGTGCCTGATCGGCGCCGCCCTGATCCTCGGATGCGCGATCCCCGCGGCGGCTGTGCCGCGGGGCGTCCCGATCCCGGACCGGTTCGACGGCACCTGGAGCGTCGAGATCCTCACCGAAGCCGGGGCCTGCGACCGGACCTATCGCTATCCGGTGCGGATCGAGCACGGGCAGGCCCGGTTCATCGGCACCGCCTTCGTCGTGCAGGGCAGCGTCGCCCGCAACGGCATCGTGCGCGGCTCGATCGCCAGTGGCATCGCCACCGCGGACGTCGCCGGCCGCCTCGGCGCGAACGGGTTTGGGACCGGCACCTGGGTCGCTTCCGGCGCCGTCGCATGCCGCGGCCGCTGGCAGGCCGAGCGGCGCGGCTGACGCGGTCGCGAAATGGTCTGCATGTTGCCCGAGATCGGGCGGGTGCAGCGCGCCCTCAGCCCCGATCCCGACGCAATCATGAGCGCATGCTGAACGCCGTTCGGACATCCGACGAGGCCGCCCGCATGAAGTCCACGATCCTCGCCACCTTCGCCATCCTCGCGCTCGCCACGACGGCGCAGGCCCGTCCCCATCGGCATCCGGCCGCTCCCGTGGTGAACCAGGCGGAAGCCGAGAAGGTCCTGAGCCCCTTGCGGCAGGCGGCGACGGAATGCTTCGCCGAGACGGTGCTGGCGAACCCGAAAGCGACGGCCGAGGCGCGGGCCGGCCATTGGTACGAGGCGGTGGGCATCACCGGCTTCCTGTGCCGTCCGGAAGTCGCCGCAATGATCCAGGCCCACGATCGGATCTACGGAGCCAAGACCGGCGAGCGGTACTTCAAGGGCGCCTACGCCAAGCATCTCGACCAGCAGCTCGCCGAGCATCTGCAGCCGATGCTGGCCCACAAGGCCGTGGCCAGCGCCGAGCCGCCGCCCGAGAAGATCACCGACGGCGACGCCCCGGCGAACTGACCCGGCGCAGCGCCTTCCCGGTCGAGGAGAGGGCGATGTCCTACGAGCTGCATTACTGGCCGATGATCCAGGGGCGCGGCGAGTTCGTCCGCCTCGCCCTCGAGGAAGCCGGCGCCAACTACGTCGATGTCGCGCGCCGAGACGATGAGGCCGGCGGCATAGAGCCGATGCTCGACCGCCTCTCCGATCCCGCAAATCCGCGCCCGCCCTTCGCGCCGCCGTTTCTGCGCGATGGTGCTGTCGTGATCGGCCAGAGTTCAGCGATCCTGCTGTATCTCGGGCCGCGGCTCAGCCTCGTCGGTAATTCCGAGCCGGACCGGATCTGGACGCACCAACTCCAGCTCACCGTCGCGGATGCGGTGGACGAAGCGCACGACACTCATCACCCCCTCGGCGTCGGCCTATACTACGCGGACCAGAAGCCGGAGGCGCTGCGCCGCGCGGAGGGGTTTCGCCATGAGCGCATCCCCAAGTTCCTCGGCTATTTCGAGCGCGTGCTGACGGCCAATGGCGGCGCGCATCTGGTTGGCGCAGAGCTGTCCTACGCCGACCTGTCCCTGTTCCAGCTCGTCGCCGGTCTGCGCTACGCCTTCCCGAAGGCATCCGCGGTGGCCCTGCGCGACGCGCCCCATGTCGCGCGGCTGCACGAAGCGGTGGCACAGCGTCCGCGCATCGCCGCCTATCTCGCGAGCGACCGGCGTATCCCATTCAACGAGGACGGGATTTTTCGCCGATATCCGGAGCTCGACGGCTGAACCACCCAATCACCGGGGCGGATGCGCGATCAGGATGCCCGCGAGGACCAAGGCGACGATCCCCAGCACCAGCGACAGCAGCCGCCAGAACAGCAGCGGGTCCCGCTCCAGCAGCGAGGCCCGGCGCGTCTCGGTGAAGGCCGGGTTGGGATGCCGGAGGTCGTGGATGAATTCCGAGAGCGCCTGGTAGCGCCGGGTGGGATCGGGATGCACGGCCTTGCGCAGCGCCCCGTCGACCCAGACCGGTAAAAGTGGCCGTGCGCCCCGGGCCGAGGCGTAGCGGAGCTTGCGCTGGGCGGACCGGGTCAGCGCCCGGGGCACCCGATCGCCGTAGGGCAGCCGGCCCGTGAGCATCTGGTAGGCGATCACGCCCACCGCGAAGATATCGGAGCCGGCCGTGGACGGCGCACCCAGGAAGCATTCGGGGGCGGTGTACTGCACCGTCCCCAGGATCTCGGCCGCGTCGATTCGGGGATCGCCTTCGACCACGCCGGCCACCTTGGTGGCGCCGAAATCGATGACTTGCACGGTGCCGGCGGAGTCGATCAGGACGTTGTCGGGGCGCAGGTCCTGGTGGACCATTTCCTTGCGGTGGAACGCCTGGACGCCCTTGGCGAGCTGCTCGACGAGGCCGCGCACCGCCTCCAGCTCGGGCGCCGCGTGGTCGCGCATCCATTGGGTCAGGGTCTGGCCCTCGACGTAGCGCATCACCGTGTAGAGGTGGCTGCGGCGGCGGGTCTGCGGATGGGCCTTGAGCACGTGCGGGCTGTCGATCCGCCGGGCGATCCATTCCTCCAGGGCGAAGCGCTTGCGCTGGGCCGGGTCGTCGCGCAGGTCGAGCGACAGGACCTTCAGCGCGACCTGATCCTCCGTCTGCGCATCGACCGCGAGATAGACCCGGCTGCGCGGCCCGGAATGCAGGGTGCGCAGCAGCCGATAGCCATCGAAATCAGCCGGCGGGTCGAGCAGAGGCGCCGGATCGAGCCCCTCGACGCCGCCGAGGAGGTCGGCCGGCTCGCCGTCGGGCACGGACTCGATCCGCACGATTTGGACGGTCAGGTTGTCCGGGCTGCCGGCCTCGTGCGCGGCCTCCACGATCGCCCGGGCGGCGCCGACGAGGTCGTCCCCGGCTTCCGCGATCACGGCGACTATGTCCCGCGGGCGGACATGCTCGTGGATCCCATCGGTGGTCAGCACGAAGACGTCGCCGACCTCGATGCTGACCGTGTGATAGTCGATGTCGACGTGTCCGCCCGCCCCCAGCGCCCGGCCGAGATAGGATTCCGCCGCGGAGACGATGACCCGGTGATCCTCGGTTAGCTGTTCCAGCGACCGGCCGGCGACGCGCCAGATCCGGGCGTCGCCGACATGGAAGAGATGTGCGGTGCGCGCCTTCACCACCAGCGCGCTGAAGGTGGTGACGTAGCCCTTGTCGGCATCGTGCGGATCGAGACCGCGCCGTGTCTGGGCGTAGAGCCAGGAATTCGTCGCCGCGATCACCCGCTGGGCTGAGGACTTCACCGACCATGTGTCGGGCGTGGCGTAGTAGTCGCTGAGGAAGCTCTTGACCGCGGTCTCGCTCGCCAGGGCACCGACAGCGCTGCTGCTGATCCCGTCGGCGAGCGCCACCGCGATGCCTTTCAGGGCGAGTGCCGGCTGCGACGGCACCAGCACCCCGTGAAAATCCTGGTTGGCCTCCTTCCGACCGGCTGTGCTCGCTTGGCCGATCGAGACCGTGAGCGTGCCTGCCGCGCTCACGCGGCCGCCGCCGAGGTATCGCCTCGGCCGCGATAGGACAAAGCCTCGGCAAGGTGCAGCCGGCGGACCTGCGCCTCACCGTCGAGATCGGCCAGCGTGCGCGCCACCCGCAGGGTCCGGTGGAAGCCGCGGGCGGAAAGGCGCATGCTCTCGGCCGCCTGCCGGATCAGGGCGGTGCCCTCGGCATCGGGGGACGCGACCTCCTCGATCAGCGTCGCCGGGCAGGTGGCGTTGGTGGTGGCGGCCGGCAGGGCGCGGGCCGCGTAGCGCGTCGTTTGGAGATTGCGGGCGGCGGCGACTCGGGCGGCGGCCTCCCGGGAGCCCTCGGAAGGCGACGGCAGGATCAGATCGGCCGCCGTGACCGCGGGGACCTCGATGCGCAGGTCGATCCGGTCGAGCATCGGCCCTGAGATCCGCGCCTGGTACTGCGCCATGCAGCGCGCGTTCGGCCCCCGGCGGCAGGCATAGCCCGGCTCAAGCCCCTGGCCGCAGCGGCACGGGTTCATGGCCGCGACCAACTGGAACCGCGCCGGGTAGGTCACCCGGTGGTTGGCCCGGGCGATCATGACCTCTCCGGTCTCCATCGGCTGGCGCAGGCTGTCGAGCGCCTGCGGATTGAACTCGGGCAATTCGTCGAGGAACAGCACCCCGCCATGGGCGAGCGACACCTCCCCAGGCCGGGCGCCGAGGCCGCCGCCGACCAACGCTGCCATCGAGGCGGAATGGTGCGGCTGCCGGAACGGCCGGCGGTTCGAGAGCGCCCCGTCCTTCAGCTCGCCGGCCACCGATTGGATCATCGAGATGTCGAGCAGTTCCCGGGGGGTGAGCGGCGGCAGGATCGAGGGCAGCCGGGCGGCCAGCATCGACTTCCCGGAGCCGGGAGGCCCGTTCATCAAGAGGTTGTGCCCGCCGGCCGCCGCGATTTCCAGGGCGCGCTTGGCGCCCTCCTGGCCCTTGATGTCGGAGAGATCCGGCAGCGGCCCCGCCAGCCCGGCGACCGAGGGTTCCGGCCGGGCCATGACCTGGCTGCCCTTGAAGTGGTTGGCGAGCTGGATCAGCGAGCGCGGGGCGAGCACGTCGAGATCGCCCCCGGCCCAGGCCGCCTCAGAGCCGGTTGCGGCCGGACAAATCAGCCCGAGGCCGCGGGCTCCCGCCGCGATGGCCGCCGGCAGCACGCCGTTCACCGCCGTGATGCTGCCGTCCAGCGCCAACTCGCCGAGCACGCAATAGCCGGCGAGCGCATCGGCCGGGATCGCCCCGATTGCCGCCATGACGCCGAGCGCGATCGGCAGGTCGTAATGCGAGCCCTCCTTGGGCAGGTCGGCCGGGGCGAGGTTGACGGTGATCCGCTTGGCCGGCAGCGCCAGCCCGGAGGCGATCAGGGCGCCGCGCACCCGCTCGCGCGATTCCGCCACCGCCTTGTCGGGCAGGCCGACCACGTTGAACACGACGTTGCCCGGGATGATCTGGACCTGCACGTCGACGGCCCGGGCCTCGATCCCCTCGAACGCCACGGTGGCGACGCGTGTGACCATAGGTCGGAAGTCCTGGCCCCCTGAGGCGGGGCGCTGCCGCGAGCAACCTTAGCTGTGCGGGAAAATCGAAGCGGGCTCAAGAGGATCGCAGGTCTACCGGAACCTGGACGCCTTGTTCCTGTTCAAAGCCGGCACGCAACGAGGAAACGGAGACCGCCATGCGCCTTGCCACGCCCCTTCTCGCCCTCACCCTGGCCGCCGGCCTCACCAGCGTCGCCCGCGCGGACGAGAAGCTGCCGCCCGACCAGCAGGCGAAGGTCGAGGCCGTGCTGCGCCAGGAGGGCTTCACCAAGTGGAAGGAGATCGAGCTCGACGACGGCATGATCGAGGTTGACGACGCGATCGACGCCAACGGCAAGCAGTTCGACCTGAAGCTCGATCCGAAGACCCTGGCCGTGGTGAAGCGCAAGGCCGAGTAGCCGGCGCTTGCGTTCGGCCAAGAGCCCGGCCATATAGCCGGCGGGGGGTTGGCGAGGGACGTTTCACTCGCCAACCGGGTCAGGTCCGGAAGGAAGCAGCCCTAACGAGACCGAGCGGGTCTTCGTCCAGCCTCCCACCTTGATTTCCTGGCGCTCGGCAGCCTGATCCGACACGGCATGGACGCTTCGACCGGCACGCCTGACGACGAGCCGGGCCTGCCCGGGTTCGTGAGTCCCGCCAGCGCGGCGACGCCCTACCGGGTGCTCGCGCGGAAATACCGCCCGACCAATTTCGGCGACCTGATCGGCCAGGACGCCATGGTGCGCACCCTCGCCAACGGGTTCTCAGCCAACCGCATCCCGCAGGCCTGGATGCTGACCGGCGTGCGCGGGGTCGGCAAGACCACCACCGCCCGCATCCTGGCCCGCGGCCTCAACTACGCCCGCGCCGGCGTGCCCGATACCGGGCCGACCGTGTCGATGCCGGAACTCGGCCTGCACTGCGCGGCGATCATGGAATCCCGGCACATGGACGTGCTGGAGATGGATGCCGCCTCGCATACCGGCATCGACGACGTGCGCGCGATCATCGACGGCATCCGCTACGGGCCGGTCTCGGCGCGCTACAAGGTCTACATCGTCGATGAGGTCCACATGCTCTCCGAGAAGGCGTTCAACGCCTTCCTGAAGACGCTCGAGGAACCTCCCCCCCACGCCAAGTTCGTGTTCGCCACCACGGAGATCCGCAAGGTCCCGGTTACGATCCTGTCGCGCTGCCAGCGCTTCGACCTGCGCCGGGTTGAGGCGCCGGTCCTGCACGCGCATCTCGCCAAGGTCTGCGCGGCGGAGAAAGTCGAGGCCGAGGACGAGGCGTTGGGCGCCATCGTGCGCGCCGCCGAAGGCTCCGTGCGCGACGCGCTCTCGCTGCTCGACCAAGCCATCGCCCACGGAGCCGGGGCGGTCACGGCGCAGAGCGTGCGCGACATGCTCGGGCTTGCCGACCGGGCGCGCATCCTCGACCTGTTCGAGGCGGTGATGCGCGGCGCGGTGCCGGCGGCGTTCGCGGAATTGCGGGCGCAATACGATTCCGGCGCCGACCCGTCGGTGGTGCTGTCCGACCTCGCGGCCTTCACCCACCTCGTGACCCGCCTGAAGGTTGTGCCCGAGACCGCCTCCGACCCGACGCTGAGCGAGACCGAGCGGGTCCGCGGCGGCCAGTTCGCGGAACAACTCTCGATCCGTGCCCTGTCGCGGGCCTGGCAGATCCTGCTCAAGGCGATCCCCGAGGTCCAGGCCGCGCCCCGCCCGCTGGCCGCGGCCGAGATGGCGATCGTCCGCCTCGCCTACGCGGCCGACCTGCCGACCCCCGACGAGGCCCTGCGCCAGCTCAAGGCCGAGGCTGCATCGGCGCCATCCGAGGAGGCACCGCCCGCCTCGGCCCGCCCGCCCCTGCCGTCGATCCCCGACCTGCGCGGCGGCGGCCAGACCGCCGCGGCCGTCGCGCCCCGTCCGATGCCGGTCGCGGCCCCGATGGTGTCGGCCGCCCCGGCACCCCTGGCGATGCCAGTCTCGGCGCCGGCACCGACCGCGATGGCCGCCCCGGCGGAGCGGCCGGCGGCGGCCCCCGCCCTGCGTCTCAGCCGTTTCGAGGACGTGGTCGCGTTGGCCGACGCCAACCGCGACATCCTGCTCAAGACCGCCCTGGAGCGGGACGTCCACCTCGTGCGCTTCGAGGAAGGGCGGATCGAGTTCCGCTTGGCCCCGGGCGGACGGGCAACCCTCGCCACCGACATCGCGGCCGCGCTCCTGCGCTGGACCGGCCAGCGCTGGGTCGTGTCCGTGTCCAGGGAAGCGGGTGCGCCGACCCTCGACGCCGCCGTGAAAGCCGCGACGGAGACCCGCCGCGAGAACGCGGCCGCCGACCCGTTCGTCCGCGAGGTGCTGACGCGCTTCCCCGGCGCCGAGATCGTGGACGTGCGCGAGACCGCCCCTCCTCCCACGGCCGAGCCGGAGAGTTCGGCGGACGGCGATACGGTCCCGGCGGACGAAGCCCCGGACGACGACTTCTGAGGCGCCCCCCGGTCGAGCGCACGTGGCAGCCCGGCCATGTCGTCCCCAGATAGACTCACCGATACGCGACGAGAGAAAGCTGCATGCGCGACCTGATGGGCATCATGAAGCAGGCTCAGGCCATGCAGGAGAAGATGGGCTCCCTGCAGGCCGAGCTCGACGAGATCGAGGTGACCGGCGCCTCCGGGGGCGGCTCCGTGCGCGTCACAATGAGCGCCAAGGGCCAGATGAAGGGCGTCACGATCGATCCGTCTCTGATGGTCGCCGACGAGCGCGAGATCCTCGAGGACCTGATCGTCGCCGCCTGCAACGACGCCCGCGGCAAGGCGGAGGCGACCATGCAGGAGCGCATGGCCGAGCTGACCAAGGGCCTGCCCCTGCCCCCCGGCATGAAGCTGCCGTTCTAGGGGCGGCCCCGGAATACGGGCGCGGAGCCACGGATCTCCGGATCGCTCTCCTCATCCCGAGATGCCGGGTGATCGAAGATCGCTCGGCCTCGAAGGATGAGGGCGAGGATTGTAAAGGTGGGTCCAGCAATCGCGAGCCGCGTCTTCGTCAACGCGGCCGCCGGCTGACCAGGACGATTCCGGTGAGGATCAGCGGGATCGCGAGAGCCAAGACAGGCGGGAACGTCTCGCCGAGAAGCGCGACCGCCAGCCCCTTTCCGGTGATCGCGCCGATCCAGCCGATCTGGCTGAGCCCGACCGGGCCGCTCACTTTCTGAAGGAAGAAGAACAGGCCGTAGGTGGCGGCGATGATCGCCGCCTGAACCGGCAGCACCGCGAAGGCCCAGGTCGGGGGCACCGGGACGAGCGGCACGGCGGCCAGGATGGCGTAGGCGCCGATCATCACGGTTGCGGTCAGCACCATCACCGGCGCGAGCAGGCGGGGCGACGTATCTTCGGGCCACGCGACCGTGCGATAGATGTTGCCGGCGGCCACGCTGACCGGCGCCGCGAGCGCGAGGCCGGCCCAGAGCCCTCCACCCTCCGCACCGGTGAGGCGCGAGGCCGCGAACAGCACTGCGCCGCCGAGCCCGAGTGCCATCCCGACCACGCCTTGAACCGAGACCCGATCCATCCCGAGGATCAGCGCCAGGCCGTAGGTCAGGAGCGGCGGGAAGGCGAGGCAAAGCGCGACGAAGCCGGCCCCGACATGCGGGATCGCCACGAAGGACAGGATGTTCGGCAAGGCGAAGCTCAGCAGTCCGGCCTGCAGCCCGTAGCGAAGGAGGGTCGAGGACGGCTTCAGCCTCTCGCCGGCCAAGCCCGCGGAGGCCGCCAGGACCAGCCCGCCGCCCAACGCAGACCAGAACAGAAAGCTGATCGGATGCCAGCCGAGACCGCTGGCGAGGCCGGCCATGACGGTGGTCAGCCCTAGCAGGAACCCGGTCGATAGCAGCAGACCGTAAGCCTTCGACGCGACCGGAGGCGTGATGGTTTGACCCGTTGCCCCCATCGCGTTTCTCCACGTCCGGCAAGGAGACCGGCGCAATTGCCTGCAGGCCCCTCTGCACCTAAAATCTCGATGCAAAGTATCTTGATGTCAAGATATCAAGGAACGTGAGATGGCGCCCTTCGAGGACCGGGCTTCCCGTGCCGTCGCGCAATGGCGCCGTGAGCGGCCCGACATCGATCCGTTTCCCATGGAGGTTGTGGGCCGCCTGACCGAGTTGGCGCAGGGCATCCTGCGCGACCGGCTCCATCCGGCCTTCGCGGGCTTCGGCCTCCAGCAGGGCGAGTTCGACGTGCTCGCGACCTTGCGGCGGTCGGGCGCGCCCTACGCGCTGACCCCGACGGCGCTCTGCGACGCGACGATGATCTCATCGGGCGGGATGACCGCGCGGATCGACCGCCTGGAAAAGGCCGGCCTGATCGAGCGGCAGACGCACCCGACCGACCGGCGCGGGACCCTCGTCGCGCTGACCGACCCGGGCAAGACGCTGATCGACGCCATGCTGCCGGCCCATGTCGCGACCGAGCGCGGCATCCTGGCACCGCTCACGGATGAGGAGCAGCGCATTTTGAACGCGCTGCTGGCGAAGCTGCTCAACGGGCTTGGGTAATCGGTTCGTCCGGCGCCGCTCGCTTCAGTGAGAGGCGGCCGCCGCTTCGGACCAGACGACCGCCCCGTCGACGGCATAGGCATGGCAATCCGGGGGGCCGCGGTCGCCGCAGGCGGCCAGTGCAGCTGCAACCGGATCCGGATTGCCTGTCGACATCGACCAACGGCCATCCGGCGCGATGACGAAGGCGCGGGGGCGCGAGCGGGTCAAGAACTGCTTGTATGCATCACGGCCGGCGTCATTCACGTAGGGTATGGCGGTGGTATCTTCGAGTTTGGCGAACTGCGTCGGCGGCGGTGCGGGTGTCGGATGCGCCCATACGACATCGTCGTTGAAGGCATAGGGCCAACATTCGATGCCGTGCCGCTCACACGCTGCAAACCCGCCGGCCAGGGGATCAAAGCCCCCCGTGTTTAAAATCACCGCCTTGTTCGGTGCGATCAGGAACGCGCGCGGATGCGAGGAGGTGAGGAATTTTCGGTATGTCTCTCGATTTGAAGCATTCAGGAACGGAACAGACTCGACATCGTCAATTACAGAGTAATGGGTCGGCGCAGGCGGCGACATCGGTACGTAGTCCGGAAACTTTTTCTGGCTTGGCAAACCCAATCTCTCTAGAAAGCTGTCGAGAGATTGAGAATATATGAAAACACCATACGGATCACTCAGAAGATGATGGGAGTCGGATTTATAAGGTCCAAACGCGATCATCTCGGCTTTTCCGCCTTGCTCGACGTATCCGCGATGCATGGCTTGCCAGAGGGGCTTCGGAAAGACCTGATCGTTGTCGCCATACAGCCAGAGCGACGGGACGCGACTGATGGCAGCGATCCGGCGGGTGCTTTGGACGAGTGCCTCGTTGTCGTTTGAACAGGCGGAGGAATGGATACCGCCATAGAAATTGACAATCGCCACCACCCGCGCGTCTTGGAGCGTGCCGACAGCGAGGGAATTCCACCCCCCGATACTCGAGCCCCCTACGACGACACGCCGAGAATCGATCTCGGGCCGCGTCCCGATTTGATTGAGGACCGCCTGGATATCGGCGGCACTGTTGCGCCCCATGTCATCGAGACGGCACCCTGTTGCCTGGATCGAACCGCCAGAGTGGCCGAACCCACGCATCACCGGCAGCGCGACAGCGTAACCTCGCGAGAGGAAGTAGTACACGCCCATATTTCGATCGATATTCGTCTCGTCGACGAGAGCACGTTTGTCTTTGCTGCCGTCTCTCCGATTGCTGCCGTGATTCCAGATCACGAGCGGGAATGGGCCGGGCCCCGGAGGCAGGACCAGACCGACCTTGAGCCGGACAGGACGCAGCGGATCGCCGGCCAGATCAAGTATCATCCGCTTAGCCGGCGGCGGCAGGCCGCCATTTTCGGAATGATTTCCAGTGTCTGCCTGCGCAGATAGCGAACAGATCAAAATCGCAATCAGATAAACAATGCGGCTCAGCAAGACAAAATGCTCCCGACATCATGGCCGGGAGCAGAGTAGCAAGGATTTTTGGGGCTTCGAACCCTAAAAAAATTCGAGTTTTTATGCCCGCGCGCGGATCATTATTGCGGCGTTGCCTTGATTGCTATCGCCCTTGCCTGAAACCTGGCTGTCACTTTTCGCAAGTGATGCGAAAATCTCGGCTCGATTGCATTGGAACGAACTTCAAGTCCTCGCACGACGCCATACGATCAGCGGGCGGCAGCCATCCAGGCCGCCGCCCCTGTCTCGCTTTTACGCGGCGATGGCCTGCGCGGTCGGGCCGGCGGCGCGCACGTCGGAATCCACGTGCGCCTCGAAGCGCTTGAAGTTGTCGTCGAACATCTTCACCAGCCGCGCCGCGGTCTCGACAAAGGCGCCCTTGTTGCCCCAGGTCTTGACCGGGGTGAGGATGTCCGCCTCGACACCCGGGACCGAGACCGGCACCGCGAAGCCGAAATACGGATCGCGACGGAACTCGGCCTGGGCGAGCGAGCCGTCGAGGGCCGCGGTCAGCAGGCGGCGAGTGACGCGGATCGGCATGCGCTGTCCGGTCCCGACGCCGCCGCCGGTCCAGCCGGTGTTGACCAGCCAGCAATCGACCGCGTGCTCGGCGATCAGGTCACGGAGCAGGTTGCCGTAGACGCTCGGGTGCCGGGGCATGAACGGGGCGCCGAAGCAGGTCGAGAAGGTCGCCTCCGGCCCGGTCAGGCCGCGCTCGGTGCCGGCCACCTTGGCGGTGTAGCCCGACAGGAAGTGGTACATCGCTTCGGCGCCGGTCAGCTTGGCGATCGGCGGCATCACCCCGAAGGCGTCGCAGGTCAGCATCACGATGTTCTTCGGATGCCCGGCCCGGCCGGTGGCGCTCGCGTTGGCGATGAAGTCGAGCGGGTAGGCGCAGCGGGTGTTCTCGGTGAGCGAGGCGTCGTCGAAATCCGGTACGCGGGTGACCGGATCGATCACCACGTTCTCCATCACGGTGCCGAACCGCTCGGTGGTGGCATAAATCTCGGGCTCGGCGTTGCGCGAGAGACGAATCGTCTTGGCGTAGCAGCCGCCCTCGAAGTTGAAGATGCCCGCGTCCGACCAGCCGTGCTCGTCATCGCCCAGCAGCTGGCGCGAGGAATCGTTCGACAGGGTGGTCTTGCCGGTGCCCGAAAGGCCGAAGAAAATCGCCGAGCCGCCCTCGGCATCGAGCGCCGCATTGGCCGAGCAGTGCATCGGCATCACGTGCTGGCCGGGCAGGATGTAGTTCAGGTAGGTGAAGACCGACTTCTTCATCTCGCCCGCGTAGGCCGAGCCACCGATCAGCACGAGCTTCTTCGAGAAATCGATGGCGATCACGGTCTTGGAGCGGCAGCCGTGCCGGGCCGGATCCGCTTGGAAGCTCGGCAGGTCGATGATCGTCAGGTCGGGCACGTAGGCCGTGAGCTCGGAGCGGTCCGGCCGGATCAGCAGATTGCGGATGAACAGCGAGTGCCAGGCGAACTCGGTGAACACCCGGGCCTTCACCCGGTGGGCCGGATCGGCGCCGCCGAAGAGGTCCTGGGCGAACAGCTCCTTGCCCTCGGCGTGCTTCAGGAAATCCTGGTGCAGCACCGCGAACTGCTCGGGCGTGATCGCGCCGTTGTTGTCCCACCAGATCTCGTTTTCAGTGCTGGCATCGCGCACCACGAACTTGTCCTTCGGCGAGCGGCCGGTATGGCTGCCGGTGGTCGCCACCAGGGCGCCGCCGCGGGCGAGTTGGCCCTCCTTGCGGGACAGGGACTCCTCGTAGAGGCGCGGCGCCTCCAGGTTCCAGTGGACGGCCGTCAGCCCGCGGAAGCCGGCGGCGTCGGCCGTATGGGCCGCGTTGTGATCACCGATGTTGGTCAAGACCGTATCTCCCGGGGCCCCTGTTCGTGCCGTCGACGCGACATGACCGGACGCCTTCGGCATCCGGGATTGCACCGGGGGACGTCCGTGCGGTCGTACAGGTCCGCCGCACGCTGGATCTCCGTTCCCCGGTCGCTCTTCCGCACCATACTGGATAGGCGGCCAAGCGTTGCCGTCTTACTGGGTCCTGCCGGGCGCCTGCAACGCGGCTGAGCGGATTTGACCACAGTGAAAGTCGCAGCCAGCCGTAGCTGTAACCAGTTGGAACTGGGTATTCTTAATTCCGGCCGCCGCAAAGCGTGCTGGAAATACCCATCTCGGCGGTGGGCGGAGATGCGCCCTTGCGTGACGCCCGCCGGCCGCTATGCCCTGGCGGACGTTCCCCAGACCCTCGCCCAAGAGGCACGATGCCCCAAGCCGTCGCCGGCCCCGAAATCGAGCGCCTGATCCAGCTTCTGTCCCGGATGCCGGGCCTGGGACCGCGCTCGGCGCGGCGGGCCGCGCTCCAGCTTATCAAGAAGCGCGAGACGCTGCTCGGGCCGTTGGCCGATGCCATGCGGGTGGCGGCCGAGCGCATCGTGGTGTGCACCAGTTGCGGCAACGTCGACACCTCCGAGCCGTGTACGATCTGCCGCGACGCCGAGCGCGATCCCACGACCCTGGTGGTGGTAGAGGACGTGTCGGACCTCTGGGCGCTGGAGCGGTCCGGCGCCGTGAAGGCGCGCTACCACGTGCTCGGCGGCGTCCTCTCGGCGCTGGACGGCGTCCGGCCCGAGCACCTCAACCTCGCCAGCCTCGTGGAGCGCGCGGCCGATCCCGCGGTGAAGGAAATCATCCTGGCGCTGAACGCCACCGTCGACGGCCAGACCACCGCCCACTACCTCACCGAATCGATCCGGCACCTCGACCTCAAGGTGACGCGCCTCGCCCACGGCGTTCCTGTCGGCGGCGAGCTGGACTATCTCGACGAGGGGACGCTCACCGCGGCGATCCGCAGCCGAACAGCCTTCTGAGCGCGCCCGTCATCCGGAGCGCGACGCCACGGCCGAGACCGTATTTGACCGGCCTCGACCCACGCCATATTGCCTGAAAATCCCTGGGGTCCGCGAATGCGGCGCTCCCCCTGCCGGTTTGCGCCATGACCATCCGCCCGCTCGTCATCCTCCCCGACGCCGTCCTGCGCCGGGTCTCCGATCCGGTCGGGCCGATCACGCCCGAGATCCGCACCCTCGTGGCCGACATGTTCGAGACGATGTACGACGCGCCCGGCGTCGGGCTGGCGGCGATCCAGGTCGGCGTGGCCAAGCGGGTTGTGACCATCGACACCTCGAAGGAAGAGGGCGTGCGCGATTCGCGCGTGTTCATCGATCCGGAGATCACCTGGGCCTCCGACGAGAAGCGGGTCTACGACGAGGGCTGCCTGTCGATCCCGGAATATTACGCCGAGGTCGAGCGGCCGGACCGGGTCCGGGTGAAGTTCCGCGACATCGAAGGCCAGGAGCAGGAGATCGAGGCCGACGGCCTGCTGGCGACCTGCATCCAGCACGAGATCGACCACCTCAACGGCGTGCTGTTCATCGATCACATCTCGAAGCTGAAGCGCGACCGGGTGATCAAGCGCTTCACCAAGGCGGCCAAGCGCGACGCGGCCTGATTCCGATGCGCGTCGTCTTCATGGGCACGCCGGATTTCGCAGTGCCGACCCTCGCGCGGCTCGCGCGGGACGGCCACGACATCGCCGCCGTCTATACCCGTGCTCCGGCCAAGGCCGGCCGTGGGATGAGCCTACGGCCGTCCCCAGTCCACGCCCAGGCCGACACCCTCGGGATCCCGGTCCTGACCCCGGCGAGCCTGCGCACGCCGGAGGCCGTCGAGACTTTTGCCGGGCACTGGGCCGACGTGGCCGTGGTGGTCGCCTACGGGATGTTGCTGCCCCAAGCCATCCTCGATGCACCGCAGCACGGCTGCCTCAACCTGCACGGATCGCTGCTGCCGCGCTGGCGCGGAGCCGCCCCGATCCAGCGCGCCGTGATGGCCGGCGATGCCGAGAGCGGCGTCGGCGTTATGCAGATGGAGGCCGGGCTCGATACCGGGCCGGTCGCTCTGGAAGGCAAGGTCCTAATCCGGCCCGGCATGACCGCCGGTGAGTTGCACGATGCGCTGATGCCGGTGGGCGCTGCGTTGATGTCCGAGGCGCTCGAACGCCTGGGCCGCGGCGACCTGACCTTTACCCCGCAATCTGCCGAAGGCGTCGTCTACGCCCACAAGATCGGCAACGACGAGGCCCGGATCGACTGGTCGCGCCCGGCCGCCGAGGTGGCGAACCGGATCAACGGCCTGTCGCCGTTCCCCGGCGCGTTCTTCGCGGTCGATCTCGGCAAGGGGCCGGAGCGGGTGAAAGTCCTCCGGGCTTCGCGCGGTGACGGCGCGGCCGCGCCGGGTACTTTGTTGGACGCCGAGGGCCTCGTCGCCTGCGGTGACGGCGCGATCCGGCTGCTCGAACTGCGCCGGGCCGGCAAGAGCGGCAGTGCCAGCGGGGCCGAGTTCATCCGCGGCGCGCGCCTCGCACCCGGCAGCCAGCTCGGCTGATGCCCCGTTACAAGCTCGTCATCGAATACGACGGTACGCCGTTCTGCGGCTGGCAGCGCCAGACCGACGAAGCCACGGTCCAGGGTGCGATCGAGGCGGCGGTGACGCGCTTCTCCGGCGAGGATGCCCGGCTCACCTGCGCCGGCCGGACCGATGCCGGGGTTCATGCCATCCATCAGGTCGCCCATCTCGACCTCGCCAAGGACTGGCGGAGCGACACCGTGCGGGACGCGGTGAACGCGCATCTGCGCCCGCTTCCGGTCGCCGTGCTCGCCGCGGAGATCGTCCCGGACAGTTTCGACGCGCGCCGCTCGGCGATCCGCCGGCATTACTGCTACCGCATCCTGAACCGCCGCAGCCCGGTCGCGCTGACCCGCGGCCAGGTCTGGCACGTGCACTGGCCGCTCGACCCGGAGGCGATGCACCACGCTGCCCAGCGCCTCGTCGGCCATCATGATTTCTCGGCGTTTCGCGCCGCCGAGTGCCAGGCGAACAGCCCGATGCGGACGCTGGAACGGCTCGACGTGGCGCGCACGACCATGGCCCTGCACGAGGAGATCGTGGTGACGACCTGCGCGCGCTCGTTCCTGCACCATCAGGTGCGGGCCATGGTCGGGACGCTGATGCTGGCCGGCTGCGGACGGCTCTCGGCCGACGAGGTCGCCGACATTCTGGCCTCAGGGGAGAAGCGCCGTTGCGGGCCGTTGGCGCCGGCCTGTGGGTTGACGTTCGTCGGGGTGGATTACGCCTGAGGGACCAGCGCGGTCAGCTCCGCTCCGAAAAATACGCGTCCAGCACCCGCCCGTAGATCGCGGTCAGCCGCTCCAGATCCGCCACGGCCACGCATTCGTCGATCTGGTGCATCGTCTCGCCGACCAGGCCGAACTCGATCACCGGGCAGGCACCCTTGATGAACCGGGCATCCGAGGTGCCGCCGGTGGTGGACAGGATCGGCGTCAGGCCGGTCTCGGCCTGGATCGCCCGGGAGACGAGATCCACGAAGGCATCCGGCTGCGTCAGGAAGGCCGGGGCGTTCGACGGCTGCAGGTCGAGGGTGAAGCGCACGGCGTTGCCGGCCGCCTGCTCCAGCCGGCGCTGGAGTTCGGCGCCGAGGCTGGCCGCGGTCCAGTCGTCGTTGAAGCGGACATTGAAGGTGGCCCGGGCAGTGGCCGGGATCACGTTGGTGGCGGGGTTGCCGACATCGATCGTCGTGAATTCGAGGTTCGAGGCGTCGAAATGCGCGGTGCCGCGGTCGAGCGGTTCCGCGACCAGCGCCGAGGCGAGCCGCAGCAGACCGGGGATCGGGTTCTCGGCCTTGTGCGGATAGGCGACGTGGCCCTGGCGCCCCAGCACCGTCAGCTTGCCGGTGAGCGAGCCGCGGCGGCCGATCTTGATCATCTCGCCCAGCCGCCCCGGATTGGTCGGCTCGCCGAGCAGGCAATGATCGAAATGCTCGCCCCGGGCGCGGGCCCAGTCGAGCAGCTTGACCGTGCCGTTGACCGCCGGCCCCTCCTCGTCGCCGGTGATCAGGAACGCGATCGAACCGGGAAACGCGCTGCCTCGGTGCGCGATGAAGGCCAGGGTCGCGGCCAGCATGCAGGCGATCCCGCCCTTCATGTCGGCGGCGCCGCGCCCGTAGAGCATTCCGTCCGCCACCGCCCCGTCGAACGGGCCGTGACGCCAGGCGCCGTCACCTTCCGGCACCACGTCGGTATGCCCGGCAAAGACGAGGCAGGGCCCGCGCCCGCCGATCCGGGCGTAGAGGTTCGGCGTATCGGGATAGCCCGGCTCGGAGAAGACCGGCCGCTCGACCGAAAAACCCGCCTCGGCCAGGGCCTGCGCCACCACGTCGAGGGCGCCGCGATCCGCGGGAGTCACCGAGGGACAGCGGATCAGCGCTTGCGCGAGCGAAAGGGCGGAGTGTTCGGCCGGCATGGGGCGTGTCCCGGAACGGAGGGTCTGGCGGTGCCCCTTACACCAAGTCGAAGGGATCCGAGGACGGCACGTGGTCCGATCGCAGCACACGAGTCCGCCTCGGACGACCGGTTCGGCGCCGCAAATTCGAGCCGCCACGTGCTGAATCCTCGCACGAGTGCGTGAAGTCAGATCCGATCGGCGACCCAGTCAGACTTTCTCAGTCCTGCCCGCGATATCGTGCGCGATTGAACAGTGCACGATGGGATGGGGTCGATGAAGAGCAGGGAGGGCGGCTTCCCCGTCGAGGCGGCAGCCGACAGGCGCGACGAAGGGCGACGCGAGGTTCTGATTCCGGCAACGATCCAGTTTCCCGACGGCGAATCGATTTCCTGCATCCTGCGGGACATGTCGTCGAGCGGCGCCATGCTGTCGGTCTCGCGCCGGCACCGCCTGCCGCTCACCTTCACCCTCTCGGTGCCCGGCCACAACACGAGCTATCCCGTCCGCCGGGTCTGGCAGCGCGCCGACGCAGCCGGCATCGTCCTCGACCTCCCGCCAACCGACGAGGCGTGAAGGGCGCACGCCTGCCGCGGCAGGCGTGCGACGCGCGATTACTTCGTCACGACAAGGTGGGCGTCGCCGTGGCGACGCAGCACCGAGACCGTGACGTCGTCGTCGTAGCGCTGGAACCGGATATCCAGGCGCGAGGATCCCAGCTTGACGTTGTAGAGCGTCACGCCGTCGAGGAAGCCCGGCAGGATCGGGTTCTTGAGCCGGACGCTGTTGCGGTCATGGTCGAGTTCCAGGCCGAGGCAGGCGGCCAGGAACGCGAACGGCGCCGCCGCCGCCCAGGCCTGCGGGCTGCAGGCGACCGGGTAGGCCACGGGACCGCGCTGGCGCCGACGCATGAAGCCGCAGAACAGCTCCGGCAGGCGCTTCTGGTCCTGGTAGAGCGAGGTGTCGAACATCCCCTGAAAGATGCGCGCCGCCTCGTGCTTGCGGTCGTACCGGGCCAGCCCCATCGCGATCAGGGCGTTGTCGTGCGGCCAGATCGAGCCGTTGTGGTAGGACATCGGGTTGTAGCGCGCCTCGCCCTTGGCGATGGTGCGAACGCCCCAGCCGTTGAAGCCGTCCTTGCCCAGAAGGGTCTCGGCGACCCGGGCCGCCCGCTCCGGCTTGGCGATGCCGGTGAACAGCGCGTGCCCGGCATTCGACGAGCGCACCGCACATTGCTTCTTGGCGCCGTCCAGCGCCAGCGCGTAGGTGCCGATCTCCTCGTTCCAGAAGGCGGCGTCGAACCGTTCGCGCAGGGCGACCGCTTCCTGAGACAGGCGCTCGGCCATCGGATCGTGCCCGAGCAGCGCCGCCAGCTTGGCCATGCCGTTCTTGGCGGCGTAGACGTAGCCCTGGACCTCGCAGAGCGCGATCGGACCCTTGGCGAGCTGGCCGTCGGTGTGGAAGATCGAATCGTGGCTGTCCTTCCAGCCCTGGTTCTCGAGGCCCTTGTCGGTGTCGCGGGCGTATTCGACGAAGCCGTCGCCGTCCCGGTCGCCGTAGCGGTCCATCCATTCCAGCGCGAGCTCCAGCGACGGCCAGATCGCCCGGATCGTCTCCAGATCGCCGGTGACGGCGTAGTATTCCCAGGCCAGCATCACGAAGAGGGGCGTGCCGTCGATCGTGCCGTAGTAATGGCGGAACGGCACCTCGCCGAGCATCGCCATCTCGCCCCGGCGGGTCTCGTGCAGCACCTTGCCGGGCTGAGCATCCGCTGCGGGATCGACCGCCTTGGCCTGGGTCGCAGCGAGGTAGCGCAGGACGCCGCGGCCGAACTTCGGATCGATCCACAGCGCCATCAGGGCGGTGATGATGCCGTCGCGGCCGAACACGGTGGAATACCAGGGAATGCCGGCGAAGGGGTAGATCCCCTCCGGCGTCCGGCTCGCCAGCATGTAGAGGTCGGCGGTGGCCCGGCACAGCCCCTCGTTGAACTGGTCGTTCGACGAGATGATCGTGGTGATCCCGGCCGTCATCTCGCGCAGGTCGCGGCGCGAATCACGGTAGGCGCGCGCGAAGATCGTACCCTCGGCGAGATCCTTCGCCTCGCGCCGCGCGCCGCCGACATTGGCCGCGAGGGTCAGCTTCGCGGCCGCGTCCTCACCGACCATCTCGCCGCTCGGCGGTTTGGTGAAGGCCCGGTGCGCTTCGAAGGATACGCGAATGAACAGCGAGGCGCGGCCTTCGGGCGGCAGCGAGACGTCGAAGACGACGCGGCCCGGCTCGATCTGGTCCGGTTTCGGGCCGAAATGCAGCGACGTGGTGCGCACGATCTCATCGAGCCCGACGTAGCGGAACTGCACCTCCCGGTCGCTCGCGACCAGGACGCCGCGCTTGCCGCGCTCCTTGCGGTCGGTGCCGCGCACCTCGAACAGGTCGCGGTAATCGGCATCGAAGGTGACGGCGATGCGCAGGCGGCGAAGCTTCGAATCGAAGGAGCGCAGGCCGATCCGGTCATAGCAGGCGCCCCGGAACAGGAACTTGGTGCGCTCGATCGCGATGGTCTCGCGCGGGATCGAGGTCTCGTCGTGAGCCTCGAGCCGGATGTCGGGCGTCGTCATGTCGACGCTGAGCGCGCCGTTGTCGTCCTGCATCACGGAGGACAGCATCAGCGGGCGCTGCCCCTCCACCGTCAGTTCGAGGCGGGACAGGTAGCGGGTGTCCTGGAAGTACAGGCCCTCCGGGCCGGGCTGCACGCCGATATCGCCGTAGGAATCCAGAACCCCGAAGGCCTCGCCGAACTTCAGCGCGCGCAGGGGCCGCTCGACCAGCGAGGTATGGGCCTCGATGTGGTAGGTCGGCAGCACATCGTCGGCGTCCTGGAAGCCGGGCGCCACCGTGACGGTGCTGGCCTGTGTCCGGGCGGTCGCATTGTGGGCCGCCGTATTCTCCGCCGCCATGCAGAACGTCTCCGAGTGCGTGTGAGGGGTACGAATCGAGAGGGCCGCCGCATCAACGCTGATGCGGCGGCCCTCGTGACCATTCGGATGAGGCGCCTTTACGATGCTAGGCCGGGCCGGCCGTATCTCGCAAGCCCGATGCCGGATCTCAGGCCGGCATCGCCGCGACGGAGATCGCCGGCCGCGCCGAGCCGTTGACGTCGCCGTAATGCGGCTTGAAGCCGGATTTCGGCAGCTGGATCACGTCGGCGCCGCGGGCAAGGAGTTCCTCGTAGGCCGCGACGTATTTCTTGACCATGCACTCGGCGGTGAACTGACCCTCGAAGTGGCGGCGCACGCCCTCGCGGCTCATGGTCTTGACCTTGGCCACGGCCTCGACCGCATCGTCCATGGTCTCGCAGAGCACGCCGCTGACGCCGTCCTTGATCACTTCCGGGACGGAGCCGTTGCGGAACGCGATCACCGGGGTGCCGGCCGACATCGCCTCGATCATGACCAGGCCGAAGGGCTCCGGCCAGTCGATCGGGAAGGCGAGCGCCAGGGCATTGCCCAGGAAGGCCTTCTTCTGCTCTTCGTTGATCTCGCCAATGTATTCCACCAGCGGATGATGGGTCATCGGTTCGATGACCTCGTCCCAGTAATCCTGGTCGGCCTTATCGACCTTGGCGGCGATCTTGAGCGGGGTCCCTGAGCGGATCGCCATCTCGATGGCGCGGTCGGGGCGCTTCTCCGGGGAGATGCGGCCGAGGAACGCCAGGTAACCACCCTTGGCGTCGGGGGTATACGGGCAATTCTGGGACGGCAGGCCGTGATGGATCGTCGCCAGCCAGTTGACGTTCGGCGGCATCGGCTCACGCTGGTTGTCGGAGATCGACACGAGCGGCATGCCGGTGAAGGTCCGGTAGACCGGCATGAAATCCGGCACGTCGAGGCGACCGTGCATCGTGGTGATGCACTTGTGGTTCAGATCCTCGAACATCGGATACTGAAGCAGGTCGATGTGGAAGTGGAGGATGTCGAACTCGTGCGCCCGGCGATGCACTTGGTGCAGCATGGCCAGGTGGCTCGCGGTGTGATCCCGGTAGCCGAGCAGGCGCAGGCCTTCGGGCGTGCAGGCTGCCAGCTTGGCCGACGTCTCCGAATCGCCGCTGGCGAACAGGGTGACATCGTGGCCCTGACGGACCAGTTCCTCTGTGATCCAGCTGACGACGCGCTCGGTGCCGCCGTAGAACTTCGGAGGGACGGCCTCCGACAACGGAGCGATCTGGGCAATGCGCACGAAGTGTCTCCTAGATGGCCGTATTTGACGGGGGGTCTAACCCTGCCGGCCTGAGCGGGACATGAATGAAACCGACAGCCAAGGTTATGGTTCCTGCGCCGGGGGGTGTCGCTGCGCGTTTTGTGCAGTGCAGGAGCTATCCCCGCATTCCCCGATGCGCGCGGCCTTTCCGGCCGTGCCAGGGCGCTACCGGCCGGCGGCGGAAGCCGTTGCCGTCGCTGCGGGTTTCTGTCATAAGCCGCCCCGCGTCGAACCGCCCGGCCGATAGGGCTGCCGTGGCGGCTCGTGCTGCTCCACCAGAAGCATCATCGCGCACACCTCATCCGACCCTCACGGGTCGGCCCCGTGGGATTTTCGCGCAACGGAGAGCCAAATGCCCAAGCTGAAGACCAAATCAGGCGCCAAGAAGCGATTCAAGATCACCGGCACCGGCAAGGTGATGTACGCCCAGGCCGGCAAGCGCCACGGGATGATCAAGCGGACGACCAAGCAGATCCGCAACCTGCGCGGCACCACGACCCTGTTCGAGGGCGATGCCGCCAACGTGAAGAAGTACTTCCTGCCGAACGCGCGGTAAGTCTTCGACACCCGTTGCCACTGTCTTTCGTCGAAACCAGGAGATAACCGATGGCCCGCGTCAAACGCGGCGTGACCAGTCACGCGAAGCACAAAAAAGTTCTGAAGGCCGCCAAGGGCTATTACGGCCGGCGCAAGAATACCATCCGCATCGCCAAGCAGGCGGTCGAGAAGGGCATGCAGTATGCCTATCGCGACCGCAAGAATAAGAAGCGCACGTTCCGCGCCCTGTGGATCCAGCGCCTCAACGCGGCGGTGCGCGAGCACGGCCTGACCTATTCGCGCTTCATCAACGGTCTCGCGAAGTCCGGCATCGTCGTCGACCGCAAGGCGCTGTCGGAACTGGCGATCCACGAGCCGGCGAGCTTTGCCGCCGTGGTCGAGAAGGCCAAAGCCGCCCTGCCGGCTTCGACGGCCAAGGCAGCCTGAGGCTCAATCTCCCGCGCAGGCGGACGGAAGGCGCGGCTCTCCTTTGGGAGCTGCGCCTTCGTCGTTTCCGAGCTGCCGCGGAGCGGACCTGTCTCCGTTTGCGCGGATGCCCTGACTTGCGCGAATGCAAACGGCGCGCAAAAGCATGCGGCGATCGCGGACCGCCAACCCAGTTCGAAAAAAACGATGACCGATCTCGATACCCTCGAACGCGATCTCCTGGCCCAGGTGACGGCTGCGTCCGACGAGGCCACCCTCGACGCGGTGCGCGTGGCCGCGCTGGGCAAGAAGGGCAGCGTCTCGGACCTGCTCAAGACGCTGGGCTCCATGACGCCGGACGAGCGCAAGGAGCGGGGGCCACTGATCAACGGTCTGCGCGACCGGGTCCAGGGCGCCGTGACGGCGCGCAAGACCGCCCTGGCCGAGGCCGCTCTGGAGGCCCGTCTCGCCTCCGAGCGGGTGGACGTCACGCTGCCCCTGCGCGAGGCGCCGGAGGTGCGCGGCCGGATCCACCCGATCACCCAGGTGATCGACGAGATCACCGCGATCTTCGCCGATATGGGCTTCGCCGTCGCCGAGGGCCCGGATATCGAGACCGACGAGCTGAACTTCACCGCGCTCAACTTCCCGCCGGGCCACCCGGCCCGGGAGATGCACGACACGTTCTTCCTGGCGCCGGACCATACCGGGAAGCGCAAGGTGCTGCGCACCCACACGTCCCCGGTCCAGATCCGCACGATGCGATCGCAGACGCCGCCGATCCGGGTGATCATCCCGGGCCGGACCTACCGGCACGATTCCGACCAGACCCACACGCCGATGTTCCATCAGGTCGAGGGGCTGGTGATCGACACGGCCGCCAACATCGCCAACCTGAAATGGGTGCTGGAGGAGTTCTGCAAGGCGTTCTTCGAGGTCGACGGCGTGACGATGCGCTTCCGCCCGTCGTTCTTCCCGTTCACCGAGCCGTCGGCCGAGGTCGACATCCAGTGCTCGCGCAAGGGCGGCGAGATCCGCTTCGGCGAGGGCACCGACTGGCTCGAGATCCTGGGCTGCGGGATGGTGCACCCGAACGTGCTGCGCAATTGCGGCCTCGATCCGGACGCGGTGCAGGGCTTCGCCTTCGGGGTCGGCCTCGACCGCATCGCCATGCTGAAATACGGCATGCCGGATTTGCGCCCGTTCTTCGAGGCGGATGTCCGTTGGCTCGACCATTACGGCTTCCGGCCGCTCGACGTGCCGAGCCTGATCGGCGGTTTGACGGGGTAAGGCGCGAGGCGATCTCTCCGGCTCAGGAGACCTACAATGCTGAAAAGTACCGAAGTCCGCGCCGTAGCGAGCGAGATTTTCGCGCGCGCGCTCGGGCCCGATCGTCTTGATCACCTCGACGTCGACATAGGGTCCGACCATTACGGTGATCCGTCGTTCTTCGTGGCTTTGTACTTTCGGCCGGGGGTCGACCCCCGCGATGTCGCAGACGTCTCGAAAGCACACGCGGATCTCAGGCGGCGCCTCCTCGACCTCGACGAGGAGCGCTTTCCCTACCTACGCAAACATTTTGCGGGCGATGAGATTCTCGGGGACGACGAACCGGTATCGTCCTGATGGCACCTTCGAAAAACACCCTGGTGGCAGATCTGCTCGAAGTCGCCGACATCCTGACTGCCCAAAAGGGTAGGCAGAACCTGCGGAAGGCAGCGATGCGTCGGGCCGTGAGCAGCGCCTACTACGCGGTATTTCACGAGCTTTGCTATCTCTGCGCGGATCAGTTGGGCATGTGGTCGAAGGCAAACGATCTGCTCGAACCCGTCTATCGCCTGCTCGACCATGGGATTGCCCGAAGCCGCCTCGTCAGCAAGGATGCGGCAGCGATCTGTCCGGAAGTTCTGCAGATCGGCACACTCTTCAAGGATCTTCAGGAAGCGCGACACGGCGCCGACTACAAAACTTCCGCCATGCCGGTAAGTCAGGACTGGGCTCTCAGCCAGATCGCCGATGCACGGCGAATTGTTGAGCTGATTGAAGGTCTCTCGCCAGACGACCGACTGAAATTAGCGATTCTTCTGATCACGAAGACGCGTTAACGCATCTGCACACACGGTTCCCATGAAATTCACCCTCTCCTGGCTCAAGGATCACCTCGACACCGAGGCGTCCCTCGACACCATCGCCGAGACGCTGACGCGGATCGGCCTTGAGGTCGAAGGCGTCGAGGACAAGGCGGCCGCCCTCAAGCCTTACGTCGTCGCCCGGATCCTGACGGCCGAGCAGCACCCCAACGCCGACCGGCTCCGGGTCTGCACCGTCGAGACCGGCGCCGGCGAGCCGGTGCAGGTGGTCTGCGGCGCGCCGAACGCGCGGGCCGGCCTGGTCACGGTGTTCGCGCCCCCCGGCACCTACGTGCCCGGCAAGGCGATCACGCTCTCGGTCGGCACGATCCGCGGCGTCGAGAGCCGCGGCATGCTGTGCTCGGGCGCGGAACTCGGGCTCGGCGAGGACCATGACGGGATCCTCGAACTTCCGCCCGAGGCGCCGGTCGGCCAGGGCTACGCGCTCTATGCCGGGCTCGACGATCCGGTCATCGAGATCAACCTGACGCCGAACCGGCCGGACTGCACCTCGGTGCACGGCATCGCCCGCGACCTTGCGGCGACCGGGATCGGCACGCTCAAGCACGAGGCGCTGCCGGGGGTGCGCGGCGAAGGCCCCTGCCCCGTCGAGATCGAGCTGTCCTTCGCGCCGGAAGACCGGCCGCTCTGCCCGCTCTTCGGCCTCCGGCTGGTGCGCGGCGTGAAGAACGGCCCGTCGCCCGCCTGGATGCAGGCGCGGCTGCGGGCGATCGGCCTGCGCCCGATCAACGCGCTGGTGGACATCACCAACTACGTCACGTTCGACCGCGGCCGGCCGCTGCACGTCTTCGACGCGGCCAAGGTCTCGGGCAACCTGACGGTTCGACGGGCGCAGGAGGGCGAGAGCCTGCTGGCGCTGGACGGGCGCACGTACACGCTGACCGACGACACCGTCGTGATCGCCGATCAGGCCGGCGTCGAATCGATCGCCGGCATCATGGGCGGCCAGGCCTCCGGCTGCGACGAGACCACCACGGACGTGCTGATCGAATCGGCCCTGTGGGATCCGGCCAACATCGCCCAGTCCGGGCGGCGTCTCGGCATCATCACCGATGCCCGCTACCGGTTCGAGCGCGGCGTCGATCCGGCCTTCACGCTGCCGGGGCTCGATCTGGCAACCCGCCTCGTGACCGAGCTGTGCGGCGGTACGCCGACGCAGGCGACGATCGCCGGCGAGCCGCTAGAATCCGAGCGGATCATCGACTTCCCGTGGACCGAGGTGCGCCGGCTCGCCGGCATCGAGCTGCCGCGGATCGAGATCAAGCTGATCCTGGAGACGCTGGGCTTCCACATCTCGGGTACCGGCGACCGGGTGAAGGTGCTGACGCCGTCCTGGCGGCCGGATGTCGAGGGTAAGGCCGATCTCGTCGAGGAGGTCATCCGCATCGCCGGCCTCGACCGGGTCGAGCCGAAGCCGCTGCCGCGGCTCGCCGGGATCGGCCGGCCGCTGCTCACCGTGATGCAGAAGCGCACCCGCATCGCCAAGCGCGCCCTGGCGAGCCGCGGCCTGATGGAGGCGGTGACGTGGTCGTTCGTCCCGCACGCGGATGCCGAGCTGTTCGGCGGCGGCGGTGCCGATCTGGTGCTGGCCAACCCGATCGCCTCGGAACTTTCGGACATGCGCCCGAGCCTCGTGCCCGGGCTGCTCCGGGCGGCCCAGCGCAACGCCGACCGCGGCTATCCGGACGCGGCCCTGTTCGAGGTCGGCCAGTGCTTCGCCACGGACCAGCCCGAAGGCCAGAGCATCCGCGCGGCGGCGGTGCGGCGGGGCAGCGCCACCCTGACGGGTGCCGGGCGCCACTGGGACGGATCGACCAAGAGTGTGGATGTCTTCGACGCCAAGGCCGATGCCCTGGCCCTGCTGGGCGCCCTCGGCGTGCCGACCGGCGGCCTCCAGGTGACCGCGGGCGGCCCGTCCTGGCTGCATCCGGGCCGCTCGGGAACCCTGCGCTTCGGACCGAAATCCGAGATCGGCTGGTTCGGCGAGGTCCATCCGCGGACCCTGCAGGCCCTCGACCTCAAGGGCAGCCTGGTGGCGTTCGAGATTGTGCTCGACGCGCTGCCGCTGCCCAAGCACAAGCCGACCAAGGCCAAGCCGGCGCTGGCTCTGTCGGAGTTCCAGCCCTTGTCCCGCGACTTCGCCTTCCTGGTCGGGCGCGACGTGCCGGCGGGCGACATCGTCAAGGCGGCGCAGGGGGCCGAGCGCAAGCTCGTCACCGGCGTCGAGGTATTCGATCTCTACGAGGGGACCGGCGTGCCGGAGGGCTCGAAATCGGTCGCCGTCGCGGTCCGTCTGCAGCCGGTGGAGCGCACCCTGACCGATGCCGAGATCGAGGCGGTGAGCGCCAAGATCGTCGCCGAGGTCTCGCGCCGCACCGGTGCGACCCTGCGGGCCTGAGGAGGATTGCATGAGCCGAATCGCAGCCCTCATCGAAGACCTGTCCGCGTCCGAGTACCGGCCGACCATGGCCCTGCGCGAGGCGCTGGCGCATCCGGCCGAGATCGCCGAGGCGACGCTACCGCTGCTGGAGGCCGCCGCCGCGGGGGGTGAGCTCACCCCGGAGCAGGAAAACCTCCTGTTCTGGGGCCTGCACGTCATGGCGCAGGCCCGGGACACACGTGCCCTGGCGCCGCTCCTCAAGCTGCTGCGGCAGGACGAAGAGACCCTCGACGCGATCCTGGGCGACGCGGTGACGGCGACCCTGTCCAAGGTCGTGGCGAGCCTGTTCGACGGCGATCACCAGCCCCTGTTCCGGCTGATCCTCGACAGCACCGTCGATGACCTCACCCGCATGGCGCTGCTGTCGGCCTGCACCTTCCTGACCCTGGAGGGCCGGATCGACCGCGACGCGATGCACGCGCTGCTGGTCCGGTTCGACGACGCGAAGGCGGCCGTCGAGGAGGGACCGGCCTGGGTCGGCTGGGAGGAGGCGATCGCGCATCTCGGCTTCCGCGACCTCGCGCCCCGGGCCGCGGCGGCCCGAGCCGACGGGCGGATCACCGACGAGATCAGCGACGCCGGCTGGTTCAAGGAGGCCCTGCGCAAGGCCGAGACCAAGCCGGACGACCGGGACCGGCTCGGCCCCTACCAGTACGGCTATCTCGACGATCCGGTCGAAGCCCTCGACTGGACCGCGGAGGGGGCGGGCGAGCCGCAGCGCAACCCGTTCAAGGATGTCGGGCGCAACGATCCCTGCCCGTGCGGCTCGGGGAAAAAATTCAAGAAGTGCTGCCTCGGCAAGGCGGAGGCGGACGGTCCCTGGATGCCGCCGGGCGCCCTACTCGGCTGAGGCGCCGCTCAGCGGGTTGTCCGGGTCCCAGCCGTAGCTCAGGGTCTCGAACCGCATCGCGCGGGCATCGACCATCAGCAGGCGCCCGACCAGCGGCTCGCCGAAATCCGCCACGGCGCGGATCACCTCCATGGCCATCAGCGAGCCCATGACCCCGGCCAGCGCCCCGAGCACTCCGGCCTCGGCGCAGGCGGGCACGCTGCCCGGCGGCGGCGGGTTCGGGAACAGGCAGCGATAGGTCGGGTTCGGCTTGCCGTCGGGACCGGTCTCGTGGGCCCGGATGGTGGTGAGCGTGCCGTCGAATCGGCCGAGCGCCGCCGTCACCAGCGGGCGCCTTGCGTGGAAGCAGGCATCCGAGACAGCGTAGCGTGTGGCGAAGTTGTCCGAGCCGTCGGCGACGAGGTCGTAGCCCGCGATCAGGTCGACGGCGTTGTCCGGCGTGATGCGGAACGGGTGCGGGACCACCGTCACGTGCGGGTTGAGCCGCGTAACCGCATCGGCCGCGCTCTCGACCTTGGGCCGGCCGAGATCCGGCGTGCCGTGGATCACCTGGCGCTGAAGGTTCGAGAGCGAAACGGTGTCGTCGTCGACGATGCCGATCGTGCCGATACCGGCCGCCGCGAGATACTGGATCAGCGGCGCGCCGAGGCCCCCTGCCCCGATGACCAGCACCCGGGCCGCCTTGAGGCGCGCCTGCCCGGGTCCGCCGACCTCGGCCAGGACGAGGTGGCGGGCGTAGCGTTCGATCTCGTCGGGAGCCATAGCCATAGGCAGCAGATAGTCGCCCACGGGCCGCGACGGAAGCACCACACACGCGAACGCCGCCCCGGTCAGGAGGCGGCGTGAACGGCAATTCGCGATGGAGTCAGCGCGGCGCGAGAATCATGATCATCTGGCGGCCTTCGAGCATCGGCTCGCTCTCCACCTTGGCGATCTCGGCGGTCTCGGTCTTCACGCGCTCCAAGAGGCGCAGGCCGATATCCTGGTGAGCCATCTCACGACCACGGAAGCGCAGGGTCACCTTGACCTTGTCGCCCTCCTCGAAGAAGCGGTGCACCGACTTCATCTTGGTGTCGTAGTCGTGCTTGTCGATGCCGGGGCGGAGCTTGATCTCCTTGACCTCGACGGTCTTCTGCCGCTTGCGCGCCTCGTTCTGCTTCTTCTGCTCGTTGAAGCGGAAACGCCCGTAATCGAGCAGCTTGCAGACAGGGGGCACCGAGTTCGGCGCGATCTCGACGAGATCCAGGCCGGCTTCCTCAGCGAGGGTCAGCGCGTCGAAGAAGGGAACGACGCCGCGGTTCTGCCCGGTATCGTCGATCAGCTGCACTTCCCGCACCCCGCGAATATCGCGGTTGGCGCGCGGCCCGTCCTTCTGCGGGGCCGGCATGGCTCTCATCGGTCTACGAATGGCTTCGGTCTCCTGCTGCAACGACGAAACGGCGGATCGGACGACCCATCTCGTGGATCTCCTGACCGCCAGCCGCTCCGGTCTCTCCCGGACATACTACGTTGGGGGAAGCCCGGCCAGAGTCAACGGGGTGTCGGCGCGGGGTGCGAAATAATCGGCACCGCGTTGAAACCCCAGCTTACCTTCTCAGCGCCAGCCGGCTGCCGATCGCACACCCATTAGGCGTGCCGGCCGAGAAGCTGGGCGTAGACCGCCAGCGTGTCGCCGGTCATGCGCTCCAGAGAAAAGTTGGCCTCGACATGGGCGCGGCCGCGCCGGACCAGGGCGTCCCGGGCGCTGGCGCCGAGCGACAGGGCTTCGGTCAGGGCTGACGCGAGCGCACCCGCATCTCCGGGCGGAACACGCCAGCCGGTGCGCTGGCTGGCCGAGGCGTCCGGCGGCGCCAGAACCGTCTCCGGGACGGCGCCGAGGTCGGAGACCACAACGGGCGTCCCGAGGGCCTGGGCCTCCACGGCCGAGCGGCCGAACGCCTCGGGCTCCACGGAGGGAACGGCAACCACGGAAGCCGCCCGGAACGCCGCCGGCATGTCGGTGCAATGGCCGACGCGGCGGACGATGCCGCCGAGGCCGCGGGCGGCGATCAAGGCATCGAGTTCACGCTCGTAGGACGCACGCCCCTGCGGGTCGCCGGCGAGCACCACGGCGAGGTCCGGAACGCCCCGGTCACGCATCTGCGCGGCGGCGTCGATCAGAACGCGGTGCCCCTTCCAGGCGGTGAGCCGGGCGGCCAGCAGGATTACCCGCTCGTGCGGAGCCACGTTCCAGGCCCGGCGCAGCGTCTCGACCCGTCCCGCACCGACTGAGACCGGATTGAAGACCGCCAGATCCGTGCCGCGGTGGATCACCCGCACACGGTCGCCGGCCTGCTCTGAATGCAGCCGATGGATCAGGTCCGCGGTGTAGCGCGAGTTGGCGATCACCACGTCGCCCCGGGCCATCACCGAATTGTACAGCACCTTCACACCGGTGCGGCCGGAATAGCTGCCGTGATAGGTCGTCACGAACGGCAGGCCGAGGCGGCGGGCGGCGCCGAGCGCCACCCAGGCGGGCGCCCGCGACCGGGCGTGGACGATCTGCACGCCCTCGCGCCGGCACAGCGCCATCAACCGCGCGACGTTGAGCGCCATGCGGGCCGGGTTCTTCGACGCGGCCGGGAAGCGCAGCCATTGGCCGCCCTTGGCCTGCAGCTCGCCGATGAGACGCCCGCCCTCGGTGGCGACCAGAGCCCTGGCGCCGACCGCCGCCAGGGCGCCGGCCACGTCGACCGTGGTCCGCTCGGCACCGCCGGCATCGAGTTCCGGGATGATCTGCAGCACGCGGGCGCCCGCGAGAACATCGATGTCTGCGGGAAAGCTCGACAGGCTGCGCGTCACATCACCCATCGGCGCTCGGTCGGCGTGAAGACGTAAGCCTCCCGCCGGCATCTGCAACATGCTCGTACCCATTGCCCCAGCATCGCGGTCGCGCTTTACGGTCTGGTAAACGGAGGTTGAAGCCGACCCGGTCAGGGAAGGACTTCTTCAAGCGCGATAGAGGCCTACCGGAGAGATCGATGACCGATACAGGGCCGGATTTCATCAGCGTCGGCGAAGGAGCGGCCGCGCGGCGGATCGCCGTACGGGTGCGCGAGGGCGCCGGGCCGCCGGTGATCTGGCTCGGTGGATTCCGTTCGGACATGACGGCCACCAAGGCCGCCGCCCTGGATGCCTGGGCTGCAGAGAAGAAGCGCACCCTGGTGCGGTTCGATTACGCCGGCCACGGCGCTTCCGGCGGCACGTTCGCCGCGTGCACCATTTCGTCCTGGCTCGAAGACGCACAGGCGGTCCTGGCGCGGTACGTCACGGAGCCGCCGATCCTGGTCGGCTCGTCAATGGGCGGGTGGATCGCCTGCCTCGCGGCGCGAGCCCGTGCCGTCGGCGGCCAAAAGACAGCGGGCTTGGTCCTGGTCGCGCCGGCGCTGGATTTCACCGAAGACCTGATCTGGTCGCAGCTGGATGAGGGTGCCCGCGCCGCTCTGTTGCGTCACGGAGTTCTTCAAAGGCCAAGCGACTATGCGCCCGAGCCCGATCCGATCACCCTCGCGCTGATCGAGGATGGCCGCCGGAACAGATTGCTCGAGCGCCCCTTCGATCCGGCCTGCCCGGTCCACATCCTGCAAGGCATGCGCGATCCGGATGTGCCCTACCAACACGCGCTCAAGACCGTCGGCCGACTGCCGGCCGAGGGGACCGTGCTGACCCTGATCGCCGATGGCGACCACCGCCTGTCACGGCCGCAGGATATCGCACGGCTCGTGGCGGCGGTGGCGGGAATCGCCTGACCGGCACGGTTGGTCCGGGGTCAGTGCAGGCTGACGGCGTGGAGATCCTGGGCGACGGCATTGGCCAGCACCACGTCTTTGGAATCCGCCAGCATGATCGGCTCGCCGCTCGCCGAAAGCAGGGCGAACAGGTCGAGGCCAGGCATCAGTTCCGGCGCCTGCGGGAACAGGCGGCGCACCTCGTCGGACCGGATCGGGCGAACGTAGGCGATATGGCCCTCGCCCAAAGCGGCTAGATCCGCCGGATTGAACTCGGCCGGATCGAGATCGGCGGGGGTCAGGGGAGATGCGTTCAAGTTCGTCATGTGTTGCCCTCCTGGGGTGGCAGAGCGTCCACCTCCGGTCCCGGAGGCACCGGCGGCTCCACACGGATGTGGGGATGTCCGGCGCCCAATCAATTGACCTATGGCATCGTCGCGCAGGGTCCAGACCGGCCTTGAAATCGCGCGCCCCTAGCCTCGGGCGCCGATATCGATCTTGCGTACGATCCGATCCGGCTCAGGCCGAACGAGATCGATCGAGAGCAGGCCGTTGGCGAGGTCGGCGCCCAGCACCTCCATGCCGTCGGCCAGCAGGAAGGTTCGCTGAAACTGCCGTGCCGCGATGCCGCGGTGCAGGAAATGTCGCTCACGCTCCTCGACCTGCCGGCCCCGAACGACGAGTTGGCTGTCCTCCAGCATCACGTCGAGCTGTTCCTGCGTGAAGCCCGCCACCGCCAAGGTGATCCGCAGGCGCTCGGGCTCACGTTCGGTGCGGGGCAGCCGTTCGATGTTGTAGGGAGGATAACCGTCGTTGGCACCCTTCGCGACTCGATCGAGGGCCTGCTCGATCTCATCGAAGCCGAGCAGGAACGGATGCCCGAAGGGCGAGGGTCGAGTCATTGCGGCCGTCATCCTCACAGCGAGGCCTCCGACCCTGGGACTTGCCGCAGCCCCGGATCTCCGAGCACCTCGACGCCATGGAGCCCGCACAAAACAGCGCTCCACCGGTCGGAACACCGCCGGTAACCCGGAGATATGGCCAAGGCCCCCAACCCCATCAAGGGACGGGGTTAATTTCGTCCCATGATCAATATTTGCTCTGCGAAAACACGCACAGCTTGGGAGCTTTCGGCAGTATGTATCGGGATGTTTCAGCAAGCCCTGGAACGGCCACGCTCTCGACTAACAGTTTGGAACTGCTCTGATTTTCTCGCCAGGCCTTGATTGCGGGAGCTGTCGTGGCTACTGCCGCGACGGGTGATCCCCCGGCTCTAGATGGGTTCTCACCAATCTATTCCCGACCCAGGCGGGATGCAGCGGAGTCCCGATGAGCGCGCCTTCGATCCCGGCAAGTCATGCGGCGATGCAGCGCGTCGCCGACGTGTGCGGCGATGAGGCCGACATCCTGGCGTTGTCGGTGGCCCGATTCGTCGCCGCCGGGTACATGACGAGCGACGTCGCCTGCTGGAATGCCGCGTTCGACGGTGCGGAGCAGCTGCTCGGCCCAGCGGAGGGATGCCGGTTCGTCGCCAGCGTGGTCGCGATCGTCCGTGCGCTTCGGGCGGAGCGCGAGGATGATTGGTCCTTCATGCCGGCGAGCTGCTGTCGGGTGACCGGCCACGAATGCGCCCTCGTCGCGCTGATCGGCCGGGGCCGGCGTCGGCTGTGGGCCGATCTGGAAGCGGCTGCGGCCGAGCTCACCGGGCGTGAGGCTGCGCCTCGCCTCGTCGCAGCGGTTCGCGCCGCCGTCTCAACCCTGGATACGGCGGCCGAACGCTTGGCGCCGGTCATGTGCCCAAATCGGGTCGTGCTTCACTAAGTCGGCTGCTGCGGTGGCCTGATGCGGCTCCGGCCGCGTCCGAGAAAAGAGGAAATCGGTTTGGTGCTTGCCTTGAGCGTCCCTCTGTACCGCCGGCGGATCGGGCGGATCGCCCTCGACACCGCGGCTTGCCTGGCGCTTTCGGCGCTCCTGGTCGTCTCGGCGCTGGCGCAGGATGCCTCCGCTGAGAAGGCGCCGATCAAGCTGCAGTTGAACAAGCTCGAGACCGCGGGCGAGGCCTGCCGGGTGACCCTGGTGGTCGACAACTCCAAGGGCACCAGCCTCAAATCCTATAAGGTCGATCTGTTCGCCTTCGATCCGGAGGGGGTCGCCCAGAAGCGCGTGGCCGTGGAGCTCGGCCCCCTGCCGGCGCGGAAGACGACCGTGAAGATCTTCGATTTCCCGGGCATCGCCTGCGGCAAGGTCGGCCGGGTCCTGCTGAACGACGTCTTGGCCTGCGACGGCGGCGAGGCCGCTCGGGAGGCCTGCCTGGAGCGGACCGAGACCGAAACCAAGGCCGGACCCGCCTTCGACCGCTGAGGCGGCCTCAAGGACCCTGCGACGACGCCGCCCGGCAGCGAAAGCCGCCGGGCGGTCAGCGGCTTTCGCCGCACCTCGACGAGATGGCGGCCCCGGGCCGCATGACACCAGGAGCCCGCGATGGACCCGACACAAGCCCCGACCGAGGTCGCCCACGACTTCTCGTTCCTCGGCCTGTTCCTTCAGGCCGACCCGATCGTGAAAGGCGTGATGATCCTGCTGGTCATCGCCTCGATCGCGTGCTGGACGGTGGTGTTCGAGAAGATCATCCGGCTCTCGGCCGCACGGCGCCAGGCGAAGGCGTTCGAGACCCTAGTGCGCTCCGGTGGCAGCCTCGACGGCCAGCACAAGGGCCTGACCGGTCACGTCGTAAAGGCCGCCATCGACGCCTGGCGCGATCAGGACCCCACCGAGACCCGGGCCGAGCGGCGCGAGCGGATCGAGCGGGCCATGCGCGGCGCGCTGGGCCTCGAGGTGAAGCGCCTGCGCACCGGCCTGTCGCTGCTGGCGACCTCCGGTTCCACCGCCCCGTTCGTCGGCCTGTTCGGCACGGTCTGGGGCATCATGAACTCGTTCTCGTCGATCGCGCGGAGCCAGGACACCTCGCTCGCCGTCGTCGCGCCGGGCATCGCGGAGGCGCTGTTCGCCACCGCCATCGGCCTCGTCGTCGCGATCCCGGCCGTGATGGCCTACAACAAGCTCGCCGGGGATATCGGCGGCATCCAGAGTTCCTTCACGTCCTACATCTCACTCCTGGGCGACCGCCTGGCCCGCGAACGGACGGGTGCCGGGCAGCACCGCGCAGCTGCCGAGTAGGCGTCTCGCCGGCGCCTGCCGCGTAGCGAACTGGCCCGGCCACCATCCTTGATCCGAGGCGCGTCCAGGCCGGTCCGGCATGTGCTGCCGCCGAAAGCGCCTCGAACCATGGCCCGCACCGGGCCGACCGCACTCAACCGGAGACGCCGCCATGGCGATGGCATCGCCCCGCGCAAGCGACGATGACGACAACGACGACCTGCCGATGTCGGACATCAACGTGACCCCGATGGTCGACGTGATGCTCGTCCTGCTGATCATCTTCATGGTCGCGGCCCCGCTGATGACCACCGGGGTCCCGGTGCAGCTGCCCAAGACCGCGGCCGCCAAGGTGGCGCAGTCGAAGAAGCCCCAGGAGGTCACGGTCGACAAGGACGGCAACCCGTCGATTGCCAAGGAGGTGTTCACCATGGACAGCCTCGTGCCGCGCCTGCGCGAGATGGCGAGCGCCGACAAGGATCAGGTGATCCTGGTGCGCGGCGACCGTGACGTCCCCTACGGCAAGATCATGCAGGTGATGGGTCTCGTCGGCCAAGCCGGCTTCACGAAGGTGTCGCTGATCGCGCAGTCGCCGGGTGGCCCCGCCGCCGCGCCAGCAGCCCCCTCAGAGACCGCCCGCTGACATCCATGAGCACGCTGACTTCGACGGATCTGTCGGCCCGGCCCGGCGAGCGCGGCCCCTCCGGGCTGCTCGTCGCCTTCCTGGTCGCGTTCGCGCTGCACGCGCTCGTGCTGGTGGCGGTGATGTTCTATCGGCTCACGCCGCCGGCGCCCCCCGGCGAGCAGCAGATCTCGATCGATCTGGCGCCGGTGATGACCGACGCCGCGACCGAGGCGCCGTCTGAGCAGCAGATGAGCCAAGCGGCGCCCCCGGAGACCAAACCCGTTGAGTTGCCCCCCGACGAGGCCGTGCAGCCCCCGCCCCCGGAGATGACCGAGGTCAAGCCCGACGAGACACAGGCCGTCATCGAGCCGCCGCAGGAGGCCGTGCCGGTGGAGGCCCAGAGCGAAGTGATTACCTCGGCCTCCGAGGCCGCCGAGCCGCTGGCGCCACCGCCGACGGAGGTCGCCAAGACCGAGGAGCCGCCCAAGCCGACGCCCGATCCCGCGAAGATCAAGGCCGAGCGCGAGGCGAAGCTTCGCAAGATCCGCGAAGAGAAGCTGCGCGAGCAGAAGCGCGAGGAGCGCCTGGAGGAGATCCGCGACGCGAAGCTGAAAGCAGCCCGCGAAGCCAAGGCGAAGCAAGCGAAAGCGCAACAGGGCGCGGAGGCGCGCAATTCCGCGTCGGCC
Source organism: Methylobacterium sp. J-048 (assembly GCF_022829515.1). Lineage (GTDB taxonomy): Bacteria > Pseudomonadota > Alphaproteobacteria > Rhizobiales > Beijerinckiaceae > Methylobacterium. The sequence goes on from NZ_JAKSYL010000287.1 coordinate 254,075, forward strand.
TCACGTCAGAATGCGGCCGGCCGAGCCGCCGCGGGCAGCGATCCAAGTGCGTTGCGCCAATGGACCGGCGCGATCAGCGCGGCGATCCACGGCCGGATGAATCCGGGCGTCGCCGCCGGGACCGCCGGGGGCACCGCAATGGTCCGGTTCACCGTGATGCGCTCGGGTGCGGTCACCGGTGCAGGTCTCGCCCGGTCCAGCGGCGTCGGTCAGATCGACAGCGCGGCGTTGGCGGCGGTGCGTGGCGGCATGCCGCCGGCGCCCGCCGGCGTAACGCAACCGAGCCTTTCGGTGACCATCCCGCTCAACTATCGCGTGCGCTGAGCGCGAATAGGCGACGTGCGGTCAGGCAGAAAAGCCTGACTCGATTGAACAAGCGTGGTGGGTCCTGAGACGAATACGCTGCCCTGTCCTGCCCGATCGGATCGCCGGATTCGCCATGGGCCGTACGGGCGTGCTAATGCCGTTGCGATCACGGCCTCGAACAGTCGTTGCAGAACGACGCGGCGGGGCGGATCGTCCGGCCTTGCCCCTCCCCCCCTCGAACAGGCCGGACCCGTTCCAGACACTGACCCTGCGCGCAGGATGCTGTGCCGCTGGACCGGGGCGAAAGGCACAGGATGAGCGACGAGACTGAGACCGACCTCGACGAGGCCGAGGATATCCGCGACGCGGAAGCGGAAGCCAAGACACGGGCCGACAACCGCGCCGAGCGTGCGGAGCGCGCCGAGCGCATGGCGCGCGAGGGCGCGCAGGCGATGGCCGAGCATCACGCGTCGATCAAGGCGATCGACGAGCGGACACTGAAGCTGCGCTCCCTGCGTCTGGCCAAGGAGGCCGCCGAAGCCGAGACCAAGGCGGCCGACGCGCAGGCCAAGGTGGCCGAGAAGGAAGCCAAGGCCGCTGCCAAGATCGCGGGCAAGACTGCCAAAGTCGCCGCCAAGGGTGCCGTCAAGAAGGCTGCACCCAAGAAAGCTGCCGCGAAGGACTGAGGGCCGATGGCCGACGATCGCAACCGCCGCCGATTTACCGATCCGCGTTCGGCAGCCGAGGCGGCCTTCAAGGCCGCCACGACCGCCAAGCCTGCCGCCGCTCCACCGCCGCCGGCTGCCCCGCGCCCCACGGCGGTTCCGGGCGCCCGGGAGATGGTCACCTTGCGCCTCGACAGCGCCGTGCTGGCCCACTTCCAGAAGGACGGCCCGGGCTGGCAGGATCGCGTCAACGAGGCCTTGAAGGCACTCGTGCCCGCCACGGACGCCTGAGCCGACGCCCAGGGACCGCGACGCGCCTGGGCAGGGCTCCGGGTTCATCGCGGGTCCGCGCGCTCCATTCACCGAACCGATATCTGCGTCCCCCGACGGCGCTTTCGAGCCTGATCCCGACGGATCGAAGCAGACTTACGGGATGATGCTGTGGCGGCGCGATCCAAGGAACCGACCCTATGAGCGAACGCATCATCCTGCGAGCCGGTGAAGCCCTGGTGGCGGGCGGTCCGCCCAATACGGCGGCCGAGCCGGAGGTCATCATCGGCGAGCTCGACGGGCCGGTCGGCACCGCACTGGCGACGCTGACGGGCGATCAGGTCGTCGGCCACAGCCGCGTCTTCGCGCTGCTCAACACCGACATCATGGTCCGCCCGGTCACGCTGTGCGTCTCCAAGGTCAGCGTGACTGAGAGCAAGTACACCTCGATCCTGATGGGCACGGTGCAGTACGCTATCGCCAACGGCGTCCTCGACGCCGTGCGGGCGGGCTACATCCCGAAGGAAAAGGCCAACGATCTCGGCATCATCTGCTCGGTCTGGCTGAGCCCCGGCGTGATCCAGGCCGAGACGGTCGACCACAAGTCGCTGTTCGAGATCCAGCGCAAGGGCATGACCGAGGCGATCCGCAAGGCCATGACCAACGAGCCATCGATCGACTGGCTGTTGGAGAACCAGGACAAGATCGTCCACAAATATTATACGATGGGTCTCGAAGGTAAGATCTGACGTTCCGGACCTGTTGAACGGCTCAGAACGGCCCGGGTGAAAGCCCGGGCCGTTCTGAGTTTCCGCCTACGCCTTCGCACTCCATCCCTCACCCAGCCCCTGGCCGCTCCCGCAGGATGCGGTTCACCGCCCGGTCGAGGGACGAGAGGAACGACGACCGGTCCGCGCGGGAGAACGGCGGTGGGCCGCCTGTGATCGTGCCGGCTTCGCGCAGGGATTGCATCAGGTCGCGGGTCGCGAGCGTCATGCCGATCGAGGCCTCGCTGAACGGCTTGCCGGTGAAGGCGAGCACGGTGGCGCCGGATTTGACGCAGCGGGCAGCCAGCGGCACGTCGGCGGTGAGCACGATGCTGCCGCGTCCGGCCCGCTCGGCGATCCAATCGTCGGCGGCGTCCAGCGCCGCGCCGACGACGATGCGCACGATCCAGGGCTCGCGCGGCAGGTTCAGCACGCTGTTGGCGACGACGTAGACGGTGAGGCCGTAACGGGCCGCGACCCGATAGGTCTCGTCCTTCACCGGGCAGGCATCGGCGTCGAGGTAGATCGGCGGCCGGGTCTCCTCCGCGCTCATCGCCGGGGCACCAGCTTCGAGACGAAGCCCGCAAGGATCAGCAGCGCCCCGAGGGCGAATTGCCAGCGCTGGATATCGCCGCCGATCGAATGAACGACTGCGCGGCCGATCACGAACAGCCCGATCAGGGGCAGCCCGAAGCGCAACGCCAGCTTCACGACGGCCAGGGCGGTCGAGGGCCCGGTTTCGGTGGAGCTCATCAGTGCGCCGCCGCGAGCCGACGCTGGGGCTGCTCGGCGAGGGCCGTCTCGGAGGCGGCGCCCCGCTCCAGGGTCGCCACCGCGAGCGGCGCGCCGCGGCCGCGCAGGGCATGCGCCCCGAGCGAGCGCGCCCGCACGCCCGGGGGCAGCCGCGGCAGACGGCTCAGCAGGTCCTGCGAGATCAGGATACCGACGCCCAGCGGGCGGCACAGGGCCTCGATCCGGGAGGTGACGTTCACGGCGTCGCCGAAATACGCGATCTTGTGGCGGTCGACGCCCACTTCCGCGGTGACCACCGAGCCGCCATGGAGCGCGGCGCGCAGCTTCGGCACCGTGCCGAACCGGGCGGTCCAGGCGGCCTCCTCGGCCTCGATCCGGTCGATCACGTCGAACACGCAGGTGACGCAGCGGGCATCTTTAAGGCCCCGGCTCATCGGCCAGGTGACCATGGCGAGGTCGCCGATATAATCGTCCACCGAACCGCCGTTGCGCCGCACCGGCTCGGCCAAGGTCGCGAACACCGCGCTGAGATATTCCTGGGCGCGCAGGTCGCCATGGGTCTCCGCGAAGGCGGTGGAGCCGACCACGTCCAGGAACAGGAAGATCCGCTCCTCGGCCACCGGCTTGTGGTAGCGGCCGATCATGAAGTTCACGAAGATCTCGCCGCCGACGAGATCGCGCATGCGGATGACGAAGACGAGCAGACCGGCCACCGCCAGGGCGTAGGCGAGGACCCGGGCGTTCGTCCGGGTCGCCACAGCGAGTTCGTCGCCGGTCAGCCCGAAGGTCCAGACGATCAGGCCGCCCAGCGCGTTGCCCGACACGATCATCAGAACGTAGGCGAGTTCCGCCGCGATGACGTAGAGCCAAGCCGGCAGGCGCCGGATCCGCGCCTGCAGCCCCGCCAGGATCAGGCCGCGGTCGAAGGCGAGAACCGTGGCGCCGGTGCACAGGCCGTAGGTGAAGCCGGCGAGCGGCGTGGCGCCGTCCGCAAAGATGATGTTGTAGAGCAGCCCCGCGCCGGCGGCGGCGAGCAGGATCAGTCCCCAGAAAACCCGATGGGCCGGCAGCATCAGCGCGTCTCCCATAGGGCCAGCGCGGGCCGCCGCGGCTCGGGCTTGGCAGGCCCCCTGGCGGCCTCGATGAGCGCGGCGTGAGACACTGGACTAAAGTTTAGCACCGGAGCGGCGGTGACCCATTGCTCATCCCCCCAAGATGGCGCGAGTAAGGCGCGGCCGGGTTCGCACCCGGGAACGGCGGACCTTCGGTCTTGCCGCTGCCGGTCGGGCGCGGACACACAGAACAAAAGCCATCGCGGCGGGGAAGGGAGCGCTGCCATGTACGCCAGGAGCTTCGGGGCGACGCGCGTCTCGGTGGCGGTGATCGGCCAGGGCACGTGGCACATCGACGGCTCGGACCGTGCCGACGCCGTGCGGGCCCTGCGGGCGGGCATCGATGCCGGCATGACCCATATCGACACCGCCGAGATGTACGGCGACGCCGAGGCGATCGTGTCTGAGGCCATCGCGGATTGCCGCGAGGAGGTCTTTCTCGTCTCCAAGGTGGTCCCGGGTAACGCCACGCGCCGGGGGGTCGTGCGGGCCTGCGAGGCCTCCCTGCGGCGCCTGAAGACCGACCGGCTCGACAGCTACCTGCTGCACTGGCCCGGCCAGCATCCCCTGGCGGAGACGATCGCGGGGTTCGAGGACCTGCGCCGGGCGGGCAAGATCCTGTCCTGGGGGCTGAGCAACTTCGATGTCGACGACCTCGACCGGGTGCTGGCCATCGCCGGGCCGGACCGGATCGCCTGCAATCAGGTTTTGTACCACCTCAACGAGCGGGCGATCGAGCACGCAGTGCTGCCCTGGTGCGAGACGCACGGGGTCGCGATGGTCGGCTATTCGCCCTTCGGCAGCGGCGAGTTCCCGGACCCGGCCAGTGCCGGCGGCCGCGTCCTCGACGGCATCGCCCGCGCCCACGGCACCACTCCCTACGCGGTGGCCCTGGCCTTCCTGACGCGCCTGCCCGGAACCTTCACGATCCCCAAGACCGGTCGCCCGGCGCGGGCGATCGAGAATGCCGGCGCGGCCGACCTGCATCTCGGCCCGGCCGAGATCGCCATGATCGACGCGCATTTCCCCCGGGGGAAGCGGCCGCGGATGCTGCCGATGCTGTGAGAGGCGGAGGAAATCGGCATGGCGTGACAAGTGTGGCGAGGGTCGTGGAATCGCGGTACCGCCGCTAAACCGCGGCCGTCACGCCGACGTCGTCCGAAAGCATCCGCCCCTCATGCTGAAACTGCTCCTCCCCTCGACCCTCGCACTCACGGCCGGTATCAGCATCGTCATCCAGCAGGCGCTGAACGCGAATCTGCGCACGGCCCTCAACTCGTCCGCGTTGTCGGGAGTCGTGAGCTTCACGGCCGGGGTGGCCTGCATGGTCGTCTTCGCCCTCGTGGCCCGTGACCCGATCCCGTCCGCCGGCGTGCTGGCGCGGATCCCCTGGTGGGCGTGGAGCGGCGGGATGTTCGGGGCGATCTTCATCGGCCTCGGGATCGTGCTCGTCCCGCAGTTGGGGGCCGGAACCTTCCTGGCGCTCCTCGTCACCGGCCAGATGCTGGCCTCGGTGATCTTCGACCATTACGGCTGGCTCGGCCTCGCGCAGCGGCCGATCGACCTGTCGCGCGCGCTGGGCGTCGCGCTCCTGATCGGCGGCGTCGTCCTGATCCGGCGCTGAGCCGGGACCGGCTATTCGCCGATCCCGAACAGCTTCTCGACGAAGTTGCGGTCGTCCTTTTGGGGCGCCCGGCGTGCGGGAGCCTGCTGGCGGGGCGCCTGGGCGGCCGGATCCCCAAAAATCTGGCCCAGGAGGTCGGCCGGGGAACTCGGCGCCGCGCTCGCCACAGAGGCGGTGGTCTCGGGCGGCGGCTTGCGCCAGCGGTTGAGACCCGGCAGCGGCACCGGGTTCTGACCCTTCAGAGCCTGGGTCATGTAGGTCTTCCAGATCTCCGCCGGCAGGTTGCCGCCGGTGACCTTCTTGGTGAGTTCGCCATCGTCGTTGCCGAGCCAGATCCCGGTAACGAGGCTGCCCGAATAGCCGATGAACCAGGCGTCGCGGAAATCCTGGGTGGTGCCGGTCTTACCCGCGAGATCCCAGCCCGGGATGTCCGCCTTCTTGGCGGTGCCGGACACGAAGGTCTCGTGCATCATGGCGTTCATCATGCCGTCGGCGTTGGCGTCGATGACCCGGCCGAGCCCGTTGTCGGAGCGCTTGTACAGCATCGCGCCGGCGGCGCTCTTCACCGAGGTGACCACGTAGGGGATCACCCCGGTGCCGCCGTTGGCGAAGGCCCCGTAGGCGCCGACCATCTCCAGCAGGGTCACCTCGGAGGTGCCGAGCGCGATCGAGCCGTTCGCCTGGAGCGGCGAGGTGATGCCGAGGCGCTGGGCGGTCTGCACCACCGTCTTCGGGCCGACCTCCTGGCCGAGCCGCACCGCCACCGTGTTGAGCGAATGGGCCAGCGCGGTGCGCAGGGTGACCGGGCCGTCGTAGCGGTGGGAGTAGTTCTCCGGCGCCCAGTTGCCGATCCGGATCGGCGCGTCGTCCTTCACCGTTTCGGGGGTAGCCCCGTGCTCCACGGCGGCGAGGTAGACGAACGGCTTGAACGCGGAGCCGGGCTGACGCTTGGCCGTGGTCGCCCGGTTGAACTGGCTCTGCGCGTAGTCGCGCCCGCCGATCAGCGCGCGGATCGCCCCGTCGGGCCGCATCGACACCAGGGCGCCCTGGCCGACATTGAAGCGCGCGCCCCTGGCATTCAGCTCGTCGGTGAGCGCCTTCTCGGCCAGGGCCTGCAGGCCGGTATCGACCGTGGTCTGGACGGTGATGTCGGTGTCGAACTTGCCGACGTAATCGTCGAGCACGTCCATCACGAGATCGGCGACGTAGTTGGCCGAGCCGCCGCCGCGGGCGTTGGCGGGCCTGGCCGGCTGGGCGAGTGCCACCTTGGCGTCCTGGGCCGGCACGAAGCCGAGCTCCTGCATGGCGGCGAGCACCTGCGCGGCCCGGGCCTGGGCGGCGGGCAGGTTGCGGTTCGGCGCCAGACGCGAGGGCGCCTGCACGAGGCCGCCGAGCATCGCGGCCTGGGCCAGCGACACCTCCTTGGCGGGTTTGCCGAAATAGCGCTGCGCCGCGGCCTCGACGCCGTAGGCGCCGGCGCCGAAATAGACCCGGTTCAGGTACAGTTCGAGGATCTCGTCCTTGCTGTACTTGTGCTCCAGCCAGAGGGCGAGGATCGCCTCCTGGATCTTTCGCGAGGCCGAGCGCTCGGGCGTCAGAAACAGGTTCTTGGCGAGCTGCTGGGTCAGCGTCGAGCCGCCCTGCGCGACGCCGCGCCGGGTCAGGTTCTGGCCGATCGCCCGGAGGATGCCCACCGGATCGACGCCGAAATGCTGATAGAAGCGCCGGTCCTCGATCGCCACGAAGGCCCGCGGCAGGTAGGGCGGCAGCTCCTTGATCGAGACCACCCGGCCGCCGGTCTCGCCTCGATTGGCCAGCAGCGAGCCGTCGCTGGCCAGGATGGCAATGTTGGGCGGGCGCTTGGGCACCGCGAGCTGGTCGATCGGCGGCAGCTGCGAGGCGTGGTAGGCGATCAGCCCGGCGATGCCGATCACCGCCCACAAGCCGAGCACCACGGTGCCGTAGACGATCCGGCCGAGCCACGAGCGCCGACGCCGGCCGGACTTCTTTTGGGTCCTGCGCGCCGCCGTCTTGGCCGGGGCCCGCGCCGTCTCGTCCGCTCGCTTGCCCACGCGCTCTCCTGTCCCGGCCCGATCGTCCCGGGACAGGCGCAGGTCGAGTTCGCCGCGATCCCGGACGCGCCCTTCCGGCACGTCGAAATTCGGCTCCATCCTGCCCCGACCCTTGGCCATGCATCCCGTCTTCGAACGATCCGACACCGACGCGCGTGCATTGCGGTGCAGCCCGGTTACCGCACGCTAAATGCGGCGGTTTAGGGCCGCAGGCCGGGAGTGACAATGTCCCGATTCGCGATCCAACCGCCGTTGCGCACAGCAATAAAAGCCACCTACGGCGACCCTGCGATGAGCTTGCGGCAACACGGTGTCGAACGGGTTAAGGAGCGGCCGGCGAATCAGTTAGTATGGTCGGTCGGGCATATGGCGTTGACCGAAAAACGCCTCGACCGTCATTGAAGCTCTCGGATAAAGCAGTAAGCTCAATCTATGGCTTTTCCAGAACCCCCTTCCCCAAAATCGAGAGTCAGAACTGCCGGCAAAGCAATTGCGGAAGGGCGCGGCGACGCTGCCGATTTTTTGGAAGTAGAGCAGTGGCGAGCATCCCATGGCTACGTAATCAACACTTTCAATGTTTGGTTCAGAAGAAAGATTTCGGCAAGTCAAGTCACTGTGGAATTCGCGCAGAGACTTAAGCGGGGAAATACCGTCATTGATAAATTGCAACGCAAAAAACCAGACGGCACTCCTCTAATAAGAGATATCACAACTATGCAAGATCTTGCTGGTTGTAGGCTGATATTTGAAAATATTGACGACCTTTACAGGTTCAGGAACCATGTTTTATCAAACGAAGTACTTGGAAACGTAAATCATAAATTAAAACATGAGGATAAAGACAAATACAACTATATCGAACATCCGAAAACGACTGGATATCGCGGTGTTCATGACGTTCTCATACATAACCCTAGGCCCCATAGGCGCGGGGACGATAGTTCTTTGCCATGGCATGGGTTGATGGTTGAGGTACAATATAGAACTAGGCCACAGCATGCTTGGGCAACTGCATTAGAAATTTCCGATGTTCTTGACAGAGAACGAACTAAATTTGGCTATGGCGAGGACGATAGGGGTAGATTTTTCGCTATAGCCAGTGAAATTATTGCCAGACGACACGAAGGCATAACGCGAGCCTTTACTGAATTTAGTGACAACGCGTTGGATGATGTTTTCTGGGAATTGGAAGAGCGACTTGCAATTGTGCAGAGGCTCGATGCGCTACGTCAATTCGGCGATTTCGAAAAACTTGGCAAACATAATGTGCTGAACATCGTTTCCACCGAAGACGGCGGCTATTCATTGAATGTCGAGATGTTCAAGAATGCGCAGCTCGCAATCGCGAGAGCCAATGAGCTTGAAAATGCAGCCGAAAGCATAAACACTGTTTATGTTACGGGCGATCCAAAACAACTGAGAAGCGCCTACAGGAACTATTTCAACGACCCCACCGATTTCGTTAGTCTCCTAAAATAATTTAGTAACTGCATCTTAGCGCGATTTTGCTATCGATTAGCACCCGTTATATTTTAACGATCTGTACAAATCGATGAGATGCAGTTGAGTTTTTGATTCGTTGATAGCACGTGATTTGATCCATCAAAACGTTTGCACCTGAGTACACTACGGAACAAGTTGGGCCGGATGCGGAAAGGCAGCTTGGGGTAAATTCACGAAGATCCGCTTCTGGGTCGATCATAATCAGAAATAGAAGTGAGCAGAACGAGAGCGTCGATCAACAGCGCTTACCCAGTCGCCTGCATATAGCAGCTCAACGAGTGTGGTCGTTGGCAATTACATACCGACACCACCGTACCTTTTCTGCGCCTCGGAACGGAGAACCTCGCGCACGAAAGCGAACACAGCCTCTCGGCCCTCTGGAGCTTTGATTGCAAGCCACATTTGGATCAGTTGCGAGGTGTCCTTTGCCGTCGCTGCTGGAGCCTCTTCGGAGAAACGATCCTGCGAGCAGCCGAGCGCCTTAGCTAACCGAGCGAGCGTTGCGCTTTTGAAGGTATCCGGTTCTGAATCGAGGCCCTTGGGCGTTGCCATGTCCATGTATATCCTCGAAGTAGGGAGCTAGTTGTCGGACCAATAAGTACACCTTAGCATTGCATAGCTGGTTGTGTAACCGGAAAAATTTTACTAAACTGGTGCCAGGAACGAGGTATGTAATAAATTTACAGTCTAGTTGTTTCCAATGCCGGATGCAAAATCTATGGATCATGTCCCCGATCTGGACGCAGTCGCCGATGCAGTCATAGCTGCCCACGCTGTTATCGAGAAGAATGGCACGGAAATGATGAAGACGTTGAGCCAAATGCTTCTACTAAATGTGGGAAAAGAGATTGCACGTCGAATTGTTACTTCTAAAGATGTAGAATTGCCTAAGGAAGAAGCAATAGACTTACTGAAGGGCCTGCTGAAAAAAGGCACGTAGAAGTTGCCTGCGACGGAAGGTCCTCGTCGGTCAGAAAGGCCAAGGTCCGTTTGCCACCCCAAACCGAAGTTGCCGGACCGCGAACGAATGACTGCTCTGGGGAAGCTCCGATGCCGTCCGGCACGGCAAGCTCGGGTCGGAAGCCGAATCGCGGCTCAGCGTGGTTTCCTGCCCGCCCACTTCCGGACCGCCGATGCGTGTAGCGGACATAGCCTTGGGGCCGCGCACGACGCACAGGAGACATTGCGATCCGGCGTTGCTACGGGTCGGCCTCCCGCCTGAAAGGCCGAACACATGCTCCATGGACGTTGCCACTGCAACTCGATCCAGTTCGAGATGCCGGATCAGGCGGCCGCAAGTTCTGTATGCTACTGCGACGATTGTCGGAAGCAGTCAGGCGCACCCATGGTGGCATGGGCTATGGTGCCCGAGGCTACGGTATCGATCACCGGTAAGCCGAACGTCTATAGCTCGTCCGAAGGAGGGCAGCGATCATTCTGTGGGTCGTGTGGGACGGGTCTGTTCTTTACGAACGCACTCCTTGCTCAAATGGGGATGATGCAAGTGAGGATCGCGGCGCTCGATGATCCCAACGCGATCCTCCCGCAGATGCAGGTGCAGACGGCGGAACGCGTGAAGTGGATGGCATCGGTGCACGAACTACCGGCGTTCGAGCGTTTTCCGGGGTAAGCAAGAGCCGCTTTCCACTCCGAGCCGAAGTTGGCGAGTGGTCAACGGATGACCGCTCTCGGGAAGAGCCGCATGGCGCTTTGGGCGACCGGGTTGGATCGGAAGCAGCCCTTTGACCGCAGATTACTGACGATTCAAACCACCAGCTTTATCAGAAAGTGTGTCATTCTTGTTTTCGCCGCATTTCTGAAACTGCGACAGAATTGTAAAACAACAACAGTGGCAATGACTTAATTTGTCTGAGTTACCTTCACTGCGGCGGGTTAAGGGGTCGTTAGCGATGCCGTCCGCATCCGGCTCGGATGTCGGGACTTGAATCGCCCTCACCGCTCGGCCGTCGGGTTCTGGCCCAGCACCCGCCGCGCCTCGGCGAGCAGAACCGGATGCCGGACCGATTGCGGGCCGGAATCCGGGGTCTCGCGGCCGAGCCGGGCGATGCGCGCCGTGAACAGCTTCCGGCGCAGGCCGAACCGGCCGATGCTGGCGGTCAGCGCCAGCAGGACGGTCCGCACCGCCTCGGTCCGCTCGCGCTCCTCCACGATCTCGGACTTCAGCGCCGCTTCGCGTTGCAGGGCCGCGTCGAGTTCGACGCGCACGGCGGCCCGGCTCGCCTCGTCCCGGCGCGCGGTCTCCAGCTGGATCCGGCATTCCTGCAGCGCGCTGAGGATCATGAGCTCCTGCGCCGACGCATCCCGCATTGAGTCCTCCCGGCGCGCCAATCTCCGGGGGACAACCCGGTGCGCGCCCGCTCCCTGTCACAAAAGCTTCGGCCCCGGCCTGCGACCGCGTGCCGACCGTCGTGGGTTGGCCATACCGGTGCCGGGCTCTAGCCGAAAGCCACCGCGCCGCGATATCGAGGCCGCGACCATCGGGGAAAAAGGGATCGACGACGTGCGTTGCAGGATTGCCGTGGCCCTGGGGGGCCTCTTGCTCGGTTCGGTTCCAGTGGGGCCTGCTTCGGCGCGGGTCGAGCATCTCGACACGGTGAATTTGGTCGCCTGCGCCCAGGATGGCGGGGTCTGCCGGATGCCCTACCCCACCAACGTCTATTACGGCGTGCCCGGCAAGACCAACGGCCGCCCGTTCCCGCAGGGCGGCATGGTCCCGTGCAACAGCCAGACCTTCGGCGATCCCGCCCCGGGCCAGCCGAAGAGCTGCTGGTACGCGCCGCGCCTGAGCGAGACCCGCGGCGGCGGTGTCGCCCCCCGGGACCGCGACGACGATGACGACGACCGCCATCGCCGGGACGATTACCGCCGGCGCGACGACGACCGCTACGGCCGCGACTACGACCGTCCGCGGCCGCGCCGGTCTTACGACGACGATGACGACGCCCCGCCGCGGCGGCCCTACCGGGACGATCGGGACGCGTATTGATCGTGTTGCGCCTTAAATCAGTCGCGCCGCCATATCGGGGCTGTTAACCGCCCTCCGGCATCGTCCGGTCTGCGAGCCGCGGCTTCGCGGGCCGGGTGGAGGTTGCGATGACGGAGGATCGCCGCGGGGCATTCCGCAAGAATGCCTTCACGTTCGGCACGCTGCTGCTCGCCTGCGGTGAAGTCGGCTGCCTGGTCTGGGACGCGACCGAGACAGGCGCCCAGATCGAGGTCGAGAACGATCAGGCGGTGCCGGACCGCTTCCCGATCCGCCTCACCGACGGCGCTGACCCGCGGCCGGCCGCGGTAGCGTGGCGGAAGAGCCGCCGAATCGGCGTCGCTTTCGAGGGCTGAGGCATCTCGTTCACGTCGTCGCCAGGGTCGAACGCGGGCGCGATCCGGCCGCCAGCCGGAACCATTTCGGGCGGACGAACAGCAGTTTGAGCGGCGTGCCGCGCACCAGCCGTTCCAGCGCCAGCGGCAACAACAGGGCGGCAGCCATCACGATCAGACTGGCAAGTCCGATATCCGTTACGAGGCCGGTGCGGACCAGAATTTCGCGGGTCGCGGCCATCGGCAGCGAGAAGGCGAGATAGATCACGATCGAGCGCTGGCCGCAGCGCCGCAGGGCCTCGGCCAGGACGCCGCCCGCCCGTTCGATCAGCGCTGCCGCGACCACGATCGCCAGGGCGCCCGCCGCCCCGAGGCCGAGGCTGACCAGCGGCAGGCTGGCGAGGGTCGGGTAGATCGGGCTGCCGGTCTGCGTCAGGGCGAGCCCCCCTTCCAGGAGAGCCCAGGCGGCGAGACCGCAGAGCGCCAGGCCGACATGCCGGCGTGCCGCGTCGGCCAGGGCGAAGATCCGGCCCGCGAACAGGTAGCCCGCTACGAAGTAGACGTAGCGGCCGCAAAATTCCTCGATCAGGGTCGCGTCGCTGCGGATGTCGGCGATCTGCAGCAGGGCGGCGCCGCCGAGCAGCACTCCTGCGGGGCAACGGCGTAGGGCCTTGGTCACCACCGAGAAGACGGCTAGCAGGTAGACGAACCACAGGCTGGAATACGGCTCGACCAGCGCGTGGGCGATATGGGCGGCGAACGCCCCGGGCCCGGCTTCGCCGACGATGCTGCCGTAGCGGGCGGCCGACTGGATCACCAGCCAGAGGCCGTAGAAATACGCGAAATGCACCACCCGGCGGTCGGCGAACAGGCGCCAGTCGCGGTCGATCACCCGGCCCAGGAACAGGCCGGACAGGAGGAAGAAATCCGGGATCCGGAACGGCTTGGCAAAGGCCACGACCGGATGGAGGAACCCCTCCCCGCCCATCGCCGCGCCGGTGCCGATCACCGAATGCATCATCACCACCAGGAGGATGCAGATCCCCTTGGCGGTATCGACCCAGGCCAGCCGGCCGTCCCCTGCCCCGCCCATCGTCCAACTCCCCGACCGAAGCGAGTGTGGAGCGGCAAGGTTGACGGGGATGCATGCCTGGCGGCGGAACCTGCTTTCGTGCTGAGCGCCGGGTAAACGCCCCGCTCAATCCCGGCGCTTGCCCGCGCGCCGGTCGCGGGTCATGCGGGTAGCGGTGTGGAAATCGTCGGGCTTGCCGCGGATCCAGACCAGGAAGCGGGCGATCTCCGGATCGGTCCGCAACGCCTCGACATCGGCGAGCCGCTTGGCGATCTCGGCCTCGCTGTAGCGGGCATGGATCGCCGAATGGCAGATCTGGTGCAGGCGCACGGTGCCCTGGTGGGTCCCGCCCTTCAGCTTCGGGGTGAGGTGGTGGAGGCTGGAGTGGGCGCGCGGCGGGATCGGCCGGCCGCAGAGCGGACAGACCGGATCCGCCCGGGGGACGGCACCCGGCATGTCCGGGTCGTCGGCGTTCCAGCGCCGGGAGCGGCGTCCGACCAAGCGATTCCCCCCAATCCCGATCAGGGCACGGCGCGATCCACCGCCCGGCAGGCCGGCCCGACGAGTCCGCGGAACTCCGCCTCAGCCTCGCGATCCCGGATTCCGAAGATCGAGACGTGGTCGCCCGGGACCAACGCGAACCGCGCCCGAGGCCCCGCCGCCGCGGCCAGTGCCCGGGCGAGCTTGGCCGGCACCACCGGGTCGTCGGTGCCCTGGACGATCAGGACGGGCTCGGTCCCGCCGCGAATGCGCAAGTCCGAGCGGTAGGTGTCGCGCAAGAGCCAGGACGGTGCCAGCGGGACATGCAGCCACACGGCATGGGTGAGCGAATCGAACGGTGCTTCGAGATAGAGCCCGATCGCCGCGACGCGCCCGGCCATCGCGACCGCCACCGCGGCGCCCAGGGAATGCCCATGCAGCAGGATCGGCGCCCCCGGGGCGCGCGCCATTGCGGCCGCCACCGCCGCCATCCCGTCGCGGATCAGCCCGTCTTCGCTCGGCGATCCTGTCGAGCCGGGATAGCCGCGATAGGCCGGCGCCAGGACGCCCCACCCGGCCCCGCGCCACGGATCCGCAGCGAAGCGGGCGGCATGCGGCGCGGGGCGGGAGCCGTTGCCGTGGAAGCTGACCACCACCCCGCAGCCCGGAAGCGGCGGCCGCCACAGGGCGAACAGCCGCTCGCCATCCTCGGTGGTCAGGGTGATGACCTCGGTCCCGGGAGGAGCCAGCCGGTTGCGTGCTTGCTCGCCCGCCCAGGCAGCGCCCGGATAGATCAACCGCCGCTGGAACACGGCCAGGGCCACGAGCGCGGTCAGATAGACCAGGGCCACGATGGCCAACAGCAGGAGCAGGATGCGCATGTTTCGGGATTGGGCTGAGAGGCCATTATGGCGGCATTTCGCTTCTCGGAGGAGGCGGGCCCGACACCGACTCCTGGATCCTGTCAGCCCCCTCTCCCGCCACGGCATTGACAAACCCTTTGCCGGGCCCGAGTCTTGAACCGTTCCGAGGGGGGCCCTGTAGGGGGCTGAGATTGGGCATGCTGCCCTGACCCTTGAACCTGATCCGGCTCATACCGGCGGAGGGACGGGAACCTGCGGCTGCATGCGTGCGGCCGGATCTCATCTCAGCCATCGCGTGGTCCGGAGCGCTCCAACACGAGGAGAGGCCCACGATGAACGCACCCGTTCTTCCCAAGGACGTGAAAGCCAGCCCCGAGACCGTGACCACGGGTCCGGTCACCGGATCGCGCAAGGTCTACGCGAGCCCGGCCGGCCGGTCGGACATCCGAGTGCCCTATCGCGAGATCGTCTTGTCCGATCCGAAAGAGGAACCGGTGCGGGTCTATGATCCGTCGGGCCCCTACACCGAGACAGACGCGCGCATCGATCTCACCGCCGGCCTGCCCGGCGTGCGCGAGCCCTGGATCGCGGCGCGCGGCTACGCTGCTGTCGAACCCCGGGCGGTCAAGCCCGAGGATAACGGCTTCGCCGGCGACAAGCTCGTGGACCCCTGCCCCGCCGCCCGCACGATCCGCAAGGCCGGCCCCGGCCAGATGGTGACGCAGTACGAGTTCGCCCGGGCCGGGATCATCACCGAGGAGATGATCTACGTCGCCCATCGCGAGAACGCGTGTCGCGACGCGATGCTGGCGGGCGCCGAGGCCACCCTCGCCGACGGCCAGAGCTTCGGCGCCTCCGTGCCGCCATTCATCACGCCGGAATTCGTGCGCGACGAGATCGCCCGCGGCCGGGCGATCATCCCGGCCAACATCAATCACACCGAACTGGAGCCGATGGCGATCGGCCGGAATTTTCTGGTCAAGATCAACGCCAATATCGGCAACTCGGCGGTCACGTCGTCGGCCGCACTGGAAGTCGAGAAGCTGGTCTGGTCGATCCGCTGGGGCGCCGACACGGTCATGGACCTGTCCACCGGCCGCAACATCCACAACATCCGCTCGTGGATCATCCGCAACAGCCCGGTGCCGATCGGAACCGTGCCGATCTACCAGGCCCTCGAGAAGGTCGGCGGCGACCCGCTCAAGCTCGACTGGGAAGTGTTCAAGGATACGCTCATCGAGCAGGCCGAGCAGGGCATCGACTACTTCACCATCCATGCCGGCGTGCGGCTGGCCTACGTGCCGCTAACCGCCCGGCGGGTCACCGGCATCGTCTCGCGCGGCGGCTCGATCATGGCGCGGTGGTGCCTGGCCGGGCACCGGGAATCGTTCCTGTACGAGCATTTCGACGAGATCTGCGACATCATGCGGGCCTACGACGTGTCGTTCTCCCTCGGGGACGGCCTGCGCCCGGGCTCGATCGCCGACGCCAACGACGCCGCCCAGTTCGGCGAGCTGGAGACGCTCGGCGAGCTCACAAAGATCGCCTGGGACAAGGGCTGCCAGGTGATGATCGAGGGCCCCGGCCACGTGCCGATGCACAAGATCAAGGTCAACATGGAGAAGCAGCTGCGGGAATGCGGTGAGGCGCCGTTCTACACCCTCGGCCCGCTGACCACCGACATCGCACCCGGTTACGACCACATCACCTCGGGCATCGGCGCCGCCATGATCGGCTGGTTCGGCACCGCGATGCTCTGCTACGTCACCCCGAAGGAGCATCTCGGGCTGCCGGACCGCGACGACGTGAAGACCGGGGTGATCACCTACAAGATCGCCGCCCATGCCGCCGACCTCGCCAAGGGCCACCCGGCCGCCCAGCTGCGCGACGACGCGCTCAGCCGCGCTCGGTTCGACTTCCGCTGGGAGGACCAGTTCAACCTGGGGCTCGATCCGGACACCGCCCGCCGCTACCACGACGAGACCCTGCCCAAGGACGCCCACAAGGTCGCGCATTTCTGCTCGATGTGCGGCCCGAAATTCTGCTCGATGAAGATCACGCAGGATCTGCGCGCCGAGGTTCTGGCCATGGAGGAGGCCGGCGAGGTCGTGGGCGCCGCGCCCGCGATGTCCAAGGCCGAGGCCGAGGCGGGCATGCGGGCCAAATCGCAGGAGTTTCTGGCCGAGGGCGGCAAGCTCTACGTCGACGCCGCCGAGTGAGCGTTCGGCACGCCCCGTCCTATCAGGACGGGGCGTGCCCTTAAATGTGATCCGATCCGGTAACGCGATCTTCATTGCAACTCCGGACGCGCGGAGCCTGTCCCGCTCGCCGCGGGCCGGCGTTAACGAACGCTTAGGCCGCAGATCCGCTGAATCCTCCGATCACAGGATTGCAGGAGATCAGCCATGGATATCCGTCCGCTGAATGCGACGGCGCCGGGACCCCAGGGTCTCGACGCCCTCGCGGCGTCCGCCACGGCGGCCGTCACACAGGAGACCACGCCGGCGCAGGCCGCGACCGCACCGCTGGAACCGGCGGTGAAGCTCGACATCGCCCCGACCGGCGACAAGGCGCGCTACATCCAGGATCTCGACACCAGCTCGATCGTGTTCCAGGTGGTCGATCCGCATTCCGGCGATGTGATCGAGCAGCTCCCGAGCGAGACGGCCTTGCGCAACCGGGCCTACGACGTCGCCCGCGCTCCGCACGGCGCCTCGCCCGGCAACGTGTCCCGGATCGCCTGAGCGGCCTCGCGCCAGCCTGCACGCTGTGGTGGCGGACACATCCGCCGCCGCCGCGCGATCCGGTCGAAACCGAAAAACCCCGTTTGACGTCGTCGCCGCGGGACTGCTAGATCGCTTTCGTACACGGGCGCACGGGGCCCCGGCGAAGCCACGGCGTCGTCGGAGCCGAGACCACCGCACCGGCCGTGTCCGCGGGCGTAGTTCAGTGGTAGAACGTCAGCTTCCCAAGCTGAATGTCGTCGGTTCGATCCCGATCGCCCGCTCCATTGTTTTTCCTATACCAAGCAGACGCTTGAGGCAGGTTCCTCGCGTCGCCGTATGGGGCCTCAAAACCCAGGGATACAACGGGGATACAACGCGGCGCCCTTCGCGCCGTTGTATCCGGCGCTCGAATCCCGGCCTTCTCCGCATAGAAAAGGGGCCCCCTCAGATCTGAGGAGGCCCCCCTGGTGGTCAGAATGGGATGCCATCGTACGGATCCGGCGTTGGCTCCGGCTCCGGCGGTGGCGGATCCACGGGGTTGGCGAAGATTTCCTCGATCGCGTCGGCCTTGCCCCGCATCGTATCGACGATGGTCGGGGCGAGTCGTTGCACCGCGCGGAACACTTCCAACGGGACGGGCCGGTGCCGGTTCTTCCAGTGAGTGAGCTGTGCCACGGACACGTTCCGTCCCATGATGCCGGTGAGGCATGAGGCGAACGGAACCTGCCACTTGTTGCCGAAGCCGTTCTGCCCGACCGTGAGCACCGCTCGGCGCATGAACTCCTGGCTGTACGTCCGTTCGGTGTTCTGGTCGTCGCTCATGGTGTCGTGTCCGATTCGAGGATCTGCCGGGCACGAACCCCGGCGGCAGGTTTCAGGCGACCAGCTCGGCGAGGTAGGCCTCGTCCTGGTCGAGCAGCGCAGGGTCGACGGGGGTGAAACCTGCAGGCGGCGGCGCGGCGAGCGCCCGCTTCAGGTCTTTGTCGACCGTGACGTCCCGGCCGTAGGCGCTGACCCAGACTTGCTCGACGACAGCCTGGAATCCGCGACCAGAGCGGGCGAGCGACGCCTCCCAGATCTTGCGGTCACCGGCGTCCAGGAACAGCTTGGCGTCCAGCAGGAATCTACCGTCCACGATGGCCGTCCCGTCGCCGATCCGCTTGTGAACCGCGAGCCAGGAACGGGAGACGGTGATGTGGTGGTGGTCGACGTTCGAGGCCCACGTGTCCCGGCCCTTGTTGACCCGCGCCCAGTCCTTCACGACTTCGACGTGATAGTCGGGCTCGTCGCCGGATCCGACTTCCCACCTGGAACCGCCTGACGCGCCGTACTTCATGACCCTCTGCGCTGCCTCCAGCACGGCCATCCTGCGCTGCACGGCGAGGCGATGCCGGAGGGGCTCCGTCCGGAATCGCTCCGCGAGGCGGGCGCGATCCATCCGGCGGTTGCGGTCAGCGGCCGACTGTGGCTGCGTCCGGCGGCCCCCGTACCACTGGTGCGTCCGGAACCCGACCCGGCCCCGCCGCATGCTGTGGATCTTGCGGATCTGCTCCGCCAGCTCGAAGGCGGCCGGGACGTCGCGCTTGAGCACGACGTGTGAGAAATCGCCGGGCTCGCGCCGGGCCGCGCTGACGACCTCCTTCGCAGCCGACAGGCTGTGCGCGTTCCGCTCGATGATGAGCAGGACCAGCTTCCGCGTGATGGCGGTGGATGCGCCGAGGACATTGGACTTCATGACCGTTCTCCGACGAGGGGGCGGCCGGCGCAGGATCGCGCCGGCCGGGGCGCTGATCAGCCGAGCAGGTGTCGGTACCGCTCGCGCACCAGGGCGACGGCCTCGTCGCGATCCTTGATGTCCCGCGGGGCGAGGGAGGCGAACGTCGAGAACTGCCCCCCGCGGTGGAGCATTTCACTCCAGTCGCCATTCGAATCCCGGTAGATCAGGCGCATGCCGTCAGAGAGGATCCCGCCCCGGACGAGATCGTCGACGACGTGGGTTGCATCGTTCGTGACCGAGCGGCCGCCCAGGTCGAGATCCATGACGAGAACGATCCTGTCCTCGACCTCGACCATGAAGTCGGACCGGATCGAGAAGAGATCTTCGGCCGGGGCGCCGGCGTTCTCGCGGCAGATCGGACCCATGCCGACTTTCATGGAGAGGTGATCCGACAGCGGCCTCTTGCAAACCTTGCAGTGCGTGTAGCCGCCGACAGAAGAGCTGAAGGTGGTCGTGACGGGGGGCGTAGCCTTATCCACGGGTGTGCTCCGTTCTGTGTGGAGGGGTCGAAATCGAGGGAGGCCGGCCCTCGGCGAGCACCGTCCCGGCTGGCGGGGCTCGCGAAGGGCCGGGGCTGGTGCCCCGGCGGTTAAGGTTCAGAATGGGATGTCGTCGGGGTTCGCCATCCGCTCGGCGAACGGCCGGGTGTCCCGGGACGGGTCCTCCCAGGGGCGCAGATCGCTGCGGTAGCCGACAAGCTGCGCGACGTGGCGGTAGAGGGCCTCGGCGCCGTGGACAATTTCGTCAGTGGCGGCAGCGTCGTCACTATCCCCGACCAGCGCCTCCATGACGCTTTGCTTCTGGCAGAGACGCAGGAGCTGCCTCAGGTCGTCGAGGTACCCGAGCTCCGGGCGGTCCAGCCCCAAGGGGCCGTGCACCGCGTACATTGTCGACGCGGGGGTGATGCAGTGCTCGGTGCCTTTGAACCCTGCCTCCTCGGCAAGGTCGTCGAACGGTCCGTTGCTTAGCCTATCCACGGGGTGGCTCCTGACTGTGTGGTGGGGTCGTCGATCGAGGGAGGCCGGCCCTCGGCAGGGGCGCCCCGGCTGGCGCACCTGCGAAGGGCCGGGGCGCGCGCCCCGGCGTCGTAAGGGTCAGTCCGCGTAGTTGCCGTGCCCATCCATCGCGCGCGGCCAGTCGCCGTAGGACTCCTGCTCAGCCCGCTGGCAGGCCACCGCATCCCAGATGTCGGCATCGAGGCTCCACAGCTGGTCGTGGATCTGCTTCTCGTGCTCCTCAGCCTCTTCCACGCGGGCCTCGGCACGCTCCTCGTTCGTCCAGCAGATGCCGGGGCACGCA
Source organism: Methylobacterium sp. J-048 (assembly GCF_022829515.1). Classification (GTDB taxonomy): domain Bacteria; phylum Pseudomonadota; class Alphaproteobacteria; order Rhizobiales; family Beijerinckiaceae; genus Methylobacterium. The sequence goes on from NZ_JAKSYL010000287.1 coordinate 274,703, forward strand.
TCGAGCTCACCGTTGACCGCGGCGATCCGCTCGGCCTTGGCCTCACGGTAATCTTTGCGGGCCACCTCCAGGGCGGCGACGGCCTTGAGGTGCTCGGCGGCGAGGGTGCGGCGGTAGGCGCGCTGACCGGTGACGTAGTCGGACATGGTGGGTCTCCTGCGGGAGGTCCGGATCCGCCCGGCCTCTTGGTATAAGAATTTATACCTCGTTAACCGGATTGCAAGCGGTTTGATATAATTTTCTATATCGCTCGTTGTCCGCGTCCCGGCGGGCCTGCTGCGCCACCAGGAAAGGGTGCATGTGCGGGATCTCCAGCTCGGGCCGGGCGAGCACCGCATGGCAGGCGCATCGCAGGTCCTCGATGGACCGGACGTCCCCGAATCCCTGCTGCCGGACGTGCTGGATCGCTTCCGGCAGGCGGCGGGGCTCGGTCCCGAAATGGCCGTAACGATCGTAGACCCTGAACACGTTCAGGTAGTGCTGGGCCGCCCGTCGCTGCGCTCCGCCCGCCTGGACGGCCATCCGCTCGGCGATGCAGTCTAGAAAATCCCCGGGTGTGACCGCGCTATCTGCGGCGACACTCCGAAAGGGGCCGGGGGCGGGCCCTCCCGACCCGCCATCGCCTTGAGGGTATCCAGCGCATCCGGGGTGGCCGCCTCAACGCCGCCATGGCGCCGGACGAAATCGCGGACGTGCTGCACGGGGGGCGCCACGACCTCGACCGTGGAGCCGTCAATCGGGATCCGGACGTGCGCCAAGAGGCCGGCCGGGCCCATGGCGATGTCAGGATACGCCATCGTCAAGACCAGCGTGCCGTCCCGATCCTCGACGTGGAAAAGAGTGCTGTCCTTGCACTCTATGAAGGGAGTGTCGGCCATGCGGGACATGATGCGGGCTCCTCAGATCAGGGTGCCGAGGGCGTCGGCGTCATCGCCGGGCAGAGGGATGATGGCGGGACGATTCACCGTGGCGTCGTGCAAGCCGCAGTTCAGGGCATGGCCCCAAATCGTGAGCCGATCCCGGGTGAGCTGCAGGCGGTGATGCGCGTCGCGAACAATGTCGGCGGCGTTGTCCAGGCGCTTCCCGACGTAGGCGCCCTCGATATGACCGCTCGCAGCCCAAGAGGCGGGGATGAGGAAGTCCGGATCCGAATCAAGGATCGACCGCACGTAGACCGCGATCGCCTTGTCAGCGCGCTCGCGCGCCTTCCTGTCCGCCGTAGCGGCGCACCTGGCCCGCCGGGCTTCCAGGGCGTACCGGGCCGCCTGCTGCTCGGGCGGCAGTCCACGAATCCGGATGACGCGCCGGTTCCGGCCGGTGCCTTCTCCGGCGTACTGCTGCTCATGGGACAGGAGGCGCCACCCTCTCTCCCCATCGGGACCCTGCTCCTCGACGACGAGGCGTAAGTGGAGCCACTTCCTGACTTCCCTGCCCGCATCGATCCATGGCGTGACATGTGAGATCAGGTAGCGATAAATTCTTGGCTTGAACCGTTCGGTGCGCGCAGCGAGCTCGCGCTCAACAATCGATTTCATGCTAAGCCAGTTATCACCAGCATAGAGAGCGATCGCCGAACAATTGATATCGTCAGCGCAATTATTAATGGTCTGATGATCGATTACCCCGCGGAGCCCTAATTCAAATTGGGCATCGTAATGCCGCGTCTGCGTCTGCAAACGGACGGTGCCGAGACTAAACATATCGAGACCTATACCGCCGCTCATGCTACTCTCCGGTTCTGGTGGGGGACAAAGACGCGCGGCCGAACCGCCTGCACGCAAACGAGACGGTGCCCGGGGCACCAGGGACTGTCGGGTGCGGTAGGATTCCCGCAGTACAGCGTGGGCAGCACGCGCGGATCGCCGCAGATGTAGCGACACTGCCCATGCCGGGCGTCCAGCAACGGCACGTCGAGGGACGGCAGCACATCCGCGGTGACCTGCTGCACCGCAGGGCGCGCGACGGGGGCCGGGACACCGGCAGGGCGGCGCGCTTGGTACGGGAGCGGCACCGCCGGCCGGGGGCGGGCCTGCTGCGCGACGGGGGGAAGCCCGCGCTGCTCGCGGCGCCGCGCTTTGTAGCGGCGGTCACGCTCGCGCTCCCGCTCCCGGACCCTCTCCAACTCGTCGGCGCTCAACGCGGAGCGCAGGCGCGGCGCGCGGCGGTCGTGTGTAACGTTGTTTCTGTTCGGCCCGTTGAAGGATTCGCCGCTGCGATTCATCCGGCAGATGACGGCGTTGTGGGAGATCTCGCAGTCCCACTCCTGCGAGATGATCACCGCGATCTCCCGGCTGGAATGCTTGCCGGCTTTCCAGAGCACCTTGCAGCGCTCGATATTCTCTTGGGTCCACTTCATGCGGACGCCCCCTCGATGACGAGGGCGGTGCGCACGCCGACGGCGCGGAGGAAGGACCGGCCCAGCGCCTTGCGGCCCGACAGGATGCTCGAAAGGTTATTGGCGTTCAGGCCGTGCCGGAGGGCGAAAACCCTCTGGGACCCGGCCTCATCGACGCCGCGGCGCAGGAGCGCGACGACATCGATCTCGGTAACAACGCGAGCGGGAGCGCTCGCGCAAACGGGTGCGCTCGAAGAGGCCACTTGCTCCTCCAAGTATTCGGGGGGTGGACGGCCTCACTGGGCCGGTGACGTTGAGATAAAGCCAGACTCGCTGGCTCGCAAGGCCGCGAGTCGGCTTTGAGGCGGCTTTAGCAGGAGAAATCGGCCGTACACGTTTCTTCACAAAGTCCAACTTGTGAAGAAACGTGTACGCCGCCCTAGGAGAGAGGGGTCAAAATCCTTTCTGTCGCGGCCCAAGTGATCCGATTTGCACCCAAGCCTTATCCACAATGAAGTCCCCTGCACGGATTACTCCAAAATCCGTGCAGGGGACTTCACCCGTTCCATGGTGACTTTCAGGCCTACGCATAGAATCCGTAGATCGGGGCCGACGGCCCCACGGGGACGGGAGGACACGATGCGTTTTGTGCTGGCCTTACTGAGGGCCCTGCTGTCGATCGCGACGGCGCCCCTGCGGATGCTCGGGATCGGCGGCCAGCCGATGACGCCGGCGACGATCGCCGCGGCCGCGATGCATGCCGAGCTTGATGAGGACGGCGATGACGAGACCGAGGCTCATCCGCTCGGCGAGCTGATCAGGCAGTGGGCGGACCGCCGCCGATACGGCGCGCAGCCGGGCGCCCCGGCGCTGGCGCCCCTGCCTCCGCTCGTCGCCGCGTGGCTCGGAGGCATGGATCGGAGCCAGCTCGCGCTGGTGACCATGACGCCGGCGGCGATGCTTGAGCGACACGTCGCGGCCGGTCCGGACGGGCAGCTCAAGAGCTCGCTCGGCCTCGTCGTCCCGCAGCCGGATGTACCGGCCCTGCCGGCGAACGACGATGCCCCCGCCCGGACTGCCGGGCGGGTTGAGCCTTCGCTGGACGAGGTGCTCGCGGAGCTGGGCTACACGCCGTGGTTGCGCTACCGCGGCTGACAATTCAGCCGGGCCGAGACGACCGACCCGCCGGGGGCAGCCCCGGCGGGTTTTCTTATGCCCGGCGCACGGTCCGCAGGATCACCGCCAGGGCAGCCTCGGCCCGGTCTGCGCGCGCGTTGGCTGCGGCCAGCTCGTGCGCCAGCACGGCGGATTCCTGACGCGCCGTCGCCACCTCGGCCCGTACGGCTCCCAGGGCGCGGCGGGTGCGGACGAGCTCGACGCCGAGGTCGTGGGTTGCCTCCAGGTCGGTGGCGCGCTGCTCGGCCCGGGCCGCGGTGAAATCCTGGATCGCCATGTTGACCAGGCCGAAAGCCTGAGCCCCGCGCCCGGCAACGTCGGCCATAATGTGAGCGGTGGGGGTCATGGCATCTCTCCAAGCGGGCTGATCTCGCCCCACCATTTCGCGCCTGGGCGGGACTCCCCGTCAAGAATTTGGATCGGCCGTCCACATTTTTCGGTAAACAATGTCTTTCGGGGTTGTGCCTTGCCCTGGGCGCCCATTTAAGGCCGACGTGCGCCCTATCTAGCCTTCCACCCCTGACACCTATCCCTGTCGATATTGGACTTCTGCCCAGATCGAGACGGGCCACCTGTTCAGACCACGATGGATACCCTACCGTTACTTCCGTCGAGAGAATCGCAGTTCTAGACATGCTCGGGGTTCGGGGGTTGCCCGTTGCACGGCGGGGCGCGACCGTCGCGGGATGCTCCAGATCGGCCTCACCCTCGACGTGGCGAACTATGACCGGGACGTCGACCTTGCGATCCGCGAGGCGGTCCTGCTGCAGGTCGCGGGATTCCTGAACCGGCTCGCCGAGGCGGCCCGGGACGCGGTGCAGGAGGCGATGCGCTCCGGCCTCGACCGGCCTGCGCCCTTCACGCTCCAGGGCGTGAAGGTGATCCCGGCCCGATCCAGCGGATCTGGCATGGACGCGATCGTCTTCATCGCAGACCTGCAAGCCGGGTATCTGGACCTGCTCGTGACCCCTGGCGTCCGCACCGCGGGGGACCCCGGCACGACACGCCTCGGCCCGCTGGTGCCCGGGCCCGCCGCCCCGCGGGACCGGTTCGGGAACCTGCCCCGGGGCTACATCGCCGAGGTCATGCGGCAGCCGAACGTCGCCTGAGTCCATCTCCGGCCGCGGGTGCCGCCCGTGCTCATTCGCCGGCTCCCGAACGACCGCCTGGAGGTCCTCGCGGTCATCGCCACCGAGACGCACTACGACACCGTGCGGCCGCCCTTCTTCGACATCGTTACCGAGGCCGTGGAGAAGGCTTCTCGCGACATCGCGTGACGTCCCGAAACCCTCGGAGCAGCGTGGTGATGGCGATGTTCAGAGCAAGGCGAAGATTACGAGGGGCATAGTGGCCTCTCGCAGTTGCAGAGGCTCGGGCTGCGACCTGACCAACCCGGAAGCCTACGACCACTCGATGGCCCAGATCCCACCGGAGGACATCTACCAAAGCGACGAGGGCCCGACGGCGGATCTGCTCAGCGCATCACGCGTAGTGGTGTCCGGTATCGCTGACCATCGCCTGAACTTTCGCCGCGAGCGCATCGAGGGCGAACGGCTTGTTCATAATCTCCATGCCCGTCGCCATGCGGCCGTTCCTAACGGCTGCGCTCGCCGTGTAGCCTGTCAGGAACAGGACCCTCAGCATGGGGCTGTGTACGCGCGCCGCGTCGGCGAGCTGGCGACCGTTCATGCCGCCGGGCAATCCGACATCGGTGAGAAGGAGATCGATGCAGGCGCGGGATTCGATGATCCGCAAGCCAGCCTTCCCATCCTCGGCTTCCAACACGCTGTAGCCGAGTTCGGATAGCGCCTCGACGATCAGCATCCTCAGCGCGATCTCGTCTTCGACCACAAGAACGACGGTGCCCGCCTCAGCGAGCGGTAGGCTGGATACCGCGCTTGCCATCTCGATGCTGTCCACCGGTCCGCGGTGCCGCGGCAGGTAGATCGACACCACGGTTCCTTCCCCGGACTCGCTTCCCAACAGGACATGGCCACCAGATTGTTGGACGAAGCCGTAGATCATCGACAAGCCGAGGCCGGTGCCTTCGCCCAGGGGCTTGGTCGTGAAGAACGGCTCGAACACCCGCGCGATCACCTCGGGCGGCATGCCGGTGCCTCCATCCGTTACGAAGAGGCCCATGTACTCGCCCGGCGGCACGCTCCCCGGTGCAGTGTCGGCACCGTCGTGCGAATGCGGGACGATGCTGTTCCGGCTCTCGATCGTGAGGAAACCGCCATCGGGCATGGCGTCGCGTGCGTTGATCACGAGGTTGAGCATCGCGTTCTCAAGCTGGTTCGGGTCGCACAGCACCGGCCAGAGATCCGCCGCGAGCCTGGTCTCGACTGCGATCCCGGGCCCAACGGTCCGCCGGAACAGATCCTCCATGCCGGCGACCAGCCTGTTCACGTCGGTCGCCTTAGGATCGAGCGTCTGACGTCGCGAGAAGGCGAGGAGCCGATGGGTCAGCGCCGCGGCCCGGTCGACCGAGGTCATCGCCATGTCGATGTAGCGCGCCGCCTCCGACGCGCGGTCCTGGGCGATGCGTGTCCGGATGAATTCGAGGCTGCCGGAGATGCCCGCGAGGAGATTGTTGAAATCGTGGGCGAGCCCCCCGGTCAGCTGACCGACGGCTTCCATCTTGAGCGATTGGCGTAGTGCCTCCTCAATCCGTCCGCGCTCCTCGGCCTCCGCGTGAAGTCTGGCGTTGGCATCGGTCAGTTCGCGGGTGCGTTCGGCGACGCGATCTTCGAGAACGGTCCGTAAGCCCGCCTCCCGATCCCGCACCTCGCCGACGACGCGGATGCGGTCCACGGCACCCGCGATCAAGTTGGCATAGCTGCGCAGGAAGAACGTATCGCTCTCGGTGAACTGGCGCGGAACGTGACTGTCGATCTGGAGGATACCAAACGGCGGTCTCTCATGGCCGCCGATGATGAGAACGTTGGCCACCGCCCTGACACCGTTGTCGATCAGGAACTGCGAGTAGCGAAACCGCGTCTCCGTCGCGATGTCGGGGGAGATCATGGGCTCACCCGTCCGCAGCGCGTGCCCTTCCGACGTGTCATGCTCGGCGGTGATCGTCGCTTTTCCGATGACGCCCGGCCTCCACCCAACCCCCGCGCGCACGCGAAGGGTCTTTCCGTCCTCCTGCAACTCGACGACCTTGGCGAGATCGGTCCCGAGAGCTTCCCCCGCCAAGCGGCAGGCCTCCGTCAAAATCTCATCGAGGTCATCAGATCGGAGAGCAAGCTCCCCAAATCGGGCGAGCGTTGTTTGTTGGCGAAGGAGCTCCTGCAAGCCCTTCGATCTGATCCTGCTCAAAATTCACGTCCTCAAAACGCGCGTTCAGGTGCAACGTACATGGAGAACGTCTGTTCAATCATGGCGTCGAAACGACGGGGAAACCGAGTTAATACCTTATCTAGACAATAATAATATCATCATTTGATAGACCTGATACACTGTTCATCCTGCGCCGCTGAGCAAAACCGACGGCCCCTCACGCAATACGTCCAAATCCGGCGGGTGCCGGTGGTGAGATGCAGCACCGTAGTCGTTCGCCTAATACCAACGCCCGAGGAGGCCGTTGGTCTGAACTATGGCATCCAAATCACTCGGACCCGTCTGCCGACAGCGTCCGCTCTACAGATATCTAGGTCGGAAGCAGCCGGGCCGAAATCACTCATCCGGTCATAAACCTTTGCCTTCCATACTAGCCTACAAGCGGACGTTCCGAATATCCGAAAGGGGTCGTGAGTGGGCTCGGCGACGGTGCCCGCTTTCTCGCATCGCTGCCCCAAAGCGGACCAGCTGAAAACCACCCGCCGCGGTCGTAGCTCATCCTCCGCCAAGCTGCCGCGAAGCGGACTTTCCGAGGCTTGCCAAGGGTCGCTGTCGGAACGTCTGGACCAAGGCGAAGTCCCAGGGGCCTGGCTTATTGGTTCGTGGCCATGCCGGGGCACCACCTCCACCATCCAAGCCCCCGGCAGCCGACGCTTGTCTCCGCCCTGTCGGGCGATGCGCCGAGGCGCCGGCGCCCTGATGTGTCCGCCGGGCGCTTCCGGCGCGAGGGGTGATGTGACGGGCCGCAAGACGCCCCCGCCGTCAGGCGTGGACGGTGAAGCACGCCCCGGGCGTGTTCGCCACCTCCAGCCTGGCGTCGATCTGGTCGAGCATGGCGCGCACGAGCTTCATCCCGAGCCCCGTGCCCTTCGGCTTCCGCTCGGCCCAGCCCTCGGGCAGGCCCTCGCCGTCGTCGCAGACCCGCACCCGCACCCGGCCGTCGCCCTCGTCGCGGACGCTCACCTCGACGTGGCCTTTCCCCGCATCGGTGGAGGCGTATTTGAAGGCGTTGGTCACGAGCTCGGTGGCGATGAGCGAGAGCGCCACCGCCTTGCGGTAAGGCACCATCACCTTGGCGTCGGCGGTGATGCCGACGGTCTGGCCGTCGCCGGCCATCCCGGAGAGGTCACGGCAAAGGACCTCGATGGTCTGGCCGAGGTCGACGTCCTCGACGTTCTCCGCCTGGTACAGGCTGTCGTGGACGCGCGCGACGCTCATCACCCGCGCGGACGTCTCGGCGAAGGCCTGCTTGGCGTCCGGGTCCTTGGTCTGGCGCTGCTGCATCTGCAGGAAGGCCGAGACGATCTGCAGCGAGTTCTTGACCCGGTGGTCGATTTCCCGGCTGAGCACGTCCTTCTGCTCGAGGGCCCGCTCCTTGTCGGCGAGCAGCCCGGTCAACTCGTCGATGGTTCGGCGCTGGCGCATTACGATGCCCTCGACGACCTGGGCGAGCGAGGTCGCGAACGACACCTGCCATTCGGCCCAGGGCCTCGACATCCCGCGCCGCTCCTCGACCCAGCGCTCGAACGACCGTCGCGGCAGGACCGGGGCCGATCCGCTGCCGGCCGCCAAGGGCTTGCGCGGGGCGCCGCCCCAGGAGACGGTGCTGGGCACCTCGGGCCGGAACCATAGAAGCAGGTTGCGTCGCGCCTCGTCGACGAAGACCGCAACCACGCCGCTGGCCCGCTCGGCGAAAGCCTCCGCCGGCGGGTAGGCCACGGCCATGGTATGGGTGCTGAATCCGGTCTCCTCGGGAGGGCGGTTCGCCAGCAGCCAGTCTCGCAGGGCGAGGACCGCGTCCGGTTCCGGCGCCAGCCCGACGATGGCGACCGTCCCGTCCGAGACCACGGCCGCCCCGCCGGCCTCGAACAGGTCGAGCATCGTCGTCTCCCCCGTCGTCAGCGCGGCGACGTAGTCGTCGGACCGGGTCAACTGACGCACGAGGCGTCCCTCGGCGGCGAGATGGGCCTGCTGGGCCTCCCAGAGGCGGCGTCCCTCGATCTCCTGCACCCGCATGGCCAACGCCTCGGCCAGCAGGCCGGCCGCGGTGCGCCCTTCCGGCGGCACGTAGTGCGGTCGCCGGTGATGTCCGATCAGCAGTCCCCAGAGAGCGCCGTCCACGATGATGGAGGCCGACATCGAGCCGTTGACGCCGAGGTTGCGCTGGTACTCCAGGTGGATCGGCGAGAGCGAGCGATGCTTGGCGAAGGTGAGGTCGATGGGCTGCCCGGCCAGGTCCGCATCGCCGATGAGCGAAACCGGCTCGGCGTCGCGGTCGGTGACGAACCGGCTCCGCGACCGCAGGTAGAGGGCGCGGGCCTGGGCGGGGATGTCGGAGGCCGGGAAGTGCAGCCCGAGCAGGGAGCGGGACCAATCCGCGACCTTGTCCTCCGCGATGGCCTCGCCGTTCCAGTCGGCGTCGAAGCGATAGACGAGGACGCACTCGAAACCGGTGACCGCACGGACCTCGTTCGCGGTCGCCTCGGCGACCTCGGCGACGGTGCGGGCGGCCCGCAGCCGCGCCACGGAGACGCCGGCGTCGTACGGGTGGGCCGGACCGAAGTCACCCGGCCGGTCCGGGACGGCCTCCAGCTCGACGAGGACACGGTCGGCGTGCGCATGCGCGACCGCGAGGAACGCGGCCCCCTCGGCCGAGTCCAGGCACAGCGTCCCGCAAACGGTCCGCCCTTCGGCCAGGCCGTTTGCCGCGTGGGCCTGACGGACGCGCGCGACGAACCCGGAGGGGAGGATGCCATCCAGCGTCCCGCCGACGAGCGTGGCGCTCCGATGCGGGAAGGCGTCCCCGACGTTCGCCGAGTGCGCGACGATGCGCAGGTCGCCGGGGTCCGCGACGAGGAGGACTGCATCCGGCTGGACCGAACCGGGGATGTGGATCGGCTCGCGTTCGCACGCGGTGACGTCGACCGGCTCCGCACGCTCGCGGCGTTCGACGACGACCTCGGCGGCGGCGTGGGCCGGGACGGATGCGACCGCGACCATGTCGACCCGGTAGCCGTTCGACTGCCCCATCGAAGCCACGTGCAGGTCCAGGCACATTGGCCCCGTATCGCGGTCGAGGCCGAAGCGCCCGCGGACGTCGACGTGGCCGCGGCGCACGCCAGCCAGGAACCGCCCCCGCCCGCGCGGGACGTCGGCGCCGGGCACGAGGTCCTCGAACAGCCGTCGCCCCGCCAAAGTCACGGTGGATTGCCCAAGGAGATCCGCAGCGGCGGGATCGGCCTCGATCACGATGCCGGCGTCGTCGATGCGGACGATTCCCGCGGGTGGCCGGGCGCCGACCCTCGATGGTGCGTCCCCGCTCATGCGCCGCCTGCCGGGAGGACGAGGCCGTGACGCTCGATGTACCACGGAGCAAGCCGCACGCCTTGCGGCGGGGGTGATCCCGGCGGTGGCCGCCTCAGGCATTCCTCAAGGAACGGCAGCGCCGCCCCGAACACGCTCTCCGAGAACGGCTTGGGAATGACCGCGGCCGCGCCGTCGAGGTCGTCCGGCAGCTCGCGCGCGTTCGCCGTCATGAACACCACCGTCAGGCCGGCGACGCCGCGCATGCCCCGGGCGGCTTCCAGTCCGGAGGAACCGTCCTTCAGGCGCAGGTCGACAAAGGCGATGTCGGGCCGGGTCTCGACGGCGAGGGCGATGGCCTCGTCCCGGGTCACGGCCGTGCCGACCACCTCGTGCCCGGCTTCCTCAAGGAGCATCTCGATCTGCATCAGGATGAGGGTCTCGTCCTCGACGACGATAATGCGCAGGGGTGGGGTCATGCCGAGGCCGCCTCCGCGGCCGGTCCATGCGGCAACCGGATGGTAACGCGGGTGCCGCGCCCCATCGGCAGCCACTCGACATCGGCGTCGAGCTGCCGCGACAGGCTCTTGATCAGGCGCCCGACCAGGCCGGACCCCGAAGGCGCCTCGGCGCTTCCCGTGCCGTCGTACATCACCTCGACCCGCACGTCCCGGCCATCGGGGCGCGTGACCAGGCCGAGGCTTCCCTCGCCCTCCGCGGCGATGGCGGGCCGGAGCACCTCCCGGACGACCTCGTTCAGCATCAGCGCCACCGGTTGGGCCTTCGCGGCGGGGAACAGCGCCGCCTCGGTGTCGAGGCTCAGGTGGATGTCGGCGCGCCCGCTCGCCTGCACCAGGTCCGTGGCGATGGCCCTGGCGCATTCCGCCACGTCGAAGCGGGTGGCGTCGGCCGTCTGGTAGAGTTGCTTGTGCACGGTGCCGAGCGCCTCGACCCGCTCCTGCATGGTCCGCAGCGCCAGCCTCGCCCTCGGGTCCTCCATGGCCCGCGCCTCCATGCCGAGGAGCGAGGCGATGACCTGGAGGTTGTTCTTGACCCGATGGTCGACCTCGTGGCCGAGCAGGGTCCGGGCCTCAAGCGCCTGCATGAGCTCCCGCGTCCGCTCCGCGACCTGGCGCTCGACATCGGCCTTCTCGGTGCGGATGCGAAGGTCCGCGTCGATGCGGTCGGTGACGTCGAGCTGCGAGGCGAAGAAGTACAGGAGCTCGCCGGCCTCGTTGACGACCGGGCTCATGTAGAGCGCGTTCCAGAAGGTCGTGCCGTCCTTGCGATAGTTCAGCAGGTCCACGGCGATGTCGCGCCGTCCTTCGATGGCCTCGCGGATGCTCAGGACATCGCCGCGGTCGGTGCCGGGTCCCTGCAGGAACCGGCAGTTGACCCCCATGACCTCGGTGCGGTCGTACCCCGTCATGCGCAGGAACGCGTCGTTGACGAAGACGATGGGATTGTCCGGGAGGCGGGGGTCGGTGATGACCATCGCCATGCGGGTCGCGCGGATGGCGGCGGCGAACGGGTCGCCCTTGCCATGCTCGGCCTGCAGGCGGTCGGTCAGGCGCCAGGCTTCGTCTGCTTCCATGCTCTCAGGGTTTTCCGGATCGCGCTGTCGCGCGGCTTGGGGAAGCGAGGATCGAAGGCCCGCGGCCCACCTTGCCACGAGCGCGCAACCTATCCGAACCGACCGTGAACGGCAAAGCCTGGGACCCCCGCGGGTCGAATGGTCCCTGGGCTCCGTCCGGCACCGGAGGCTGGGTGCGACGCATCGGCCCAGGTCCACATGGGGCTGTTCACGTTGTATCCTCCCGCCCCCGCCGCCAGACCCCGGAACGCATATTGAAAACGGCCGATCACGGACCCGAGGCGCCGGGCGCGAACGCGTTCCCTCCTGGAAAGGGCGAGATGGCCGCCCTGATGCGCGCCCATGATTGGCGACTGACCCCGCTCGGGCCCTCGGCCGGCTGGCCGACCGCGCTCAAGGTCGCGGTGAACCTGATCCTGAACTCCCCCGAGAACATGTTCCTCGTCTGGGGACCCGAACTCACGTTCCTGTACAACGACGGCTACCGGCCGATGCTCGGCCTACGCCACCCGCGGGCGCTCGGCATGGCCATGCCGGAGATCTGGCCCGACGTCTGGCAGGACATACGTCCCCTCGTCGAGAAGGCGCTGGCCGGCGAGGCCAGCCGGTTCGCCGACATGCCCCTGACGATGACGCGCTTCGGCGTGGAGGAGTCGACGTGGTGGTCGTTCTCGTACGCGCCGCTGTGCGACGAGACCGGCGCGGTCCGCGGCATGTTCTGCGTCACCAACGAGAGCACGCAGCGTATGCTCGGTGAGCGGAACCTGCGGGCGAGCGAGGAAGAGCTCCGCCTCGTCACGGACGCGCTGCCCGTGCTCGTCGCCCGGATCGACCCCAACCTCGTCTACCGGTTCGCGAACCGCGCCTTCGAGGAGTGGTTCTCGGTCGCCCCGGAGGGCGTTATCGGGCGCAACGTGCGCGACGTCATCGACGCCGCCGCCTTCGAGGCCCGGCGTCCGGCCTTCGAGGCGGTGCTCGCGGGCGAGCCGACGCGGATCGAGCTGGATTGGACGTTCCCGGACGGCCGGCACCGGGTCGCCGACATCCGCTACATCCCCAGGCGGGCGGCGGACGGGACGGCCGACGGCTTCTACGTGTTCGTCCTCGACGTCACCGACCGCAAGCAGGTCGAGCGCCTGCTGCTGGACGCCAACCGCAGCCTGGAACGGAGCGTCGAGGCCCGGACCCGCGACCTCGACCAGGTCTGGCGGTTTTCGCGCGACATGCTCTGCGTCGCCGGCCTCGACGGACGCTTCGTCAACCTCAACCCCGCCTGGACGGAGACGCTCGGCTGGTCCGACGAGGAACTGACGGCGGTCGCCTTCATCGAGCTCGTGCATCCCGACGACCGGGAGGGCACCAACCTCGCGATGGGCGGCCTGATGCGGGGCGAGGCCGTCACCGGCTTCGAGAACCGGTACCGGCGCAAGGATGGCGACTACCGCTGGCTGTCCTGGAACGCCGTGGCCCGCGACGGCCTGATCTACAGCGTCGTCCGGGACGTCACGGCCGAGAAGGAGCAGGCCGCCCTGCTCGCCGGTGCGGAGGAGGCCCTGCGCCAGTCGCAGAAAATGGAGGCCATCGGCCAGCTGACCGGGGGCGTGGCACATGACTTCAACAACCTGCTGACCGTGATCAAGTCGTCGAGCGACCTGCTGAAGCGTCCGGACCTGTCGGAGGAGCGCCGGCTCCGCTACGTCGGGGCGATCTCGGACACGACGGACCGGGCCGCCAGGCTGACGGGGCAGTTGCTCGCCTTCTCGCGGCGGCAGTCGCTCAAGCCCGAGGTGTTCGACGCCGGCCGGTCCCTGGCGGCCATCGGCGACATGGTGGGCACGCTGACCGGATCGCGCATCGTGGTCGAGGTCGTGATGCCGGAGGGCGTCTGCCTCGTGGACGCCGACCCGAGCCAGTTCGACACGGCGTTGGTGAACATGGTGGTCAACGCGCGCGACGCCATGGACGGGGAAGGCCGGCTGACCATCACGGCCCGTGAGGAATCGGGTATGCCGGCGATCCGCTCCCATCCGTCGGAGACGGGGGACTTCGTCGCCGTGTCAGTGTCCGACACCGGTTCGGGCATCGCCCCCGGCGACATCGGCCGGATCTTCGAGCCCTTCTTCACGACGAAGGCGGTCGGACAGGGCACCGGGCTCGGCCTGAGCCAGGTCTTCGGCTTTGCCAAGCAATCCGGCGGCGAGGTGCTCGTGGAGAGCGAGCCCGGACGCGGGACGACCTTCACCCTCTACCTGCCCCGGGCGTCGGGAAGCGTGACGTCCGAGGGGGCGGTCGTCGAAGCGACGCCCCTCGTCGACGGGCACGGGACCTGCGTGCTGGTGGTCGAGGACAACCTCGACGTCGGCGCCTTCGCCACCCAGACGCTGGGCGAGATCGGCTACGGTACCCATTGGGTTGCGAACGCCAGCGAGGCCCTGGCGGCGCTCGCCGGGAAGCCGCACGCCTACGACGTGGTGCTGTCGGACGTTGTCATGCCTGGCATGAACGGCGTCGACCTCGGGCGGGAGATCCGGCGACTGCATCCCGACTTGCCGCTGGTGCTGACCAGCGGCTACAGCCACGTCCTTGCCCAGGAAAGCGACCACGGCTTCGAGCTCCTTCGGAAGCCCTACTCGGTCGAGGCCTTGTCCCGCATCCTGCGTCGGGCGGCCTCGAAACGCCGGCATCGCAGCGCGGCCGCGGAGTAGGCGCGACCGGGAACACCGGTCGATGCCTGATTTCCGCAGAGCGCAGCCGCAGGCGCATCGTTGACAAACTTCTTTCCCGAGCCTCGGGTCTGCCTCGACGATACGTTCGATTCCGGGTCACGAAACTTTTTGGGTCTCAATCCGTGCAGGCTCCGTTGCCGAGGATTTCCTTCCCGCAGCGTCACCCGACCGGTGCCATCATGGATCAAGGTCAAGATGTCGGTTCTCGGAAGGAATAATGTCCAGACCCGCGGCCTGGGGGTCGGCGCGCGCGCGATGGTGTTCGCCCATGGCTACGGCTGCGACCAGAACATGTGACGCCTCGTCGAGCCGGCCTTCCGGGACCGGTTCCGCACCGTCCTGTTCGACCATGTCGGCGCCGGCGGATCGGACCTCTCGGCCTACGACCCCGCCAAGTACGCTTCCCTCGACGGCTACGCCTCCGACCTGGTCGAGATCGGACGCGAACTCGATATCTCCGGTGGCGTGTTCGTCGGCCACTCGGTGAGCGCCATGGTCGGCGTGCTCGCGTCGAAGTCGGCCCCGGAACTCTTTTCGGACCTCGTCCTGGTGGCGCCGTCGCCCTGCTACATCGACGACGGCGATTACGTCGGCGGCTTCAAGCGGGAGGAGATCCACGAGCTGCTGGACTTCCTCGACAGCAACCCGATGGGTTGGTCGCAGACGATGGCCCCGGTGATCATGGCCAACCCCGACCGACCGGAGTTGGCCGAGGAACTCGCCAACAGCTTCTGCCGTACCGACCCCGGGATCGCCAAGGCGTTCGCCCGGACCACCTTCCTCACCGACAGCCGTGGCGACCTCGACGGCATCGAGGCGCGCTGCCTGATCCTCCAGTGCCGCGAGGACGTGATCGCACCCCGTGCCGTGGGCGAATACCTGCATCGAACCCTTCCCGGAAGCGAGTTGGTCGTGATCGATGCGGAGGGTCACTGCCCGAACCTCAGCGCCCCGGACGCGACGGTCGCGGCCATCGAAGCCTTCATTCGATGAGCCTCCCCGGTGCCTTGCCCGAAACCGACGATCTGGAGGACCTGTTCGAGAACGCGCCCTGCGGGTATCTGTCGATCGGATCGAGCGGCCGCATCACCCGGGTCAACCGTACGTTCTCGACCTGGATCGGATACGGCGCCGAGTACCTAGTGGGCCGCCGCGTCCTCGACCTGCTGACCGTTCCCGGCAAGATCTTCTACGAGACCCAATTCGCGCCTTTGCTGCGGATGCAGGGGCACTTCGACGAGGTCGCCTTCGACCTGCGCCGCGCCGATGGTGGCGTCCTGCCGGTGCTGGCCAACGCCGTCGCGCGCATGGACGAGAAAGGCCAGGTCCGGTTCATCCGGATCACGGTGTTCAACGCCTCGAAACGGCGTCGCTATGAGAGCGAGATCCTGGAGGCGCGCAGGGCCGCCGACCGGGCGAGCGCCGACCTGCGTGACCTCAACGCGACGCTGGAAGCCCGCGTCGCCGATGGAATCACAGAGCGCCTGAAGATCGAGGAGGCCCTGCGGCAATCGCAGAAGATGGAGGCCGTCGGGCAACTGACCGGAGGCCTCGCGCACGATTTCAACAACCTGCTCGCCGGCACCTCCGGTAGCCTGGAACTCATGCAGACCCGGATGGGCCAGGGGCGGCTCACGGAACTCGACCGCTACATCAACGCCGCCCAGGGCGCGGCCAGGCGCGCGGCCGCCCTGACGCACCGGCTCCTGGCCTTCTCGCGCCGGCAGACCCTCGATCCCAAGCCGACCGACGTGAACCGACTGGTCGGCGGGATGGAGGATCTCGTCCGGCGCACGGTCGGCCCGTCCGTCGCCATCGAGGTGGTCGGCACGGCCGGCCTGTGGCCGGCCCTGGTCGACCCGCCGCAGCTTGAGAACGCGCTGCTCAACCTATGCATCAACGCCCGCGACGCGATGCCGGATGGCGGCCGCATCACCATCGAGACCGCCAACAAGTGGATGGACGAGCGCGCCGCCGCTGAACGTGATTTGGCGCCGGGTCAGTACCTCTCGCTCTGCGTCACCGATACCGGCAGCGGCATGCGGCGCGAGGTGATCGAAAAGGCGTTCGAGCCGTTCTTCA
The DNA here is from genome assembly GCF_022829515.1 of Methylobacterium sp. J-048. GTDB lineage: Bacteria > Pseudomonadota > Alphaproteobacteria > Rhizobiales > Beijerinckiaceae > Methylobacterium. The sequence goes on from NZ_JAKSYL010000287.1 coordinate 291,264, forward strand.
CCACCAAGCCGACCGGACAGGGCACCGGCCTCGGCCTGTCCATGATCCACGGCTTCGTGCGTCAATCGGGAGGACAGGTCCGGATCTATTCCGAGATCGACCAAGGCACCACCGTGTGCCTCTACCTGCCGCGCCACCAGGGAGACGCCGAGGTCGACGCCGCCGCAACCGCGGCCGTCGAATATCCGCGCGCCGAACGGGGCGAGACGGTGCTGATCGTCGACGACGAACCGACCGTGCGCATGCTGGTGACCGAGATCCTGGAGGACATGGGCTACGGCGCCATCGAGGCGTCGGATAGCGCATCGGGCCTGAAGGTGCTGATGTCGGACGTGCGCATCGATCTGCTGGTGACGGATGTTGGGCTGCCCGGCGGGATGAACGGCAGGCAGATGGCCGACGCCGCCCGGGCGAGCCGGCCGGATCTCAAGGTGCTTTTCATCACGGGGTACGCCGAGAACGCCGCGGTCGGACATGGGCATCTCGCCCCGGGGATGCGGGTTCTGACCAAGCCCTTCCCGATGGACGCACTGGCTGCCCGCATCAAGGAGATGACGGCGGTACCTTGATTGTCGCCGCTATGCCGGAAAGGACATGGACGTCGGCGAGGCTCCATCCTCCTGGAAGCCGCCTCGCATGGCATCGGTTGATCTACCCGGCCGATGCGGACGTCTCGAAAGGAGAGGTTGGTCACGAAAGCTTAGGGTTGGGCCTGGGACCGGCTGCCTGGTAGGACGGGCGGCCGGCAAACGCTCGACGCCGGTCGCGTCTTCCGGCCGAACCTGGGCCGCCATCGACGGGACGACGACTTGCAGCCGTTCGATGATCGAGGCGTCGCGGATTCGAGGTAGGGCTCTCCGACGTCGACAAGCCGGGAGACCGTCGAGGCGTTACCGGCCCATGATGCGTTTGCGCCGTTGCCAAGTGGCCACCTTCCTCAGGAGGCGAGAGAGCTGCTCGACCGAGTACGGCTTGTGCAGGAGTTCGAATCCATAGGTGCCGTTCTGGGCCAGGACGTGGCTGTAGCCGGAGGCGAGAAGCACCGGGAGGTCGTGGTGGGTCTCGCGGATGTGGTGTGCGAGGTCGATGCCGTTCATGCCGGGCATCACCACGTCCGAGAACACCACGTCGAAGCGTTCCGCGTCCTTGGCGAGCTCGGCCAGCGCCTCCTCGGCGTTGGCGGCCCAGACGGTGACGTAGCCGAGTTCGGCCAGGGTCTGGGTCGCGAACGTCCCGACCTCGGCATTGTCCTCGACCACCAGCACGCAGGTACCATGTCCGTCCATGAGGGGTTCGGGCTCGCTGCCGTCGACGGGGCGTACGGCCCCGGTCATGCGCGGCAGGTACAGCGTGAAGGTGCTTCCCTTGCCCAGCTTGGTCGCCACCGTGACTTCGCCCCCGGACTGCTTGGCGAACCCGAACACTTGCGACAGTCCAAGACCCGTTCCCTGTCCGACGCCCTTGGTGGTGAAGAACGGTTCGAAGATCTGCGTGAGCCGGTCCTCGGGGATGCCGCTGCCGGTATCGGTGATCGACACAGCCACGAACGCCCCCGGGACGGCGGCGTGGGCCCGCACGGCCGGCATCTGATCGACGGCCTGGACGGTGATGGTGAGTTGGCCCTCGCCGTCCATCGCGTCCCGGGCGTTGACGGCCATGTTCACCAACGCCGTGTCGAACTGGCTCGGATCGGCGTTCAGGAAGCAGGGATCGTCGGGAAGTTGGGTGACGATCCTGACCCGGGAGCCGGTCAGGGTTCCCATCATGCCGCCGATGGCCCGCACGCTCTCGCAGGCATCGAACACCTCGGGTTTGAGGGATTGCCGTCGCGCGAAGGCGAGGAGTTGCGACGTGAGCTTGGCGGCGCGATCCACGGTATCTGAGATCGCCCCGACGTAGCGCATGCGACGGTCCTCGGCGAGGTTCGGCCGCTTCAGCAGGTCGGTCGACGACTTGATGACCGTGAGCAGGTTGTTGAAGTCGTGCGCGACACCCCCCGTCAATTGGCCGACGGCTTCCATCTTCTGGGAGTGACGGAGCGCATCCTCGACCGCCGCCCGCTCGGCCGTGGCCTGCGCGATGCGCTGCTCAAGGCTCCCGTTCAATTCCTTCAGGCGAGCCTCCGCCGCCTGTCGTTCGGCCAGGTCGTGCTGCGCCCGCTCGAACAGCCGCGCGTTGTCGATGGCGATGGCGGCCTGCGCGGCGACGGCCACCATGAGGGTCTCGTGGCGCGGCTGGAACCGTGCCGTCTCGGGATGCCCGAAGAAGAGGCCGCCGAGTACTTCTCCCGAGCGTGACGCGACCGGGACCGCCAGGTAGCTGCGCACGGGCAGATGGCCCTTCGGCATGCCCTTGTGCGGGGTGTTCCTGCCGTAGCGACCGTCCGTGAGGATGTCGTCGGATCGCACCACGCCCTCGCCGCCGAAGGTCGGTGCGAAGACCGAGGTGTTGCGGGGCATCGGGAACTTGTCGAATTCGGAACGGTCGACGCCCGAGAGCGTGTAAAGCATGTAGCTTTCGCCCTTCGGGTCGAGGACGTTGTAGAAGAACGCCCCGAACTGTGCGCCGGTGAGGTCGACGCCGGCGTCGGTGACCATCTGCACCACCCGTCCGAGATCGAGCTCGGCGGCCAGCACCGTCCCGATCCGGTTCAGGGTCTCCAGCGTCCGCCGTTCCTCCCGGAGGGCGTCCTCGGACCGGGACCGCTCCACCGCCGCCCAGGTGCGTTCGGCCGCATCCCCAAGGATCCCGACCTCTTCCTCCGTCCATCTGCGGGTCTTGCCGCTCAAGGCGTAGAGCAGGGCGACCAGCCTCCCGTCCTTGACGAGCGGCGTGTTCAGGAAGGCCCGCGTCCCGATGGCGGCGTAGGCGCCGGCCGCGTCCGGGGGCGTAAGGGGGTCCGCATCGATGTCCGGGATGCGCACCGTACGTCCGGCTCGTAGCTCGGCGCCCACGGCGGGGCCGTACGCGTCGAGGACGTGGTGGCCCGCGGCGCCGGCGAAGCCGGGGCCCGTCCAATCGCGCTCGATGAAGGTCCGCTCCCCCGTCGCGTCCGCCTCCGCGTACCCGACGCAGTCGACGCCGAGGTAGGGGCCGAGCGTCGCGCAGGCGGCGGCCTTGATGTCGGCCGGATGGCTCAGAGGGCGCAAGGCGTCGTCGAGAATGACCCGGAACGCCTGCCTGCGCCGCGCCTGGACCTGGCGCGTCGTTTCCGTGCAGGCGCAGAACATGCCCGCGATGGTGCCGTCGTCCTCGTGGATCGGGGAGTAGGAGAAGGTGAACCAGACATCCTCGTCATATCCCTTGCGGGTCATGACGAGCGGTAGGTCCTCAAGGAAGGTGGCTTGCCCCTGCAGGGCTTTCCGGACGAGCGGCTCGATGTCGCTCCAGATCTCGGACCAGACGGCCCGGAACGGGCGGCCCATGGCATCGGGGTGCCTGGTCCCGAGGATCTCGACGTAGGCGTCGTTGTACAGGAACCCGAGGTCCGGCCCCCAAGCCAGGAACATCGGAAAGGCGGAACCCAGCATCAGGTTCACGCTCATCCGGAGGGAAGGCCCCCAGGAGGCAGGCTCGCCGAGCGGTGAATGGGTCCAATCGAGCGCACGCATCAGCGCACCCATGTCGCCGCCGCCGCGCAGGAAGCCATCCGCGGGCTTCGATGGCTCAGGCATCAGCGTCGCACGTGACCCGTCCAGCACCCCAAGTCCCTTTACATGTCCCTCACCAAGGCGGGACTCCACGAGTATGCGCGTTGGAAACGGTCTTGCCTCGACTCAGTCGGGCATCCGATGCCGACCGAGAACCGGTGGAGCGGTCGAAAATAGGCGAAAGCGGTTTCCAAACATCCACCGTCAACGTCGCGGGGTGTCATGCTTAAGTTGGCTCGGCCGTTTCGGTTGCGCCGGCGTAGGCGACAATCGTTCCCGCTCGCCTCTCGATATCGGCCAGGGTATCCGATGGGCCCCATCAGCCAGGCAGGGTATTCCGCTCCGACCGGGGGGCACGCACTCCGTCGCATGACGGCCACTCGATATGATCCGACAACCGGCGACGGGTCCCGTGTTTCCGCCACGGTCCATCCGCCAGTGGCGATGCGACGGTGTCCGTCTCGCCCGCCCTGCGCGGACCCGGTTCCCGGGGCGGGCGACGCGGGTCTTGCGCCTTTTCGCCCGCGCCCGCGCTCAGGACGCCAGGCTCGCCCACGGGAGGCCGATGACGACCCTGAGCCCCGCCTCATCCCAGTGGTGCGTGATGCTCCCGGACAGCTGCCCACGGACGGTTCGCTCGGTAAGCTTCGATCCGAAGCCCTCGCTGCTGGGCGGGTTCCCGATGCGGGGACCGCCGCGTTCGGTCCAGGCGATGCGCATGTCCGCGCCGACGCGTCGGCAATCGACGGTGACGGTGCCGCCGTCACCGGCGAGGGCACCGTGCTTGATCGCGTTCGTGGCCAGCTCGTGGATGACGAGGGCGAGGCCGGTCACCGATCCATCGCCGACCAAGACGTCGTCCATCGCGCCGTGGACGAACCGCCGCTCGGCGCCGCCCGCCTCGTCGTAGGGCCGGAGCAGCGCGCCCAGCAGGCCCTGGAGGGTCTGTTGCGGACGGGACGAGCGCTCGTCCACCTGCGGGACCTGGAGATATTCGAGGGCCCGGCTCATCGCGGTGAAGCGGTCGCGCAGGGTCCCGGCATAGGATTGCACGGCGGGAAGGTTGCGGGCTGAGAGGGTGACGAGCCCGTTGACCAGGGCGAACATGTTCTTGAGGCGATGGCTCAACTCGCGGCTGCGCAGGTCGTGGCCGTCCTCGATCCGCCGCAACTGGGTCATGTCCCGCGAGACCGCCATCACGCCCACGAGCCGACCGTCGACGTTGACGATCCGGGACAGGACGACGTCCCAGTACACGGTCCCGCCCTGGGCCGCGGGGCGGCATCCGTCGAAGCGCGCCGTGCCCACCGTGGCCGCCACGGCCAGTGCGTCGGAGACCGTCTCCCGAATGGCCGGGGGCCAGGACATCGACCATGGCTCGTGGTCGGCATCGGCCAGGTCGCCATCGCCGAGAATGCGGCGCGCCATCGGGTTCCGAAGACGCAGGTGTCCGAGTTGATCGATCACCTCGACACAGTCCTGGCTCGCGCAGATGAGCTCGCGGCCGAGGTTCCAGGCGTTCCATGGATCGTAGGGATTGTCCTCGGCCTCGCCCGCTGGAAGATCGAGGCGATACCTGGCGTCCGTCGCTTCGGATGACGGGACGCCGCCGGCCCGCAGCGGGACCACGTTCGAGGTCGGCCCCCGGTCGACACCATGGGTCATGACCTGGTCCTGCGTAGCCTGTCGAAGGCCGGGCTACGTGCGGTGATCCAAGGATACCGGGATTGTGTTTTTCGGAATCGTCATAAGACGGCTTTTGCCGCTTCCCGGCTCGTTTCCGGCACTTCGGCAACCTCATCACCCGGTCTTTTCCGCACGAGGCGGTCCGAGGGCTCAGGCGTTTGACACCGAGGGCCGGGACCGGGCCATGCGCCCGAGCACGCGGGAGATGTCACCGGTGGCGTAGGGCTTCTGGACGAGCTCGAAGCCGTGACGGCCTTCCTCGGCCAGCACGTGGCTATACCCGCTGGCCAGCACGACCGGGAGGCCCGGATAGCCCCTGCGTATCGCAAGGCCGAGCTCGATCCCGTTCATTCCGGGCATGACCACGTCCGAGAACACGATGTCGAACCGTGCGCTGTCCTCCGCGAGGAGCGACAGGGCCTCGGCGGCGTTGACGGCCCAGGTCACCGCGTGCCCGAGGTCCGCGAGGATCTGCGTCGCGAACCGACCGACCTCAAGGTTGTCCTCGACCATCAGGATACGTTTCGACCCACCCGGCAGGCCCGGCGTCGCCAAGGTCTCCCGGGGGCAGGTCGATACCGCCGGGGACGCGATGCGCGGCAGGTAGAGCGTGAACGTCGTGCCCTCGCCGGGTACGCTCTCGACGGCGATGTCGCCTCCGGACTGCTTGGCGAAGCCGAACACCTGGCTGAGGCCGAGCCCGGTGCCCTTGCCGACGTCCTTCGTCGTGAAGAACGGTTCGAAGATCTGGTCGAGCTTTTCCGTCGGGATGCCGGTTCCGGTATCCGACACGGAGACCGCGACGAAGTCCCCCGCGGCCGGCGCATGTCCCCGGATCGGCGGGATGCCCCGGACGTCGCGCAACCGAAGGGTGAGCGTGCCCTCGCCATCCATGGCATCGCGCGCGTTCACCGCCATGTTGACGAGCGCGGTCTCGAACTGGCTCGCGTCGGCATGGACGAAGCAGTCCTCGCAGGACACGTCCGTATCGATGGAGATCCGGACGCCGACGATGGTGGCCATCATCTCCGTCACCGTCCTGAGGCGTTCGGCGGCATCGAATTCCTCCGGCTTGAGCGGCTGCCGGCGCGCGAAGGCCAGCAATTGCCCGGTGAGCTTGGCGGCGCGGTCGACGGTGTCGGAGATGGCCGCGACGTAGCGTTTCCGGCGCTCGTCCGCGAGATCGTCCCGGGCCAGCATCTCGACGCTGCTCTTGATCACGGTGAGCAGGTTGTTGAAGTCGTGGGCCACGCCCCCGGTCAACTGCCCGACGGCCTCCATCTTCTGGGCTTGCCGCAGGGCGGCGGCGGTGACCTCGCGTTCGGCCACGGCCCGCGCGATGCGGCCTTCTAGGTCCTCGTTGAGGAGGCGCAAGGATTCCTCGTCGCGCTTGCGGGCGGTGACGTCGCGCGCGACCAGGGTCACCCCCTCGATGGAGCCGCCGCCGCCGAGGACCGGTCCCGCCGATAGTTCGAGCGTCAGGGCGCGGCCGTCCCGCTCCGCGATGCGCAACTCCCGCGAGCGGATGCTCTCGCCCATGCCGGCCTGGCTCAGAAGCGCCACGGCGCCCGCTCGGTCGTGGGGCAGGAACAGGTCACAGAAGGCGCGTCCGGACACCGCGTCCCAGGACACCCCGAACAGCCGGGCGGCCGCCTCGTTCCAGCTCACCACCGCGCCGTCCAGGGCGACCGCGACGAGCGCGTCCGGGGCGTTGGCGAGGATGGCCGCAAGGTACCGGTCGGCGAGCGCCAGGTGGCGGGTGCGGCGCTCCTCCGTCGCATCCGCCGCCGGGACGGCCTTTCCGAAGTGGGCGTTGATCCGTCCGTACAGGCCCTTCACCGCGCGCCGGCTCGCGACCGCCGCGGCCGCATCCCGCAGCAGGCGTTCGAGCTCGGGGACGGCGACGTCCTCGCCGAGCACCCAGGCCTCGGAGATCTCGGGGGAGAACGGCAGCAGGCGTCGCATCCGGTCGAGGCGCTCGTCCGGCACCACGAACAGGATCTGGCCGGACGGCCGGCGTTGGCGGAAGGTGCGCGCGCGCGAGGGGGTCAGCGACGGTCGGCGCGATCACCAGGATGTCCGCGTCGCCCTCGACGGCCGAGGGCGCGTCCGCCGAGATCGATACGGTCAGGTCGAGCATGGACCAGCCGACGGCGTCGGCCTGTGGCCACGACGGGACGTCCGGGCCATGCCCGACGAGAACCAGCACCTGCATGGCCGCCATGGCTCAGAGCAGGGGCAGGCCGAGCACGGAGCGGCCGAGCCAGGCCTTGAGGAGGTGGGTGGTCGGCGACATCACGTGCGCGGCCTGGGCGTCGCGCATGAGGCGGGCGAGCTTGCCGTTCTCGCGGTAGCCGCGACCGCCGAGCAACGTCATCGCCGTGTTGGTGACGGAGACCGCGGTGTCGGCGATGTCGACCTTGGCGGCGAACAGCGCCTTCGAGGCGTCGGGCGAGCCCGCGTCGCCGAGCCGTGCGGCGTGGCCCAGAAGCTGGCGCGAGCGCTCGATCACCGTCCACATCTCGGCGATCCGCTCGGTCAGGGCTGCGTTCTCGACCAGGCGCTCGGAGGTGTGCTCGTAGCGGTGCTGCCGCAGGTGCTCCACCGCGAGGTCGAAGGCGGCCTGGGCGACCCCGAGGTAGGTCCCGGCCATGGCCACCAGGAAGTAGGGCGCGACCACCTCGAACACGTACCAGATCTGGTCGCCCTCGGCGCCGAGAAGGTTCTCCGTCGGCACGCGCACGCCGTCGAACAGCGCCCCTGACGAATGGTTGCCGCGCATGCCGATGCCGGCCCAGGGCGGATCCCAGGCGAGGCCGGCCGAGCCCTTGTCGACGAGCAGGCAGGTGAAGGTGCCGGGATCGTGCTCGGCGCCCGGGGCCACCGTCGAGACCACGTAGGAATCGGCGTAGGCGCCGCTGGTGATGAAGCTCTTCTTCCCGTCGACGACGAAGCCGTCCGCGTCTCGCCGGAAGGTCGACCGCGGCAGGAAGAAGTGCGCCCCGCTGCCGGGCTCGCTCAGGGCCAGCGAGGTGACGTGCCGGCCGGCCGCGATGGGACGGAGGTAGCCTTCCTCCTGGGCCGGCGTCGCCTTCGCGGCGATGACCGCGGTCGCGACGCAGTGCATGCCGAAGCACATCGCCGTCGAGCTGCAGGCGTGGCCGAGGATCTCCGTGACGCGGGCCAGCGAGGACAGCCCCTCGCCGAGGCCGCCGAGGCGCCGCGGGACATGAAGCCCGAGGAGCCCCGCGCCGCCGAGTGCGCAGAGGCTTTCGCCCGGCCAGACGGCATCCCTGTCCGTCGTCTCGGCCATCGGGGCCGCGATGCGGGTCGCCACGTCCTCCGCCAGCGCGATCACGCGCGACGGCACGGAGGATGCGGCGGCGAGTTCAGCCACCGTGCTCTCGCGACCCATGTGTCACCTGTGCCTGTGGGCGTGGGATGCCGTTCGCGAGGCTCGCCCAACCGGCCTCGTCGCGCTCCAGCAGACGCAGGCCGGCCCGAACGACCTCGCTCGCGCTGAGGTATCGACCCGAGGCGACGCGCACCGCGATGAACGCGGCGAGTTCCGGGGTCAGCGAGACGTTGAGCGAGGTCGGGGCCTTGGCCATGCACAGGGATGTCATCGCCGGGGTCGACTGTCAAAGCCTGACATGACCCTGCGACCCCGAGGCGTGACCGGCACGGCCTCGTCGTCCCTATCACGGTCGTCCCTCGGTGGATCGCGGCCCCGGTCCATCGGCGATAGCCGCCATGGAATCCTTCGACCTCGTCCTTGTCGTTCACGCCACCTTTGGCGAGGTCTCCGGAACCGGCGGCGAACAACGCGGCTTGGCCATCGACGCCGGCGTCCGACCGGCAACGAGGCTCAAGCGCTCAGGCCGCCGCCGCGTCGCCCGCCTCCTGCATGGACGCGAGCGACGCCTCAAGGCTGCATACGAGGCCGGTCGGGGCATACGTGAGCCGGACCTCGCCGCCGACCTCCGCCGCGAAGCTGCGCTCGATGAGACGGGACCCGAAGCCCCTTCGCGAGGGCTGCGCCAGGATCGGCGGGCCGCCCTGCTCGGACCAGTTCATGCGGAAGCGCGGCGCGTCGCCCTCGTGCACCACGTGCCAGCGCAGGTCGACCGTGCCGACCTCGTTCGACAGCGCCCCGTACTTGGCCGCGTTGGTGGCGAGCTCGTGCAGCGCCAGCGCCAGTGCGAGGGCTGGCTTGGCGGCAAGGTTCACATCCGGCCCGCTCGCGCGGATGCGACTGCCGGTCCCGGCGCGATGCACCGCCAGGGCCCCGTCGACCACGTCGGCTATCGGCGCCTCCGTCCAACTGGAGGCGGTCAGGATGTCGTGCGCCCGTCCCAGCGAGACCAGGCGCGAGGAGAACGATTCCCGCATCTCGTCCACGCTCGACGCGCCGCGCAGCGTCTGGCTGGCGATGGCCTGGACGAGGGCGAGGGTGTTCTTGACCCGGTGCTGGAGCTCGCCCGTGAGCAGGCGCTGGTGCTCCTCCGCCCGCTTGCGCTCGGATATGTCGAACATGGCGCCGATCATGCGCGAGGCATGGCCGTTCCCGTCGCGGATGACGTAGCCCCGATCGAGGATGTCGGTGTAGGTCCCGTCCGCACGCAGGAACCGGTACTCGTCGCTCCACGCGGTACCGGTGCCGTCGATGACCGCGTGGATCGAGGCGTCGATGCGGGTCCGGTCCTCGGGATGGATGTGGGCGATCCACCAGTCGCCGGTCGGCTCGACGGCGTCGGGGGAATGGCCATGGGCGTGGTGGAGCGCATCGTTCCAAAGCACGTGGTTTGTGGCGAAGTCCCAGTCCCAGATCGCGTCGTTGGTCGCGCGGGCGGCCAACCGGTAGCGCTCCTCGGCCTCGCGCAATGCCGCCTCGGCCCGCCGGCTCTCGGTGACGTCGCGGGTCGTGCCGATGAAGCGGACGGTCCGTCCCCCCTCGACGATGGCCTGTCCCATGGCGGCGACCCAACGCTCGACGCCGTCCCCGAGGCCTATGGTGCGGTAGGCGATGTCGTAGGCGCCGCTTCCGGTCGGGTCGAGCGCGACGCGCACCGCCTCGTCGACCCAGGCGCGGTCCTCCGGGTGAAGCCCTGCGAGGAAGACGTCGTAGCTCACCGGTGCGTCCGGCGGGAGGCCGAACAGGGTCCGCGTCCGGGCATCCCATTCCAGGACGTCCGAGACGAGGTCGTAGTCGAAGATGCCCGTGCCGGTGGCCTCGACGGCGAGGCGCAACTGCTCGCGCGCCCGGCGCAGGCCTTCCTCCGCCTGCCGGCGGTCGTGGATGTCGCTGTTGCTGCCGAGCCAGCCGACGACCGTCCCCGCGCCGTCGCGCCGGGGCTCGGCCCGGATCAGGAACCAGCGATAGGCGCCGTCCGCACCCCGCAGTCGGGCTTCCGTGTCGTAGACCGCCTCCCGCGCGCGAGCCGTCTCCCAGGCCTGAAGGAGCCCAGGCAGGTCGTCGGGATGGATGACATCGCCCCAGCCCAGCGGCAGCGCCTGCTCCGGGGTCTGGCCGGTGTAGGCGTACCAGCGGTCGTTGAGGTAGCTCAGGCTGCCGTCGGGGTTGCCGAACCAGACCATGGCCGGCGAGAGCTCGGTCAGGGCCTGGAAGCGCTCCTCGGCCACCTTGCGCTCGTGGATGTCGAGCGAGGTGCCGATCCAGCTGCGCAGCGTCCCTGCCGCGTCCCGCACGGGCCGGGCCCGGGACAGGAACCAACGGTACTCGCCGTCGGCCCGGCGCAGCGGGAACTCGACCTCGTAGGGTCCCTCGGATCGCGCCGCGGCGAGCCACGTCCGACGCGTCGCCTCCCGGTGGTCGGGGTGGATGGCGGCCATCCAACTGGCCTCGCCGACCTCGCCGCCGGGCAGGCCGGTGTAGTCGTACCAGTAGGCGTTGCAGTAGGTGACGTTGCCGTCGGCGTCGCCGAACCAGACCACCTGCGGGCTCACCTCGACGAGGGAGCGATAGCGAAGTTCGCTCGCCTCCAGGGCGGCGCCCGCCTCGCGCTGCCCGGTCTGGTCGCGCAGGATCTTGACGAAGCCGACGACCGCCCCCTGGTCGGACGTCAGCGGCATCATCCTGCCGCTGGCCCAGAAGCGGCTGCCATCCTTTCGGATGTGCCGGCGCTCGTCGGGGGCGCTGCCGTCCCTGAGGGCAATCGCCATCTCGATCCTTGGCCGGTCGATGTCACGGTCCTCCGGCGTGAAGAACACCGCGACCGGTCGGCCCAGCATCTCGGCCTCGCTCCAGCCAAGGATGCGCTCGGCACCGGCATTCCAACGGGTGACGTTCCCCTCGGCGTCGGTCGCGACGATGGCGTAGTCGGTGGCGCTGTCGAGGATGCGCTCGTGCAGCAGGCGCTGCTCGGCCTGCTCCCGCAGGGACAGGCGCAACTCCATCTGGTCCATGGCCTGGCGGGCGAGGCGGAGCAGCCCCTTGCGCTGCCGCTCGGAGAGTTCGTGAGGCTTGGTGTCGAGCACGCAGACCGTGCCAATGGGATGTCCGTCGGATGTCTTCAGCAGGGCGCCTGCATAGAAGCGCAGCCCGGGGTCCCCGGCGACGAGCGGGTTGCCCTCGAACCGCGGATCGCGGCTTGCGTCAGGGACGCAGAGGAAATCGCTCTGCAGGAGTACCTGCCGGCAAAAGGAGCTCTCCAGCGGCATCTCGCGCACGCCCAGGCCGACCTCGGCCTTGAAGAACTGCCGCCCGTCCCCGACGAGGTTCACGACCGCGATGGGCGTTTCGCAGAGCTCGGCCGCCGCCTCGGCGATCTCGTCGAAGCCCTGCTCTCGCGGCGTGTCCAGCAACCTGTAGCGGTGGAGGGCACGCAGGCGTTCGAGCTCCCCCTCGCTCATCGTTGGGCGATCCATGGAAAGAAGAGGTTCAAGCGGCTTGAATCGCACCGATTGCCGAGGATTCCGACGTGGCAGGAAATCACATTCACGCGTCCATCCACAAGGGCGGACCCGACCATGGCGCGTTCCGCCGACAACCCCGCATCGGGGGGCTCATGACCAAGATGCCCGCCCTTCCTCCGACCTACGCCGAAGAGCTCCACGACCGCACGAAAGACCATTAGCGGCGCACGAGCGGTATCCCGATGCTGATCCGAAGGCCGTCGGCATCCGCCGCCACATCCACCTCGGCACCCGTCTGCGCGGCGAGGATCCTGTTGATCAAGCGCATGCCGAAACCCTCCCGGGTCGGCAGGGCCGGCGGTGGCCCGTCGTGCTCGTTCCAGACCCAGGCCAGCCATCCGGTGTTCGTCCGATCCTCAACCGTCCAGGTCACCGTGAGCCGGCCGCCGGGATGCGCCAGGGCCCCGTGCCGGAGCGCGTTGGAGGTCAGCTCATGCAATGCCATGCCGACCGGTACGGCGACTTCGGAGGGAAGCCTCAGGTCCGGTCCCCGAAGCGTGATGCGGTGATCCTCGTTGTATGGATCGAGCTCAGCCCTCAGCAGGCCCTCGAAGGAGGCGACCTGCGCCTGGTCCTCGGTTATGAGCGCATGGGTCCGGGCGAGCGAGACGATGCGGCCGGTGAAGGCCCGTCCGAATTCGGGCAGCGAGACGGCCGAGCGCATGGTCGCGTTGAGGACGGCTTGGACTGTCGCGAGCGTGTTCTTCACGCGATGGTGGAGCTCGCGGACCATCATCGCCTGCCGGTCCTCGAAGGCGCGGCGGTCGGTGACGTCTCGTTGGGCCGAGACCCAGTGGGTGATGCTGCCATCGGCCTCCCGGACCGGTGTGATCAGCCATTCGACCATGTAGGTCGAGCCATCCTTGCGGTAGTTCAGCGCCTCGCCGTGGAATGCCTCGCCCGCCGCAAGCGATGTCCGGGCACGTTCGAGTTCGGCGCGTTCGGTCTTCGGCCCCTGCAGGAAACGAGGGCTCCGGCCGATGACCTCTTCCAATCGGTAGCCGGTGAGGCGCAGGAAGGCACCGTTCGCGTACTCGATGCGCGGCCCAGGCTCATCGAGCTCCGCGGAGGTGATCAGGATGGCCTCGCCGGTGGCCTCCACGGCGGCCTTCAACAGCCTCAGGTCGATGTCGCCCAGCCCAATCTCGTCACGCAACGACACCGCACCCCTATTTCCCGGGGCCACGGGAACGCGGTGGCCCTCCATCCGGGACGAATGCAATCGTCGATCCCGCCGACCTGGATAGAACCTGCGACTGACGACTCGGTTGCTGACAGGGGGCCAGGTGTCACGCCCCATATCGACGCGGCGTCAGGTCGCTCGGCCAATCAGGCGACCCCACGCCGAACCGACGCTCGGGATGGCCATGCTCCCCCGCCCGAAGCCTGCCGCATCCTGTGCGTTGCGCGCCGCGCACGACTGATCGTCCTGACACCCCGAGCCGCATCCCGAAATCCTGATGCCATCAGGGAAAGCCCCCAGGTGCGGCCGCACCTGGGCCACCTCATTCCGTCCTCGGCAAGGCGGTCGGCGCCTATTTCTGAGCCGGGTTGGGATGCACCGTCATGGCCGGCGGTTGGTCCGAGAGCTGCTGACGCGCCTCGGCGAGCTTGGCCTGGGCTGCTGCGAGCTCCTGCCGCGTCGTCCCGAGGCGGTCCTCAAGGGCGGCCATCTCCTTGTTTCGGTTGGCCAGCGTCTCGGTGAGGGTCGCCAACTGAGCCTGGGCGTCGGCCTGCCGCTTCTGCAGCGCCTCCAACGCCGAGGTCGCACCCTCGCGGTCGGCGGTCAGCTTCTGGAGCGCCTGCTCGGCCTGGCCACGCTCGGAGATGACCCGGTCCCTCTCGGACTGCGCCGTCGCCAGGTCCTTCCGGGTGGCCGCCAACCCGTCCTTGGCCTGCTGTACCTGTTGGCTAGCCTGGGAGACGTCGCTCGTCAGCTTTTCGCGGTTGGCGGTCAGGCCGGCGATGGCCTGCTCCAGCTCGGCCTTCTGCCTCGTCACCTGCTCGGTGGCGGTGCGAGCCTCGGCGAGATCCTTCTGCGCGGCGGCCGAGCCTTCGCGTGCCTTCTGCTGGCTCTCCTCGGCCTTGGCGAGGTCGGCGGTCTTGGCGGTCGCCTCCTGGGACATGGCGGCGATGTCGGCCCGAAGCTTCGCCTCCTGCTGGCGCGTCTCCTCCAGCCGGCGGCCGACGTCGGCGAGTTCCTTGGTCCTGGCGGTCGCGGCCTGCTCGGCCGCGGTGGTGGCCTCCTTCATCGGCGCGAGCTTCTGCTCCGCCTGGCTGACCTGAGCCTGCAGCCCGGTGAGCTTGGCGGCCTCGGCCTCGGCGGTGGACTTGGCCTCGCCGGCCCTGCGCTCGGCCGCCTGCTGTTCCGTCGCCAGGCTTGCAGCTCTCGCCCTGGCCTGTTCCCCGGCCTGGGTGATGTCCCGCTCCTGCTGCTGGGCCGATGCGATCCTCGCCTTGAGCCCGTCGAGGGTACCCGCGGCCGCCCTTTGCTGATCGAGGTCCGATTGCAGCGTAACCTGCCGCGTCTCCAGCTCCTGGATGCGGTGGTCCCGCGCCGTCCTCTGCCGCCCCCCGGCGATGGAGGCGACGACGAGCCAGACCAGGAGGACCGCCGCCACGACGGCGAGGCTGAACGGCAGGGGCCTGCGGAGTTCGGAACGGTAGTCGATGGCCATGACGGTCTCGCGGGCGTTGGAGGGAACGGATCAGATCGACGAGGCAGCCTCGCCAGGGGTCGGTTCGGCACCGTCGGCCCCCGGCTCGGGGGTGGGAGTGCTGGATGCGAGATCGGCACGATCAGTCCCCACAAGGGAACCGATCATACCGAGGAGGGCGCGGTGCTCTGGGGATCCGTTCGCGGCCGCGAGGAAGGCCGCGAGCTCGATGCGGGACGGCCTGCCGCCGGATGGCCCGTTCGGCTCGTGGAAGACGTACACGTCGGTTGGGTCGTCACCGTAGCATAGGTACCAGCGGTCGTCGTTCGACCCGTCATGGATCAGCGTTCGCAGGGGGGGGCATCGGAGGGTCCCCATCGTCTCGTCCCCGGTCGGTGACAACGCCCATCGTAAGCCTGGCCCCGGACGGCGACCGTTCAGCGACGGCCGTGGATCACCATGGCGAGCAGGTATCCGATGGCTCCGGCCATGGCCGCCAACATCAGCGGAGACTCCTTGGCATACTGCGCGACGGCATCGCCACCCTGGCGGTAGGCACGCTCGGTCTCGGGAAATGCATCCCGGCCCCTGTTGATCGCCTTGTCGGCGAGGTCGTTCGCCTGCCCGGCAACGTCGCGCACGGCGTCCTTGGCCTGGCCGACGAGGTTCTCGGCGGCGCCCTTGACCTCGTTGGCCGTACCCTTGGCCTGGGTCTCGCGGTCGCCGGTGACGTCGCCGACGGCACCTTGGACCTTGCCGCCGAGTTCCTTGGCGGCGCCGGTGATGCGGTTCTCGTCCATGATCAATCTCCGTTCGGTTCGAGGTCGAGCCGGCCCGCGTCGAGCGCGCTTTAAGCCGACACCATGAGGTTGACTACTTCTTCGAGGGGGCCTTCTTGGGTCTCGCCTTAATCGAGCTCTGGTTTGCCTTCTTCGCCCGGTCGTCGGCCTTCGAGGCGTGCTCGGCGGCCTTCTCCTCGTTGCCGTCGTCGAGGTGCCGAGCGGCCTTCCGGTGTGACTTCGCCGCCGCCTCGTGGTGTTCGGCGGCCTTGGCGTGTGCGCTTCCGAACATCTGTCCCTCCCGAGACGGGGATTTACGTGCCCCAATGCGAACGTGGTGACCGGTCGGTTCCGTGACTTCGATACTTGCGGGATCGACCGGGTGGTTCCTCAACCCGCCATGCCCGCGACGGAGGACGGCAGCCTGCCGTCGGGGGTGTAACGGTCCACCGCTGAGGGCAGCTCGCGCGAGAGTCTGGACAGAAGGTCGTCGTGCGACAGGCCGGTCTGCCGCGACAGCGTATCGAGGACGTCGGGACCGATGGCCGATCTCAGGTGATCGGGCCTCATCTCGGCGTTCGGCCCGTGGTTCACCCAGGAGTCGGCCGCCTCGCCGTGGCCGTTCTCGCGGAAGCGGTCGACGAGCTGGCCAAGGCCGCCGCTCAGCAGGCCACCGGCACCGGCACCCCCGAGGGCGCCTCCGAGATTACCGAGGAGGCCGCCGAGACCACCCTGTCCGGCGGGCGCTCCTGCGGTCGCGGGACCACCGTGACCGGCTCCGCCGAGCATCTCCTGGATCTTATCCCGGTTCTGAAAGCCCGCCACGGCCAACAGGCCGAGCAGCGCCGTCATCGAGGGAAAGCCGTCACTCATTGGATGTCTCCGTTCCGATATGAGCGGTCGTTGGGGCGATCAGCAATCGTCGTCGCCGGGCTTGACCACCTTGCCCTCGGGCGGCTTAGCCTCGTTGGCGGAGGGCGTCGCATTCGAGCCGACGTTGTTCATCGCGCCGACCGTGCCGGGGGATTCGGCTTTGGCGCCCGGCGAGACCTTCGCGGTCGTGTCGCCGTCGACCTTCGAGGAGGCGTCGGCTGAGCCCTTCTGGCCGGTGCTGTTCGTGGTCGTTCCAACCGCACATGGCTTCGCCGAGGCGAGGCCAACGCCAAGAAGCGTCATCGCCGTCGCGACGGTCAGGGTGGTGAGGATCTTCATGATGTTTCCTTCGGGATGGGATCGGTGGCGGGCGAAAGCGGTAGCCAGCTGCTATCGCGAGGCGGCCGACCGTTCGGATGTTGTCTCGGCATGCTCCGCGATGGCAGCCCGGCATCTGGGCGAGACCTCCCGGGCGTTCCTGCGGAAGCAGGCGATGACCTCGGGTCCGTTCAGGTCGAGGCCGTCGCAGAGACGGACGTAGTCGGCCGAGCAGAACGGCTTCAGCGATGCCCTGGAGCCGGTCTCGTCCCGTGCCTGCGCGCCGAGCGGGACGCATGACATTGCGAGGGCTGCGAGTACGACGAGGTGGCGAAGCTTGATCACGGCGACGGGGCTTTCGCGAAAGGTGGACATGGAATCGTACGGAGCCGGGACCGGCTCGAACCGGTCCCGGACGTGATCGCCTCAGAGCGGCTTGCGCGGGGCGGTTTCCGTGGTGGTGCCGGTGGTGCCGGTACGGGTGACCGTCCCGCGACCGTCCTCGACCTCGACCTCGGTGTGGCGGACCTTGTCGGTCACGGTCTCCACCCGCTGGGCCGCATCCTTGCGGATGCCGACCTCGCCGACGACGCGGGCGTCCTTCGACACGACCGCCTGCTCGCGCATCTCGGTCGCCTCGATGACCTTGTCCTTGAACAGCGCCATGTCGCCCGGGGTGACGGCGCGGTCGACGACGCGACGGTCGACGCTCACGGTCTCGTCGTGGAGGGTGACGTTCTCGCTGACGTCCTTCTCGACGGCGTAGGACCGAACCCGGACCCGGCCGGCATCGACCATGCGCTTGCCGACGTTGAGGCGCTCCTCGACCACGGGAATGTAGTCGGTCCCGGTGGCTGTACCGCCGGCGGCGACGGCCTCGGACGATCCGGCGGCGTGCAGGCCGGTGTCGCGGATCGTGGCGGCGTGGTCGGAAGACATCGCACCCTCGCCGAGCGCTGCGGCGGCAACCGGCGCGGTGCCGGTGGTGGAACCGGTCGCACGACCGTCCCAGCCTTCCTTGCGCCAGGCGGCCTCGCGCTCGTCGCGATCGACCGAACCGTGCTCCTCCAGGATATCGGCGGCGGCGTGGACGTGCCCGTCGTCGACCGCTGCGCTCAGCATCGTGCCGCCGCGGTGCAGGCCCTCGCCGTAGCCGTGCCGGTCCTCCTCCGGCCTGAAGAAGGCCTGGAACGAGCCCCACCAGTCTTCGTCGGCCTTGGTCGGCGTTGACGTCGTGCCGGCTGTG
>NZ_JAKSYL010000288.1 GCF_022829515.1 Methylobacterium sp. J-048
CCCGCGGTCTGCCCGGCCTGGGCGACCGCGCCCCGGGCGAGGTCGGCGGAACCGTCGACCTGCCGACCAATCTCCTGGACCGAGGCCCCGAGTTCCTCGGCCGCCACCGCCACCGTGCCGACATGGGCGGCGGCCTCCTGCGCGGCGCTCGCCACCGCGGCCGAGCGCTCGGCCGTGCGGGTCGCCGTGCTGGTCATCGTCTCGGCATTGGCCCGGAGGTCGAGGGCCGCCTCCGTCACCGCGGCCAGCACGCCGCCGATCGCGGCCTCGAAGCCGTTGGCCATCTCCACGACGGCGCGCCGCCTTTGAGCCTCGGCGCCGGCCCGGGCGAGCGCCGTCTCCTGTTCCAGCGCGTGGGTGTGGATGAGATTGTCCTTGAACACTTGCACCGCCGCCGCCATGGCGCCAATCTCGTCCCGGCGGCCGGTGCCAGGGATCGCCACGGTTGCGTCGCCCTCGGCCAGGCGCCCCATGGCCCCGGTCATGCGCTGGATCGGGCGGGCGATGCCGAACAGGGCGAACAGCATCGCGGAGGCCGCGACCAGCAGCCCGACCGCGGTGGCGACCAGGGCGGTACGCTTGGCCGAGGCCGCGGTGTCGGCGGTGGCCACGACGTTCGCGTCGGTCTGCGACCGGGCCAGCGCGATCGCCTCGGCGAGGCTGCCGACCGCCGCCTCGCTCTGGGCACCGGTCTCGGGATCGAGCACCAGCTTGAGGGCCCCGTTCGTGTCGCCGGCGATCATCAGCTCGACCACCTGGAGCTGGATGTTCTGGTAGGCGTTCCAGGCCCCGGTGAAGCGCTCGTAGGTTTCCCGCTCCCGGGGCGTCGACAGGTGGTCCTGATAGGCTTGGCGCAATTCGGAGAGGGCGCCGAGGCCGTCGGTGAGCGCCGTCTGGTTCTTGTCGAGGGTGGCGAAATCCGGCGATCCCACGACCAGCTTGTAGAGCTTCAGCCGCACGTCGCGCACCGCCATGCCGATGGCCTCGGCCTGGTTCTGGGCGGGCAGCCAGACCTGCGAGACCTCCTTGGCGTCCTGCTCGATCTCGGACAACCGGACGACGCTGACGACACCCTGGCCGGCGGCGGCGAGGGCGAGCAGGCCGATGGCGCCGCACAGGACCATCTTCAGGGAGAATCGCATCGGAGCTTCCGTCGTCGCGGGCGGGCCGCGGTTCCAGGCTCGATGATCTCCACGAGATTTATTAACGCCTTATCTGCGCCTCGACAAACATTCGTGACTAGAGCCACTTCTTCCAACGGAAAAAAACGTAGGGAAGGACCGCGGCGACGACCATCATGACTACGGCCATCGGGTAGCCAAACGAGAGTTCTAGTTCAGGCATGGACTTAAAGTTCATGCCGTAGATCGAAGCAATCAGCGTCGGCGGCATGAATACGACGGCCATGACCGAGAACAGCTTGATGATATTGTTCTGTTCCAGGTTGACTAAGCCGAGCGTCGCATCCAGCAGAAATTGAATTTTCGTGGAGAGGAAGGTCGCGTGCTCTTCCAGCGATTGAAGATCGCGCAGGGTCGAGCGGACATCCTCTCGTAGGTCGCGGGGCGCCTTGTTGGTCCGATAGGTCGCCGACAGCGAAAGCAGGATCCGCTCCATCGAGACCAAGCTCTCGCGCTGCTTCGAGATCAGGTCGCCCAGTCGTCCGAGCGCCCGCAACGTGTCCTGGAGGGCGGTGTTGCGCGCCGATGGGTCGGCCTGCACTTCGAAGATCTTGCCGGACAGGCGATCGATGCGCTCGCCCTGAAGCTGGAGCACGTCCGCCGCCCGGTCGATCACCGCCTCGATCAGCCCGGCCAGGATGGTCTCGCCGGAGAGCGCGGAGGTATTGCCGTTGCCCATCGTGCGGCCGGCGCGCTGCGTATACATCCGGAAGGCCTGCGGCTCCTCGTAGCGCACGGTGACGAGGCGGCTGCCCCGTAGAATGAAAGTGATGCCGGCGAGCCCCGGCTCCTCGGCATCGCTCACCTTCGAGAGCACGCGCCCGGTCATGTAGCGGGCGCCTTCTTCGACATAGAGCAGTTCCGACGGCTCGATGTCCTTCATCTCCTCGCGGGTCGGAACCTCGATGCCGGCGAAGGCCTCGACCTTGAGTTCCTCCTCGCGGCTCGGACGGATCAGGTCGAGCCAGACGGTGTCCTCGGGGATCGTGTCCTGAAGGTCGACGATTCGGCGCTCAAGCAGCGAGGATCCGGCGCCGGTTGCGGGCTGGTGGATGAAAATCACGAAGCGGTCTCGGGTGCGAAGCGGTCACAAGTCGGCGCTAGGTCCGGTCCGCATCCGGCACGGCGGCTCCAAGCGCAAGCTGTGCCGTGGGTGTGGCGTTGTTTTCTGACGCTTCCGTGACATCGCGGTCCGCTTCCACGGTTCCACCGGGCCCGCCTCGGCGTTCAGTCGCAGCCTTCGCAGACGCTGTTGTCGATCGTGTCGGTCAGCGCGCGCTCGCGTCGCTCCTCCCGGCGCGAGGGCACCTCGCCGGGGCCCAGCGACGTGCCCGGCGGCTTTGTCACGCCGAGCCGATTGGTGTTCGGCGCCGTGATCGTCGAGGTCGGCCCGCCGCCGGTGCCGGTCTGATCGGGCGCGCGGGGCTGCGCCCTCAGCGTCGAGGGCAGGGCGAGGCTTAGCGCGGCGAGGGCAAGCAGGCGGATCGATGCTGTGGTCATGACACCTCCAGTCATCTGGAGAACGTCAGATTCCCCAGCAAGTTGCAAGTCTCCGCGTTGCAAGCCTCCGCGTCGCGAGCCTTAGCGCCGGCGCGGGGCCTCCCGCCGGAACACGCCGACCATCTCGACATGGTCCGAGTGCCGGAACTGGTCGACCGGCGTCACCGATTCGAGCCGGAAGCCGCCGGCCGTGAGCGTCGCCGCGTCCCGGGCGAAGGTGCCGGTATCGCAGGCGACGCCGATCACCACCGGCACCCGCGCGGCGGCGAGCTGGCGGGCCTGCGCCTCGGCGCCGGCCCGGGGCGGGTCGAACACGACCGCGTCGAGCCCATCGAGTTCCGTGGGCAGCAGCGGCCGGCGGAACAGATCCCGGCGCTCGGTGGTGATCTGGCGCAGGCCCGTGGCGGCCCGGGCCGACCGGTCGAGGCCAGCCAGCGCGGCCGCATCCGCCTCGACGGCGTGGACGGCGGCATTGCGCGCCATCGCCAGGGCGAGGGGGCCGCAGCCCGAGAACAGGTCGGCGACCCGCCGCGGGCGGCGTCCCAGGGCCGCGAGGGTGAGGTCGGTAAGCGTTGCCTGCCCGGCCGCGGTCGCCTGCAGGAAACCGCCGGGGGCCGGATAGAGGCGGTTGTCGCCGTCCGTGACCGAGACGGGCTCGGCCTCCATCAGGCGTTCGCCGTGGAGCGACAGCCGGGCGAGGCCGAGTTCGCCCGCGATCCGCACCAGCGCGGAGGCGACGCCGCCGCTCACCGGCCCGTGGCCGCGCAGGTCGATGTCGAGGCCCCGGTCGGTGGCGGTCACGGCGACGTCCAGGGGCTTGCGGCCGTGGCCGAGCGGCGCCGCGAGGCGGCGCGCCACCGCGGGGGCCGGGTGCAGCGCCGGCACGGTGATCGGGCAATGGTCGATCGGCACCAGCGCATGGCTGCGGGCCGCCATCAGCCCGGCTTCGCCCTGCCCGTCGATCTCCCGGACGTGCAGCGTGATGCGGCGGCGCCCGGCCCCGTGCGCGTCGATGGCGGCCTCCGGCTCGACATCGAGCCGGGCCTGCGACAGCGCCTGGGCGACGAGGCCGCGCTTCCAGGACAGCTCCGCCTCGGGCGCGAGGTGCTGCGTCCGGCAGCCGCCGCAGCGCATGTAGTAGGGGCAGAACGGCTCGACCCGGTCGGGCGAGGCCTGCTCGATGCCGAGCAGTTCCGCGCGCTTGCCCTCCCGGCGGATCGTCACCCGCTCCCCGGGCAGCGTGTAGGGGACGAGGATGCCGTCCTCCGCGATGCCGTCGCCGCGGGCGCCGAGCTCCCGGATCGTGACCGTCTCGCTCATGGTAGGTTTGCGCCGATCAAGAATTCGGAATTGCCGTCGCCACCCGGCACGGGCGAATCGATCAGGCCCAGGATCGTCGCCCCGAGTCCTTCCAGCACGAAGCGGACGGCCGCGCAGACCTCCGCGTGGACGGCCGGATCGCGGACGAGGCCGCCGCGCCCGACGCGCGCGCGCCCGGCCTCGAATTGCGGCTTGATCAGCGCGACGATCGCGGCCCCGGGTCCGAGCCGCGCCGGCAACGCCGGGAGCACCAGCCGCAGCCCGATGAAGCTCACGTCGACGCTGGCGAGTATGGGCCGCGGCACGAGCCGCGCCGGGTCGAGATTGCGGATGTCGGTGCCCTCCAGGCTGGTGACGCGGGGATTCCCGGCCAGCCTCGGATGGAGCTGCCCCCGGCCGACATCGACCGCGTGGACATGGGCCGCGCCCCGGGCGAGCAGCACGTCGGTGAAGCCGCCGGTCGAGGCGCCGACATCGAGGCAGGCGAGACCTGCCGGATCTAGCCGGAACGCGTCCAGCGCCGCGGCGAGCTTGAGGCCGCCCCGAGAGGCATAAGGATGTTCGGGGGTTGCCTCGACACGGGCGCCGGGCGGGATCGATTCCGAGGCCCGCGCCAGAGGCCGACCATCGACGCGCACCAGCCCGGCCCGGATCGCGGCTTGCGCCCGCGCCCGACTCTCGAAATGGCCGTGCTCCACCAGGAACAGGTCCGCCCGCGATCCTGGTTTCGACGCGCGCACGCGCTCCGGTATGGGCCGGTCTCCGGTCATCAGGGCTTTACGGGCTTGCGGCAGGGATACGGTGAAGGTTTCGGGGGCCGGCCCTGTCGGAGGGGCGGCCCGCATCCTACCTAGACCGGGCTTGAGAGGAGAGCCACCGTATGACACGCATCCTGCCGCTGCTCGCGCTGCTGGGACCTTTCGCGGCGAGCGGCGCCCTCGCACAGGAACCCGCGAAGGAGCCGGCCGCCGCCAAGCCCGCCGAGACGTTCCAGGCGCCCGTCAAGAACGCCAAGGGCGACACGATCGGGACGATCGCGATCCGCGATGGGGCCAACAGCTTGGTGCTGCGCATCGCGATCCAGCCCGGCGGCCTCCCGCCCGGCTGGCACGGCCTGCATTTCCACGCGGTCGGCGATTGCTCGGATCCGAAATTCCTGAACTCGAAGGCCCATGTGAACCACGATCAGAGCAAGCATGGCCTGCTCAATCCGGATGGGCCCGACGAGGGCGACCTGCCGAACCTCTACGCGACCCAGGACGGATCGGCGAATGCCGAGGTGACCAGCGAGACGCCGCTCACCGGCGAAGGCGGCCTCAAGGACGGGGACGGCTCGGCCCTGATCATCCACGCCAACGAGGATGACCACACCTCCCAGCCGATCGGCGGCGCCGGCGACCGGGTCGCCTGCGCGGTGATCAAGTAGCGCCCGTCAGACCGCGGTCGGCGACGGCACCAGGGGTGGGATCGGGCGCGGGCGCCCGGCCTCGTCGATGGCCACGAAGGTGAGGGTCGCCTGCGTCACCCGCTCGCGGACCTGGGTGCAGAACCGGCGCGCCCAGGCCTCGACCTCGATCTTCATCGAGGTCCGACCCACATGCGAAACCCGGGTGTAGACGCACAGCACATCGCCGACCCGAACCGGGCGGATGAACGTCATCGCGTCGAGCGCGACGGTGACGACCCGGCCCTGGGCCCGGTCGACGCCCGCGATGCCGCCGGCCTGATCCATCTGCGTCAAAACCCAGCCGCCGAAGATGTCGCCGTTGGCGTTGGTGTCGGCCGGCATCGCGATGGTCCGGACCGTCAGATCCCCTCGCGGCAGGTCCGCCTCGGGCGGCGGCGCCCGCTCGCCCTCGACGTTCGCGCGTGCGACGTGCTGCATGCCGTCCATCCGCCTGTCTCGCGCGCCGTCAGGGAAGGATGCCGGCGAGCTTCAGTGCCGCCGCCAGAAAGACGGCGACGGCGCCCAGGATGCATTCGAGCGGGATCGATTGCCAGAGATTCGGCGACGCGGCCGTCGGCTCGGCGCGCTGCGCGATATCGTTCATCGGGGTTCCTCCCGGGCAGGCCGATCTGTCGCCGGCACGTCCCGTTTCTGCACTATACGACATGGAGGTCGTCGGCGCACCCCGAATCGCGGCATGAAAAAGCCCGGCGGCTCTCAGGAGCTGCCGGGCTGGTCGGGTTGATGATCGGCTTAGTAGTAGAACCGCCGACGGTAATACGGACGACGATAGAACGGGCGCGGGCCGTAATAGAACCGGCGACGGTAGTACGGGCGACGGTAGAACGGCCGCGGGCCGTAGAACCGACGGCGGTAGTAGTACTGGGCCTTCTGGGCCACGACCGGCGCGGCGTCGGCCGGCAGGGCGATGCCCGGGCCGACCGGCGCAGCCGACGCGCCCTGCGGCGCAGCAGCCGCGAAGCCCAGCACCAGCAGGGCCGCGAGCAGGAATTTCCTCAGCACGGTCTCGACTCCCTTTGCGTGATTGCGTCTTCGACGACGAACCGCGCGAGGGACGAGAACCCTTAGGCGGTCCGAACCGCTGCAACGCACGGGCGACGAGAAGCGTTGCAGCGTAACCGCTACGGAGAGTCGGACAGGGTTTATTTTTGACCGTCGCCACGGGGACAGGGTACGGCGCGTTCGGGCTTCGCTCGCGTAGATGTGGCCTTACGCTCAAGCGATCTTGGTGGTCATATCCTCGATGCGAGCTTCGGCGCTCTGACGGACCAACGCGATGCCGTGCTCGCAATCCTCGCGGCGGACATAGCCCTCGCCGGAATCCGCGATCACCTCGCCGTTCCGCGCCCGCAGGCGCCAGCGCCACTCGCCCTTGCCGTCCCGGTAGAGTTCGAACCGCATGGAGCACGCTCCCGTCTGACCTGTCGGTGAGATGGGATGCCCCGGGCAAAAAAGAAGCCGCCCCGGAAGTCTCCTCCCGGGGCGGCGAAAGAATCCTGGTTTCAAAAGGTCCGTGACCTTTTGCGGGTCCAGGGCAGAGCCCTGGTGTCGGGCTTTGCCCAATGCATCGGGGGCACTGCCCCCGAACCCCGCCAAAGGGCTCAGCCCTTTGGGAACCCCGTCTTTAGGATCGGGGCGACCGCTCCAGCCAGCCGATGTTGCGGCCGCCTTCGCCGGCGCCGCCGGCGCTGCGTGGACGGGCATCCGCCCGCTGGGGCCGGCTGTCGCGGGCCGGGCGCGCCTGCTGCTGGCTCGGGCGTTCGCCCTGCGGCCGGGGGGCGGGCCGGTCAGACCGGGCGTCGCGTCCCTGAGGAGCGGGGCCGCGACCCTCGCCCCGACCGTCCTGCGGACGGCCCTGGCGCGGCGCACCCTGGCCCTGGCCGCCGCCGAAGCCGCGGCCGCCTTCCGGGCGTCCCTGCTGGGGACGGCCCTGCTGCGGGCGGGACCGCTGGCCCGGACGGCCACCGGCCGGCCGTTGCTGCTGGCGCTCGGGCCGGCGCTCTTCCTCACGTGCGATGTCAGCCGCCTCCTGGCGCGACGGGGGCGTGAAGCCCTCGGGGAAGCCCGCCACCGGCACGCTCTGGCGGGTCAGCCGCTCGATGTCGCGCAGGTAGGCCCGCTCCTCGTCGTTGCAGAACGAGATCGCCAGGCCGGTCGCCCCGGCACGCGCGGTGCGGCCGATGCGGTGGACGTAGCTCTCCGGCACGTTCGGCAGGTCGAAATTGATCACGTGGCTGACGCCGTCGACATCGATGCCGCGGGCGGCGATATCGGTGGCCACCAGCACCCGGCAATCGCCGTCGCGGAAGGCCTGGAGCGCCCGCTCGCGCTGCGGCTGGCTCTTGTTGCCGTGGATCGCGGCGCCGGCGATGCCGGCCTTGTCGAGGCCGCGCACGACCCGATCCGCCCCGTGCTTGGTGCGGGTGAAGACCAGGACGCGGTCGATGGCCGGATCGCGCAGGATGTGGGCGAGCAGCGCCTGCTTGGCGCCGGTATGGGCGAAGATGACCGTCTGCTCGACGCGCTCGGCCGTGGTCGCCACCGGGGTCACGGCGACCTGAACGGGATCCTTCAGGTACTGGCTGGCGAGGCCGGCGATGTTCTTCGGCATGGTCGCCGAGAAGAACAGGCTCTGGCGCTGGGCCGGCAGCATCTTCACGATGCGCTTGAGCGCGTGGATGAAGCCGAGGTCGAGCATCTGGTCGGCCTCGTCGAGGACGAGGATCTCGACACCCTCGAGGGTCAGCGAGCGGCGCTCGATCAGGTCGATCAGCCGGCCCGGGGTGGCGACCAGGACGTCGACGCCGGGCGCCAGCGCCCGCTCCTGGCGGCTGATGGTGACGCCGCCGAACACCACCGTGGTGGTGTAGGACAGGTGGCGGCCGTAATCCGCGAAGGATTCGGCGATCTGGTTGGCGAGCTCGCGGGTCGGCGAGAGCACCAGCACCCGGCAGCCGCGGCGCGGGGCGCGGCGATCCGAGAGGGAGAGGCGGTGCAGGATCGGCAGCGCGAAGGCCGCGGTCTTGCCGGTGCCGGTCTGGGCGATGCCGCAGAGGTCGCGGCCCTCCATGGCCGGCGGGATCGCCTGGGCCTGGATCGGGGTCGGCGTGACGTAGCCAGCCTCGCCGAGCGCCCGCAGCACGGGCTGGGCAAGGCCGAAATCGGTGAATTGGGTCAAAGAGATATCCGATGCAGCAGGGCCGGCCGGGCGCTTCGCGTCGTTTGCGAGCAGCGTCGTGTTGCGGTCGGTCCGTTGGCAGGGGGCAGCCCGCGTGATGGGGCGGCCCGGGTGCATGCACGTTATGAAGAGGGGGGCCGGATCACGCCGGGAGGCGCCCGATCCGTCACGCAGCCCCCTCAAGCGGGCCCTGACGGCCGCTGACGCTGCACCGCCGATATGCGGGTGTGCGGCTGCGAAGTCAATGCAAAGCTCTGCGCCGGACGACATGGCACCGATCGCGTGGGTGCACGGCTCGGCGATGCGCCTCCGTCCGCGACATCCTGACGACGGGCGCGGACCGGTGTGGTAGATGTCTCCGCGAAGGCTGAGGATCTGGCGATGCGGTTCGTGACCGACGCGGAGGTGGCCGCCGACGGCCGGATGGTTTTGCCCCAATCCGTGCGCGACGCTTTGGGTCTCACGGGGGAGAGCCGCCTCGTCGTGACGGTCGATGGCGATGAGGTGCGCCTCGCACCGGTCGGCCGCGCGGCGTCGAAGCTTCAGGCTCTCTATCGCGAGAACGTCCGGCAGGACGCCGATTCCTCTTCCTTCCTGAGAGAACGCCGCGCCGAGGAGGACGGCCAGGATCCGGTTG
Organism: Methylobacterium sp. J-048; assembly: GCF_022829515.1. Classification (GTDB taxonomy): domain Bacteria; phylum Pseudomonadota; class Alphaproteobacteria; order Rhizobiales; family Beijerinckiaceae; genus Methylobacterium. The sequence goes on from NZ_JAKSYL010000288.1 coordinate 9,285, forward strand.
CGTGAGCGCCGTCGTCTTCGACACCTCGGCCGTCATTGCCCTTCTGCGCGGTGAGCCGGGAGCCGACTTGGTGGCCCGTCACGTCGGCGCGGCGGCCATGTCCGCTGTCAATCTTCAAGAGCTGGTCAAAGCGCTTCTTCTGCGGGGATTGGCTCTGCCGGTCATCGAGACATTGGTCCGGAACCTGCGACTCGACATACACGTGCATGATCGCGATGCCGCCTTCGCGGCCGCCTTGTTGACGGATGCGACGCGACAATACGGGAGCGGGATTGGGGATCGGACCTGTCTGGCGCTCGCGGTGAAGCTTCGTGTGCCTGTGCTGACGACCGATCGGGCATGGGCCAAGATCCGCGTGCCCGGCCTGACTGTCGAAGTGGTCCGCTGAAGCCGCGCGCGCTAAGAGCAGGCCGCGCAGCCGGCTGAAAGGAATGTCGAGCCCCTGTCGCGTCAGGCCGCCTTCCGCAGCGCATACCGATAGAGACCCGCCGTCAGGCCCGTGAACAGCAGCAATCCGCCGATCAGCGCCGGGCCGCCAAAACCGTCGCCCGCCAGCGCCAGGGCGGCATCGTCGCCCGACACGTAGACGATCAGCGCGAAGGCGACGCCCCAGAGGCTCTCGCCGACGATCAGGCCCGTCGCCGTCAGCGTGCCCAGCCGGACCGCCCGTTCTGGATCGGCCTGGCGGCGCGCCCAACGCTCGTAAACCGTGCCGATCACCGAGCCGGCCACCAGGGGCACGATCACCTTCATGGGCAGGTAGATCCCGAGCGCGGTCGCCAGCGGCGGGAGGCGGAGGCGCTTCAGCCGGCCGAGGGTCTCGTCCAGCGCGATCAGCCCCACGCCCACGGCCGCGCCCCAGCCCAGCATCCGCCAGTTGCCCTCGCCCGACAGCACGCCCTTGGCCAGGGTCGAGATCAGGCCGGCCTGGGGCGCGGCCAGCGCGTTCGGCCCGGCCCCGGGCGTCCCCACGAAACCGAAGCTCGTCGCCAGCACGTTGAGCACCGGCGGTATGATCGCCGACCCGAACACCACGCCGACGATGAGCGCCGCCTGCTGCTTCCACGGGGTCGCCCCGACGAGCTGGCCGGTCTTGAGGTCCTGCAGGTTGTCGTTCGCGATGGTGCAGATGCTGAACACGATGCCGGTGACGGTCAGCACGTAGGCGACGAGCGCTCCGCTGCTCTCCCCGTCCGCCTCGCGGCCGAGCAGCCCCAGCAGCAGCGCCGAACTCGCCAGCGCGGACAGAATTCCGATGCCGGACACGGGCGAGTTGGACGAGCCGATCAGCCCGGCCATGTAGCCGGTCACCCCTGCGACCACGAGCCCGATCACCAGGACGAACAGCAGGCCGCCCGCGACCAGCAGAACGCCGTGACGCTCGAGACTCGTGCCGGCGAGGACGTCCCACAGGAGCCAGCCGATCGGCAGGAGCAGGCTCAGCGAGACCAGGATGACGACGTTGATCGGCAGATCGCGCTCCTCAAGCACCAGTGCCGCGCCGGCCTGACGCGCCCGGCCGGCCGCAAAGGCCGAGCGAAGGCCGCCCAGCACCGGGCGGGCGATCCGGATCAGCGTCCAGATCGCCGCGACGCCCATCACGCCGGCGCCGAAGAACCGCACCTCCTGCCGGAACACCGCGCCGACCCAGGCCTCGACGTTCGCGTCCGGCATCGGTTGCTGCGCGGTCAGGAGCGGGACCAGCACGACCCAGGCGATCACCAGCCCCAGCGCCGTGGCCGCCCCCACCGACAGGCCGACCAGATGACCGACGCCGAGCAGCGCGAAGGACAGGTTGCCGCCGATCCCGGTGGCGCCGGCGCCGACCCGGAACCAGAGAGCGGCGCTGTCGAGCACCAGGCGGGTCTGCGCCAGAACCGCGAAGCCGGCCGAGGCCAGGCTGTTCCAGACGAGGATGCGCAGGCCCAGGGCGCTGTCGGCCTCGCCGGCGGCGCCCTGGGTGCCGAGCGCCAGCACCTCGGCGGCGGCGCGTCCCTCGGGATAGGGCAGGTCCGAATCGACCACGAGGGCGCGGCGCAGGGGCACGGAGAGCATCACGCCCAGGATCCCGCCCGTCGCGGTGATCCCGGCGGTGGTGAGCCAGGGGAAGCCATGCCACCAGCCGATCATGACGAGACCCGGCAGCACGAAGATGATCGCCGAGAGCGTGCCCGCCGCCGAGGCGACGGTCTGGACGATGTTGTTCTCCAGCACCGTGGCGCCGGGCAGGTACCGCAGCACCGCCATGGAGATGACCGCGGCCGGGATCGAGGTCGCGAAGGTGAGCCCGACCTTGAGGCCGAGATAGACGTTGGCGGCGGTAAACAGCAGCGTCAACACGCCACCGAGCAGGATGCCGCGCCAGGTCAGTTCGGCTGGATTGGCGCCGCTGGGCATGCGAATCGGACTCCGAGACCTAATGCGCCCAGTTTATCGATAGACGGCTGCGGAAGACAATCGGCTCCTGCTGCGCAGATCTTCGCAAGAACACGTGTTTTTGATACAATCGCGTGCCTATGTGCGGGGTTTATACACTAAATGATCCTGTTTATTTTGTTTCCTCAATGATTTTGCAGAATGACTTGGGTGTTTCAGGCCGCCAAGCCCACATGTGTCTGCGTCGCCAAACGGAGTCGTTGGGCTGCACGGAGACGTGTGCTAATTTCAGGGCATGCAGATCGACGAAGAGCGCATTGACGAAGCGGTGCTCGCCCTTCTGTGGCTGACGCTCCACGACGAATGTCGAGCCTGGAAAGGGTTCGATTGGGACGCGCTCGGCCGCCTGCACGCCAAGGGGCTGATCGGCGATCCGGTCGTCCGGGCCAAATCCGTGGTGCTGACCGAGGAAGGCTTGCGCCGATCGAAGGCGCTGTTCGAAGCCTTGTTCACCCGGAAGGCATGATCGTCTCGGCCGATCGTCCATAGGCGTTCGCTGCCCGGTCGCAGGCCCTTAATGCGCAGAAACCGATCGGGTATCCGTGCGGCGGTCACGGCCTCCGGCCGAACGATCCACCTTCAGAGAAAAAGCACCACATCAAACGTGTGGTGCGGCCAAGAGGACTCGAACCTCCACCCCTCGCGGGACTAGCACCTCAAGCTAGCGCGTCTACCAATTCCGCCATGGCCGCATCGGACGCGAAGATCCGCCCGTTCGCCCGAACGCTGCGACCTCCGGGGAACCCCTCGGGTCGCCGTCATGTCGGGCGGCGCAGCGGATAACAGATCGATCCGCCGCCGACAAGCGCTCCGCTCACACGGAACCGTAGCTATCGTCCAGGAACGGCGTCGCGCTGTCGCCGATGGTGGTGCCGGGCTCGATGATCGCCGCCGCCTTGCGGATCAGCTCCGTCACCTCCACGGAGATGCGATCGCCGGTCACGACGATCTGGCCGCGGGCGATCGGGTGGTCGTTGGCCAGGATCTCGACCATGTCGCTGTCGCTGGCTTCCAGCTCGATCACGGCGCCGCGGCCCATGCGCAGCAGCATGTGCAGCGGCATCCGGGCCCGGCCCAGCACCACCGTCAGATCGACCTTCAGGGTCTCGAAGACCGCCACCGCCTGCCCATCCCGTCTCGCAGCCAACTCTTGCAACCGCCGGCCGCGGATGTTGAAGGCTTCGACCATCGACGCAGGATGGTGAACCCTTGGTAAACGCGCCTCGCCTCACGGTCTCGCCGCACGCCTTCCCGAAGCGGCCCGGCTCGGATCCGGTCGCCGGTCCGGTGTCCTGGCGCGTGAGCGACGCGCCGGTGGGCTACGCGGACGCGGTCGCCTGGATGGAGGCGCGGGTGGAGCGGATCGCGCACGGCGCGGCGCCCGAATGCGTCTGGCTGCTGGAGCACCCGCCGCTCTACACGGCCGGCACCTCAGCGCGGTCCGAGGACCTGGTGGCGCCCGATCGATTCCCGGTCCACGCCACGGGGCGGGGCGGCCAGTACACTTATCACGGCCCGGGTCAGCGGGTCGCCTACGTGATGCTCGACCTCGACCGGCGCAGCCGGGACCTGCGCGCCTACGTGGCGAGCCTGGAGGGCTGGCTGATCGAGACGCTGGCGGCCTTCAACGTCCGGGCCGAGCGCCGGGAGGACCGGGTCGGCGTCTGGGTGCGCCGCCCCGAGAAGGGGCCGGGGGTCGAGGACAAGATCGCGGCCATCGGCATCCGGGTGCGCCGCTGGGTCAGCTTCCACGGGATCAGCCTGAACGTCGAGCCGGACCTGTCGCACTTCGCCGGCATCGTGCCCTGCGGCGTACGCGAGCACGGCGTGACGAGCCTGGTCGATCTCGGCCTGCCGGTGAGCCTGGCGGAGGTCGACATGCAGCTGCGGGCGGCCTTCGAGGATATTTTCGGGGCGACGGTGATCGAGGCGGCGGAGTAGCCGCCTGCGATCAGAAATCCGCGTGCAGCCGCGACGCGAAGAAGTGAGCCGGCCCGCGGTCGCGGTTGTAGCCGGGGTTGTCGACGAACTGGTAGTCGAAGGTCAGGGTCACGAACTTCGTGAGGTTCAGGGCGTAATAGGTCTCCAGCGCCCGCTCGCTGCCGTAGTTGAGCTGCCCGTCGCCGATCAGCAGCCCGTAGAAGCCGGCCGCGAAGGCGGCGCGGTGCGATGGGGAGAGCCGGTTCATCGCCGTGCCGATGCCGATCGTGTCGTCCGGCCGGTCCCAGGCCTTGCCCTTCAGCGACAGGCCGCCGGAGAAGCTCTGGTCGATATCGGTGAAGGAGATGTTCTCCGTGCGCCCGTCGTTCAGGCTCGCCCGGGCGAACAGGCCGAGCTCGGGCGTCAGCGCCTGCTCAAGGTTGATGTAGCCGCCGGTCTTGCGGCGCGGCTTGCGGGTGGCGAGGGCGGCATCGCTGCCGTTGTCGAACAGGCCGAGCTGGGTGAGGGTGACGACCTCGCGGTTGTTGGCCGAGACCCCGACATTCGAGAACAGCCCGATGCGGACCTTGCCCGGCTGCTCCAGCCACGGGAGCACGTGGCGCTCCTCGAACTCGGCATTCAGCCCGGCGCGGCGGAACACCCGCGGGTCGAGCACGTCGCTCGACGGCTCCTTGGGCACCTGCGTGTAGGCGGCGCGGATCGCGAAGTCGGGCCGGTTGTATTCGGCGTAGACGCCCTGGGTGAAGCCCGGGAGGTTGGCCGGGAAGTCCCAGGCCGAGGCGCCCCAGAGCGACCAGTTGAAGAAGTCGACCCGCGGGTCGTGGGCGTAGACGTTGCCGTCGAAGAAGTCGCCGAGCGCGAACTTGCCGGCGATCAGGGTGATCCGCTCGGCATCGTACCGGGTGGCGACCTGGTTCGGGCCGTCAGGCACTTCCACGGTCTCGCCGCCGAGCCCGATCGTCTGCTTCACGTAGTAGCGGTTCGAGCGCAGCTTCGGGAACGGGGCGCCGGCCTTCTGCGCCTCGCCGTTGACGAATCCCGCGACGCCCAAAGTCCGCGACAGGCCGAAGCCCTGGCTGAACTCGGGGTTGTAGTACAGCTCGGTGCTGTCGGTGAGCTTGAGGCCGAGGAAGATCGTCGCCGTGGTGGTCTGGCGGGCCTGGTGCGGGATCAGGCTCTGCGCGCCCTCGTAGGGCGAGCGGAAGCCCGGCACGCCCTGGGCGATCAGCGTCGTCTGGCCGTGCAGCGAGAACCGCCCGGTCTCGCCGTTGTCGGGATCGTGCGGGGCGGTCTCGTCCGGATCGGCCGGCACCTTCAGGCCCTCCGGGAACCACATCAGCCGCGCGAACAGCTGGTTCGACGTGAAGCTTGCCCGGGACGAGACCGGGCCGCCGTCGTCGCCCGGGACGCTGCCCAGCGAGAAGCGCCGGCTGCCGCCCAGATCGACGTAGCGGTAGTCGATCCCGAGCGCGAGCGAGTCGCTGATCGCGTACTGGATGCCCGCGCCCAGGGTGAAGCCGAGATAGCCGAGTTCGCGCCGCGCGGTGGTCTGGCCGCCCGCGTCGAGATCCGGATAGTCCGCCAGGAAGCGGGCGTTGGCGCCCGCGAGCCCGAAGGACCCGTAGACCAGATACCGGTCGAAGCTGTAGCCGACCCGGGCCCGGAGGGTGCCGTACAGGTCGGTCTTGGCGCGCACGATGTTGAAGGGCTGGTCGGCGTCCTCGTAGCCGAAGCCCGCGATGGTCGAGGGCACCGGCCGCTTCAGGTTCGCCGCGTCGAGGGAGGCCTCGACGCCGTAGACCCAGGGGCCGGTCTGCCAGTTCCAGCCGCCGAACACGCCCCCGACCGCCGTGGTGGCGTTGCGCCCCTGGTCGCTGCGGCCGGTGGAATCGCCGCTCTTGAAAGCCGGGACCGCCCGGTCGCCGATCGTCGTCGGCCCGAAATTATAGGCGCCGTAGGATCCGCCCGCGCTGCCCTGGAGGCCGACATAGCCGCCCGACCAGTCCGTGTAGACGGGGACGTCCGGCGCGGGACGCCGCGCCGCGGGATCGGCCGCGCCTGCGGGGACGGACGCGATCAGGGGCGCAGCCAGGACGAGAGCGGCGGCACGGATAAGGGGCGCAAAGCGGGACGACATCGGACTCGCAGAAGAGATATAGCACTTGCTATAATGGGGTTTGCGGATGCGCAAGCCGTTTCGGATCGTCTCGAACGCAGGCCGCATCGATTTCTCGTCCCGCGCCGCATTCTCGATGCCCTGCATGGCAACGGCGTGACGATCCTCACATCTCTCCGACCGTCAAGATACGTGCGGCCACAGCGAGCGGAATAACTTCACGGTGCGTGCCGAGACCCGACAATGCTTCAGGTAAATCTCAAGAACTAGCATTCATCCACGCTGTAATGAACTCAGATTAGAATTGTTATGATTTGATGTGTGCTCGTTTGCCTCTTTGAAACTCCTGTCGCGGGCGTTATGTGGACGACCATGCGCGCTTCGACTCTCTTCCCGCTTCTCCGCGGCCTCGCTGCCTGTGCCCTCCTGGCGACCGCCGGGGCCGCATCGGCCAAGGAGGTGCCGATCGGTCCGCACGTGACCAAGAACGGCCTCGAGGTCGCGGCCGTGTACCTCCAGCCGATCGAGATGGACCCGCCCGGCATGATGCGCGAAGCCGCGCAGTCGGACCTGCATCTCGAGACGGATATCCGCGCCGCCAAGGACAACCGGAACGGTTTCGCGGAAGGCGATTGGGTGCCTGCCCTCGACATCCGCTTCGAGGCGGTGAAGCTCGACGGCGACAAGCCGACGGACCAGAAGGTGGCAGGTGCGCTGATGCCGATGGTCGCCAATGACGGCCCGCATTACGGCGACAACGTCAAGCTGTTCGGCCCCGGCCGCTACCGCCTGAAGGTCACGGTCGCCCCCCCCGGCAAGGACAGCCATTTCGGCCGCCATGTCGACAAGGAGACCGGGGTCGGCCCGTGGTTCGAGCCCTTCGACGTGACCCAGGACTTCACCTTCGCCGGGGTCGGCAAGAAGGGCGCCTACTGAACCGCGGGGATTGCCGTGTCACGCTCGTTGCGCCCCGTCCGTCTTGCCGTTGCCGCGCTCCTTGCCGCCTCTTGGGGGGCGGCGTCCGCGCGCGCCGACGACATGCCGGTGATCAAGGTCGAGATGCGCGACGGCGTGATCCTGCCGGCGACCATCGAGGTGCCGGCCAACACGCGGTTCAAGCTGGAAATCGCGAATACCGGCCAGTCGCCGGTCGAGTTCGAGAGCACGGAACTCAAGCGCGAAAAGGCGCTGGCCGCGGGTTCCACCTCGGCGATCGTGTTCCGGACCCTCGATCCCGGCACCTACCAGGTGTTCGACGATTTCCATCCCGAGGCGAAGGCCACCCTGGTGGCCAAATGAGCGCGTCCTGACGGTGGCGGCCCCAGCTCTCCTCGCCGACGCGCCTTCGCGCCGCGACATGATCGATGAGCGGCTCGCCCGCTTCGGCGACTGGCTGCGGCTGAACGGCTGGATGATCCGCGCCGTGCAATGGGTGATCGTCGGTGTCTACGGCGTGCTGGTGATCGTGCCGGCGCTGCTGCCGTTGCCCGACAACACCGCGCATATCTGGACCAACCTGACGCTCGCCGCGCAATTCGCGTTCTGGGGCATCTGGTGGCCGTTCGTGCTCCTGAGCATGGTGCTGGTCGGCCGGGCTTGGTGCGGCGTGCTCTGCCCGGAGGGGGCGCTCAGCGAGTTCGCCAGCCGCTGGAGCCGCGGTTACGCGGTGCCGCGCTGGATCACCTGGCAGGGCTGGCCGTTCCTGGCGTTCGCCGGCACCACGGTCTACGGGCAGATGACCAGCGTCTACGGCTACCCGAAGCCGGTGCTGGCCGTGCTCGGCGGCTCGACGCTGGCGGCGATCATCGTCGGCCTGCTCTATGGGCGCAACAAGCGGGTCTGGTGCCGCTATCTCTGCCCGGTCAACGGCGTGTTCGCGGTACTCTCGAAGCTCGCGCCGATCAGCTTCCAGGTCGACCGCGCCGTCTGGGCGGCCTCGCCCAAGCCCGTTCAGGGCACCGAGCATTTCAACTGCGCCCCCCTGGTGCCGGTGAAGGCGATGCGCGGTTCCGGCAGCTGCCACATGTGCGGGCGCTGCAGCGGTCATCGCGGCGCGGTGCGCCTCGCCCTGCGCTCGCCCAACCACGAGATCGTCCACGTCGCCGGGAACGAGCCCAGCCTCGAGCAGACCGTGCTGATCCTGTTCGGCATGCTGGCCCTGGCCGTCGGCGCGTTCCAGTGGTCGTCGAGCCCCTGGTTCGTCGAGGCGAAGCAGATCGCTGCCACCTGGCTGATCGAGCACGGCATCACTTGGCCGCTGGAGATGTCCGCGCCCTGGTTCGTGCTGACGAACTATCCCGACCACAGCGACGTGATGACCCTGCTCGACGGCGGGTTGCTGCTGGCCTACATCGGCGCCGCGACCGTGATCCTGGGGCTGGCCCTGTCGGGGATCGTGGCGCTCGCGACCCTGGCGCTCGGCGGCTGGTCGCGCGAGCGCTTCCACCACTTCACGCAGACGCTGATCCCGGTTGCGGGCTGCGGCGTCTTCCTGGGCCTCTCGGCGCTGACCGTCACGTTCCTGCGCGGCGACGGCATCGTCATCCCGTACGTGTCGGAAATCCGCGCGGCCATGCTGATCGGCTCGGGCCTGTGGAGCGTCTGGCTCGCCTGGCGGGTCGCCGGCCTCGCGGCTGGCGGTCTTCGCCGGGCCGCAGCGACCACCTGCATCGCCTCCGCGGTGGCCCTCTCGGTCGCCAACTGGGTACTCCTGTTCTGGGTCTGGTAGCGCGGTCCGCGTTCAACTGAGGAGAACGCCATGATCGGCGCCTTCATCATCGCCTTCCGCGAAGTCATCGAGGCCGGCCTGATCATCTCGATCGTGCTGGCGGCCACGCGGGGCATCCCGGGCCGGCTGCGCTGGGTCCTGCTCGGCGTCGTCGGCGGCCTCGCCGGGGCGGGCCTCGTGGCGTTGTTCGCCGAAAAGATCTCCGACGCCTTTGAGGGCAGCGGCCAGGACATCCTGAACGCCGCCGTTCTGATCGTCGCGGTGCTGCTGCTGATCTGGCACAACACCTGGATGAGCAAGCACGGCAAGGAGCTGGCTGGCGAATTGCGGGCGGCCGGCGCAGCGGTGCGCTCGGGCGAGCGCGAGGCGGCCGCGCTCTCGATCGTCGTCGGCGCCGCGATCCTGCGCGAGGGCGCCGAGCTGGTGCTGTTCCTCTACGGCCTCGTGGCCTCCGGAACCTCGGGCGCGGACATTCAGTTCGGCGCCTTCGCGGGCATCGGGGCGGGCATCCTGCTCTCCGCGGTGACCTATTTCGGCCTGGCCGCGATCCCGAGCCGCTATGTGTTCTCGATCACCAGCGCGCTGATCATCTTCCTAGCTGCGGGGCTGGCCTCGCAGGCTGCCCAGTTCCTGGCCAATGCCGGTGTCGTGGATGTCCTCGGCCAGACCCTGTGGAACAGCTCCGGGGTGATCGCCGAGAATTCCTGGCCGGGCCGGGTGCTGCACGCCCTGGTCGGCTACACCGACCGGCCGACCGCCCTGCAGGGGCTGGTCTATGTCGCTACCATCGCCGTGATGGTCGGGCTGATGCAGTGGAGTTCCACCGACAAGCGCCGGGCGGTGCGTACCGCCTGAGTCGAGGGTTTCCAAAGGGCTGTGCCCTTTGGCGGGTCGTCAGGGCAGGGCCCTGGCATTGGCGCTCAAGCGCCGGTCGCAACCGGGCGCGCCGTGTCGGCACCCCATTCCGACCAGGAGCCGTCGTAGAGGCCGCGGGCCGGCCGGCCCATGGTCTCCAGCGCGAGCGCGATGATCGCCGCGGTCACGCCGGAGCCGCAGGTGGTCACGATCGGCCGGTCCGGGTCGATGCCGCTCTCGGCGAACAGGTTTTTCAGCTCCTCCGGGCTCTTCAGGCGGCCGTCGCTCTGAAGGGCCGCGTAGTGCAGGTTGTGCGCCCCGGGCATGTGGCCCGGCCGCACACCTGGGCGCGGCTCCGGCTCCTCGCCGCGGAAGCGGGTGGCTGAGCGGGCGTCGACCACCTGGGCCGAGCCGGTCTCCAGGGCCCGGGCGACGTCGTTGGCGTCCGCCACGGCGCCGTGATCGAGCCGGGCGGTGAAGTGACGCCGCTCGCGGGGTGCCGGGTCGCCGTCCTCGGTGGGGTAGCCCGCCGCGATCCAGGCGGGCAGGCCGCCATCCAGCACCAGAGCGTCCCGGACCCCGAAGGTCTTGAGCATCCACCAGACCCGCGGGGCGGAGAACAGACCCTGGCCGTCATAGACGACGATCTGCGTGCCGTCGCCGATGCCCAAAGCCCGCATCCGCGACGCGAACACGTCCGAGCGCGGCAGCATGTGCGGCAGGCTCGATTCGGTGTCGCTCATGGCGTCGAGGTTGAAGCGCAAGGCGCCGGGGATGTGGGCGGCCTGGAATTCGGCGGCGGCGTCCCGTCCGGCGGCCGGCAGGTACCACGAGGCGTCGAGCACCACGATGTCGGGGGCTTCGAGGCGGTCGTGCAGCCATTCGGGGGTCACGAGGGGCGGGTGGGCCATAATCCGCTATCCGGCTCTGTTCGCGAGAGCGCCCACCAAACCACAGGCCGGGGCCCGTTGCACGCCCGAGGTTTCGCAGTCGGACGGTTTCGTCAGGGGTCGGAACCGGCTGCAGCGGAGCCGCAGCCGTGCAGCCAGCTACGCACCCCGCACCGTGGTCCGATGCAGCGAATGCACGCTGGTCTTGTTTTCAATCGTTGTAACCCCAGTTACGACAACACGATGACGCTCACCGCGCCAGCCGTCGAGGCCGGCTCGGGCGGGTCGCCCCCGATGCCGCTCCGCGAGACGCAAGTCCCGGATACGCGAGACGGGGCCGCCGCCTGAAGGCAGGGCGTTCAACCCTCCCTCTCTGCCGAGGCGTCCGCGCCGACCGTGCAGCCTGCTTATTGAGCCGATCAACGCCATGAATCAACTCGTCCGCATGTCCCAGATCGGTGATGCCGAGGGCGTCCAGGAGCCGTCGGCCGACCTGCGCGTGCCCTTCGCGCAGTCGGGGGCTTTCGTGTGCAAGTACATCATCGGTGAGCCGAACGATCGCGCGGTCTGCTGCGGCGCACCGGTCTCCGATGGCAAGAGCTGGTGCGCCTTCCACCGCCGCATCGTGTTCGAGCCGACCCGCCCCGGCCGTATCCGCTGAGGGGGGCTCGGACCGGACGGACGCGCCTTACTGCGTCCGCATGATCTGGATGACCGCCGGCGTGATGATCACGACGAACAGCACCGGCAGGAAGAACAGGATCATCGGGACGGTCAGCTTGGGCGGCAGGCTGGCCGCCTTCTTCTCGGCTTCGTTCATGCGCTGGTCGCGGCTCTCCTGGCTCAGAACCCGGAGCGCCTGGCCGACCGGCGTCCCATAGCGTTCGGCCTGGATCAACGCCGTCGCGACCGACTTCACCGGCTCCAGCCCCGTCCGTATCGAGAGGTTCTCGTAAGCCTGCCGGCGGTCGGGCAGGAACGACATCTCGGCGGTCATCAGGGCCAGTTCCTCGGCCAGTACCACCGAGGAGGCGGCGATCTCGGTGCTGACCTTCCGGAAGGCGTGCTCGATCGCCATGCCCGATTCGACGCAGATCAGCGTCAGGTCGAGGGCATCCGGCCAGGCCCGCCTGATCTCGGCCTGACGCTTCTTGGCAGTGTTGAGCAGGAACAGCTCCGGCGCCTTGATGCCCCCATAGGCGGCGCCGATCACCATCCCGATCCGCATCAGGTAGGAGGCGTCGATCGCCTCCAGCACGAACAGGTAGAACACGGCCGCGATCACGGTCGCCACCGGGACGATCAGGCGGAAGAACAGGAACGTGGTCTCCGCGCCCTGGCCGCGATAACCGGCCATCATCAGCTTGCGCTTGGCCGTGTCGGTGCCGAGCCAGCGGTTCAGCTGATACCGGTCGACGATGGACTTCATGTAAGCCTTGGGCGCCACGCGCAGCGCGGCCCGGTCGTTCGGCCGGGTCCGGTCCGTCTGCCGCTCCCGCCGCCGGATCTGTTCGCGCTCGTCGCTGACGAGCTTCATCCGCTTGCCGAGCTTGTCCGTCTCGAAGAACGGCTGCGCCACCGCGAAGGCGGTCGCGGCGACCGCGACGGCGGTCAGCATCGTGCCCACGAAGCGGGGATCGAACAGCTTCTCCGCGATGGCGTCGATCATGGAACGGGACCCGGATCCGATCAGGCTCAGAAATCGAAGGCGATCATCTTCTTGATCGTGAACACGCCGATCGACATCCAGATCGCCGCCCCCACGAGGGCGATCGTGCCGATATCCGTCGTCCAAAGCAGCGAGATGTAGTCCGGGCTGGTCAGGGTGGTGATGCCCGCCACGCCGAAGGGCAGGCACGCGATGATCGAGGCCGAGGCCTTGGCCTCCATGCTCATCGCCTGGACCTTGCCGCGCATCTTGGCCCGGTCGCGCAGCACGACCGAGAGGTTGTTCAGCGCCTCCGACAGGTTGCCGCCCGATTGCTGCTGGATGTTGATCACGATCGCGAAGAAGTTGACCTCGGCGGTCGGCACCCGCTCGAACAGGCGCGAGACCGCCTCGCCCAGCGAGAGGCCCATCGCCTGGGTCTCGATCACGGTCCTGAACTCGCTGCGGACCGGCTCCTCGGCCTCGCGCGAGACCATGCGGAAGCAATCGCCCACCGGGATGCCGGTGCGGATGCCGCGCACCACCACATCGACGGCGTTGGGCAGTTCCTTGTTGAACTTCGCGATGCGCCGGAGCCGCAGGTGGCGCAGCAGCCAGGCGGGCAGGCCGAAGCCGCCCGCAAAGGCGGCGCCGGCGGCGGCCACTGGGCTGTCGGTGATGATGAACAGCAACAGGCCGAAGACGGCGGCGCAGGCTCCCGAGACCGTGTAGAAGGTCCGCTTCGTCCAGCTCAGGCCGGCTCGGGCGAGCTTCAGCTCCAGCGTCGCCTTGTTGGCGTTCTTCGCCTTCGCCTCGATCTCGCTCAGCGTCTTGGCGACCTGCTCGCGCCGGTTGACCGCGACGCCGCGCACCGCCGCCCCCGAGGCGTTGACGCCGATCGATTTCAGCCGCTGGCTCGCCCGGCGCTGGCCGCCGAGCAGCGGCAGCACCGCCACGTAGGCCACCGCCGCCACGGCGATGCCGATCAGGCCGGCGGCGATCGGCAGTTGGGATGAAGCCGGCACGCTCACGCCCCGCCGACGATTTCGGCGGCGTCGAGCGCCTCGCCGAGCCGGCGATCCAGGCCGTAATAGCGGGCCCGCTCCCAGAATTTCGGCCGGCCGACCCCGGTCGAGCGGTGGCGCCCGATCAGCTTGCCGTTCGCGTCCTCGCCGACGATGTCGTAGAGGAAGATGTCCTGCGTGGTGATCACGTCGCCCTCCATCCCGAGCACCTCGGTGATGTGGGTGATGCGCCGGGAGCCGTCGCGCAGGCGCATGGCCTGGATCACCACGTCGATCGAGCCGCAGATCATCTCGCGCAGGGTCTTGGACGGCAGCGTGAAGCCGCCCATCGAGATCATCGACTCGATGCGCGACAGGCATTCGCGCGGGCTGTTGGCGTGGAGCGTACCCATCGAGCCGTCATGGCCGGTGTTCATCGCCTGGAGCAGGTCGAACGCCTCGGGCCCGCGGACCTCGCCGACGATGATCCGCTCGGGCCGCATGCGCAGGCAGTTCTTGACCAGGTCGCGCATGGTGACCTGACCCTGGCCTTCCATGTTCGGCGGGCGCGTCTCCAGGCGGACCACGTGGGGCTGCTGGAGCTGCAATTCGGCCGCGTCCTCGCAGGTGATGACCCGCTCGTCGAGTTCGATGAAGGCGGTGAGGCAGTTCAGCAGGGTGGTCTTGCCCGAGCCGGTGCCGCCCGAGATGACGACGTTGCAGCGCGACTGGCCGATGATTTTCAGGACCTCGGCGCCTTCCGGGGAGATCGCCCCGAAGCGCACCAGCTGCTCGAGGGTGAGCTTGTCCTTCTTGAACTTACGGATCGTGAGCGCCGGCCCGTCGATCGCCAGCGGCGGCGCGATCACGTTGACGCGGGATCCGTCCGGCAGGCGCGCGTCGCAGATCGGCGAGGCATCATCGACCCGCCGCCCGACCTGGCTGACGATCCGCTGGCAGATGTTCATCAGCTGCTGGTTGTCGCGGAACCGGACATTGGTCAGCTGGATCTTGCCGTCGACCTCGATGAAGGTCCGGTTGGCACCGTTGACCATGATGTCGGCGATGTCGTCGCGGGCCAGCAGTGGCTCCAGCGGGCCGTAGCCGAGCACGTCGTTGCAGATGTCGTCGAGCAACTCCTCCTGCTCGGCGATCGACAGGACGATGTTCTTGAGCCCGATGATCTCCGTGACGATGTCGCGGATCTCCTCCCGGGCGGTCTCGGCGTCGAGGCGGGCGAGCTGCGTGAGGTCGATCGCCTCGATCAGGGCGCCGAAGATCAGGCTCTTGGTCCGGTAGTAATCCTCGGAGCGCAGGTTCTCGACCACCACCGGGGCGGCGGGCTTGGGCGGCGGCTTGGGTGCTGGGGCGGCGTCGCGCAGCACCGGCGCGGCCGGCACCGCCGCCGGCGGCTGCGGCGTGGGCGCGGTCGGGGCGGCTCCGGTCTGTCGCCTACCGAACATGGGTCAGATCCAAGGCGCCTGCATCAGGCATCGTCCCGGCGAAGGTGTTGCGCATCACGAGGCCTTGCGGCCAGCGAGCTTGGCCAGCAGCGGCTCCAGCAGGCTCGACCGGCTGCGCCGGGTCTCCGGGCGCCCGAGGGTGACTGCGGCGAGGTCGTTGAACAACTCCGCCACCTTCGAGCCGGCCTGGATCTCGGCGATCATCTGGCCATTGTTGGCGGCGGTGCCGAACAGGGTCGGCTCGAACGGGATCGTGGCGGCGATCGGCGCGTCCAGGGCCTTGGCGAACTCGGCGGCACCGATCTCCGGCCGCTTAGGCATGCCGACGCCGTTGAGCAGGATCCGGGGCGGCTGGTCGTTCGGGCGGCCGTGCTTGAGCGCCCCGAGCAGGTTCTTGGCGTTGCGCAGGCAGGCGAGGTCGGGCCCGGCGACGATCAGAATCTCGTCGGCCGCCGTCAGCACGCGCTTCGACCACGCGTTCCATTGGTGGGGGATGTCGAGGACCACGCAGGGCACGCTGGCGCGCAGGTACTCGATCAGGGAATCGAAGGCCGGCTCCGACAGGTCGATGGTCCGGTCGAGGCTCGCCGGGGCCGAGAGCAGGCTCAGGTTGTCGCTGCATTTCGACAGCAGCCGCTCGACCAGGGCCGAATCCAGGCGCTCGGGGGCGAACACCGCCTCGGCGATGCCCTGCGGCGGGTCTTGGTTGAAATTGAGCGAGGCGGTGCCGAAGGCGATGTCGAGGTCGGCGATCACCGTCTGAACGCTCTGGTTCCGGGCGATCGACCAAGCGAAGTTGTGCGCTACCGTCGAGGCGCCGATGCCGCCCTTGACCCCGTAGACCGCGATCGTGCGCCCCACCGGCTTGACGCCGGGCGCCGTGAACAGGTCGGAGATCGCCGCGATCAGGGTCAGCGGCTCGACCGGCGCCATCAGGTAGTCGGAGACGCCGCGCTGGATCAGCTGCCGGTACAGGGTGACGTCGTTGACGTGGCCGATCACCAGAACGCGGGTGCCCGCATCGCAGACCTCGGCCAGGGCATCCAGGCATTCCACGGGCTTCGAGCGGACGCCCTGCGTCTCGATGACGATGACGTTGGGCGTGGGCGCGTGCCGGTAGGCCTCGATCGCCGCGGCACCACCACCCATCCGGACTTTGATCTGCGCCTTCTGCATGCGTCGGTCGAGGGCCGCGCCCTCGATCATCGCGGCGGTCTCGCCGGTCTCGCAGAACGCCTGGATCGTGATCCGGGGCACCGGGGCGATCGTGCGCTCGGATGTCTCGGACGAATCCGCCATGACGGGACTTTCGGGTTCGTGGTCGAGTCGCGGCTTCGGTGACGGCGTGAGAGATTGCACCGTCCGTCCTAGTTGCTGACCTGGGACTTGACGGCGTTCGTCCCATCTTGCCGCCATGTGGTTGACGGATCCTTGCCGTCCCGCAACTGGCCGATGTCTCGGACGCGCTTGACCGTGTCGATCCGGCCCTCGGGCCGGCCACGCACCAGATCGATCGGGTCGGCCACCTGGGCGGCCAGGGTCGCCTGGGTGGCGCAGCCGAGATTCCAGCTCGGGCGGTTGCTGTAATCGGCGGCGAAGTTCGAGGTGCCGAGGTCCTGGGGCCACAGCCCGCACTGGTCGGCGACCTTCGCCTGCATGCGCTGGAAGCTCAGCCGGATCGGCGCGGCTAGGCCCGGCGCCGCGACCGGATAGGGCGACTGGAAGATCTCGCGGGCGCCGACGCCGTCCTCACTGCCGCGCCGGAGCAGGGTTGAGGCCGTGCGTGCGATGGAATCGGCCTGGGCCGGCGGCAGGCCCTGGGGCACCTCCATGAGGATGCCGCCGCGGCCGTAGCGGCGGTATTCCAGCATGAACGCGTCGATGTCGCCGGCCTGGCGCGGGTCGAGATGGCCGGGTCCGGTGGCGAACACGTCGAGGCTGCGCGTGCCGTCGGCCAGCACGATCGGGTGCCGCGCGCGGTAATCCGACAGGTCGATCCCGCCGGTGGTGGCGGGCTCGCCCTTGCAGGAGGCAACCAGCAGGCCGAGCGCGCAGGCGGCCAGCAGGCTGCCCGGGCGGCGCGGGGCCGTGAAGCGGGACGGGGCGGCGGAATGGCGTCGGGTCATGGGTCCGATCCTGGAAGCGGGGCGCTACTCGACGATGAAGCCGACGCGGCCGCGATAGGTACGCCCGAGCGGGGCGGCGCCGACCTTGCCGTAGAGCCGGTTGACCTGCCCGAGCAGCACCGCCTGCCCGTCGGTGGCGTCGACGAAGTTGTCGTCGGGCCGGGTCACCTGCTTGGGCTCCATCGCCCGGGCGATGTAGGGGGTGCACATGATCATCAGCTCGGTCTCCATGCGCTGGTAGTCCCGGGACCGGAACAGCGCGCCGAGGATCGGCAGGTTGATCAGGCCGGGCAGGCCGGAGATCGCCTGCTTGTTCACCTGCTGGATCAGGCCGGCGGTCATCATCACGCCGCCCGAGGGCAGCTCGACGGTGGTCTCGGAGCGGCGCACCCGCGTGCCGGGCACGGCCACCGTGTTGTTGCCGACCGTGTAGTTGAAGCTCTGCTGCGGATCGATCTCGGTCACGTCCGTGGCCACGCGGATCGAGATCCGGTTGTCGGCCAGAACCACGGGCGTGAAGGAGAGCGAGACGCCGTAGGGCTTGAAGGTGATGCCGGGCGTGCAGATGCCGCCGACCACGCAGGACGCCGAGGACGGAACCGGGAATTCACCGCCGGCCAGAAACTTCGCGGCTTCGCCAGAGATCGCGGTCAGCGTCGGCTCGGCCAGGATGCGCGATACGCCTGCCTGTTCGAAGGCCTTCAGCGTCGCCTGCAGCGAGAAGCCGGCTCCCTTTATCGAGGCCTGGAGCTGGTTGCCCGAGGGCGTGCTGCCGCCGGTGATCGGGAAGGGCAGGGTGTTGTTGAGAGCCGGCGAGGTCACGAGTCCGGTGACCGCGTCTGTCGCCGTGCTGACCGGGTTCAGCGCCGACCAGTTGCCGGTCATGTTGATCCCGAACTGCTTCAGGACGTTGCGGGACACCTCGACCACGGTGACGCGGAGCATCACCTGATCCTTGTTGCGGATCGTGAGGTTGTTGATCACCGCGCCGCGCGCGCCAGCCGAGACGCCGCCGCTCGGCGCACCCGTGGCGGCCGCGCCGCCGCCCAGGCCCACGAAGGCGTTGGCGATGTCGATCGCCTGCTGGGCGTCGGAGGACGAATTCACCGAGCCCGACAGCAGCACCGAGGCGCCCGACGAGCGCACGTCGAAGCGTCCGCCCGGGATGCTCTGGCCGAGCAATTCGCGCAGCGTCCCGAGGTTGAGGTCCCGGGCCACGGTCACGTCGAGGGCGGCGATCTGGCGGCCCTCGGCATCCATGATGAAGATCGAGGTGGCGCCATCGGCCATGCCGATCACGAACACTTTTCGGGTCGAGCGGACCACCGCGTTGGCCACGGCCGGGTTGGCGACGAACACCTCCTTGGCGTCCCGGGGCAGGTCGACGATCACCGAGCGGCCCGCCGTCAATTCGACCCGGCGGGACGAGGCGGCCTCCGCGGAGCCCACCGTCAGCACCGGCGCGGGGCCGAGAGTCGGGCGCTCCTGCGCGAAGGCGGGTCCCGCGGCCACCAGGGCGAGCAGCGCGAGGACGCGCGCGGGACGAAGGAGAATCGGCAGGTCGATCATGGGGATCACGGCGTCTGCTGCCGCGCGACGCCGAAGCGCACGACGGTCAATCCGGGTTCGGGCGTCTGCGCCATCGCGGACTCGACCGGCTCGGCCGCCCGGCCTGCATCCGCGAGGCTGCGCAGCGCGAGCGAGAGCGAGCCGACCTTCTGGGCGAGCGTCAGGGTCTCCGCCTGCGCGGGCGTGACCGCCAGCGTGGCGGTCTCGCCGGTGACGACGTTGGTGCCGTTCTTCTCCTGGATCAGCTGACCGATCGCCAGGACGCGGATATCGGTCAGGATGGTCTGGGAGAGCTGCACCTCGCTGTTGTTGGCGCGCGAGTTGGCATCGTCGCGGAAGGTGCGGATCACGTCGACCCGGTCGTTGGGCAGGATGAAGCCGCCGGCGGAGTTGGAGCCGCGGCTGTCGATGACGATGGCGACGGCGCGCATCCCGGACGGCAGGATCGCGGCCATGAACCCGCTCTCGGGCCGGACCAGCTTCTGCGCCCGGATTGGTTCGCCCGCGAGGAAGCCCGAGCGCACGGAGGCGCCGACCGTCTCGTCCAGCGCCTTCGCGTTGTCCTTGCGGCTGATGTAGCCCGCCGTCATGGCGCCGTCCGGCCAGGGCTGCCAGCGCAGGTCCGCAGCCCGCAGCACCTGTCCCATCGGCATGTCGGCGGCGGCCACCAGCACCTCGGTCATCGGCGGCGGCGGCAGCTCGGCCTTCGGGGCCGGCGGCGGCGGAGGTGGGTCGCCGCCGCTCATCAGGAACGCCGCACCACTGCCCGCCGCGAGGGCGATGCCGAGGACGACGAGACGGGCTGAATTCATCGCATCGCCACGCACCAGGAACGGCCGAATTGCCGTTCATCACCGGACCCTGCGCGGCCATTCGTGTAATTATGGTTAAGGTATTATAACCTCGGCGGTTGGATACGGTCCGGAAACGGGGCGGTCGCCGGGGGCGTCACAACACGCACGATCTCTCAATCCCCGTTCAATCGCGGCCGTGGCGCGGTCTGCGCCGGTGCAATAGTCTGATCGTGAACCCGCCTCAGAATCGGGTGCTCGGATCATCCGGGCAAAACATGCCGGGGGGTGACATGATCAGGACATTTGGCGGCGCCGTGCTGGCCACCGCCCTGGCGGGCGCGGCTTTGGGCTCCGGCCCGGCAGCAGCCCAGGGTGCCGCGGCCGGCGCCTTCTCCGGCAACGCCGTGCGCATCGGCGTGCTCAACGACCAATCCGGCCTCTACGCCCAGTTCGGCGGCCAGGGCTCCGTGGAAGCCGCCCGGATGGCGGTGGAGGATTTCGGCGGCAAGGTCGATGGCGTGCCGATCGAGATCCTCGCAGCCGACCATCAGAACAAGCCCGACATCGCCTCGGGCATCGCCCGGCAATGGTACGACCGCGACGGCGTCGACGCGATCATGGAATTGACCACCTCGTCGGTGGCCCTGGCCGTCCAGGGCCTGTCCCGTGAGAAGAAGAAGATCACGATCACCACCGGGGCGGCCTCCAGCGACCTCACCGGCAAGGCCTGCACGCCCTACGGCTATCATTGGGCCTACGATACCCGGGCGCTGGCGGTCGGCACCGGCGGCGCGCTGACCCGGGCCGGCGGCGACACCTGGTTCTTCCTCACCGCCGACTACGCCTTCGGCTCGGCGCTCGAAGCCGACACCAGCCGGGTCGTCCTCGCCAACAACGGCAAGGTGCTGGGCAGCGTCCGGCACCCGCTCTCGAACCAGGACTTCTCCTCGTTCCTGCTACAGGCGCAGGGCTCGAAGGCCAAGGTCATCGGGCTCGCCAATGCCGGGCTGGATACCTCCAACGCGATCAAGCAGGCGGCCGAGTACGGCATCGTCGAGGGCGGTCAGAAGCTCGCGGCCCTGCTGTTCACCCTCTCGGAGGTGGAGGGGCTCGGCCTCAAGGTCGCGCAGGGCCTGACGCTGACCGAGGGCTGGTACTGGGACGCCAACGACGAGACCCGGGCCTTCGGCCAGCGCTATAGGAAGCGCACCGGCCGGATGCCGAACATGATCCAGGCCGGCACCTACTCGGCGGTCCTGTCCTACCTGAAGGCCGTGAAGGCGGCGGGCACCGACGAGACCGATGCGGTCAACGCCAAGCTCAAGGCGCTGCCGGTGGACGACGTCTTCGCCCATGGCGGCACGGTGCAGCCGAACGGCCGCATGGTGCACGACATGTACCTGTTCGAGGTCAAGAAGCCGGCCGAGTCGAAGGGCGAGTGGGACCTGTACCGGCAGCTCGCGACCATCCCGGGCAAGGAAGCCTACGCATCGCCGGCCGAGAGCGGCTGCCCGCTGACGGCGAAATAGGGCGGCTGCCCGGGTGTCCCGAGCTTCGGGGCATTCGGGTCGAAGGCATTCCAATTGGCAAGGTGAAACTTCGCCACTCTGGCACGCTTACTGTGGTCGTCACCGTCATTGCGAGCGCAGCGAAGCAACCCAGTGTTGCGCGCGATCCCGGACCCTGGCGTATCCCTGGGTCGCTTCGCTGCGCTCGCGATGACGGCTAAGATCTGACGGTCGAGCGATGCGATCGGAAACCAGATTAGCCGAACACCTCATTGTGCGACCCGAGCCGGGCCAGGCGAAGCGTTGTCGAGTCGGGTTTCCGATAGATCAGCACGAGATCCGGCTTGACGTGACAGTCGCGATAGCCGGCCCAGGTGCCGCTCAGCGCGTGATCCCGAAGGCGCGCTTCCAGCGGATCGTCGCCGGCGAGGGCTCGGAGGATCGGCATCAGATCCCGATCGAGGGTGGCGGCGTGGCGTCCCTTCGCTTCGCGCTTGTAGTCCCGCTTGAATTGCGCGGAACGCTCAATCGTCCGCATTCAGGTCGGCCATCAGCGCATCGACATCGGCGAACCGCTTGCCCTTGCCGGCCTCCAGCTCGGCGATGGCCGTTTGCGTCGCCGCGTTCGGGACCTTCACGGCGAACGGCAGGCATTGCTCGTCCGCGATCCGCACCATCAACAGCCGGATCGCGTCCGAAACCGAGAGCCCCATCGCGTCCAACGCCTTCGTCGCACGCTCCTTCGTGGCGAGGTCGATGCGCGCGCGAACGACCGTATCTGCGGGCATGATGGTCGGCTCCTGGTGTGGGCCGAATGTAGCTACATCGCGCGCCGATTGCCAGCCTGTCGTACCCGCCGGATCCCGGTCGGGCTCACGCCGCCCAGACCCGCCGATACAGCGCCTGGATCTCCTCCGCACTCGGCTCGATCGGGTTGTTGGCCGGGGAGCCGGAGGCCAAGGCCTGGGTCGCCATGGTCGGGATCAGCGCCTCCCAGCGGGCCGGGTCGATCCCGTATTCCCGGGGGCCCGGCACGTCGAGGTCGTCGTTGAGCGCTTCGAGTTCCGCCACCAGGGCCGTCACCGCGGATCGGTCGTCGGCGTCGGGACCGGCGACCTTCATGGCCCGGGCGCAGGCGGCGTAGCGGTCGATGGCCGCCGGGGCCGAGAAGGCGGTGACCGCGGGCAGCAGCATCGCGTTCGAGAGCCCGTGGGCCACGTGGAAATGCGCGCCGATAGGCCGACTCATGCCATGGACCAGCGCCACCGAGGAATTCGAGAACGCGATGCCGGCCTGGGTCGCACCCAGCATCATCGCCTCGCGGGCCGCCCGGTCGCTGGGATCGGTCCAGACCCGGCGCAGGTTCGGGGCGATCAGCTGCATCGCCTGAAGCGCGAGCCCGTCCGAGAACAGGTTGGACTTGCGCGAGACATAGGCCTCGATGGCGTGGGTGAGCGCGTCGATGCCGGTATCGGCGCTGAGCCGCTTGGGCTTGGTCAGGGTCAATTCGTAATCGACGAGCGCCGCCACCGGCAGGTAGGCCAGGCCGATGCAGAGCATCTTCTCGTCGGAGGCCTCGTCGGTGACGATGGTGAAGCGGGTCGCCTCCGAGCCGGTGCCGGCGGTGGTCGGGATCGCGACGATCGGCAGGCCCGGCTCGTCCTGCTGGCGGGGCGCCTTGTAGTCGCGCATGTGGCCGCCGTGGCGGGCCAGCACGGCCACCGCCTTGGCGGTGTCCATCGGGCTGCCGCCGCCGAAGCCGACCACGCAGTCGAAATCACCGGCCTGGAGCGCGGCGAGCGCCGCCTCCACGGAGGCCACGGTCGGGTCCGGCACGGTCTCGGAAAAGATTTTTCCGCGAGCGCCCGCGCTGTTGAGCCGTTCGAGCAGCGTCTCGGTGCGGCCGCTGCTGACCAGATAGGGGTCGGTGACCACGAAGGGGCGCGACAGGCCGAGCTGGCCCAGGACCTCCGGCAGCAGCCGCGAGGCGCCGGCGCCGATGCGCATCAGCCGGGGCAGGGCGATCGAGGCGACCATTTTTTTGATCCTTGACTCAGTGCCAATGCTGGCCTGCCGGAACCATCGATCTTAAGACTTGGGGCCCCGCCGCGAAACCGCCGCCGCTTACACCGCCGGCCCGGCGAACAGCGCGCCCGCTGCCTCGACCTCGCCGGCGATGAAGCCCGCCACCGCCCGGATATGGGCCGCCTTCCGGTGGTCCTCGTGGATGTGCATGTGGAACGAGCGCGTCAGCGACACGGCCCCGGGCAGGACCGGCGCCAGCCCGGGATGGGCCGCCGCGATGAAGGCCGGCAGGATGCACAGGCCGGCACCGTTCAGGGTCGCGTGGACCTGGGCCAGCAGGTTGGTCGAGCGCAGCCGCGCGGTGACGGCGGGCTCCAGGGCGCCGAGATAGTTCAACTCGCGCGCGAACAGCATGTCCTCGATATAGCCGACGAACGGATGCGCGGTGAGGTCCGAGACGGCGGTAATCGGGGGCGCCGCGGCGAGGTAGGCTTCGGACCCGTAGACGAACAGCCGGTAATCGGTCAGCCGGCGCGCCACCACCCGGGCCTGCTGCGGGGTCGACAGGCCGATGACGATGTCGGCCTCGCGCTTCGACAGGCTGAAGATCCGGGCGGTGGCCATGATCTCGACCTCAAGCCCCGGATGGCGCTCGGTCAGCCGGTGCATCCGGGAGGCCAGGAACACGCTGCCGAACCCGTCCGGGGCGCCGATCCGCACCGTGCCGGACACGACCTGGGCGCCCGCTTCGGTGGCGGTCTTGGCCGACAGGAACGCGCTCTCCATGGTCTCGGCCACGGTCAGCAGGTGGGCGCCGTCCTCGGTCAGCGCATAGCCGAGGTTGCTGCGATGGAACAGGCGGGCGCCGAGCCCCTCTTCCAGGGCGCGGATCCGCCGCCCGACCGTGGTGTGCTCGGTGCCGGTGCGCGCGGCGGCGGCGCTCAGGGTGCCGGTGCGGGCTACCGCCAGGAAGAAGCGCAGGTCGTCCCAGTTGCGCCCCGTCCGGCTCATGCTCGCAAACCTGCTGTGCATCGATGCACGGCGGCTGTAAGCGCATCCGGCTTTATCGTTCAAGCGATCCTGTTAGGCTGCACCAAACCAAATCGAAAAACGACAACAGGGAGGCGCTCATGCGCACGATCGGGCACTTCATCGGCGGCCGTCTCGTCGGCGGCGAGAGCGGGCGATTCGCCGACGTGTTCCACCCCTCGACCGGCGAGGTCCAGGCCCAGGTCGCGCTGGCCAGCAAGGCCGAGATGCGCGCCGCAGTAGAGAACGCCGCTTCGGCCCAGCCGGCCTGGGCCGCCACCAACCCGCAGAAGCGCGCCCGGGTGATGATGCGCTTCCTCGAGCTCATCCGCGGCGAGATGGACAGCCTGGCTGAGCTGCTCGCCTCCGAGCACGGCAAGACCGTGCCGGACGCCAAGGGCGACATCCAGCGCGGCGTCGAGGTGGTGGAGTTCGCATGCGGCATCCCGCACCTGCTCAAGGGCGAGTACACCGAGGGCGCCGGGCCGGGCATCGACGTCTATTCCCTGCGCCAGCCGCTGGGCGTGGTCGCTGGCATCACGCCGTTCAATTTCCCGGCCATGATCCCGCTGTGGAAATGCGCCCCGGCCATCGCCTGCGGCAACGCCTTCATCCTGAAGCCGTCCGAGCGTGACCCGAGCGTGCCCCTGCGCATCGCCGAAATCTTTTTGGAGGCTGGGCTTCCGCCGGGCATCCTCAATGTCGTCAACGGCGACAAGGAAGCCGTGGACGCGATCCTCGACGACGAGGACATCAAGGCGGTCGGCTTCGTCGGCTCCTCGCAGATCGCCGAATACATCTACGTGCGCTCCGCCCAGACGGGCAAGCGCGCCCAGTGCTTCGGCGGCGCCAAGAACCACATGATCATCATGCCCGACGCCGATCTGGGCCAGGCGGTCGATGCGCTGATCGGCGCCGGCTACGGCTCGGCCGGCGAGCGCTGCATGGCGATCTCGGTGGCGGTGCCGGTGGGCGAGGCCACCGCCGACCGGCTGATGGAAAAGCTGATCCCGCGGGTCGAGTCGCTGAAGATCGGCCCGTCGCATGACGGCTCGGCCGATTACGGCCCGATGGTCACCGCCGAGGCGGTCCGGAAGGTCGCGGGCTACATCGACCAGGGCGTCGCCGAGGGCGCGCATCTGGCCGTCGACGGCCGGGGCTTCAAGCTCCAGGGCTACGAGAACGGCTTCTACATGGGCGGCTCGCTGTTCGACCGCGTGACCCCCGACATGACCATCTACAAGGAAGAAATCTTCGGGCCGGTTCTCTCGGTGGTGCGGGCGCAGAACTACGAGGAGGCCCTGGCGCTGCCCTCGACCCACCAGTACGGCAACGGCGTGGCGATCTTCACCCAGGACGGCGACGCGGCCCGCGACTTCACCGCCCGGGTCAATGTCGGCATGGTCGGCGTCAACGTGCCGATCCCGGTTCCGATTGCCTACCACACCTTCGGCGGCTGGAAGCGCTCCGGCTTCGGCGACCTGAACCAGCATGGGCCGGACTCGATCCGCTTCTACACCAAGACCAAGACGGTCACGCAGCGCTGGCCGAGCGGCATCAAGAGCGGGGCGGAGTTCTCCATCCCGACGATGCGGTAGCACCGCCTCCGCCCTTGCCGGCTCCGGTGCGCGCCGGATGTGCGACGCGCTCTCCTCCCCCTTGCGGGGAGGAGTTGGAGGTGGGGGTGGTGCAGAAGGCACCGCCGAGTCTCATCTGGAACCACCCC
>NZ_JAKSYL010000291.1 GCF_022829515.1 Methylobacterium sp. J-048
GTCTGGCCGAAGGGCGAAGCCGAACCCGCGTTCGCCGATATCGACGGCGCCGCGCTTGAGACCATCGTCGGCTATGCGCTCGGCTTCACGGTCAAGCGGTGGGTGGATGGTGGCGGCGACATGGTCCCGGCCGAGATCCGCACCGCCATGAACAAGCTACACTGAGGGGACGACCATGGCCGACAACTGGCTCTCATCCTTCGCGGTCGCCCTCGGGTTCGAGGTCAACACCGCGCAGCTCAACACCGCCAAGAAATCGATCGCCGACTACGAGGCCGCCGTGAAGGCTGCCGAGAAGCGGATCGAGGATGCCCGCTGGGCCGGTGCGAAATCCGAACAGGAGATCGCCAAGCTCACGATGGAGACGAACCTGAAGGAGGCGCGGGCAGCCCTGGCGGCTGCCCAGGAGAAAGAGAAGGCCGAGCAGGAGGCCACCCGGAAGCGCGAGCAGCGCAACAAGGACTTCATGGCTGGCATGAGCCGGCTCACGCTGGCCGCCACCGCCATGGCGACCGCCGTGAGCTACGCGACGAACCGGGTGACGCAGGCATTCGATCACCTTGGGTTCGTGTCGCAGCGGACCGGCGCGTCCGTCCATAGCCTCAACTCTCTCGGCTACGCGTTCAAGCAGGTCGGCGGCTCGTCTCAGCAGGCGATCGGCGCGGTTGAGAGCTTCGCCAAGGCCATCCGCGAGAACAGCGGGGTGAAGAGCTACGTCCAGAGCCTCGGCGTAGACATGACGGCCGACACGTCACAGCAACTCCTGCAGACCGTCGAGAAGCTGAACAAACACCCCTACGATGTAGGCTTCCGCGAAGCCGGATTGGCCGGGATCAGTGAGGAGGACTACAACCTCATCTCGCGGCAGCTTCAGCAGATCAAGGCCTACCGCGCCGAGTACGACACCACGACCAAGTCGCTGGGCGTCAACAGCGAGCAGGCTGCTGAGGCTTCCATGGCGTTCCAGCGGTCCCTGACCCGGCTACAGGCCACCGCCTCGGCTCTCGGCGACAAGCTGATGGTGTCGCTCGCCCCAGCCCTGAAGGCGATCGTTGATCGCTTCCAAGACTGGATCCGCTCGAACCCCGAGAAGGTCGAGCACATCATGGATGGCATCTCGAAGGCCCTCGTCTGGGTCGCCGAGAAGATCGGCGCATTGGTCGAGAGCATCACCGGGAGCAACGGGGACGAGTTC
>NZ_JAKSYL010000308.1 GCF_022829515.1 Methylobacterium sp. J-048
AGTCGACTTCTACTACATCATATTTTTCTACTACTCACCGCGACAACCGCAACTCAACCATAAGGCACACCCCTTCCCCCAACGGCGCTAGTCCCATCTCCACCCTACATTGAGCCTGATCGGGTCCTAGCGCTATCGGCACCTGCTCGTTCGCTCCGACCATTTCGACAACGTCGAGCACCCACCCCCTTTGCAGGGGGTAGGGCTCGGTCTTGAGATCCGCGAGCACGGCATCCACTGCGGCAGTTATCTCGCCCTGGGTCACCTCGGAAATCTTGCGGAGGTCGGACACGGTCGGGTTGCTGGCCATGCCCCGCCCTACCCTGCCCGCCAGGAAGGATCCATGATGGAAGTCGCGTGACGAAGCGCCTCGTCCTCTCCCGGATCCGCGTGAGATCACCGCCTAACATCATAGATTCACAGCATCATGAAATTACGGTCTGAGCACGAGAGGCTGTGATGCCCCAAGATCGCCCACTACTCGAACCGCGCTGCATGACCCCTCCCGAAGCTGCCGCCTACTGCGGGCTCACGCCGAGCGGGTTCAGGTCCTGGGTGATGCGAGGGACGCTGCCCCCGGCACTCCCTGGGACGAGACGATGGGATCGAAAGGCGATCGACGCAACCCTAGATCGGCTCAGCAACCTCACGCCGGACACCCCAGTGCAGGAGAACGACTTCGACCGTTGGAAGCGCGAGAAGAAGCTACGGGATGTCCGACGTGGTCGTGTGCCGACCAAGGAGCAGCGCGGATCCCGAACACGATCCGCCCGTTCATAAGAGTCAATTTCATAGCGCTGCAAAACTATCAATTCATGAATTGGTATATTCTTAAATTTTCAGTTTCTCGATGGGACGGTGCTGCAATTTCTTGTCATCACAGCGTTCTGAATTTATAGCGCCTTAACACCAAGAATTTACGGCGTTGCGAATGAGAACCATCACCCTCGTGACCCAAAAGGGCGGCGCCGGAAAGACGACCGTCGCCACCTCGCTCGCCGTCGCGGCCCAACAGGCCGGTGAGACGGTGGCGGCCTTTGACCTCGACCCGCAGGGGTCTCTCGTCGAATGGGGGCGGATCCGCGCGAAGGCTGAGGAGCCCGCGATCACGGATCCCCGGCTGCCCGTCGTCGAGCGCTTCCCCCTCGACCGCATCGCCCAGATCAAGACGATGCTCAGCAGCCTAGAGAAGAAGGGCGTCACACTGACGATCCTCGACACCGCGGGCGCCGACAACCCAACGACGCACGCGGCGATGGAAGCCTCGACTTTCTGCCTCGTGCCGATCAGGCCGACGCGGCTCGACCTCCTCGCGGTCCGGGCGACCGTCCAGGCGATCATGCGCAGCGGCAAGCAGTTCGCGTTTGTCCTGAACCAGTGCTCGACGATCCCGCGCAACAACCGGGCGAACGACACCGCCACGGGTCTCGCATCCATCGGGTTCATGGCCGAGCCGCTGCTCCTGCTGCGCAACGACTACCAGGACGCCTTCGCCGCCGGGATGGGCGTCACGGAGTACGCCGGGGACGGCAAGGCCGCCGACGAGATCCGGCAACTCTGGAAGTGGGTCAGCACTCAATCGGAGACCAAGGCATGAGCCGCCGCCCCGCACCCTCGATCTTCGACGCCGACAGCATGAGCGTTGAGGACCTGAAGGCGAAGACGATCGCCACCGAGACGACGCCCGTGGCTGAGCCCGAGCCGCGCAAGGTCGGCCGCCCGGCGAAGACAAGCGTGAAGGCCAAGCCGACGCCGTTCTACCTCCACCCGGCGGTGAAGGAGGTCCTGCGCACCATCACGTTCCATGAGCGGTGCAAGGAGCATGACCTGTTCATCGAGGGCCTGGAGCACGTGCTGAAGTCGCGCAGCTACCCGACCATCGCCGAGATCGTCGCCGAAGACGAGAAATCATAGCTTCGCAATTTTATAATGCTGCGAAACTTTGAATTTGTGATGCTACGACTTTAGCGTCCGCGGCTGAGGTATGCCAACTTTCGGGAAATGGTATTCTCGAAAGTTGCAGTATGAGCGACCGCCCTGCTGAAACCGTCTCGGATGGGCTCCGCGTCGCGGTGCACATGATCAAGGGAGACGCATACAATCGATTGGCCGAGGCCGTCCGCTTCCCGAAACCGGACGCCGCGGCCGAGGACAAGCTGCGTGCTCTGCTGACAGCTTTCTATGCGGCTTACCCGCATGTCTTGCAGGAACTGGCCGGACGGTAGGGTGGGGGACGGCTCCCCCACTTTTCGCGGTGCTTAGGATGGTGTCGCCAAGTTGTTCCGACACTTACGGAGGCGGGGCATGTCGCGCGGCCTTGGTACGGCGCAACGGTTGATGCTGAAGGCACTCGACTCGCTTGAGGCTGAGCACAACCGCGATGAGGGCCTGTTCTATGTCTGGGCGATCGTGGATCGAGCCTATGCCTTGTCTCCTGAGATGCAGGAGCGTCATCACGCCCGGACGGAAGCGAGCGCGGCTCAGGCCGCAGCTATTCGCGCACGCGCTGAGGCGGGAGATGAGCGGGCAGCGCTGTATCTTGGCCTAACCCGATCCCTTACCCGCACACGGCACGGGCCTCGGGCTCGACGCACTACTCCGTTCTGGCTCACAGAAAGCGACTTCAATCCGTCTCGGATCTTGGCGAGCTTAGAGCGCCGCGGGCTGGTAAAGCGTCATGCGGTAAAAGGCGGCGGATCTGCCCGCCTGACGGATGCGGGGAGGCGGGAAGCCTCCGAGCTAAGTGTCGGAACAAGTTGCACACCCTTCAGCGAGGCGGTGAATGTTTGAGCCCAAGCTCGCACCAGCCGAGTTTTACGAGAAGGTCGCGAAACTCCCGGCCGAACGGGCCGAGATCTCGGCCGGTCTGCCTGTCGAGACCGCGGCGATCGTCCGCGCCTATCAGCGCGCCAGCAAAGCTGACGCGACCGTGCGGGCCTACACGGCTGCGGCGAAGGCGTTCGAGGCGTGGTGCACGCGGTATGGGTTCCAGGCCCTGCCAGCCTCGGCCGAGGCCGTGGCGGGGTTCATCGTCTCAGAGGCGGAGGACGGCTGCGCCGCCTCGACGCTCGGAAAGCGGCTGGCCGCCATTAAGTACGCCCATAAGCTGGCGGGAGCTGCCGATCCCACCGAAGATGAGGGCGTGCGCGCCGCGATGAAGGGCGCCCGCCGCAAGGTTGGTGTTGCTCCGACCCAGAAGGCCGCGGCCACCGCCGAGATCTTGGCCTCGCTTCTGATGCGAACCCCCGACACCTTGGTCGGAAAGCGGGACCGGGCGCTCTTGGCGCTGGGTTTCGCGGGCGCGTTCCGCCGGTCAGAACTGGTCGCCCTCGACGTAGGAGATCTCGTTGAACATCCCGATGGCCTGCGGGTGCACGTGCGCCGGTCAAAGACCGACCAAGAGGGCAGGGGAACCGAGAAGGCCATCCCGCATGGCCGATACATTCGACCCGTAGCTCTGGTCCGAGAATGGCTGGATGCCGCCGGGATCGTAGACGGACCAGTGTTCTTGCCGGTCTCGCGGTACGGGTACGTCCGGCGGGGAGGAGACGTGCGCCTCACGACGCAGGCCGTCGCCGACATCGTGAAGAAGTACACGGCCGCGGCCGGACTCGATGCCTCGACCTTCGGGGTTCACTCGCTGCGTGCTGGGTACATCACGTCAGCCGCCGAGCGCGGTGCCGACCTCGCCCGGATTATGGATCAGTCAGGCCACCGGGACCCGCGGACGGTAGTCGGGTACATCCGGCGGGCGAACGCCTTCAAGGGGCACTCGGGGAGCGGATTTCTGTGACTATCGTTCTTTGCTAAAATATTGGTTCGTGAGGTATGCGACCTCGGTGCGGTTCTTCGCCTTCAGCTTCTTCATGATGTTGCGGACGTGAACTTTCACCGTGCTCTCGCACATGTTCAGCTCGTAGGCGATGATCTTGTTCGGCGTGCCCTTGCGCAGGGCACGAGCGACGCTGAGCTGCCGAGGGGAGAAGTCGTGCTCTTCGGGGGCTTGGTCCGTGGTGATTTCCATCCCCGCTAGAAGGCCCATCATACATGCGGCTGGCATGTAGACGCCTCCAGCGCGCACGAGCTGCAGAGCCCGTATGGCCACTTCCAGAGAGATGCTGGTTGGGATGTAGCCTTTGACGCCAACCCTCAGCACTTGAACAATTTGATCGGGGCTCTCGTAGTCGGACATGACCGCCACCCTCACGCCCGGAGCGTAGGCATGGATCTCGGCGAGCTCCCGAACGATCTGATCCCGTTCCGCCTGAGGTGTGCTGCCGCCTGGTAGGCACAGTAGAACGGTGTTGGCCGAGGACGATGCCGCCGTGTCTTGCCAAGCCGCCACGCTCGGGAAGCCTTTAAAAGCAAGGTTCGGCCGGGCATCGCGCAGGGAAGCGAGAAAGCATTGGCCGATGAGCGGGCGCCGATCGATGACGACAAATGTGGGCTCAGTTCCCAACTCGATCTGGTTCAGATGCTGCCTAGACAGAATGGCGCCAGCATGAAGCCCCGGCACACTGCTATCACGAACTTCAGATCTGATTTCGCCCAGCGTGGACATTGTCTAACTAGCCCTATCTCCCGAATACAATAATGCAATAGACGCAAAATCAGTAAAAAGGAGTCAAAAAACTACTTAGTATGACAACATGTTATGCAACCTAGGATTGTATTATAGAAATGACTCGCGTTACTGTGGGCGAGTAACGGCGTCCTGGCTGGAGCTTGGGAAATGGTACGTTGCCAACCCAGGACCGGCACGGGGGTCAAGACGATCGGCCCAGCTGATGGGCATCTGGTAATACGGGCTGACAGGTTTTGTATCGGGAGGACGCGAAGCAAGGTCGGGCCGGATCCCATGGTGACGTGGTTCGGCCCTGTGTCGTTCGGCCTGCAGGCCGGAGCGACAAGCAAGATGTAGCCTATGAATAAGACTGTATGAGCGCGGCGACTGCTGAGGCGACGCAAATAAAAGAGGCCGCCCCCGAGGGAGCGGCCCGAGTCTAGGGAGGAAACGTCCAAAAGGACACAACACGTATGCGTGCCGTGTTGCGGCGCGTCAACTGATGCTGCAGCGCAGGGATCCGACTTCGGCTACGAATTTACACGTATGTTCCAGGCCCACCGACCCGACCCGCGGGAGGGGGGTTCTTTGAACCGGGCCGATGGGTGTCCCTTGGGAGGGCACACCACGTTGCGGTGCAATGCAGCAGGGGTCAAACCCTGAAATGAGCAAGACCCGCCCTGTTATTACAGGAGCGGGCCCGGTGCGACTGCTCCAACGAGGCCGCCCTGTGACCGTCTCTCCAACGGCCTGAGTGCTGCTCTGCTGGCGCGCGGCCCCCTCTGTCGATCGCTGAAGGCAACCCTGAAGCGGCGTAGTTAATAGACCATTACCGCGTTCTTTTTCATGCGAAAGACTTCAACCGCCTTCCCGGCCATACCGTTCTGACGCTGCTACGCCTCATTGGCCTTCCGCGGCCGCCCGGCGCGCTTAGGCTTGTCGGAGACGGTCTCTGCCGGCTCGGTGGCCATTGAAGCCGCTTTCCTGCGCTGCTGGCCTAGGCCAAGGCTGCGAGCGAGCTCGGAGCGCTGTGCCGAGTAGCTGGGGGCTGTCGAGGGGTAGTCACGTGGCAGGCCAAAGCGCTCCCGGTACTGCTCGATCGACATGCCGCTTTTGCTGAGGTGCCGCTTCAGCGTCTTGTACGGCTTGCCGTCGACGAAGCTGATCAGAGCGTCGGGGGTGATCGACTTCCGGATTTGAGAAGGCGTGGGCTTCTCGGCCGATGGTGCTGCTGTTGCACCAACCTGGCCAAGCCCCCTGAGCGCGGCATGCGTGTTAGCGATCAGCGAAGAAATTTCATTCGGCTGCAGGTGGTTATTCGAGACGTAGGCGGAAACGAGATCCGCCGTCAGCTCGACGTAGTTGGTTGCCCCACCCTCAATCTTTCCTACGTTTTCGTCCACGATGTGCACCTATGCTTGGAATACTCGTACAGTGTGCTAGCGGATGAGAGAAAACAATGCGATACTGCGCCTGTTCGAGATTTATGTAAGATTTGGTCGCGGCAACGAATACCGCGCTATCGTGGTGGCAGCCTGCAACACCGTTCTGATCGACAGCTTCTCTATAGTAAAGTTCGCCGAACCACGGGGTGAGGCGGTCGATCTGGAGAACAGATCGGTCACGATGGCATCAGCTTAAGAGCACCTCCGTGAGCGAATTGGAAGCACCACCGACTTCGAAGAAGTCAAAGCCGAAGCGCCCTCCCAACGACCAAGAGCGGGCCGCCATCGCGAAGGCGAAGGCTTACTGCCGGAGCCGGATCCAGCCCCTCGCCTACGAGATCACGAAGACCGAGGGGCGCGAAATCACCATCGAGATCCCGCACGACGACGCCGGCGGTTTCATCGCCCAACAGCGGGCCACCTTCGGGACGGTCTCGCCCGAGTTTGCCTCGCGCACGGCAGCCGATGTCTGTGACATCGTTCGATCCCGAGGCGAGGCCATGCCCGCTCCGGACAAGATTAACGCCGGGATCGCCGCCGTCGCCGGGATCGAGCCGCAGAACGAATATGAAGCCATGCTGGCGGCTCAGATGGTCGGGGTTCACTCGGTCGCGATGGACATGCTGTCGAGGGCCAAGCAGGCGGGCACAACCGACCATATGGAGCGGTACGGCAGCCTCGCGACGAAGATGCTGCGGACCTACACCGCCCAGATCGAGGCCCTTGCGAAGCTCCGGCGCGGAGGCTCGCAGAAGGTCATGGTCGAGCACGTCCACGTCTATCCCGGCAGCCAAGCGATCGTCGGCGCCGTCACCCAGGGGGGAGGGGGATATCTCGAAAATGGACAGCAACCCCATGCACCCGCGGATACGTCGAGGAAACCAGCCCTCGCCGCTGCTGGCGGCACCTCGTTGCGGGGCGCAGACTCGCGCAGGGCTACCTTGCCAGTCGCCGGCGGTAAGAGGGAGGAAGCGGTGCCGGATGCACGGCGGCGCAAAGGGAAGCGGCGCACCGGGGGGTGAGTGCAACGGCACCTACCGGCATGGCTTGCGCACGAACGTGATGATGGCATTTGAACGCGCGGTTCGCGAGCTGATCCGGATCTCCAGGCGCACCATCGATACCCAGATCGGGTAGAATGGCCCCTCGTTATGGAGCTGACGCGCGAGGGACGGTTTATCTTCGTCTTCCAAGCTCATGCAGTAGCTCATGGAGGCGGTGCCGGGCCCACTCACCCAGGCGGTGGCGCCCGCTCTCGACGTTTGCCACATGAGGCTGACGACAGCCGAGCTTAACGGCCAAGGAAGCCTGCGAGAGGCCGAACGTCCGACGCAGGAACCGGATCTGGTCGCCGGTACCTTTGGGAGAGGGAAGATCGGGGAATAGAAAGAGCTGGCGAGGCAGGAGGAGGGAAGGGGGGCGCCCCACCCGGGGCATATGTGGAACCGTAGAGCGAGAAACGTTGACGCGGCAAGGCTTTGGTCGCTTGAGGACGAACTCAGCGCTCTCTTCCATGATCTCGGCGACGCGGCTCTCGTAGCGGTGAGGCGTCAGCATGCTGTCGTGCACCGGCAGAACCGGGATACCAACTGCGATGCAGCGCCGGACAGCCCGCACAGTGATCCGGCTGTCGATATTCATCAGCGCAATGCCGCGGTCGGCATGCAGGTATTCCGCGATCGGCGAGTTACGGCGCGCAAGTGCAGCGAGGAGGTCGGCGGTCTGAGCCCTGGAGAGCGTCCAGCTGGGCTTGTTCGCCAACGCGGCGATCGTCCCCTGGGGGGTCTTGGTGTTCAGGGCGACGTTGAAAGCAAGTTTGCCGTGCTCGCGCGAAAACTCACCCGTCTCGTAGGCGTCACCGTCCAGACGGCACCCGCATAACGCGTAGAGCAGCGAGGGATGCAATTGCGCGAAATCTGGCTCGACCACCGGCTCGCCGTCGATCTCAAGGCGGCGGCGCCATCGGCTGGGTAGGTTCTGCCACCATCCGAATGCGCGCCCGCCCATAGCGAACGAGCGGCGATTGAAGATACGGTAGAGGGCGGCCTCGGTCGGACGGTAATAGGCGCCGTCGACGATGATATGGTGGCGCGAGCGGACGACATCAGGCCCGTGAAGTTCCACGCGCAGGGACGCCAAGTCGGCATTGATCGCCCGTAGTTCGCGCGTCATCCGTATGGTCGCGTCCGTGTCGTAGTAGTCGACGAGGTTCCCATCCGCGTCTTTAAGGAGGATCAGTCCGATCAACTTGTGATGAAACTCGACGCCGCCGCAGGCGTCTGCTAATTTTGTCGAAGCACGAAAGCGCGACTGCCAGCCTAAGTGGCCGGGCGATGCACGTTCCTCTTCGATCAGGCCCTGCTGCAGCAGATCCTCGACCGCCGACAGTACGTTCGCGTAGGTGAAAGCGGTACCGTGATAGCGGCGTCTACCGGTATAGAAGGCCTTGCGGCGGGAATACGAAACGTAGCGGCCCTCTTCGTGGGCGAGCATGGCTTCCGCGATGATGTGTTGGCGCGCGATCTCACGATCTGTGCTCCGCACCGATGTGAACACCGACGACTTCATCATTTCGTCGGTCCGTGGCCGCCAATGGAAGGTGAGGGGACGGTCGCGTTCGGTAGGCGGTTCGACACCCCGTTCGAGAGGCCACGACCATCCATCCGGCTGCGCCATTGATCGATCCTAGCGGACGTGTGCGGTTCACGTTCATAACTTAGACCGAACGTTTGTTCACGTCTTGTTCTACTTAAGGGTCTGTGGATATCTCGCCGTGGTGCGCAGATCCCGATTGTGTCGCTGGCCACTCGCAAAGGGCTAGGACGACGTGCCGTCCCGGATGTCCCTACGAAAACGCGTCCTTTGATGGAAATTCAAAAAGGAGCTCCGATCGCCACATGATTTCGTATAATCTTGAAGCTGACGTCCTTGCTCATCGTTCGGCGTGGTCCGCGCTCCCCGCGCGAGGCGAGGATGTTTTGGGGACATGACACCATGGGTGGATACGGCAGTGGGCGTCGGGGCGGCCGCCCGACCACCGACGACGGGCTGACGCTCGACCTTCCCCGCCTGCTGAAGCAGCGCAACTTCGTTCCCGGACGCGTGTTAACCGGCACACTGACTTGGACGAACACCCGCACCGCCGTTCGCATCGGCTCGATCGGTTTCGAGAGCCACCTCGATCGCGAGACCGGCCGCATCCGCCTGCACTACACGATCACCCGCCAGGGCGGCGAGACGCACCTCTCGGACTACTGGATCCAGCTAGAGACGACGTCCCAACCCTTGGGCGGCCGACGTTGGTGGTTCCTCTGCCCCAAGCTCGGCACCCGTGCCGCAAAATTGTACCTACCGCCCGGCGCCCTGACGTTCGCCTCACGCAAGGCTCACCGCCTTGGCTACAGGTCTCAGCGGGAGACACTACAGGACCGTGCCCTCTCCCGTGCGTTCAAGCTGCGCCACCGCCTCGGCGCCGACGGCGGCATTGGTGATCCGATCCAGAAGCCAAAGGGTATGCGGTGGGCCACGTTCGAACGCGAGATGGATCGGGTCTGCGACGCCGAGACCATCTGCAACGCCAACCTTGTCGCGTTCGCACGCAAGCTCGGGCTATCCATCTGAGATTAGAGCCTACTTTTATGCCTCGACCGCCGTACCGTCGTGTCGAGCTGCTCGTTCGCGCAAGCCCGGCCGTCCCTTCGACGAACGCCGGCACGGGTGTTCGCGGGCACTTGGACGATGAAGATCGAGTCACGGGCTGGAAAAGCCTCGATGCGGGGCAGGAGTCTCAGCACTACCCGGTCAAATGGACGGCGACGTCATCGCAGCCGTGATCGACGGCGAAGCCCTTTGCCTAGCCATCTTTGGGTGGCCTACAGGGACGCGATTGAGGGCTCAGACGCCTCAGCACAAACTCACAAATAGCTCAGTGCTTTGAGGGCATCACACCACACGCACTGAAGCTGCCGGGACCCCTATCGCCGCGACCCACGTCCTCAAATCGAAGCCGATCGAAGCAAAGCGCATCAGGCCGAAGCGGCACCGACGCTCTCAGGCGTTCGTACCTGCTCGGAAACGCTCGAAAATGTTCTCTGCACACCTGTGCACCTAGGGTGCGATGCAAGGGACGAGCTTCCTACGAGGTGAGGCCGTGCCGGCGGCACCGACCTAACCGAATAGGTCGAGCTGCCCAGCCGTTCGAAGGTGGTCTAAGCGCGGACGGAGGACCTCACGCCGGGGTTTCGACGCGAAGATGACTGGCAGACCGACACCCGGCTTGCCGTAGAGCACGGCTCCGACGATCCGGCAGCCGTCGCCCCGGTGGAACACGTTCGCCGTGTAGGGCCCGGCACGCAGGATCTCCTGCATCAGTTCCTCATCCACGCTCAAGTCAGACACAGTGGCCAAGAGGCAGGTCAGTCCAGCCGCCTCAATGGCGAACGACCGGAACTCGGCGGCGCGCTGCCGCCAGACTTGGCGCACAGCTCCGGCGCTAGTCTGCGGGAACGGATTAGGCGCCGGCTGCGTCGCCACATCGGCGACGAAGGCCGCGATCACGTGTCGTTCGGCGATGTGCATCGCTGCAAGCAGGGAAGCGGCGAGCTGGCGTCGGCTGATCGGCATGGCGCTCCGGTGTTCCCACCTAACTCACGAGCGGTCGCTTCATGGGGGAAAGCGACGGCGTGGGTGGAGTGCGATGCGCGTCATTACAAAGAGACGATCGATCTTGGGAGGACGCCAGGACCACACCGATCGAGGACGGCTCAGCCCTTGGCGACGGTGCTGTTGGCGCGGGCGCGTGGGAAATAGCCGTAGAAAGTGTCTCGGTTGACCCCGAGCCGCTTGGCGATGTCGGCGACGCTGATGTTGCCGGCTGCCAACAGGGCGCGGGCGACGTCGAGGTCGGCGTCGGAGAGTTTCCTCGGCCGGCCGCCCTTGCGGCCTCGGGCCAACGCCGCCTTCAAACCTTCCATGGTGCGCTCGCGGTTGAGGTCGAGGAAGTACTCGGCCATGGCGCCGTGCATCTGCAGGGCGAAGCGCCCGTGGGCGGTGGCGCTGTCGAACTGCTCAGTAAGCGAGCGGAAGTGGACGTCCTTCACGCGCAGGCCGTCGATGGTACGCATCATCTCGACGAGCGAGCGGCCGAGGCGATCGAGCTTCCAGACTACGAGCACATCCTCGGGGCGCAGGTAGGCCAGCGCCGCGTCGAACGCCGGCCGCTTGGTCCCGGCCTTGCCGGACTTCTTCTCTTCGAACAGGCGCTCACACCCTGCCTTGGTCAGCGCGTCACGCTGGAGGTCGAGGTTCTGGTCAAGGGTCGAGACGCGGGCATATCCGACGAGCATGTCGGGACAGTGCCAAAACGCCGTTTATCCGGCAATAGAAAACCCGACAGTTTTTTCCGACAGAAACAGGGCCGTTTTGGGCAGTTCGCAACCGGCTCCCACACATTGTCGGGAAAACGATCGTTTTTCGTACACAACTGATCGCGCTACCTGCCGTTGCATTCCAATAGGGCTCGCTGACTAGAACTATCCCGCTGGAACGTGGCCGTTCCAATAGGGCAAGATCCTTGGAACGCTGCCGTTGGAACTTGGCCGCTTGTTATCGGCTCGAGCGATTGAGGCCGCGTTCACCCCTTTGGTAGGATGTTTGCGGTATGCAGCTTGCCGATCGGAAACGACCATGCCGTCAGCGAAGGGTTTAAAATCGAGTGATCCGAGGCCCATGAAGCCTCGGTACTGGATAGCCTACTTCGACGCGCTCGCCACAGGGCCGCTGCTAGCCAAACCGTACACGGCGCGCCGCCGGGCCGGCGAAATGGCACGGATCTGCCCCTATGCCGATGTCGCCTCTGCGGGCTTGGCGAAGGTGAGGACCGCACTCAAGACGCGCGGCTCGTCGACTCCTCCGTCCTAGCGCTGCCTTCACATAAAGCGGCGTTCTGAGACCGTGCGTGTCGCCCGGGTTCGAGAAGCTGCTCCAACCTCGTAGCGGTCGCGCAAGATTTTGGATCTTTCGAGAGCACACCGCCGCTAACGCGACGTTAACCACATCGGTTGTGCACTGCGAGGTGTCCAGAGGGACTAGCCATGCGCCACATCCACGTCGTGCCCGGTCTGCGCCTGCGGTTTGCTGGCCGCGACGAGACCTTCGACGAAGGTGTTGAAATCGGTCTCCTCGCGGCTCAACTGGCATCGGGCATAGCCGAGTTCACGATGACCTTGGCCGCCAGTACACTGGACCAAGCGCGTATGCTGGCGACGAATATGGGCTACCGCCTCCACGTCACGACGATGGATGAAGGCACGGTCGAGGTCATGTTTCTCACCGGAAGCCGCAGGCCTAAACTGCAACTTGTGTGTAACAAATCCTTCTCACGCTTAGAGGCGTAGTTTCTTGGTCTGAGACCTGCTCGACCAGTTCATCCAGGGCGATCGGCGAGATAAGGGACACTCAGACGCGGCAATCTGAGCTTTTCCTCGCATTCGAGCGTTGGCGCTTCGGATGGAGATACGCCGATGGCCGATGCGGTTCATTACCTGCAGATGCGGCAGATCGTGGCCGGCCTGTCCGAGGGCGTGATCCTGATCGAGCCCGATCAAACCATCGCCTACGCGAACGATGCCGCCGTGATGATGCATGGGGTGACAGATGTCGGCGATCTCGGCGCCACCGTGTCCGAGTACCGCGCGAACTTCACGCTGCACTACCGCAATCATCGCGAGATCGGCCCGCTGCAGCATCCGCTCGACCGGGTGCTCGCTGGCGAGGTGTTCCGCGACGTCGTGGTCGAGTTGATCCCCAAGCGAGATCCCAAACACAGGTGGATGCACCGCATCCGCAGCCTGGTGACGACCGATGCGGCCGGCACGCCCAACGGCCTGGCCCTGGTGATGCAGGACGTGAGCGAGCGCTACCAGGCCGAGGCCCGGTTCGAGCGGATGTTCAATGCCAACCCAGCCCCGGCGATCATCTGCCGGATCGCCGATCTGCGCTTCGTGCGGGTCAACCACGGTTTCCTCGACCTCACCGGGTACCATCGCGACGATGTCCTCGGCCGAACTTTCTGCGAGATCGACCTGCTGCGCGAGGCCGAGCGGCGCGAGATGGCGATCCATCGCCTGCATGAGGGACGCACCATCCCACAGATGGAGGCTCAGCTCGCAACCCCCTGTGGGAAGGGCCGCTACGTGATCGTGGCCGGGCACGCCATCGAGATGCCGGGCCCCGGCGGCATCGAGCCGTGCATGCTGTTCACCTTCGCCGACCTAGAGGATCGCCGGAAGGCCGAGATGGCCTTGCGCTACAGCGAGGAACGCTTCGCCAAGGCGTTCGACCTCTCGCCGGTGCCGAGCGCGTTGATGGACGCGGACGGGCTGAGGATAACCAGCGTCAACCAAGCCTTTGTCGCCACCTACGGTCATGCCCCCGAGGCTGCGGGTGGCCAGTCGCTCGCCGACCTCGCGCTCTGGGTCGACCGCGCCGAGCAGCGCAAGTTCTCCCGCGATCTCAAGCGGCTCGGCAGCGTGCGCGGCTTCGAGGCCGTGCTGCAGGATGCGGCGGGCGCCGAGATCGACTGCCTCGTCTCCGCGGAGCGGGTGAGCATCAACGACGAGGCCTGCGTGCTGTGCGTTCTACAGGACATTACCGCCCGCAAGCGCTCGGAGCGCGAACTGATCACCGCCATCGAAGCGGTGATGGCAGACGCGTCGTGGTTCAGCCACGGGGTGATCGATAAGCTGGCGACCCTGCGCCACCCGACACGCTCCGGTCGGACGTCGCCCGGGGTCGAGAACCTGACGATCCGCGAGCAGGACATGCTCACGCGGATCTGCCAGGGCGCCACCGATCGGGAGATCGGCGCCGAGCTGAAGCTGTCGCCGAACACGGTGCGCAACCATGTCTCAGGGCTGTACCGCAAGCTCGGGGTCAACCGCCGCAGCGCGGTGGTGGTGTGGGCACAGGAGCGCGGCATCGGGCCGAACACGCGTCACCGGCGCTGAGACCGACGAAAACCGTGACAGAACTACCAAGCCGACTTGGTGCAAATGTACTTTGTGTAATTCGTCGGAACTTATAATAAATCGCCTGATTACACGGTGGTAGCTCTGCTCATACGAGCATCTCGGAAGATCATCCCGGCGGGTTGATGTGAGGAGATCCGTGTGGCCGGGCGTCGGAAGGTGCTCTCGCCCGACCATATCCGGGCGTTGATCAAGGAAGCCATCGGCATCATCGAGGGCGACCGTGCGATCCAGGCGGAAGCCGCCACCGAGATCGCTGCCATCGAGGCGGCATACGCGGCGTCGAACCCCGAGCCAAGACGCAAGCGCTCGACCCGCTCGTGATGCTGGAGCGCGAGCTGACACACGGCCGGCAACCAGTTCGGTCAGCCCGGCGTCGCGGGGCTGAACCTCGACAGATCTGCCCGTCACCGTCGTCGGTGTGGTGGTCGGGCGGCGGCTCGACCACGCCCTGATCGGCCGCTGGGTGCTCTAAGCCCAGCCAAACCCGCTTCCGCCGACTTCAGGCCGAAGATCGAACCACACTGAACTGAAAGTACCGACCATGGCGTTATCACCTGACACCACCCGCGCGGCCTACGACCGCGACCTCCCCACCGCCAGCGCGGTCTCCCCTGCGGAGGACATGCGCACGATGGCGCTGCACTCCATCTCCTGGGGGGCGGTCATCGCCGGCGCGGTGATCGCGCTGGTCGCCCAGGTCATCCTCAACATGGTCGGGCTCGGGATCGGGCTCTCGACCGTCGACCCGGCCGGTAACGGCACGCCGACCGCCGGCAGCCTGTCCTCGGGCGCCGGGATCTGGTTCGTGATCTCCGGCATCCTCGCCTCCACCGCCGGCGGCTGGCTCGCCGGGCGCCTCTCGGGCAAGCCGGCCAGCACCACCACCGCCTATCACGGGCTGATCGCCTGGGCGGTCTCAACCCTGGTCATCGTCTACCTGTTGTCCTCGGCGGTCGGCGGCATCGTCAGCGGCGCGTCGAGCGCGGTGTCGAGTACGCTGGGCGGCGCCGGCAACCTCGTCGGCGGCTCGGTGAAGACCGCCGCACAGGCCGCGGCCCCGTCGCTGCCGGGCATGGACAACCCGTTCTCGAACATCGAGAGCCAGGTCCGCAATGGCACCGGCAACGATCCGGACGCCCTGAAGAACGCCGCCGTCAGCGCCATGCGCGCCGCGGTGACCGGTGACGCAGCCCAGCAGAAGGACGCCCAGGAGAAGGCGGCCCAGGCGTTGGCCAAGGCCCAGGGCATCCCGCTCGATCAGGCCCGGACCCAGGTTGCGCAGTACGTGCAGCAGTTCAATGACACCGTCGCGAAGACCAAGGAGCAGGCCAAGCAGGCGGCCGATGCCGCCGCCCGGGTCGGCTCACAGGGCGCGCTCTACGGCGCCCTAGCGCTGATCCTCGGCGCACTGGCCGCCTTCTTCGCGGGCCGCGGTGCGGCGGTCGATCCGGTGGTGAGCCACACCGGCGTCACCGCCACGACCCAGCGTCGGATCTGATCATGAGCGATCCCGCCGCCAGCCGGCCGAAGCTCTCACGGACGCAAAGCGTAGAGACGGCGGAGGTCACTGTGGGCGAGGAGGTGGTCCTCCCGCTGATCGAGGAGACCGCTCGCATCGACAAGCAGGAGGTGGAGACCGGGCGGGTGCGGGTCTCGACCCGGACGGAGACCGTCGATCAGGTCCTGCGCGAGAGCCTGCGCAGCCAAACGGTCGAGGTCACCCGGGTGCCGGTCAACCGGACGCTGTCCGAGGGCGAGGTGCCCCCGGTGATCCGCGAGGAGAACGGGGTGACCGTCATTCCCGTCCTCGAAGAGATCCTCGTCGTCGAGAAGCGCCTCGTCCTGAAGGAAGAAGTGCACGTCCGCCGAAGCTCCGCGGATGAGGACGTCGAGGTCCCGGTGACGCTGCGTAAGCAGCGCGCCGTGGTCGAACGCGTGAGCCCGGACGGCCACGCCAGCGAACAGATCGATCCCCCTTCCACCCAGGAGACAACATCATGACGCAGACGATCACCGCGCTGTTCGATCGCCCCGCCGAGGCGCAAGCCGCTCAGGCCAAGCTTGTCGCCGCCGGCATCCCGCAATCGGCGATCAAGCTGGTGCAAGGTGCCCAGACGGCGCGCACGAGCGGCTCATACGACTACCACAAGGACGAGGGCGGCTTCTGGGGCTCGCTCAAGGACTTCTTCATGCCCGAGGAGGATCGCTACGCCTACAGCGAGGGCCTGAGCCGCGGTGGCACGCTGCTGACTGCGAGCGTCGAGCCGGCGCAGACCGAAACGGCCTACGATGTCCTGGAGCAGCACGGCTCGGTCGACCTCGATCAACGTGAGAGCACGTGGCGCAAGGAAGGCTGGAGCGGGTACTCGGCGACGAGCGGCACGACGACGGCCAGCTCGACCACGGGCACGACAGCAACCGGAACGGCGGCTACAGGCGCCGCGGCCCTGAAGGGTGCCGGGACGACCACGGGCGAGACCGACTACATCCCGATCGTTGAGGAGCGGCTCAACGTCGGCAAGCGCGTGGCCGAGAGCGGCCGGGTGCGAGTTCGCTCCTTCGTCGTCGAGAAGCCGGTTGAGGAGCAGGTCACCCTGCGCGACGAGACCGTGCACGTCGACCGGCGCGCGGTCGACCGGCCGGTGACGGCGGCCGACGAGGCCTTGTTCGCGAGCAAAACTATCGAGGCGACCGAGATGCGCGAGCAGGCGGTGGTGTCGAAGGAGGCCCGCGTGGTCGAGGAGGTCGGCATCCGCAAAGACGCGGGCCAGCGCACCGAGACCATCACCGACAAGGTTCGCCGGACCGAGGTCGAGGTCGAGGACGAGCGCGGCAACGTCAGCCGCACCGGCACGTCCGGCACCACGACGACCGGTACCACGCCGGGTACGCGCAAGCCGGTCTGACCCACCTGAGCGCGCTGCCCGGAGCCTCGGTGCGTCGGGCAGCGCACCCTGCCGATATCAGACGTCGGATCGGCCGTCCCTCTAACTACCACCAGACAAACAGGCCCTGTCATGTCCCTGAACCGCTCGATCCTCATCGTGTTGCCGTTGCTCGCAGCAGCGCCCGCACTGGCGCAGACGACCGTCACCGGGCAGCCGGCGACGAGTGGTGCTTCCAGCGCGACGTCCGGCGGCCAGAACGCTGTGACGCGGCCGAACACCGATCACAGCCACGACGGCAAGGCAGCCGCCACCGGCACGGGGGCGAACGTCAAGTTGGAGCGGGGCGCCAACAGCTTCACTGAGGGTGAGGTCCGCCGGCGGCTTGAGCGAGCCGGCTACCACGAGGTCAAGGGCCTGAAGAAAGATGGCGACGGCATCTGGCACGCCAGCGCGACGGTGGACGGCAAAGCTGCCAGCGTCGGCCTCGACTTCAAGGGGAACGTCGCGGTCCAGTAGCCGGTCCCCTCGCTCGATCTGTCCCACCCGAATAGCTCGGAGTCATCCCATGCCAGCACAGACCCTCTCGGCCCTGTACGACCGCTACGACGACGCTGCGGCGGCTGTGACGAAGTTGGAGGCGGCCGGCGTGCCCCACTCCGATATCAGCCTCGTCAGCAACAAGGCGGATACCGGCAATGCCGGAACGGGCGACATGGCAGACCATGCTGCCACCGGCGCGGGGACGGGCGCGACGCTC
The DNA here is from genome assembly GCF_022829515.1 of Methylobacterium sp. J-048. Classification (GTDB taxonomy): domain Bacteria; phylum Pseudomonadota; class Alphaproteobacteria; order Rhizobiales; family Beijerinckiaceae; genus Methylobacterium. The sequence goes on from NZ_JAKSYL010000308.1 coordinate 17,685, forward strand.
GGCACGATCCTAGGCGGTGGCGCGGGCCTCCTCGCCGGCCTCGGGTTGATGGCCATCCCAGGCGTCGGTCCGGTCGTGGCCGCCGGTTGGCTCGTGGCGACGCTGACCGGTGCGGGCATCGGTGCCGCAGCGGGCGGTTTGACCGGCTCGTTGACCGGCGCCGGTGTGACTGAGACCGACGCGCATGCCTACGCCGAGGGTGTGCGCCGCGGCGGCTCGCTGCTGACCGTGAGGGCGGATGAAGCTCACGCCGGTGTGGCCACGCGCATTTTGGAGGAGCACGGTGCCGTCGATCTCGACGCGCGTGCGCAGGGTTGGGAGAGCGAGGGCTGGAGCAGCAAGACTGCCGACGAGGCCCCAAGGGACACATCGACCTTGATCGGCTCGGACGCGGCCGCCGGCTCGGTGGTGCGCGAGAACGATGCGGTGAGCGCTCCCATGGCCGGTACGGACACGTCGATGTCGGGTGCCCGCAGGGTGCGTGTCTACAACCACCCAGTCTGATCCTCGGCATCCATCCTTGGGTCCGGCCTCATCGTCGACCCATACGATCATCCCGGCCTTCGGGCCGCTCCCGGAGCACCACCCATGGGCCTACTCGACAGCATCATCGGCAGCGTGGTCGGCGGTAACACCGGTCAGCAACAGGGCGGCAGCGCCAACCCCCTCATCGGCGTCCTGATGAGCCTTCTGGCCGCGCGGGCCGGAGGCGGCAGCCTCGGCGGCATGTTGGGTAACGCGGGCGGCGGCATGGCTGGCGCCGGTCAGGGCGGTCTCGGCGGTCTGCTCGGCGGCGGCGGGGCCAGTGGGCTCGGTGCCCTCGTGGAGCAGTTCACCCAGGCTGGCCACGGTGGGGCGATCAACTCGTGGATCGGCCAAGGTCAGAACCAACCGATCGCGCCGCAGGATCTTGGTGCGGCGCTCGGTCGGGAGACGGTGGGGCAGCTCTCGCAGCAGACCGGTATGGGCAGCTCCGACCTGCTGTCGCAACTCTCGCAGTTGCTGCCCGGCGTGGTCGACCAGCTCACCCCGCAGGGTCGGATGCCGACCGAGCAGGAGCACGCCCATTGGTAACGTTCTACACGGCCGATCACGCCGCCGTTTTATGAGATCACCCTTCGTCAGTTGCAGCAGGGCATATGTTCTGCGGTGCTCGACAGCCTGTCGTGGCAGACCGACCTGTCGCATGGCGACTTACTTTTCCGGCTCCCACAGGAGCTTCCCTCAGTGGTGAACCGCTACGCCCCTGATGGCAGGTTACCCGTGCGCTGACGCGGTGAGCCTGAGGACATTCCGCACGCCGGTCGAGGACGACCTCACCCGGACGCGCCGGTCGACATGACCGCAACGAGCACCGTTATGGTGCCGAACGAGGAACACAGCCATGGCCCAGAACGCACACCACGAGGCGGCCAAGCATCACGAGGCAGCCGCCAAATCGCACAAGACGGCCGCCGAGCACCACGAGAAGGGCGACGCCAAGGCGGCCGGTAAGCACTCCGAGGAGGCCCACGGCCATTCGGCGAAGGCACACGAGAGCTCGACCAAGGCTCACGGCAAGAGCACCGGCAAGCACTAAACGACTCTCCTAGAACCGGCCGGGCCCGCGACGCGTGTGGGCCCGGCTGCCAATTCAAGAGGGGCACCATGGACGAGAACCGCATCACCGGCGCCGCGAAGGAACTCGGCGGCAAGGTTCAGGGCAAGGTCGGCGACGCGATTGGCGATTGCGAGACCCAGGGCAAGGGCAAGGTGACCGAGCTGAAGGGTTCGACCGAGAACCTCGTTGGACAGGCCAAGGACGCCGTGCGCGACGTAGCCGGCCAAGCGAACGATCTCGCCGGTGAGGCGATCAAGAAGGGGCGTGAGCGCTTCCCTGAGGCCGAGCATGCCTATCGACAGGGTAGTGACGCACTCAGCCAATATGCGAAAGCGTCGCCGCTCATGGTCGTCGCAATGGCGGGCGCGCTCGGTTACCTTCTCGCACTGGTCATCCACAGCCGGAAGTGAAGCCCGCTTCCCGTGGGGATCATGCCGCTCGATGCGATCCGAGGCCATCCATGACCGCTGGTGCCAGGGACCTCGAACGCGACGTCGAGGCGAGCCGCGCCCGGCTCGACGGGACCCTCGATCGGTTGCAAGCGCGGTTGAACCCGTCCTCTATCGTGGAGGAATTTGTCGGTACCACACGCCGGAGCGAGGCCGGGGTCGCGCTCTACGATGGTGCCCTGCATGCGGTCCGGCACAACCCGCTCTCCGTCCTTCTGATCGCTGGAGGCGTGATGCTGTTGTTGCGGCAGGTGACCAAGCCATCCGTCCGTGTCTATCGCGCCGAGCGCGATCCGGACGTGCGGACGCCGCTGCAGCCGTCCGTTCAGGCCTCCTTGGACGTGCCGAGGCGATATTCGGCTGGGGCGGGCAGCACACCGTAGTGAGGCGCCCCCACGATCGGGCTGCGGGACGACGCCTCGCCCAACCTGTCGACGGACTCGAGTGAATGAGCGCTGAGGGCCCCCTCGTCGGCATCCACGGCTTGGAGAACAAGCCTCCGCTCGACGAGAAACGACGCTGGTGGAAGGCTGCTATCGTAGAGGGACTGCAGAGAAACTGCGGACATGACGGCGGCGCATTCCCATTCGAGTTCGTGTACTGGGCGGACCTGCGTTACGATCAGCCGCTCCTCGGCGACGCCAACGATGAGCCCTACCAGCCCGACGGCGGCTCCGGGCCGTTCCCCCGCCATCGGCCGGACGCTGATGCGACCTTGAATGATGGCGTCGTCAGCAAAGTCTACCGCGGTTTGGCCGCGCTGCAGACGGCGACGGGGGCCACACCGGTCGACGACGCGATCCTCGAGCACCGCTTCGACGACCTGTGGCAGTACCATTCCGAGACGCCGTTCGCCCGGCAGGTCCGGCGCAGGCTCATCGAGGTTCTAGAGCGGCTCGCTGGGCGGCGCGTGCTGCTGGCTGCGCACTCGATGGGTTCGATCATCGCCTATGACGCCTTACGCATGCTCGAACGGGAAAATCCTTCCGTGCAGATTGAGCACCTCGTGACACTGGGCTCCCCGCTTGGCTTGGCGGAGGTAAGGGCGAAGATTGCCGAGGAGAACGGGGCGGCGCGCGTCCCGAACAACGTCAGCCGCTGGACGAACATGGCCGACAACCGTGACCTCGCCGCGGTGGCCGGCGAACTCACGGCGGTCTTCGCGCGCAATGACCGTGGTGTCAGCGTCGACGACATCGCGGTCGTGAACGCGTATCTGCGCCCAAACGGCTCGGCAAACCGCCATAAGTCTTACGGCTATCTCCGCACGCCTGAGTTTTCGGAAGTCGCCCTCGGCTTCATGATGCACTCGGACGTGCAGCATGAGCCCGGCTAAGCTGCGAAGGTCAACAAACTTCTGAGAGCAGTGATGCCGTAATAGCGTTCAATAGAGCCTGAACTAGCAGGACAGGCGGTCGCCTAAAGGCTATTCGCTCCACTATGTGGATGTCGGTTTTTGGAACAGCTAGGTACCGACGTCATAGATCTGTATGGAACGTGGCAGTGACGCTCAGCGGTTCTGGTTCCGTGAGCTGATGTTATGCGAAGGGTCATTTAAGAGTGTCAATTAGACCTCGGCTTCATCCGGAAGCGGACGTTCCGTTGCCGACCCAACCCAGCCGCCCGGGCCGCCGTCGGCGCTTCTCCAAAGCGGCCGTTCGTCAGCTCTCCTGCAACTTCGGCTCGGGGTGGCTTTCGGACGTTGGTCATCCGGCGCGAAGCGGACGTACCGCATCCGATCCTTCTCGGACCGTGCCTGCTAAGCTAAGAACGAGGG
>NZ_JAKSYL010000295.1 GCF_022829515.1 Methylobacterium sp. J-048
CTCAGATCACTGCAACGCGCGAGACTGGCTGTTCGCCCGGATCCAGCGCGGCGAGAGCACATCGCCCGCCTCGGTGATGATCCAGGGCTGCGCATCCTCGGCGTCGATCGCCGCAGCTGCCGCGGCGAGTGCCTCGCGCAGGGTGGCAAACGGACGTCCCTTCGCGGACCGCCCGAGCGAGCGGCTTGGCCAAACGGTCAACTCGGCACGCTTGTCGAGATCGGCGGGCGTCATGGTCGCGCTCCGAAACATTGGAGATTTGACTCTGTCTAACAGACCTATGTGACGTGGAGCTGGCGATCGTGTTGCCGATTCGTGTCGCGAACGATCCAACAGCTGCGACACCGGTTCGGAACGACAACCCTCCGTTGATCCAAGGCGCCTGGGCTGATCCACCTCGAGGCAGCGGTCTCGCAGCCGCTGGCGAGGGGGCGAACGTCGAGCCGCGTCGACGGTCGTAACATCAAAATTAAATCACCGCCGAGCGCAATTATATTTGCGGGTTCATCAGATGAAATTTAGTTCCTTTGTCCGGAATGCATAGCGCAGGGTCCGGATGAAGCTGTGTTTCCCTCGGGCGTCTCCGTGAGAACTGCATAACCCTGCCGCCATGGTTATATGTTGCAATGCGCAATGAGCATGCCGCATCGCACAAATTCATGGTCTCATGCGTCCAGCGATTGCACACCGCGATCGAACCGGAGACGCACCATGCGCACGATCCTCATCCTCGCGTCGGCGGCGCTCACCTCGGCCGCCATCATCACGGGTCCCGCCGCCGCGGATGACCGCCTGCACCTGACGCCGCCGCTGTATCGCGAGCTGGCCCGCGCCACCACGCAGACCCGCCCGGTGAGCGACCTGATCACCACGCCCCAGCCGGTCTCGGCCACGCGCGCCGACACGAGCCCGGTGGCGGCCGTCGCGCGGCCGATGGTCCAGGCCTCCGCCGACGCGACCCGCTGAGCGCATCACGGCCGCGTCACGCAGCCTGTCCCGCCGGGCCTCTACTCCCCACGGCGGGGTGCCGGTCAGACGATATGCAGTTCCTGGGCGGCGATACGCGGTGAGACGCCGCGCTGGATCAGCCGCCGGGTCCGCGCCTGCTGCTCCAGCTCGGCGCCCACGGCGGCGCCCGCGGCGCGATAGCCGTCGAGGCACAACTGCAGCCAGGCATACTGCGCCGCGACTGCGAGAAGCGCGGCGTTCTCCGCCTGGCGTAGGCTCAACCGGTAGGCTTCGTCCGCCAGACGGCCGACCTCGCCGTACATCATCCGCAACTCCACATCCTGGATGACCGGCGGCACGCATCGACACCGCCGGCCCATGACCGGGGGCAGCCCCCGGAATCAGGTTGCTTCGCACATGCGGTCTTAGTGCGATGGCTGCTCGGCGGCGTGCTGGGTCTGCTGGACGGCGTCCTGACCCTGCTTCACCGCCTTTTGCGTGTCTTCGACACCCTGCTGCACGGCCGAGCGTGCGCGCTCCGCCCCTTGCTGGAACGCCCCCTGGGCAAGGCCGCCGAGTTCCTTGGCCTGGGCCTGCATGGCGGCGAAGCGCTCACGCACGTATTCGGCCTGGAGTTGCAACGCCTCCGGGAGCGAGCGGGCGGCCGCGAGCTTCTGCGCCAGATCGAAGGCTGCGCGGACGTTCTGCTCGGCGTTGTCGAGGTTGCGGGTATAGATGTCCTGCGCGCTGGTGCGGGCCAGCTCCGTGGAGCCGTGCAACGTGTCGGCGGCGCGCCGGGCGGAACCGATGAAAGTCCCGAACGCCTTGCGGGCCTGCTCGACGCTGGTCTCGGCCAGGTCGCGCATCTGCGGGGGGACCTCGAAGCTCGGAATGTTCGCCATAACTGGTCTCCTGACAGCCGCACGTCCGGCCGCGGCCAGATTTATTGTGCACCGCACAAACGATCAGGTCTAGGGTTCGACGGGTAACGGATAGACAGATCCGTCAGATCTCGGTCTCGCGTCTGACGATCGCGGCCTCTCCGCTCCCCTTCTGCGACAGCCCGACCTCAGGTTCATCCCCCGGGATCGGCAACGGCTCGTTGGACGCATCCGGCACCGTATCGGTGGGCACGATCTCCAGGTCCGGATCGGCCGGGGGGGCGGGCCGTTCCGGAACGGTTGCGTGTTCGCGCGAATCAATCATCCGAGACTTCCCTGTTTCGAGGCCCGCGTCCTGAAGACTGGATCCGGCATGCGGGTTTCGGTTTTTGATTCGCATCGCCGCCTCGGAAAACCGGCAACCAGTTTTCGAGACGGTGCTCTGAGCTACGCGGCGTGAACCCAGCGGCTCCCGGATCATCAGTCGGCGTGTGGCCGGGATCACATCCGCCGCGCTATATGCGGGCGGAAGAATGAGGAGAGCGTCGTGTTCACCGTTAAGGGGATCGATCCGTCTGGGCGCGTCATGACCTTCGCGTGCGGGACCGACGAGCAGGCCATGGAGAAGACCTGGGAACTCGCCCGACGCGGCTTCCGGGAGATCATGGTGGCCAATCCCAAGGGCAAGGAGATGTCCGCGGCGGCGTTCGAGCGGTCGCTGGACATCGATTGGGGAGAGTGAGCGGAGGCGACGGGCGCGTGGCCTTTGCTCCCGCACCCGTTCGCTCCGAAAATCGTAGATCGCGTTTCGGAAGGATGCTCTAGCGGTTGCCGAGCGCCGGACCGCCCGCGGTGCCCCCGGTCCCGGGCGGCCCGCTCGTCGGGGTGCCGCCGATATTCACCCCCGGTGTCGTGCCCGGGACGGAGGAATTGCTCGGATTGGCCGTCGTGCCCGTGGTGATCTGAGCGTTCGGGCCGTTGCCCACCGTACCGGCCCCGACGCCGCCGGTGGTGGGCGGGGCGGTCACGCCGGTATTGCCGGCACCGCCGGTGGTCACCTGCGCCGCGGCCGGGCCCGCCAGCAGGAGGGTCAGCGCGCCCGAGAGCAGCATCGTCGTACGTGTCATGGAGCCGTCCGTTGTTTGAGGTCGGTCGGCAACGGGTGCAGGGCGACGAAGTTCACGCCGGCGCGGCGGCGAACCGGTTCAATGCAGCTCGTAGCAGTTCGTGATCACGCGCGGGTTGCGCGTGACGTCGTACAGGATCGAGCACTGCACGAGGTACTTGGTGTCCTTCCGCCGAAACAGGATCAGGGAGGATCGATTGTCGAAGGTGCCGGTATAGCCGGCGATCTCCCAGCCATCGCCGCTGAGCCGCTCGATGGAGAGCGGCTCGGCGGCTGCGACCGCCAGGACCGGCCCGAGACAGACGGCCGAGCGCAAGCACCAGCGCATCGATCGAGCCTCCCACGCAGCGTTCAAAGGCCCGGCACGTCGTCGATATCCGGTGCGGGTTCCCGGTGGGGCGGGGTGGGGGCGTCCTCCGGGGCGGGCGGGAGCCGCGGCGGCGGCATGGCGCCGGTATTCGGCGGCGTCGGCAAACCCTGGGGCAAGTCGGGGATGGGCGCGTCGTCCGCGCTGGGCGATCTCGGATCGGGCATGGCGTGTCCCCGCGTCAGTACCGCACCCTGCAATCAGCAGATCCGGCATGGAGAGAACGGTCGTCGCGTCCGAAGGTGCCCCCGCGCCGCCGGGCCGCAGCAACCGTTTCGGCAGCTATGCGGTTCTGTCTCTCGACGTGGCCGGCCCTGGCTGCACAAGCATGAGAACTGCCCGTGAGCCGTTTCCTCGTCCCGATCCTGGCCGCGACCGTGTGCGTCGGCGTGCTGTCTCCGGCCTTTGCGGGGACCCGCAAGGTGAAGGTGCCGAACCGGTACGACGGGGCCTGGACCATCGTGGCCACCACGTCGGAAGGACCCTGCGCGGCGCAGACCCGCTACCAGGTCCAGATCAAGGACAGCGATGCCTCGATCCCGGGCGACGAGGTCGACATCGACGGCGGCGTCTCGGCGAGCGGCAGCGTTCAGGCCACGATCATCAGCGGCTCCAACACGGTGCCGATCGCAGGCAGTCTCGACACCCAGGGCGCCGGCGCCGGCACGTGGCGGACGAGCGGCGGCCCGATCACGTGCAGCGGCCGCTGGAACGCCCGGCGCTCGAGCTGAACGGCGTCAAGAGCCTCAGAGCGGTACCGGCTCGCGGCGGAGGCTCGCACGGCCTGCCCGCCCGGTCTCCGGCTCGTTCGTGGCCGCCCCGATCTCCTCCGCCTTGCGCCACACCGCCCGGCAGATGAGAATCTCGCGGCTCGCATCGATGCTGAGGACGAATCGGTCCGGCACGATCTCGGCTTCCGGCAGGGCGATGCGGACGCCGTCGAGGGAGCGATCGTAGACGATGCAAGGCAGGCTGCGATGCTCGTCGACCGAAATACTGCCGGTTTCGTTCAGGACCGTGCGCGGAGCGCGCCGTCGGTTAAGCATCGCCGCCTCGTGAACCTTGAGGCGCGCAGGATCGGCGATCCGGGTTCAAAACAGGTTCCGGAAACCTGTCGGATTGTCGGCATCCGCGCCGAGAGGCCCCGCTACCCGGTGACAACCCCAACCAGCGTCGCCAGAAAGCCGAGCGCGACCGCACCGATTCCGCTCATGAACATCACGTCCCAGCCGGCGAAGTCGTTCGACCGCGGGGCCCGGGCGAAGGCGAAGATCGTGAGCGCGGCGCCGAACACGACGAGCGCGATGGCGATGGTGATCGGTGTCGACATGGCGTGATCCTCCGACGCCGGTCTCCTGGCCCTTCGGGCTCTTGTCCGGACGATCGCAGCCGGCGTGTTCTGCTTTCGCTCGTCCGTCGTCGAAACATGACAGACGATCTGAACACGAACAAGAAGATAATCTGTTCTGCATTGCAGAACGAAGCAGAGCTCTGCCCTCGCCTTCCGGACAGCTCGTCAGTAGGGGGCAGGTCCGTGTTTCCGACGCCTGTGGTCGGACGGGGCCACGCGAGTCAGTCGATGAAGACCCGGACGCCGTCGGTGTTGAGGATGTCCCGCTGGTCGGCGCACCATTGCTCGGCCCCGACCTCCGCGATGGTCTTGGCGACGCGCTGGCCCTCCTCGGCAATGGCGGTCTCGGCCTTTCGATGGCCGAGGGCCGCGTCGAGGGCCTTGCGGACGGTCCGGGACAGGCCCTCGGAGACCGTGTCGTCCACGGTATAGAATCTGCGGCAATATAGGACGATGCCGGCTTGGGCGCCGACGATTCGCACAAGCCCGTCGATCGTCTCGGTCCGCTTCTCGTCCTGCGCCGCCGTTGGGCCGGACGACAGGGTCGACGCGGCCAGCGCGGCGGCGAGCAGGGCGCGTCTCATGGTCGAGTCTTCCATTCCTCTGCGGGCTTGAGACGGACCCGCGAGTTGGCGCCGGTCCGTAACGCAGAGACAGGGTTGCCTGTCTCGAATGCCGCCCCGGCACAGGTTTTCGCGAAGCGACATCGGATCGCGCCGCAACTTGGCCGCGGATCGGGCGCCGTCAACGCATCACGGCCCTCCGAAGCCGGCTACGTCTGACCCGCGTCCCGCACCAGGGCACGCTCCGGTCACTTCCGGGCCGACATCATGTCGTGCGTCAGCACTGTCAACTTGCCGATCAGGCTGGAGATGTCGGCGCCCTTGCACGACCATTGCGTGCCGATCGCTTCGCCGTCCGTCGAGACCGAGACGACGGCCACCGAGCGCAGCCGTCCCTCGCGGGCGAGCGCCAGCTGGTCCTGCAGCACGGCGATCACCGATGCGGTGTCCTCGTCGGCCACGGTGGGCGCGATATGGGCCGGGAACGCTACGACCGTGTCCGGCCTCGTCTGCTCACGCTTCATCATGCTTCGATCCCGCACCAACCACTCTCGCGATCCGGCGTGGGCATCAGCTTTGTGCAGAGTGTGGCAGCTTGTCCGTGTCGGTGCAGGTCGCCGGCCTGTGTGACCGCACAGCAACTGTTGCGGTCGGGGCCTTGCGCCAGCGCGGTCGGGCATCCACCGCGGCGTTCCGGAGACGGGATGACGGCACGCGGTCGACGGATGAGGGATCCGGAGCGCGTGCACGCCGAAACATCAGCGCGCGGAGCGACCTTGGCGGCGTCCGCCGCCGGAGGCGTCCGGAGGGTTCAAGCGGCCTTGCGGCCCTTGCGCTCGCGCTCGGCCATGGCGCCAGGCTGGCCCAGGCCGATCGCCTTGGCGAGGGCGGAGCGCTGCTCGGCATAGCTCGGCGCGACCATCGGATAGTCGGCCGGCAGGCCGTAGCGCTCGCGGTAGCTCTGCGGGCTGAGGCCGTTGGCTGTCAGGTGCCGCTTCAAGGTCTTGTAGGTCTTGCCGTCGAGGAAGCTGACGATTCCGTCCTGCTGGACCGACTTGCGGATCTGCGCCGGGGTCGGCTTGTCGACCGCTACGCTCGCGACCGGGCTGGCCGCGACGGCGCCCGTCCCGGACGTCAGGCCGGCGATCGCGCCGTGGACCCGGGCGATCAAGGCCGGCAGCTCGGCAGCCGGAACAGGGTTGTTCGACACGTAGGCCGCGACGATGTCGCCTGCCAGACCGATCAAATCCGGTGCGTGCGCAATGGTTTCTTCTGTCACTTCATGGTTCCCGATGTACCCCTCCCAAGCGATTTGCTACTTCTCTCAGCCGAATGCAAGTTACAAAACCATAGAACGGGGTGCATTTCGGTCATGATCGCTGCGCATGCTGACGCTTCGGGTTAGGAAATTCTGGCACAACCGTCAGGTGAACTATCCGCCAAGGCAGAGGTTTCGATAACCACTGCACCAGTGTTTCTACATCCCGGTCAATCGCTTGCAGAGGGCTCGGACCATACGGGTTGCCGGTGCGGCCGGAGTTCCGAGGCGCCCCGACGGGACTGAGAGGAACCTCGCACGTTTCCTCGTGGGGACGTCGCTTTTATTCATGGAACGGTGCGATTGTTTGATTGAAGACAGTTTTCGGAAAGGCTGCGACAAATTGTAATCAGTCTTCACCGAGGCGAAAAAGACGGAGGCTGTGACAACGAATTCTTCTATTCCGCCTGTGACTCGCGAACTCGACCTTGGTGAAACGGTAGGGGACAGTGTCTCCGGACAGCCGGTCCTACAAGGTGGTGATCGGTGAGCGCATCCGGATCCCGCGCTCCCCGAAATCCCGCCTTGCGTGATCAGGATCCCGAGGGCTCTCAACCCTCGGGCGAATCGTGTTGCCAAGGCCGGCGCGCTCGCGGTGACGCGCGGGCGAAGCCGTGGCATTGCGCGATCATGCTGATGCTCATTCTCCTCCTCGCGCTTCTGGTCGTGCTGGCCGTCATGATCATCACGCGGCGCTGGACCGGCCGGCTGGCCTCGCTCGCCACCTTGATCGCCGGGGCGATCATGGCCCTGTGGCTGGCTCAGGTCGGCCTGCTGCCGGGCTCGACCGGCCCGCTGACGCCGGACCGCCCCCGGGTCCCAGGGCTCGACCGGTAACGCGCCGGTAACCGCCCCGGCGCGAGCATGGGGCATGCCCACGTTGTCAGCCCCACGCTTGCTCACCTTCCTGGTCTCGGCCGTGCTCATCGGCCTGGCCGTCGCCAGCCTCTACACGCGCATCCCCATGGTCGGGCGGAGTGTGGTGGCGCATCGGCAATGGTTCTTCATCGGCGCCTACGCGCTGCTGGCGCTTGGGGTCACGACCCGCAGCCTGTGACGGGTCCGGTCTCCGGCCCTTGCGACAGGATCCGTATTCCGGAAGCCTGCCGCCGATTCGGTCGTCGTCGCTCTATCGCAACCGCGCCGCGTGCTTCAAAGGAAGTGGATGGCGATGAAGACGACATTCGTGGTGCAGCCGTTCGAGCTGCACCGGAAGCGGCTGAGGCCGGCCCGGCAGGAGCCCGCCCAGAGCGAGTTCGGCGCCCTCAAGAAGGCCGAGGCCCTGGCCGGGCGCATGCCGGGTGCGGCCGCCCTGAAGGTGGTCGCCGACGACGAGACCGGTGAACTCGAGGGCGTGACCATCCTGGGCCAGTTCGGCGAAGTGCCGGAAGACTTCGCCGAGAGCCTCCAGGGCGGTTGACGCCGGCCACCTTGGGCCGGATCGCTCCGGGGGGATAACGGTACGAGGGAAATGCATTGGCCACCCTCTGGACACTACGTAGAAACAACGTAGCACCATGCTCGTGAGCGATTGCGCGCCCAGAGCCAGTATCCGTGCCCCGATATTTCATCGATCTCCACGATGGTGCGAACCTGGTTCGCGATCATAAGGGCTTCGATCTGCCCGATCTCGCCGCCGCGCAGGCGCAGGCGGTCCGCATGATGACCCGCATTGCGCAGGGGCTCTCCGACCCGCAGGTGCGGCAGGATTACGTGATCGCGGTCCGGGACGAGCAGGGCGCCGTCCGCCTGCGGCTGCGTCTGTCGTACGATGTCGAGCCTGGTTGAAAGCCAGGGCCGTCGAGCGACCGCACTGCGACGGGAGCGGCCCCGCATGCGTTGGTGTCGCGCCGGTTCGCCAGGTCTTTGGTTTCGCATCATCTTTTCCCGAAAGCCGGCGACCACCTTTCGGGATGATGCTTTAAGCGAGGAGACGGCATGAGACGCTCGACGGTCGCGACCGGGTCGGCCCTGGCGGCGCTCATCCTTCTGGCTGGCTCCGTCTGGCCGGCGACAGCCCAGACCACGCCGCCGCCGCAGGCGGGCTCGGCCACCGCGACGCCGGACAACGCCATCCTGCTCACGGTCTTCCTGCGGCACGACCAGTCGCGCCCGCTCGCCGAGCTGAACGCGCAACTCGCCAAGCAGGGCTTCTACAAGGCGTTTCCGCCGGCGGGGATCGAGGTCGTCTCCTGGACCGTCGTCATGGGCATCGGGCAGATCATCACCCTGAGGCTGCCCGCCACCTGGATCCGCGAGATCAACCGGGTCCTGGAGGATACCGCCTGGGGCGCGTACCGCACCGAGTTCTACCCGACCTACGATTACAAGGCGGTCGGTCTCGCGGAGCACGACAAGGCCCGGTGAGCCGGGCCGCCCGCCGTCAGGAGACCGCTTCGGCGGCCGGCGCGCGGCCCGGGCGCAGCGCGTCGCTCCACAGGCAGGGATGGCCGAGCCGCTTAGCCTGGTACATCGCCGCGTCGGCCCGCTCGACGAGGGTCCGCGCCTCGGAGGCGTGCGGCGGCGCGCAGGCGATGCCGATGGCGGCCCCGACCAGGACCGGCCGGCCGACGCCGATCGCGTAGGGTTCTGTGAGCCGCCGATGGAGGCTTTGCGCCCGGTCGAGCACGGCCTCCGCGGAGGCGTCGGCGAGCAGCAGGGCGAACTCGTCGCCGCCGAGGCGGGCGGCGGTGTCGCGGTCGCCGAGGCCGTCCTGGAGCCGCTCGGCCATCTGCCGCAGCAGCGCGTCGCCGGCGGCGTGGCCGTAGAGATCGTTCACCGGCTTGAAGCCGTCGAGGTCAATGCACAGCAGAGCGCAGCCCCGCCCGTCCGGTTCGGCCGCGGCCCGGTCGAGCCGGGCCTCGAACAGGTAGCGGTTGGGCAGGCCGGTCAGCGAGTCGTGGTGCGCCATGTGCCGCAGCAGCGCCTCCGCCCGCCGGCGCTCGGTCGCGTCCTCGTAGAGGGCGACCCAGCCGCCGTCCGTCTGCGGCTGCAGCGTGAGCGCGATCTGGCGTCCGTCCGAGAGCGTCTGCAGCACGGTGGCGGGCTCGCGCCCGGCCAGGACAAGCTGGCGCTCCGCCCAGATCTGCGCCGGGTCCCGCTCGGCCTTGAGGCCCTGGGCGGCGTTGAGCGCGATCAGGGCGCGGGCGTGCAGGCCGGGCCTCGGCTGCCCGGCCGTCTGGCCGAACATGCGCCGGTAGCCGTCATTGGCGAACAGCAGGCAATCGCCGGCATCGAACAGGCAGAAGCCGTGCGGCAGGCTGTCCAGAGCCCGGACGATCCGGTCCCCGAGCCGGCGATCCCGACGGAATCCGTAGCCCCGGGGACCGACGATCGGCTCCCGCTCACGGCGCTCCAGCCGCGTCGAACCCCTGCCCGCTCGCGCCGTCATGGCGACCCCCTTCAAGCGCCCGGCGGGATCCGGGCTCCCGCCGGATGGCCGGCGCCCCGCCGAAGACTGCTTCCGGGGCGTCTTAGAATGGGATTCCTTTCGCCTACCTTGACGAAACGTCGTTTGGCGAGAACGGACCCCACAATCTCCTCAATCGCTCTGCCGGACCCGAGACATCAGGCCGGCCGCAGATCAAGATCGGTCACCTAGAGTTGCCAAGTCCGACAGCACAGGCTTATGCCGGCCCAAGCAGATCCCCGCGGCCGGCCGCCGCGGGGATCGACGAGGACTTGTTTTCGCGCCGCCTCCTCTTGGCGAGACGGCGCTCGGCGCCCCCGAAAGCTCACGGCGTCTCGTGAACGCCGTGATGCCCGTCGAGCACCGTGTCGCTGGTCGGAACCGTATCGGCCACGGCTTGCGCCCGGCGCCGATCCGGGGCGGTCGCCTCGTCGACGAAGGCCGCCACCGCCTCCGCGAGCGGCAAGGTGCGGGTCTGCTGGCTGCCGAGCCGGCGGATCGAGACCGTGCGCTCCTCGGCCTCGCGGCGGCCCAGCGCCAGCAGCACCGGCACCTTGGCGAGCGAGTGCTCCCGGACCTTGTAGTTGATCTTCTCGTTGCGCAGATCCGCCTCGACCCGCAGGCCGGCGCGGTCCAGGGCGCGCACCACCTCATGGGCGTAGGAATCGGCCTCGCCGGTGATCGTGGCCACCACCACCTGGACCGGGGACAGCCAGAGCGGGAAATGCCCGGCGAAATGCTCGATCAGGATGCCGGTGAAGCGCTCCATCGAGCCGCAGATCGCCCGGTGCACCATCACGGGCGGCTTCCTTGTGCCGTCGGCGTCGATGTAGAAGGCGCCGAACCGCTCGGGCAGGTTGAAATCCACCTGCGTGGTGCCGCATTGCCAGTCGCGGCCGATGGCGTCGCGCAGGACATACTCGAATTTGGGCCCGTAGAACGCGCCCTCCCCCGGGTTTACCTCGGTGCGGATCCGCCCGGCCGATTGCGCCTCGATCTGCGTCAGCACCCGGGTCATCACGTCCTCGGCGTGGTCCCAGAGCGCGTCCGAGCCGACGCGCTTCTCCGGCCGCGTCGAGAGCTTCACGACGATCTGGTCGAAGCCGAAATCCGCGTAGGTCGAGAGGATCAGGTCGTTGATCTTCAGGCACTCGTCGGCGAGCTGATCCTCGGTGCAGAAGACGTGGGCGTCGTCCTGGGTGAAGCCGCGCACGCGCATCAGCCCGTGCATGGCGCCGGACGGTTCGTAGCGGTGGACCACGCCGAACTCGGCCAGCCGCAGGGGCAGGTCCCGGTAGGATTTCAACCCGTGCTTGAAAATCTGCACGTGGCCCGGACAGTTCATCGGCTTGAGGGCGAACCAGCGCTTGTCCTCGGCCTCGTCGCCCGCGCTTTGCGCCGCGAACATGTTCTCCCGGTACCAGCCCCAGTGGCCCGAGGTCTCCCACAGGGCCTTGTCGAGGATCTGCGGGGCGTTGACCTCGGCGTAGTCGCCCCGGAGCCGCCGGCGCATATAGGCGATCAGCTCCTGGAAGATCGTCCAGCCCTTGGCGTGCCAGAAGACGACGCCCGGCCCCTCCTCCTGGAAGTGGAACAGGTCCATCTCCCGGCCGAGCCGCCGGTGGTCCCGGCGCTCCGCCTCCTCCAGCCGGTGCAGGTAGGCGTCGAGGTCGGCCTGGGCGGCCCAGGCCGTGCCGTAGATCCGAGTCAGCATCGGGTTGTTCGAATCACCCCGCCAATAGGCGCCCGCGACCTTCATCAGCTTGAAGGCGGTCCCGACCTTGGCGGTCGAGGTCATGTGCGGCCCGCGGCACAGGTCGAACCAGTCCCCCTGCCGGTAGATCTTGAGGTCCTCGCCCGGCGGGATCGCGTCGACCAGCTCGACCTTGAATTTTTCCTGCTTGCCTTCGAAGAGCGCGCGCACGTCCTCGCGCGTCCAGATTTCTTTCGTAAATGGCGCATCGCGCGAAATAATTTCGCGCATCTTCGCCTCGATGGCCGGGAAATCGTCCGGCGTGAACGGGGTCTCGCGATAGAAATCGTAATAAAAACCGTTCTCGATCACCGGGCCGATCGTGACCTGCGTGTCCGGCCACAGCGACTGGACGGCCTCGGCGAGCACGTGCGCGCAATCGTGCCGGATCAGCTCCAGGCTGCGCGGGTCGGTCCGGTCCAGGAACTCGATGCGGGCATTCTGGGCGATCGGATCGTCGAGGTCGGCGACTGTGCCGTCGAGGGCCATGGCGACGGTGCGCTTGGCCAGCGACTTGGCGATGCCCTCGACCACGCTGCGGCCGGTGGTGCCGGCGGCGACCTCCCGCGTGTTGCCGTCGGGGAAGGTGAGAATCGGCATGGTTCAGGCTCTCCAGGCTCAGTCCTGCATACGGGGCAGGTAAGCGTCGTCAGGGTCCGTGATCGGGGAGCGGCCGTGTAGACCGATTTTTTTTCTTTGGCGAGGGAACGGCGCAGGGCGTGTGCCCCCGGATCGATCGATCCTGTTCTACCGCGCCGGCTGGATCTACCAGCCGCCGAAGTTTGAAGATCCTGTTCAACGCGAAGTTTGCAGGCCGCCTCCTGACACGCGTCATCGTCCCCACCCGCCTTCGGCGCCGGGGGCATGGCCCAAGAAACCCAGCACGAGGGACGCGGGACGCCGCGGGGACCCAGGTGTCGGCCAAATACGCGCGGGATCCGGTCCCCGCGGCGGCCCGCGGCATCGACCGGGCATGGTCCCCGGCCGGTGCCGTCTTTCTCGTCGCGATGTCTTGC
>NZ_JAKSYL010000248.1 GCF_022829515.1 Methylobacterium sp. J-048
CCATCCGCCCGATCGGGCGGATGGATCGGGGGCGGTCAGGACCGCACATGGCGGCGATGGACGCCTGCAAGGCGCGCTGAGGGCGTGGGTCGGTTGTGCCGGCTCGCGCGGGGCGCGTGACCAAGCGCGGGTGGAACACGAAGTTCGAGAGGCGGACCCCACGCTCGACTGATCGGCCGCCTCAGGGTGGTCCAAGGTTAAAGTTAGGGCGCGGTAGGCCGCTCCACTACGGGTAGCTTGGCCGGCGGAGCTGGTCTGGCGGGGGCAGCCGGCCAAGCGGTGAAGGCTGGCATGAACACTTCTGGTGCCGGCGGCCGGTATCCTAGTGAGGCGTGCGGGCGTACGGTGTTGTAGTGACGTCTCCAGCTTTCGATCACGATCTGCGCCTCCTTGAGTGTGTAGAAGATCTCACCGTTGAGCAGTTCGTCGCGAAGGCGCGCGTTGAAGCTTTCGACGTAGCCATTCTCCCACGGTGAGCCCGGAGTGATGTAAGCCGTCTTGGCTCCGACGCCGGTGATCCAAGCTTGGACAGCCTTCGCGACGAACTCCGGCCCGTTATCCGAACGGATATGGCGCGGCTGGCGCTACGAGAACCCAAGCACGATCGGTCGCCTCTACGCCGACCTCGGCTACCGCACCCCCGACTCCGAGTTCCACCTGATCGGTATGGCCGCGCGCAGCTCTCGCAGGCGGTCGCCTCGAAGGTGACCGGCTGGTCGCAGGCTTGGCATTGGAAGAGCTTCATCGCGCGGTCCCGGGCCGGCAGCCGGCCCACCTCCCGATCAAAT
>NZ_JAKSYL010000298.1 GCF_022829515.1 Methylobacterium sp. J-048
CGAGCAGGCCGGCCCGCCGGAAGGCCGCGGCATAGACCGCGTCGGGGCGGGCGAGCGCGCCGGTATGGGTCACGGCGGCCCGGGTGTCGGGCCGGTGCCGGCCGGCGCGGAGCACCACCACGGGCTTGGCGCGGGCCGCGGTTGATGCCCCGCTGGATCTCGCCCAAAATCCCCCGGACCTGGCCGGTGGCCGCCTTGGCCTGGTCGGCGAGCAGCTTCATCTCGGAGGCCACCACCGCGAAGCTGCGCCCGCTCTCGCCGGCCGCCGCCGCCTCGATGGCGGCGTTGAGCGCGAGCAGGTGCGTGCGCTCCGAGATGTCGTTGACCGTCTCGATGATGTCGCCGATCGTCTGGGTCTTCTCCGACAGGCTGACGATGTTGCCGGCCACCGCCTCGGCCTGCTCGCGGATCGCGTCCATGGCCTTGGCGGTGTCGGAGACCGCGCGCAGGCCCTGGCGGGAGGTCTGGGCGGTGGCCTGGGCGGTAGCGATCACCTCGGTGGCGCGCTTGCCGATCTGGGCGCCGGAATGGGTGATCTCGTCGACCGTGGCGGCGGTCTCCTGGACGGCGGCGAATTGCTGCTCGACGGAGGCCGCCTGCTGCTGGGCGGAGGCGCGGATCTCGGCGGCGGCGGCGTTCAGATCCGATGTCGCGGCGCGGTTGGTCCGGGCGAGGTCGGACAGGCCGTCGACCATGGCGTCGAGGGTGCGCCCCAGCCGGGCGATCTCGTCGCGCCCGCCCGAGCGCAGACGGCCGGAGAGGTCGCCCGAGCCCACGCGCTCGACGAACCCCATCACCGCCCCGAGGGGCCGGACGATCAGGCGATTGATCGCGATCCCGATCCCGGCGCAGATCAGCAGCGTGAGCAGGGTGCCGCCCCACAGGGCGAGGCTCTCGTTGCGCTCGGCCCGGGCCACCCGCTGGTTCAGCGCCGCCCGATTGGCCTCCTCCAGGCCCTCGATGGCGCCGAGCCGGTCGCGCAGGGTGTCGAACAGCTGCTTGCCCGTGCCGTCGGCCTCAATCCGCACCGCCCCGGGCCGGGTCGCCGGATCGGCCGCCCCCTGGATGGCCGCCTGGCCGATATCGGTCTGCCAGCTGCGCGCCGCCGTCACGGCATCGGCCAGCAGGCGTGACGACGTGGCATCGGTGCCGATCAGGCCCCTGAGGTTGTCGATCGCCGCGTCCAGGGCCGGCCGTCCCTGCCGGTAGGGTTCGAGGCTGCCGTCCCGGCCGGTGAGCAGGTATCCGCGCAGGCCCGTCTCCTGGTTGAGCATGGCGTTGCGGAACGCGTCGAGGCCGCGGATCATCCGGTTCGCGCGGTCGAGCGCCTCGTTCGCGTCCTGCAGCTGGCCGCGGGTGAGCACGACCGCCCCGCTGCTGAGGACCGACACCAGCGCGATGATCCCGATGGCGCTCCCGAGGGTGCGGTTGAGGCCCAACGTGTTCGGCATGTTCGGCTTTTCCTGACCAGACTGGCGGACGGCCTCGGGCGGCCGCAGCAACCGGTGGCGGCGTAAGCCCATAGCGCCCAAACCCAGCCGGTGCGAGCCGCGGGCGGCGACCGTGCCCGTTCCTCCCGGAGATCGGCCCGATCCGGCCCTGGCGGAGGCGGGCGAGCGCCGACGCCGTTCAGTGCGGGCGCTGCGGCGGGGAGCGATTCAGGAGCCGTTCGACGTGAGGATGGCGAGCGGAGGATGAGGGGCATCCTCTGTTCCGGAGAGGCTTGAGATTGTGGGGCCGTGAACCCGCACAGGCCTGTGGACCTTCCGCCCCGTACGCGGTAGACTGTGCGTGAGGTTGATGACCGGTTCGTAATAACGTTTCAGGACCCGGGGGCGGTACCCGGCGCCTCCACCAGAAACATCCTGCCCCGGATATCGCGCGGGGGCAGTGCAGGCAGCCGTGGATGGGTTGCTTGCCGCGAGGGTGCTTTTGCTGGGGGCGAAGTTAGGTTCGACTGGACGGTAAAGGGACCGCGAGTTCTACCCTGTTTCGGCAGGATAAGATGCGACTTTCGGTAAGGACTCGACCGGTTCGGCGCAGGCAACCCCTGTTCCGGGCACCTGACCAAAACTCTAAATGCCAACGATAACGTTGTCATGGATGCCCGCCTCGCGGCGTAAGCATCTTGCGGCAGGGCAGCCGTAGAAACAGAACCCGGGGCTTCGGCCCCGGGGCCCACCTTTTCGGATAGAGCGAAGACGAAAACACGCTCCGCGGCGATGCCCGGGGCGCTCGACGCATGTGTGCCGCCTGGGTGGTGCTACGGCGTTGTCTTGTCGTGATCCATTTGCCGTCGACCTGCCGGTGCTTAAATCGGCATCCGGTTCGACGATATGGCTGCTCGCACGAAGCGCCTCGACGGCCTCAACGATCGGATCGTGGATCTTGGGCAACCCTTCGCCGTCGCGACCTCGCAGCGCTGCTCGATCTGGATCAGGTCGTGATCTTCGGGGGGGTAATGCGGCTCTGAGAGGCGCCGTCGGCCCGCAACGGGCCGGCTAAGTCATTGAGAATGGTGGAGACGACAGGGATCGAACCTGTGACCTTTCCCATGTCAAGGGAATGCACTACCGCTGTGCTACGTCTCCGTTCCGGACTGCTTAGATTCATCGAACCTGAAGCCGCCGAAATCGTTCAACCGGGTCTGCGACTTATTGGGAGGACCGCTACCATGTCAAGGTAGCGCTCTCCCGCTGAGCGACGCGCCCGGGCCGGTGCCGTGCGAGCACCGGTGGGCCGGGCCTATAGCCGGTGCTCGGCGGGGGCGCAAGCGGAAGGTTGGCGGTCGCGGTCGGTGGCCGGGGAAAGCCGCGATGGTGCACGCGGGGAAGAAAATGCGCTATGGGCCTGCCGACCGGCATCCGGCCGGGCCGCCGAGGCGGTTCGGGCATTCCGCCGCCTCAAGCTTCGGGACATGCGCTACTTCATCGATCACGATCACGGCGACTCGATCCGCGGCTGGATCGTGCCGGACAACCCCCTCGCCATCAGCCGGGTGACGGTCTCCGTCGGCGGCCAGCGCGTGGCCGAGGTCGCGGCCAGCGTCACCGACGAGGCATTCAAGCGCAACGGCTGGCATGCCACCGGGCAATGCACCTTCGTGGTGACATCGGCGGAGGTGCCGGGGTTGCCGGAGATCCCGCGCCTCGAACTCTACGACGCCGACACCAACGTCCTGGTCTATCGCCGCACGCCCCCGGACGGGCTGGTGCGGCTGCGGACCATGCTGATCAACACCGGGATCGAGCCCGAGACCGCGCTCCAGGCGGCTTTGTTCCCGCATTTCCAGCATTGCTATTTCGGCATCCACAAGCTGCCGGACGAGATTCTGACCTGCGTCCTGACCGGCCCGGCCGCCCCCTCGGCTTTCCTGTCGGGGGCCGTGACGATCCCGCGCTATGAGAACTTCATGACGCCGGACCTGATGATCACCGCGATCCTGGTGCAGGACCCCTACACCGAGATGGCGACCCGCATGCTCTGGCTGAAGGCCCGGGCCGGCGATGCCCTCGACCCCACCCGCGGCTGGCGCCTCGGGCCGCTCGCCGAGGCCGCCTCCTTCTCGGAGGACTACGACTTCACCGACGTGAAGAGCCTGAAGCGCTACTTCCGCATGCTGCCGGAGCCGGCCTACCGGCTGCTCTACAACCCGCTGACCCGCCAGCTCGGCACCCGCATGCCGGAGGACCGCCTGCATCCGGGCAATTCGATCGCTGCGATCGAGATCCTGGCCCGGGTCGGCATCGTCGGCCACAAGACCCGGTACCACGCCTTCGCGTCGACCCTGTTCGACCAGCTGGGCATCCACGCCCCGGTGCCAGCGCCGCCCCCGGTGCCGGCTGAGACCCAGGCGCTGGCCGAGCGCCTGCGCACGGTCAAGGCGGTGGAGGAGATGCTCGTGTTCGACGTCGCCATGTCGGATGCCGTAAAGGATTCGATCGACAAGAGCTGGAGCTGATGGTGCGGTCGACGGAGACGGGGGCGCCCGAAACGCGCCTTCCGCCGGCGCACCTGACCGGGACCGGGCGCAGGCGGCGCCCCCTGCCGGTTCGGGCGGCGGCGGACGGGTTGCGCATCGACCTCCCGGGGCTCGCCGGCCGCTGGCTCGAGATCACCCTGTCCAACGACCCGATGGAGGGCCTCGACACGGTCCCGGCCATGGCGTTCGCCGGACCGGAGGGGCGTCCCGGGCCGCTGCTGCCCCAGGAAGCGGCGGGCGGCGGGGCCTTCACGTGGATCGGCCGCCTCCCCGAGGGCGTCGTCGCGCTGCGCGTGGCCGATCCCGCCGGGCGGGTCCCGGCCCGGCTGCGCCGGGTCACGGTGCGCCGCCTCGACCGGCCGGTCCTGGTCCCGCGCGCATTGCTGCGCGAGCCGGCGCTGACCCTGCAGGCGCTGGTCTGGCGGATCCTGGGCAAGAAGGTGCGGGCGCGCGGCCTTCTGGGCCGGGCGCTCGCCCACCGCCGGGTGACCGGGTACGAGGCCTGGATCCGCGCCTACGGCTACCGCCGGGGGGAGCGCGCCGGGATCGCCGCCGAGATCGCCGCCTGGGCCGATCCGCCGCTGATCTCGGTCCTGATGCCGGTGCACGATCCCGATCCGAAGGTGCTTCAGGCCGCCCTCGCCTCCCTGCGCGCGCAGCTCTATCCGCACTGGGAGCTGTGCGTCGTCGACGACGCCTCGACCCGCCCGGCGATCCCCCGGATCCTGCAGCGCGCCGCCGAGGCCGACCCGCGCATCCGCGTGCTCGCCCGATCCGAGAACGGCCACATCGCCCGGGCGACCAACGACGCCCTGGGCCTCGCCTGCGGCACCGTCTGCGCCTTCATGGACCATGACGACGAGCTCACCGAGGACGCCCTCTACGAGGTCGCCCGGGCGCTCCGCCTCGATCCGGACCTGGTGCTGATCTACAGCGACGAGGACAAGATCGACGCACGCGGCCGCCGGTTCGACCCGCATTTCAAGGCGGGCTTCGACCGCGAGCTTCTCTACGCGCAGAACTACATCAACCACCTGACCGTGGTGCGCACCGACAGCCTGCGGGCGATCGGCGGCCTGCGCCCCGGCTTCGAGGGCAGCCAGGACCACGACCTGCTGCTGCGTCTCACCGACGGCCTCGACCCGTCCCGCATCCGCCACATCCCGCGGGTGCTCTACCATTGGCGCGCCGCGCAGGGGTCCGGGACGTTCTCCGACCGGGCGCTCGCCCGGGCCGAGGCGGCGCGCCTGCGCGCCCTCGACGAGGTCGTGGCGCCCTGGGGCGGCCGGGCCGAGCGCGGGCCCGGCGGATTCAACCGGCTGATCCGTCCGCTGCCGCTGCCGCCCCCCAGGGTCTCCGTGATCATCCCGACCCGGGACCGCGCCGAGATCCTGTCGGTCACCCTCGACGGGCTGCTCGCCAGCACCGACTACCCCGATGTCGAAGTCGTGATCGTCGACAACGACAGCCGGGAGCCCGAGACGGCGGCCCTGTTCGCCCGGTATCGTGACGACGCGCGGGTGCGCGTCGTGCCGGTGCCCGGGGCCTTCAACTTCTCGGACCTGTCGAATCGCGGCGCGGCCGCCGCCACCGGCCCGGTGCTCCTGTTCCTCAACAACGACGTCGAGGTGCTGGAGCCCGGCTGGCTCGGGGAACTGGTCCGCCACGCAGTGCGGCCGGAGATCGGCGCCGTCGGGGCCAAGCTCCTCTACCCGGACCGGACGATCCAGCACGGCGGCATCGTGCTGGGGATCGGGGGCGTCGCCGGGCACAGCCATCTCGGCGTGCCGGACGCGGATCCCGGCTATTTCTGCCGCATGGTCATCGCCCACGAGGTCTCGGCGGTCACGGGCGCCTGCCTCGCGATGCGCGCCGAGGTGTTCGATGCGGTCGGCGGCTTCGATGCCGAGGCCCTGAAGGTCGCCTTCAACGACGTCGATCTGTGCCTGAAGATCCGCCGGGCCGGCTACCGCATCGTCTGGACGCCGTTCGCCAAATTGATTCACCACGAGTCGAAGAGCCGCGGGGCCGAGGACACGCCGGAGAAGCGCAAGCGCTTCGAGGGCGAAGTCCTGACCATGCTCGATCGCTGGGGGCCCGAGCTGCGGGCCGACCCCTACTACAACATCAACCTGTCACGGAATTCGGCGCATTACCGGGTCTAGGACGGCGCACCGGCCCGGCCCCGCCGGGCCGGATTTGATCCCTTCCGGCGTGCCGCCCTCCTCGGGGTGCCATGCATGCGTCAGTGGGTGAACTTGCGTCGGAAGCCGGTTGCGATACCTCTGCACTTGCCGCATGAGGCGGTTCCGGCCATGGCGCCTGAACGAGCGCGCGGCGAGGGCGGCAGTCGACAATGAGTGCGAACACCCCAATGGCCTCGGCCACGACCCTGGAGCACGATGCTCAGCAGGCGATGGGAGACCACAAGGTCCACCCGAATGAGATCGCCATCGGCGTGGTCATCGGCCGCGCATCCGAATACTTCGATTTCTTCGTCTTCGGCATCGCCTGCGTGCTGGTGTTCCCGAAGGTGTTCTTTCCGTTCGTCGATCCGCTGACCGGCACGCTGTACGCCTTCTCGATCTTTGCCCTCGCCTTCATCGCCCGGCCGATCGGCTCGGTGATCTTCATGGCGATCGACCGTCGGCACGGCCGCAGCGTCAAGCTCACCATCGCGCTGTTCCTGCTCGGTGCTGCGACCGCGGCGGTGAGCTTTCTGCCGCGCTACGACAGCATCGGGATCTCGTCGGTCTACATCCTGGCGGTGCTGCGGGTGCTGCAGGGGCTGGCGCTCGGCGGCGCCTGGGACGGGCTCGCCTCGTTGTTGGCCATGAATGCGCCCCGGGAGCGCCGCGGCTGGTACGCGATGATCCCGCAGCTCGGCGCGCCCCTGGGCTTCATGGTCGCCAGCGCCCTGTTCGCGTTCTTCCTGGTCAACATCGACGAGGCCGACTTCATCGATTGGGGCTGGCGGTTCCCGTTCTACTGCGCCTTCACCATCAACGTCGTCGCCCTGTTCGCCCGGCTGCGCCTGGTCGCCACCGAGGAGTTCGCCCGGATGATGGATCTGGACCGGCTGCGGCCGGTTCCGGCCCTGGACCTGTTCCGCCACCATGCGGGCGACGTGATCCGCGGCGCCTTCGTGCCGCTGGCCGGCTTCGCGCTGTTCCACCTCGTGACGATCTTCCCGATCGCCTGGCTGGCGCTCAACAACACCCATCGCTCGCCGGGCGAGTTCCTGATCGTGCAGTTCTCCGGGGCGATCGTCTGCGCCGGCGCGATCGCGGCCTCCGGGCTGATCGCCGACCAGATCGGCCGCCGCAACTGCCTGATCATGAGCGCCTCGCTGATCGGCTTCTTCGCGGTCGGCAGCATCATCGCGCCGCTCCTGTTCGGCGAGAGCGCGATCGGCCAGACGATCTACGTCACGATCGGCTTCATGCTGCTCGGCCTCGCCTACGGCCAGACCGCCGGCGCGGTCACCGCCCGGCTCGGTAACCGCTACCGCTACACCGGCGCCGCGCTGACCTCCGACTTCGCCTGGCTGGTCGGCGCCGGCTTCGCCCCGCTGGTGGCGCTGTTCCTGTCGCAGCGCTACGGCCTGGCCATGGTCGGGGTCTACCTCCTGTCCGGCGCAGCCTGCACCCTCGCGGCGCTGTTCTTCGACCGCTCGGAAATGCGCCAGATGTAGCCGGCAGCCGCGCGGCTCGGGCCGCGCGGCCTTCTTCCAGAATCTGCCGGGAACGCCGCGTCACGCGGCGCGGCAGGGACGCCGCGCATGCGGCTTGGGATAAAGAGACGAGTGCTGTGACCGCTTCGACCCCTCTCCCGGACAGGATCGCGCCCGCCAGAAATCGGGGCGGCCTTGCGCGGCGCCTCGTGCCGCTCCTCGCCCTGCCGCCGGTCCTGGCGCTGCTGGGCGGTTGCAACCTCGTGGTCATGAGCCCGGCCGGCTACGTCGCCGAGCAGCAGCGCAACCTCGTGCTCGCCGCCACCGGGCTGATGCTCCTGATCATCATCCCGGTGATCTTCTTCACCCTGTTCTTCGCCTGGCGCTACCGCGCCTCCAACGCGGATGCGGTCTACGATCCCGAGTGGCACCACTCGACCCAGCTCGAGGTGCTGATCTGGACCGCGCCGCTGATGATCATCATCGCGCTCGGCGCGCTCACCTGGATCGGCACCCACACCCTGGATCCGTTCCGGCCGCTCAGCAAGATCGACGCGAAGCGCGACATTCCGGCTGGCGTCGAACCGCTCCAGGTCGAGGCGGTGGCCATGGATTGGAAGTGGCTGTTCCTCTACCCGCAATACGGGATCGCCACGGTGAACGAGCTCGCCGCCCCGGTGGACCGGCCGATCCAGTTCAAGATCACCGCAACCGACGTGATGAACACGTTCTACGTCCCGACCCTGGCCGGGATGGTCTACGCGATGCCGGGCATGCAGACCCAGCTCCACGCCGTGATCAACCGCGAGGGATCCTACGAGGGCCGCTCGGCGCATTACAGCGGCGCCGGCTTCTCGAACATGTTCTTCAAGTTCAACGGCGTGACCAACGAGGCCTTCGACCAGTGGGTCGCCAAGACCAAGGCGCAGGGCGGCGCGCTGACCCAGGAGGCCTATCTCGATCTGGAGAAGCCGAGCGAGTCCGAGCCGGCCCGCTTCTACAAGTCCTACGCTAAGGGCCTGTTCGACCGGATCATCGGCATGTGCCCCCGTCCGGAGCAGATGTGCGTCGGCGAAATGGTGAAGATCGACGCACGGGGCGGCGCCTCGGGGGCGGAGGCCCAGGCCAACTACGACCGGCTGCAGTACGACAACCGCATGGCCGATCGCGGCAACGAGGCCCCGGGCGCGACCGGGCCGGCCTCCGGGACCGGCCCGCACGGGCAGACGCAGCCGCAGGGCATGAAGCCCCGGCCCGACATGGGCAACCCGGACTCGCGCGGTCAGGGCGAGGCCGCGCTGCCGGGCCAGGAGAAGGCGCCGGAGGTCAAGGCGCCCGACAGCCAGGGCCAGAAAGAGGGCGGGCAGATCGCGCCCAAGCAGCTCAACCAGTAAGAACGCTCGCGTGAACGCGAGCCCCACACCCAAAACCGGCGGTCGCCGTCGAACCCATTGAACGGGCCGATCCCATGTTCGCAAACCTGGACCTACAACAGTTGATCCTCGGCCGATTTACGATCGAGCAGATCCCGTATCACGAGCCGATCCTGCAGGCGACGTTCGCCGGCGTGGCCGTGGTCGGCCTCGCTGTGCTCGGCGTCATCACCTATTTCAGCTTCTGGGGGCCGCTGTGGCGTGACTGGGTCACGTCCATCGACCACAAGAAGATCGGTATCATGTACTGTATCTTCGCGCTGATCATGCTGCTGCGCGGCTTCGCCGACGCGTTGCTGATGCGCTCGCAGCAGGCGGTGGCGTTCGGTTCGGAGCAGGGCTTCCTGCCGCCGCACCATTATGACCAGATCTTCACCGCCCACGGCATGATCATGATCTTCTTCGTGGCGATGCCGTTCGTCACGGGGCTCATGAACTTCGCGGTGCCGCTTCAGATCGGCGCCCGCGACGTGGCCTTCCCGTTCCTGAACAACTTCAGCTTCTGGATGACGGTGGCCGGCGGCATCCTGGTGATGGTCTCGCTGTTCGTCGGCGAGTTCTCGCGCGCCACCTGGCTCGCCTACCCGCCGCTCTCGGGCGCCGCCATGAGCCCCGGCGTCGGCGTCGACTACTACATCTGGGCGCTGCAGATCGCCGGCATCGGGACTTTGCTCTCGGGCATCAACCTGATCGCGACCATCGTGAAGATGCGCGCGCCCGGCATGACCATGATGAAGCTGCCGATCTTCGTCTGGTCGTCGCTGTGCACCAACATCCTGATCGTGGCCGCCTTCCCGATCCTCACGGCCGTTCTCGTGCTGCTGTCGCTCGACCGCTACGTCGGCACGCACTTCTTCACGAACGACCTCGGCGGCAACGCCATGCTGTACTTCAACCTGATCTGGATCTGGGGCCACCCGGAGGTCTACATCCTGATCCTGCCGGCTTTCGGCGTGTTCTCGGAGATCACCTCGACCTTCTGCGGCAAGCGGTTGTTCGGCTACACCTCGATGGTCTACGCGCTGGTGGTGATTACCATCCTCGCCTACCTGGTGTGGTTGCACCACTTCTTCACCATGGGCTCGGGCGCCGACGTGAACTCGTTCTTCGGGATCACGACGATGATCATCTCGATCCCGACGGGCGCGAAGATCTTCAACTGGATGTTCACGATGTACCGCGGCCGGATCCGGTTCGAGGTGCCGATGCTCTGGGTGGTGGCGTTCATCGTCACCTTCGTGATCGGCGGCATGACCGGCGTCCTGCTGGCGGTGCCCCCGGCCGACTTCGTGCTCCACAACTCGCTGTTCCTGATCGCGCACTTCCACAACGTGATCATCGGCGGCGTGCTGTTCGGCATGTTCGCCGGCGTGACCTTCTGGTTCCCCAAGGCCTTCGGGTTCAAGCTCGACGAGTTCTGGGGCAAGATGGCCCTCGTGTTCTGGGTGAGCGGGTTCTACATCGCCTTCATGCCGCTCTACGTGCTCGGCCTGATGGGCGTGACCCGGCGCATGCAGCATTTCGACGATCCGTCGCTGCAGATCTGGTTCGTCATCGCGGCCGGTGGCGCGGTCCTGATCGCCTGCGGTATCGCCTCGCAGATCATCATGTTCGTGGTCTCGATCCGCAACCGCGAGAAGCTGCGCGACCTGACCGGCGACCCGTGGGGCGGCCGGACCCTGGAATGGTCCACCTCCTCGCCGCCGCCGGACTACAACTTCGCCTTCACCCCGGTGGTGCACGATTCCGATGCGTGGTGGGACATGAAGAACCGCGGCTTCGCCCGGCCGATGACCGGCTACAAGCCGATCCACATGCCCAAGAACACCGCCAGCGGCGCCATCCTGGCGGGTCTGAACTTCACCTTCGGCCTGGCCATGGTCTGGTACGTCTGGTGGCTGGCGGCGCTCTGCTTCGTGGCGATCCTCGTCGTCGCGATCCTCCACACCTTCAACTACAACCGCGACTTCTACATTCCTGCCGACACGGTCAGTCGGACGGAAGGTCAGCGGTCGCGTGAACTGGAAATGGCCTGATTCGATGATGCACGGGGAGACTGCACCCCCCGGCGCCGCGGCGCCGGTCTTCTACCAGACCGACGAGGAGGGCCATCATTCCGAGGGCTCGACGATGCTCGGGTTCTGGCTCTACCTGATGAGCGATTGCCTCATCTTCGCGACCCTGTTCGCGACCTACGGCGTGCTCGGCCGCAGCTACGCGGCCGGGCCGACTCCGAAGGACCTGTTCGACCTGCCGGGCATCGCGGTGAACACCGCGATGCTGCTGTTCTCGTCCATCACCTACGGCTTCGCCATGCTGGAGATGGACCGGAATCGGATCAAGCAGACCCAGATCTGGCTTGCGATCACCGGCCTGTTCGGCGTGGCCTTCGTGTCCCTGGAGATCCGGGAATTCGTCCACCTGTTCCATGAGGGCGCCCCGCCCTGGCGCAGCGCCTTCCTGTCGTCGTTCTACACCCTGGTGGCGACGCACGGCCTGCACGTCTCGGTCGGCATCCTCTGGCTGGTCGTGCTGCTGGTGCAGCTGCGCAAGCACGGTCTGATCGTCGAGAACAAGCGCCGGCTGATGTGCCTGTCGATGTTCTGGCACTTCCTCGATCTGATCTGGATCGGGGTGTTCACCGTCGTCTACCTGATGGGAGTGCTCGAATGAGCGCCGACGCGCACCACCTGACCGGTCACGGCCAGGACACCCACGACGCGCACGCCCACAGCGAGGGCGGGCACGGCTCCTTCGGCAGCTACATCACCGGCTTCGTCCTGTCGGTGATCCTGACGGTGATCCCGTTCTGGCTGGTGATGGGCAACGTGCTCGACAACAGCCTCGTCACCAGCCTGGTGATCCTGGCGCTGGGCGGCGTGCAGATGGTCGTGCACATCATCTACTTCCTGCACATGAACACCAAGTCGGAGGGCGGCTGGACCTTCCTGGCGCTGATCTTCACCATCATGGTGGTGGTGATCATGCTCGCCGGCTCGGTGTGGGTGATGTACCACCTCAACCACAACATGATGCCGATGGATGCCCACGACGTCATGAACAACGCCCGCTGAGCGCGCGTCCTGAGATGAGGTCCACGGGGTCGGGAGGGGGGGCTGAGCCGGGCTCGGCCCCCTCCCCGGCCCCGCTCTCGTTGCTGCGGCGCGTCGTGTTCGGCGTCGCCGTGGGCTTCGTGTTCGTCGTCCTGATCGGGCTCGGGACCTGGCAGGTCCAGCGCCGGGCCTGGAAGCTCGACCTGATCGCCCGGGTCGAGGCCCGGGTCCACGCGCCCGCTGCGCCGGCCCCCGGCCCGGCCGAATGGCCGCGGATCGGCCCCGACGACGCCTACCGGCATGTCTGGCTGGCCGGAACCTTCCTCCACGACCGGGAAACCCTGGTCCAGGCTGTCACCGAGCGGGGCGGCGGCTTCTGGGTGCTGACGCCGCTGCGCCGGCCCGACGGCAGCCTCGTGCTGGTCAATCGCGGCTTCGTGCCGGGGGCGAACCGCGACCCCGCGACCCGGCAGGTGGCGGGCGAGACGCGGGTGACCGGCCTCCTGCGGCTCACCGAGCCCGGCGGCGCCTTCCTGCGGGCCAATGACCCGAAGGACGGGCGCTGGTACTCCCGCGACGTGGCCGCCATCGCGGCCGCCCACGGCCTGACCGACATCGCCCCCTACTTCGTCGATGCCGATGCGATGCCCAATCCCGGCGGCCTGCCGGTGGGCGGGCTCACGGTGATCGCCTTCCCGAACAGCCACCTCGTCTACGCGCTGACATGGTACGGGATGGCGCTGATGCTGGCGGGCGCGGTCTTCTACATCCTGCGCAACGGGCGGCGCCACAGACCCCCGGGGGAGTAGCCCGGTTCCCGGCGGTGTCTATAATGGTGCGACAAACGCCATAACGAGTCAGCACCATGACCACCCGCATCCCGAACTTCGCCGAGATTCCTTGGGTCGGCGACCCGCTTGCGGCGGCGTCTCCGGCCTTGCCCGAGCCCTGGATGACCCCGGAGGGCATTCCGGTGAAGGGCCGCTACGGACCTGAGGACCGCGAGGGCATCGAGTTCCTCGACACCTATCCCGGCATCGCGCCGTTCCTGCGCGGCCCCTACCCGACCATGTACGTCACCCAGCCGTGGACGATCCGGCAATATGCCGGCTTCTCCACGGCCGAGGATTCGAACGCCTTCTACCGGCGCAACCTCGCGGCCGGCCAGAAGGGCCTGTCGGTGGCCTTCGACCTCGCCACGCACCGCGGCTACGATTCCGACCATCCGCGCGTCTCGGGCGATGTCGGCATGGCCGGCGTGGCGATCGACTCGATCTACGACATGCGGACGCTGTTCTCGGGCATCCCGCTCGACGAGATGACGGTGTCGATGACGATGAACGGCGCGGTGCTGCCGATCCTCGCCCTCTACATCGTGGCCGCTGAAGAACAGGGCGTGCCGCCGCAAAAGCTCGCCGGGACGATCCAGAACGACATCCTCAAGGAGTTCATGGTCCGGAACACCTACATCTATCCCCCCAAGGGATCGATGCGGATTATTTCCGATATCTTCGCCTATACGTCGAAGAATATGCCGAAATTCAATTCGATCTCGATCTCCGGCTATCACATGCAGGAGGCAGGGGCGACGAACGACCTGGAGCTCGCCTACACGCTGGCCGACGGCGTCGAGTACATCAAGGCCGGGCTGGCCGCCGGGCTCACCATCGACCAGTTCGCCCCGCGCCTGTCGTTCTTCTGGGCGATCTCGACCAACTTCTTCATGGAGATCGCCAAGATGCGGGCCGCGCGCCTGATCTGGGCGAAGCTGGTGAAGGGGTTCGATCCGAAATCGGAAAAATCCCTGGCCCTGCGTACCCACTCGCAGACCTCCGGCTGGTCGCTCACCGCCCAGGACGTGTTCAACAACGTCACCCGCACCAACATCGAGGCGATGGCGGCCACGCAGGGCGGCACGCAATCCCTGCACACCAACGCGCTCGACGAGGCGCTGGCGCTCCCCACCAACTTCTCGGCCCGGATCGCCCGCAACACCCAGCTGTTCCTGCAGCAGGAGAGCGGCACCTGCCGGATCGTCGACCCGTGGGGCGGCTCCTACTACGTCGAGAAACTCACCGCCGACATCGCGGCGCGGGCTTGGGAGCATATTCGCGAGGTCGACCAGCTCGGCGGCATGGCCAAGGCGATCGAGGCCGGCATCCCCAAGCTGCGGATCGAGGAGGCCGCCGCCCGGGCCCAGGCCCGGATCGATTCCGGCCGCCAGACCATCGTGGGCATCAACAAGTTCAAGGCCGACGACGACATGGCCATCGACCTGCTGCGGGTCGATAACGGCAATGTCCGCCGCCTGCAGATCGACAAGCTCAAGCGCCTGCGCTCCGAGCGCGACGAGGCCGCCGTCACGGCCCGGCTCGAGGCGCTGACCAAGGCCGCCGACACGAACGAGAACCTGCTGGCGCTGGCCGTCGACGCGGCGCGCGCCAAGGCCACCGTCGGCGAGATTTCCGAGGCCCTGGAGAAGGCCTGGGGCCGGCACCGCGCCGAGATCCGCTCGATTTCCGGCGTCTACAAGCGCGAGGTTGGGGGCATGTCGCCAGTGGTCGAGGAGGTCCGGGCGCTGGTCGAGGCGTTCGAGGAGAACGATGGCCGCCGGCCGCGCATCCTGGTCGCCAAGATGGGCCAGGACGGGCACGACCGGGGCCAGAAGGTCATCGCCTCGGCGTTTGCCGATCTCGGCTTCGACGTGGATATCGGGCCGCTCTTCGCCACCCCGGCCGAGGCCGCCCGGCAGGCGGTGGAGAACGACGTGCACATCGTCGGCGTCTCGTCGCTGGCGGCCGGCCACCTCACCCTGGTGCCGGAGCTGAAGGCGGCGCTCACGGAGCAGGGCCGGGACGACGTGATGATCGCCATCGGCGGCGTGATCCCGCCGGGCGACTACGACGCCCTGGTGGCGGCCGGCGCCTCCGCGATCTTCCCGCCCGGCACGGTGATCGCCGAGGCCGCGGTCAAGCTGATCCGCGCCCTGAACGAGCGGCTGGGGTATGGGGCGCGGCAGGCGGCGGAATAAGCGAGCCAGGGGACAGAACGGAAGCACGGCCCCTGGTGGGCCGTGCGGATCGCCGAACTCATGAAAGAGCCTGACAGATGGATGCGGGGTCGATCGTGGACGTGAAGCAGGCTGTCGCGAAAGCGAGGGACTATCTCAAGGCCGTCTTCTCGGATGAGCAGATTTCTGAATTGCGGCTTGAGGAAGTGGAGTTCGATAAGCGCGATGATGCGTGGTTGATAACCTTCGGGCTCTTGCGGCCTGGTAGCGAAAACCTGGCGCGGTTTGGAGCAGTCCCCGGCGGGACAATGTTGAACCGAACCTATAAGGTTGTTCGCATTCCTAATGACGAAAACGAGTTGCCGTCGATCAAGATCCGTGAACTGGCCGAGGAATGACGCGTTCCATTCTTCTCGATACGCAACTGATGGTCTTTCTGGCCGTCGGTCTGACATTGGCCGGCATCATCGCCAAGCATAAGAATCTCACCGAATTCACGAGCGACGATTTCGATCTCCTTGTCCACTTGCTCGGTCACGATTGTCGTCTGATCCTGCTGCCCAACACGGTGTCCGAAGCGGCCAACTTGCTGCGGCATCACAAAAATCCCGAACGCAGAGCGATCATGGAGACGTTCAGGAGCCTCATCGCCGGCAACCGCGAATACTACATCGAGAGCGCGATCGTGGCGGCGCGCGACGAGTACCATCGGCTCGGCATCACCGACTCTGCGATCCTCCAATGTGGCTCGCCCGATCGTGAAATTCTGACGGCGGATGCCGGATTGTATGTCGCGGCCATGCAACTCGGGATGCATGCGACGAACTTCAATCACAAGCGTGAAGAGTTCGGCCTGGTCTGAGGGCCCCCGCACTGTCTCTGTCGCCCTGCGGGGAGCCCTGCGCCCTTACCTCAATTCAACGCCTGCGGGTCCGCC
This sequence comes from Methylobacterium sp. J-048, assembly GCF_022829515.1. Classification (GTDB taxonomy): domain Bacteria; phylum Pseudomonadota; class Alphaproteobacteria; order Rhizobiales; family Beijerinckiaceae; genus Methylobacterium. The sequence goes on from NZ_JAKSYL010000298.1 coordinate 16,089, forward strand.
TCCGTGAGGAAGGCCGCGACCGCGTGGAGGAACTGCATGCGGTTTTTCTCCATCATCACCGTATGCGTGCCCTCTCCGAGCTCGATGAAGCGCTTGTAGGGGGCGTGCGTGAGCGTCGTGAAGTATTCCTGCGCCTGGTAGCTCGGCAGGTCCGCATCCCATTCGGCGTGGATGAGCAGCACGGGCACGCGGATATCGCCCGGATCGTAGAGCGGCTTGCCCGCCGCCCAGTACGCGTCCTTGTCGGCCACGGTGCCGTTCGGCGCGCGCAGCACCGGCGGCGATTGCCGGGCGCCGACCGGGTCGGTGGCGAAGGTCGCGTCGGCCCATTGGTCGAACCAGCCCGGCGGGATCAGGTCGGCCTGCTTGTCCTCGGGCACCCCGGTGAGCCAGCGCGCCTTGGCGCTGTCCCGGCTGACGCTGCGATAGGCGCCGAGCGGCCCGGAGCCGCCGGCCATCAGAGCCGGCGTGCGCGCCAGCCATTGCGGCGCGTAGAGGACCAGCCGGTTGACCCGGTCGTTGTGGGTGCTGGTGTAGAGCCCCATGGTCGAGGTCCCCCAGGACCAGCCCATCAGGTCGATCTTGTCGACGTTGCGCCGCTTCAGGATGAAGTCGACGACCTGCCCCACCACCTTGGCCGCGTCCGGCGTGCGCATGAACGGCGGATTGTCGGCGGCCGGGGCGCTCATCGGCGCCGGGCGCCCGGATTGCCCGTAGCCCGGCAGGTCCACGAGGTAGACGTCGAACCCCTGGCCGGCGAAGTAGTCCATCGCCGACATCCCGCCGAGCGGCAGGTCGAAGGCCGTGGAGGCCGGGTAGGTCGAGCCGTGCACGAACAGCAGGATCCTGTCGCCCGCGAAGCGGTCGGTTCCGGCGGGGTGCTTGTTGCGCACGTAGATGTCGATGCCCGGCTCGCTCCACGGCAGGCGGAATTCCTCCGTCTGCAACCGTGTCGACGGTGCGGCCGTCGCGGCGGAGGGCGGCAGGGCAGCGGCGAGGCCCGCCGCCGCGACCGCTCCGAACATCTGTCGCCGCGGCAATCCGGTCTCCGGTCGTGTCCTGCCCTGGCGCGGGCGCGTCTGCGAGGGTCCGTCCGACATGTATCCTCCCGGCCGCCTTATCTGGCGGGTCGGGCGATACAACCGTCGCGACCTGGCGGGCGCAACCGCTGGTGAACCGGACCGACACACGAAGAACCGGTTTCGTCGCCCGAACCGTTCAAACCGCTGTGACAAAGCGGGCGCTATTCCGCGCCGGACGGATGACGCCGGGCCCCCGGGCGGGCATTGAGGCGGGAGATCCAGGGAGACGTCGCCGCGATGCCGACCCCGAAGCACATCGACACCACGCCCTTCCCCGACCAGAAGCCGGGGACCTCCGGGCTGCGCAAGAAGGTGCCGGTGTTCCGGCAGCCGAACTACGTCGAGAACTTCGTCCAGGCGATCTTCGACACCCTGCCCGACAAGGCGGGCGCCACCCTGGTGCTCGGCGGCGACGGGCGCTTCCTCAATCGTGAGGTGGTGCAGAAGACCCTCCGGCTCGCCGCCGGCAACGGCTTCGGCCGGGTGCTGGTCGGGCGCGGCGGCCTGCTCTCCACCCCGGCGGCCTCCTGCGTGATCCGCAAGGCCCGGGCGATCGGCGGCATCATCCTGTCGGCGAGCCACAATCCGGGCGGCCCGGACGGCGATTTCGGCATCAAGTTCAACGCCGCCAATGGTGGCCCGGCCCCTGAGACGGTCACCGATGCGATCTTCGCGCGGGCCAAGGCGCTCACCCGCTACAGCCTGGTCGAGGCCCCGGATCTCGACCTCGACACCCTGGGCGAGATCCGGCTCGGCGCCATGACGGTCGCGATCATCGACCCGGTGGCCGACTACGCCGAACTGATGCGCACGCTGATCGATTTCGACGCGGTGTCCCGCCTGTTCGCCGCGGGCTTCCGCATGCGCTTCGACGCGATGAGCGCGGTGACCGGCCCCTACGCGGTCGCCATCCTGGAAGGCATGCTCGGCGCGCCCGAGGGGACGGTCGTCAACGCTATTCCAAAAGAAGATTTCGGCGGCCATCACCCGGATCCGAACCCGGTCCATTGCCACGACCTGTTCGACCTGATGCAGGGGCCGGACGCCCCGGATTTCGGCGCGGCTTCCGACGGCGACGGCGACCGCAACATGATCGTGGCCCCGGGCCTGTTCGTGACGCCGAGCGACAGCCTCGCGCTGCTCGCCGCCCACGCCCACCGGGCGCCGGGCTATGCGGGCGGCCTGGCCGGCATCGCCCGGTCGATGCCCACGAGCCGCGCCGCCGACCGGGTCGCGGCGGCTTTGGGCATCCAGGCCTACGAGACGCCCACCGGCTGGAAGTTCTTTGGCAATCTGCTCGATGCCGGCCTGATCACCCTGTGCGGCGAGGAGAGCGCCGGCACCGGCTCGAACCACGTGCGCGAGAAGGACGGGCTCTGGGCGGTGCTGCTCTGGCTCAACATCCTGGCCGCCACCGGCGAGCGCGCCGACGCGCTGGTCCGGGCACATTGGCGGACCCATGGCCGCGACTACTATGCCCGCCACGATTACGAGGAGGTGGACTCGGACGCCGCCAACGGCCTGATGGACGCGCTGCGCGAAAAGCTCGCCGGGCTGCCGGGCACGCGGCTGGGCGACCTCACGGTCTCGACGGCCGATGAGTTCGCCTACCGCGATCCCGTCGACGGCTCGCTCACCGAGCGCCAGGGCATCCGGATCAGTTTCGCCGAGGATGCCCGCGTGGTCTTCCGGCTCTCGGGCACCGGCACCGCCGGGGCGACGCTCCGGGTCTATCTGGAGCGCTACGAAGCCGATCCCGCGCGGCTCGATCTGCCCGTCGCCGAGGTGCTGGCCCCGGTCGTGGCGGCGGCCCGCGCCGTCGCGGAGATCGAGCCCCGCACCGGCCGGGCCGAGCCGAGCGTGGTGACCTGACCGGTCCGGGTTTCCAAAGGGCTCGGCCCTTTGGCGGGGTCTCGGGGCGGAGCCCGATAGCAAGGCTCTGCCCTTCACCCACGCCGAAGGTCGCTCATTGATCCTCGGCGCGCGCATAGACCCGCAGGCGATGCCCGTCCGGATCGACGGCGACGAAGCTCCGGCCGAAATCGAGATCGGTGGGCTGCAGCAGGATCTCGGCGCCCTTGGCCCGCCAGTCGTCGTGGATCGCGTCGACGCGTGCGGCCGTGTCCACCCGGAAGCCGATCTCACTGCCGCCGCCCGCCTGCGTGGGGGCCGGTACGATATCGGTCCGCGCCCACAGGCTCAGCGCCAGCCCCGAGGGCAGCGCGAACAGCACGAAGGTCGGGCTCGCCTCGACCGGCTCCCGGCCGAGCAGGCGCGCGTAGAGGCGGATGCTGGCCTCCGGGTTGGTGACGTAGAGAAGGATGTTGGTGGGCTCAGTCATTGGTCGCTCCTGTCGGTGGGGGCGCAACCTCGATATCCGGTGCTCCTGCCAGATTCCGGCAGCATCAGGCCGTGGCGTCGGCGATCCCCTCAGTGCGCCGCCAGTCCTTGAGCAGGGCCTGCCGACGCTTCGGGTAGCGGGTGTCGAGCAGGTCCGCCGCGGCGATCCGGTCGGTGCGGAAATGCCGGAAGCCCTGGCGCAGCTCGCACCAGCCCAGCAGGATGCGGGCGGCGTCGAAGAACGCCAGCGCGAACGGCCAGACGATCCGCTCGGACGTCGCCCCCGCCCCGTCGCGATAGCGGAGCGCCAGCTTGCGCTCGGTCCGGATCGCCTTGCGCAGCAGGGCGGGATCGACCGCCTCAGGTGGGGCGGGCGTGCCGGGGCCGACCAGCAACGCCGACCCCTCGAAGGTCTCGCGCAGGTCGTCGGGCAGGACCGCCCCGATCCGGGCGAGTGCGCTCCGAGCCGCGCCGCTCAGCCGGTCGTCGGCGCGGTCGGCCACCCAGCGCGAGCCCAGGACCAGCGCCTCGATCTCCTCCGGGCTGAACATCAGCGGCGGCAGCAAGAAACCCGGCTTCAGGACGTAGCCGATTCCGGGCTCCCCCGCGATGGACGCCCCCATCGCCTGAAGGCTCGCGATGTCCCGGTAGAGGGTGCGCAGGCTCACGCCGATGTCTTCGGCCAGCACCCGCCCGCTGACCGGACGCCGGTGGCGCCGCAGGGCGTGAAGCAGGTCGAACAGGCGTTCCGAGCGGGACATGGGGTGCATCTACGCCGGCATCGCTGCCAGCGGATGACAGCATCGGCCGGGTCAGTCCCTCTGCGGGGTGCCGGCTGCGAGGTCCTTCACCATGTGCACGATGATGTCGTCGTCCAGCGTCCGGCCCGGGCCGTCATACGGCTCCTCGCGCTCCACCCGGTAGCCGAGGGCGGCGTAGAGGCGCAGGTTCGCCGTGTACTTTTTATTCGTGTAGAGGCGCAGCCGCGAGAGCCCTGCCTCGGCAGCGATCGACTCGGCCTGTGCCAGGAGACCGGTGCCGTAGCCCCTGCCCTGATATTTCGGATGCACCGCCACGTTGACGACCAGCAGATGGTCGCTCTCCTGCGTCGTCTCGAGCAGCGCCGCCAGGTCTTCACCGGAATGCAGCAGGTCGAAGCGGTGGGCCAGCACGGCCTGCGCATAATCGGCCCGCATCGGCGTCGGCAGGCGCCCGATCAGCGGGATCCACTTGGCGTAGGCCGCATCCACCAGCGCCCGGATTGCCGCCGCGTCCGCCGGCTCCGCGCGCCTGATCTCGCCTGTCCCGGCCACCCCAAAAGACCTCCTGTGGTTGACCCGGGCGGGTCCATCCCCTAAAGACCCGGCCGTCGATGGGGCTCCGCACGGGGCCCCGTCGCGTTTTCACGCGCACCCGTGGGCTGGATCCTCCCGCCCTGTCGTCCCGGACCTGAGCGTCCCGGAAAAGGAGGGCGCGTTCCTCAATCTCGGTCACGAGAGGACGCGAAGTCATGTCGAAGCGGATTCAGGCGAAGCACAAGCTCGACCGCCGCATGGGCCAGAACATCTGGGGCCGCCCGAAGAGCCCCGTCAACCGCCGCGAATACGGCCCCGGCCAGCACGGCCAGCGCCGCAAGGGCAAGATGAGCGACTTCGGCACGCAGCTGCGCGCCAAGCAGAAGCTCAAGGGTTATTACGGCAACATCACCGAGAAGCAGTTCCGCCGCTACTACGCCGAGGCGATCCGCCTGCGCGGCGATTCCGGCGAGAACCTGGTCGGCCTGCTCGAGCGGCGCCTGGACGCCGTGGTGTACCGGGCGAAGTTCGTGGCGACCCCGTTCGCGGCGCGCCAGTTCGTCAACCACGGTCACGTCAAGGTCAACGGCATCCGGGTGAACATCCCGAGCTACCAGGTGAAGGCCGGCGACCTCATCGAGGTCAAGGAATCCTCCCGCCAGCTCGAGATCGTCATCGTGGCGACCCAGCTGCCCGAGCGCGACGTTCCGGACTACATCGAGGCCGATCACGCCAAGATGACCGCCCGCGTCACCCGCATCCCCAGCCTGTCCGAGGTGCCCTACCCGGTGCAGATGGAGCCGAACCTCGTCATCGAGTTCTACTCCCGCTGAGTGTTTCGGGATGCGTACCCCGGGGCCGAACCGGCGTCGGGGTGTGCGTCCGGAATTGGACGTGCGAAAAAAGGGGCTGCCCGCAGGGGCGGCCCCTTTGCTTATGCCGGCTCAGCAGCCGTGGCAGATCGTGCCCATCGTGTGGCGCATCTTGCTGTCCCAGGCCTTCGAACGGGCTTCGGCGGCCTTCTGCGCCTTGAGCATCGCGACCTCGTTCACCGGCCGGGACGTGCCCGTGACGGCCGGGCTCGGCGGCTTGGTCTGGCCCGTCGCGGTGATCCGGCGGCCGATCCGGGCGCCGTCCGGATTGGCCGGGCTCTGGGCCAGGGCCGGCGCCGCCCCGAGCAGGACGCTCAGGATCACCGCGTGACGGATCGTTGCCATGGACCTGATCTCCCCGACGGCGGGTTGTCTGCCTGCCCCGCCTCAACTGCCGATGACATTAGTGCCGCATCGGAGCGCGTTGCAATTGGATGCGGCGAGCGCTCTAGCCGCCCGCGGCGGCGAAATCATGGTGCCTGAACCGGAGGCCGCCCGGTGAGCGGCCCCCTGCCCCCACCCCGGAACCGCCGCGAGGCCGTGGCCGAGGCGCTCGCCCGCATCGCCCCGCGCCTGCCCGCCTTCGAGGCCGACGCCACCCTCGACCGGGCGCTGGCGAGCCCGGGCCTGCGCGGCGCCGCTCCCGAGACGGCCGCGCGCCTCGCCCTGGTGACCTATGCCCGCCACGTCTTCACCGATTACGACGACCTCCTGGGCGAGGGCTATGACCGCGACAGCGCCCGACACTTCGTCCTCGACGATCTCAACGCGACGCTGACCGCCTGGGGCGCCGCGCCGATTCCGGAGGAGGAGGAGGCCGAGGCCGATCCGGAGGGCGACGACCCGGGTTAGCGTTTCGTCCCGGTGGCGGGGGTTCGGGATGAGGGAATGGGAAGCCAGCTCTGGGCTCACGCGCGACGATGCCGCCCGACAGCCCGGCACCCGTCGCCGGCACGCTGTCGCGGATCACGATCGCGGTGCCTTTTGGAGGGGCTGCCTCCGACCAAAAGCGGCCTTTCGCACACCCCCCAAACATATGCGTGGCGTTGGCCGGTGATGGGTAAGAAGCTCAAGTTCGAAGCTTTACGTCCAAAATCGTGATACGGCGCGGCCGAAACGCCGACGTTCCGGGCAGGGCAACGGGTTTTGTCTCTCGGACTGTGCGCCAGATTTCTTCGTACAGCGGGCCGAGTTCGTAATCTTCATTCAAGTAAAATTCGAACACGAGATGCTGGCACTGCCAACTTTTATCGGAAGCGCTGACAATTGGATTGTGGCAGAACATAAGATCGATAGAGCGGTTTACTTGAGGCATGAAAGGTGATGCAGGGTGGGTGCTGCGCGTGATTTTGGCCTCAATCAATGTGATGCGATCTTCGCTTTCAGACTTTGAAACGACCCTGACGCCGTCGTTTACAAGGCGATCTCTAATAAAATCTTCAAGCCCGACGAAAATGGGCTGAGCAGGGAATGTCTTGAGCCCGAGAACTCGGCTGGCGGCAAAACGCTTAGCATCGTAATCTCGGTCCTCGTAGACTGCGACAGGCAGAGTACCAGCTTGAACTGGCCGAGCGACGACGGGGGCGTGCGCCAGCCATACGGATGCTGCCGACAAGGCCGCACCACCGAGCGAAAGAATGAGCGTTCGACCCTTCATCGCTCCAGCGTGAACCCCACTGCGTCGGCTTTCCACCCCCAACAGACACGCCGATCGCGCTTCAACCGTCATCTCAACGAGCCGGCTTCCACCGTTGCGAATCGTTTCCGATTCTCCTAGCCTCGTCACCGTCGCGCTCGCTTGAAGGAGGAGGCCGCATGAACACCGTCTATGCCGCTCTCCCCGTAGGAATCGCTGGCGTCGCCGCTCAGGTCGGCTAGCCGCCTTCCGTTCACGCCCGGCCTTTCGGCCCCGGCGTCCCCGAGCCCCCCTCCCGTCTGACCTCGCCGGTCCGCGTCATCGCCGACGCGGAAGCCGCGCCTCTCGGAGCCGACGCCTGCGCGTCGGGCATGTATATGTCTCTGTCCTCTCCCCGGCGGGCGGGCGCGGTCCGCCGCGTCCTCGCCTTCGTCGTCCGCGGTTGGCGCAAGCGCTGGCCCCGCGTCGCCGGCCTCTCCGGCGCGATCACGCTGGCCACCTTCGCGGAGGTGATGCTGCCGCTCTACGCGGGGCGGCTGGTCGACGCGCTCACCGGGCCGGAGCGGCATGCGGCGCTGGAGGCCGCCCTGCCGGCCTTCCTGGCGATGACGGCGCTCGGCCTCGCCACCGCGCTGCTGCGGCACGTGGCCTGGAGCCTCGTGGTGCCGCTCACCCTCCACACCATGAGCGACATGGCCCGGGACGGCTTCGCCCGGGTCCAGCGCTTCTCCACCGAGTGGCACGCCAACACCTTCTCGGGCTCGACCGTCCGAAAGATCTCGCGCGGCATGTGGGCCCTCGACGGGCTCAACGATACGCTGCTGCTGGCGCTGCTGCCCGCCCTGGTCGTGCTCCTGGGCACCGCCCTCGTGCTCGGCCTGCATTGGCCGGTCCTCGGCGCGGTGGTGGCGCTCGGGGCCGCCGCCTATGTCGGCGCGACCGCCCTGCTGGCGACCCGGGTCATCGCCCCCGCGGCCGCGCTCTCGAACGTCCTCGATACGCGGCTCGGCGGCGCCCTGAGCGACGCGATCGGCAACAACGCCGTGGTCAAGGCGTTCGGCGCGGAGGGCCGGGAGGACGCGCGCCTCGGCCGGCTCCTGGCCAAGTGGCAGCGGCGCACGCACCGCACCTGGATGATCATCACCTGGAGCGGCACAGGCCAGCTCGGGCTGCTGCTGGCGCTGCGCACCGCCATCGTCGCCACCGCCCTGTGGCTGTGGTGGCGGGGGGAGGCGAGCCCGGGCGACGTCGCCTACGTGCTCACCACCACCTTCGTGGTGCACGGCTACCTGCGCGAGATCGGCGGCCACATCAACCACCTGCAGCGGGCGGTCAACGAGATGGAGGAGCTGGTCGCCCTGGCGGTCGAGCCCGTCGGCGTCGCCGACCGGCCCGGGGCGGTTCCGCTCGCGGTCGCGGGCGGGACGATCCGCTTCGAGGACGTGCGCTTCCACTACGGCGCCCACGGAAACCCGCTCTACGACGGGCTGTCGGTGACGATTCCGGCGGGCCAGCGGGTCGGGCTGGTCGGCCGCTCGGGCTCGGGCAAGACCACCTTCGTCAAGCTGATCCAGCGGCTCTACGACGTCTCGGGCGGGTGCGTAACTCATCGATGGGCAGGACGTGGCGGCGGCGAGCCAGGCCAGCCTGCGGGCGCAGGTCGCGATCGTGCCCCAGGAGCCGGTGCTGTTCCACCGGTCGCTCGCCGAGAACATCGCCTATGCCCGGCCCGGCGCCTCGGCCGACGACATCGAGCGGGCGGCCCGGCTCGCCAACGCGCACGGCTTCATCGCGCGGCTGCCCAAGGGCTACGCCACGCTGGTGGGCGAGCGCGGCGTCAAGCTGTCGGGCGGCGAGCGCCAGCGGGTGGCGCTGGCCCGCGCCTTCCTGGCGGACGCGCCGATCCTGATCCTCGACGAGGCGACCTCGAGCCTCGACTCGGAGTCCGAGGCCCTGGTGCAGGAGGCGATGGCGCGGCTGATGCACGGGCGCACCGCGCTCGTCATCGCCCACCGGCTGTCGACGGTGCGGGCGCTCGACCGCATCCTCGTGTTCGACCACGGCCGCATCGTCGAGGACGGCCCGCACGCCGCCCTGATGCGCCGCCCGGGCGGGGCCTACCGGGCCCTGTTCGAGCGGCAGTCGGTCCTGGCCGAGAGCGCGTGAGGATCCTGTTCGTCTGCGGCCGGGCCCGCGCCCGCAGCCCAACCGCGGATGTCGTTTTCAGAAAACGCATTCAGCGTTGACCAGAAGCCGCCCTCAGTAGATCAGGCGTTTGGTTTCAGACACGTCCGACTCCTTGCACGCGACGTGCGATACTCTCGCCTTGGGCCGTTTGCACCTCGATCTGGCGCAGCGTCAGTCTCACCTGCTCCGTGCTCGGCTTCTGTCCTCGCTTCATCTCGAACTCCTCCGGTCCAGGCTGATCCTCCCGATCTGCCCGGTCCAAAGCCAGTTGGTCAGGTTACCCCAGACCATCTGATTTCTTCAAGCGATTGCCCTGGTCTTCGCGTTGCTGTCGGTTTGGGAACCTGGTCAGGCAAATCCCCCGTGCGCCGCGAGCGCATCGACATCCCGCGCGCCGTGCAGCACTCGGACGATGACGATTTCGCGCTCGTCGTGCTGATAGTAGATCGCGTAAGCCCGCTCGATTACCACGCGCAGCCCAGGCGCCAGTTGCTCGCGTGAGGGGCCGGCCTGCGGAAAGTCCCGCACGGGCGCACAGGCGGCCTCAATCCGCGCGATCAGGCGATCTGCCATGGCAGGGGAGGCGTCTGCCGCGACATAGGCCCAGATCGCGGCCAGATCGGCTTCCGCCGTCTCGGTTAGGCGGAGGGCGAGCGGTCCGCTAATAGCTTCCTCCCGCGCTCGACGATCCGAGCGGCATCGAAGGTTGTGACCCGGCCGGCGGCGACATCGGCGAGGCCGGCGTCGATGTCGACCTTGAGTGCCGTCAGCTCATCGAGTTGCAACGTGCGTTTCAGCTTCCAGTCGCGCAGCGCAGCCCGGACGACCTCGCTGGTGGACGCATAGTCGCCGGATTCGACGGCCTGTTTGACAACAGCCGCCATTTCGGCCGGCATCGTGACGGTCAGGCGTTCGATCTCGGGCATGGTGTCTCTCTCGGCAAGAAATCATACTTTATCATACTTGATATGATAATTCCAGTCTGATTGACACTGGCACAGGCTGTTCATCCGGCATCGTGACGGCGGCGGATTATGTTGCCGATTTCAGAAGACACGTTCAGTGTCGACCAAAAGCCGTCTCCAAGAACTCGGGCGTTCTGTCTGGTTTGGGGGTGGTTGATCTGAGCGACGCCATCGCTGCATACGGCCGATGCGCGAGGGCCGTCGATCGAGCGCGTTCGCTTGCACCGGGCCAGCCTCCGTGCCGGCGGCGCGCCCGGGTGGTCGCGCCGGTCCGCGCCATGCTGTAGGAGACCGCCGGATGCCGCCCGGTGCGGCCCGAAGGAGCTTGGCAGCACACCATGAAGATCAGCGCGCGCAACGTCATCAAGGGCACGGTGGTCTCGGTCGACAAGGGGGCGACCACGGCCCATGTGAAGATCGAGATCAGCCCCGGCCAGGTGATCACCGCCTCGATCACCAACGAGGCGGTCGATTCGCTCAAGCTCGTGGCCGGCGGCCCGGCCTACGCGGTGGTGAAGGCCTCCGACGTGATGATCGCGGTCGACTGAGCCTTCCACGGGTGTCCGGGCGGCCATTGCACCCGCTCGGCGCCCGGATTACCCCGGTCCGGCAGGCTCTCGGGCGGGGGCGTGCAGGTCCGTTGATCGAGGGATTGGCCCGTGAAGACCGTGCTCGGCATCGAGACCACCTGCGACGAGACCGCCGCTGCCGTGGTGTCCGTCGATGAGGGCGAACTCGGGCAGATCCGTGCCAACGAGATTCTGAGCCAGATCGCCGAGCATGCCGCCTATGGCGGCGTCGTGCCCGAGATCGCCGCCCGCGCCCATGTCGAGGTGCTCGACCGGCTGATCGCCCGCGCCCTCGACAAGGCCGGGATCGGGTTCCCGGATCTCGACGGGATCGCGGTGGCGGCCGGGCCCGGGCTGATCGGCGGCGTGCTGGTCGGCCTCGTCACCGCCAAGACCCTGGCGCTGGTGACCCGCAAGCCGCTGCTCGCCGTGAACCACCTCGAGGCCCACGCGCTGACCGCGCGGCTGACAGACAACCTGCCCTTCCCGTACCTGCTGCTGCTGGCCTCCGGCGGCCACACCCAGCTCGTCGCCGTGCGCGGGGTCGGCGATTACGTCCGGCTCGGCTCGACGGTGGACGACGCCATCGGCGAGGCCTTCGACAAGGCGGCCAAGCTGCTGGGCCTCGGCTATCCCGGCGGCCCTGAGGTCGAGCGCATGGCCGAATCGGGCGATCCCGAGCGCTTCGCCCTGCCCCGGCCGATGCTGGGCCGGCGCGAGGCCGATTTCTCCCTCTCGGGCCTCAAGACCGCCCTGCGGATCGAGGCCGAGCGGATCGCTCCGCTCGCCGAGCGCGACGTCGCCGACCTGTGCGCGAGCTTCCAGGCCGCGGTGGTCGACGTGGTGGTGGACCGCGCCCGGGTCGCCCTGCGCGCCTTCTCGGGCGTCGCCGGCCGGCCCACCGCCCTGGTGGCGGCGGGGGGCGTCTCGGCCAACGGTGCGATCCGGCGGGCGCTCGCGGCGTTGGCCGGCGAGGCCGGCCTCGGCTTCGTCGCCCCGCCCCTGCCGCTCTGCGGCGACAACGGCGCCATGATCGCCTGGGCCGGGCTGGAGCGGCTGCGGCTCGGGCTCGTGGATGACCTGACCGCCCCGGCCCGCCCCCGCTGGCCGCTCGCGGCCGACCCGGCCCGGGACGCGGTCCCGGCCGGATGAGCGCGGCCGCGGATCGGCGCGCGCATTGGCGGGATCTCGTCGCGGGCCGCCTGCCCGAGGCCGCCCGGCCCGGCTGGCCGGTCCATCTCGACCATTGCTTCGCCCGCATCCTCCTCGACACTGCCTGCGGCGGCCCCTGGCGCGACAGCGTGGCCCCGCCCGCCCACGCCAACATGCCGGCCGACGGCCTGGAGCACGCGATCGCCCTCGGCGAGGCCGTGCTCGCCGGCACCGCCGACCTCGCCCTGCTGAACCGGCGCTCCCTCGCCTGGCGCGGCAAGATCGCCATCGCCCCGGTGCCCGACGGCCTCCGGGACGGCGACCTGCTGCTGCGCCGCTGGCGCCCGGCGGATACGGCCCCGTTCGCGGCGCTCAACGCCGACCCGGCGGTGATGGAATTCTTCCCCCGGCCGCGGACGGAGCCGGAGAGCGCCGCCGAGGCGGGCAGCTACGACCGGCGCTTCGTGGCGGACGGGTTCGGCCCCTGGGCTCTGGAGCGGGACGGCCGGTTCGTCGGCTTCGTCGGCGCCTTCCGGATCATGCGGGCCATGCCGTTCCCGGGGGGCGAGCGGATCGGCGCGACGGTCGAGCTGGGCTGGCGCCTCGCCCGGGACGCCTGGGGCCACGGGCTGGCCACCCGGGCCGCGCGGCTGACGCTGGCCGACCTCGTCGGGCGCTGCGGTATCCGCGCCGTCGTGGCGTATACCGCGTCCGGCAATCGCCGCTCGCAGGCGGTGATGGAGCGCCTCGGCATGGTCCGGGCGGAGACTTTTTCGCATCCGGCGGTGCCCGAGGGGCCGCTGCGCAGCCACGTGCTCTATCGGCTCGAACCCGCGGAGATTTCGGCATGAGCGCGCCCATCAACGTCGTCGGCGGCGGCGCCTGGGGGACGGCGCTCGCCAACGCGGCCGCCGCCGCCGGGCACCCGGTCTCGCTCTGGCTACGCGACCCGGACGCCGCCGCCAGGCTCGAGGCCGAGCGGGAGAATCCACGCTACCTGCCAGGCGTGCCGCTCCATGCCCGGATCGCCGCGACGGCGCAGCCTGAAAAACTTGCGGGCGCCCGGGCGACCCTGCTGGTCGTGCCGGCCCAGACCGTGCGCGGCGTGCTGGAGAGCTTGCGCGAGCCCCTGGCCTCGGCCGGGCCGGTGATCCTCTGCGCCAAGGGGATCGAGCGCGGCACCGACAGCTTTCTGAGCGCGGTGGCCGAAGCGGTCCTGCCGCCGGGAACGCCGGTGGCGGTCCTGTCCGGCCCGAGCTTCGCGGCCGACGTCGCCCGCGGCCTGCCCACCGCCGTCACCCTGGCGGCGGCCGATCCCGGGCTCGCCGCCACGCTGAGCGCGCTGCTCTCGGGGCCGAGCTTCCGGCTCTATCACACCGACGACGTGCGCGGCGTCGAGATCGGCGGCGCCGGCAAGAATGTGCTCGCCATCGCCTGCGGGATCGTGGCGGGCCGCGGGCTGGGCGAGAGCGCCCGGGCGGCCCTGATCGCCCGCGCCTTCGCCGAGCTGATGCGCTTCGCCCGCGCCTTCGGGGGCCGGCCCGAGACCCTGATGGGCCTCTCGGGCCTGGGCGACCTCGTGCTCACCGCCTCCTCGCCGCAATCGCGCAACTTCGCCTTCGGCCAGCGCCTCGGCGCCGGGGCGAGCCCGGAGGACGCCGCAGGCGGCAAGCTCGCCGAGGGCGCTTTCACGGCGACCGCCCTGGCCGGCCTGGCGGCGGCAAGGGGCATCGAGATGCCGGTGGCCCAGGCCGTGGCCGCGATCGTGGCCGGCCAAGCCGGCGTCGAGGACGTGATCGCCGGCCTGCTGGCCCGGCCGCTGCGCGGCGAGACCGATTAGGGTTTCAAATGGTCCGGGACCTTTTGCGGGACCAGGGCAGAGCCCTGGTCCCCCGGAAAGGTGTCTCAGGGGCTCCGCCCCCGAACCCCGCCAAAGGGCTGAGCCCTTTGGGAACCCATGTTCCTCGTACGAGCGTCCTAACCCCTCCGGTGCTCGCGGAACGCCGCCGTGATCGCCCGGAGCGCATCCTTGCTGCGCGAGTCGGTGAGGGACGAGTGCAGCACGAGGGCGAGCGAGGGGATCGGCGGCAGGCCCAGCGCGTCGCCGACATCGATCACATCCGCCGGGGCGAGCCGGCGCGGGAAGGCCGAGACCGCTAGGCCGGCCGACAGGGCGGCGCTGATCGCCGCGGTGCCGCCGACGAACACCTCCGTCCAGGGGATCGCAGCCCGGTCCAGGAGCTGGATGGCGACGTCCCGGACGGAGCAGCAGGGCGAGGTCGCGGCCAGCCGCAGCGTCTCGCCGGCCCGATGCTCGAAATGCGGCGCCGCGAACCAGCCGAAATGCTCCGGCCCGAGGATGTCGCCGTCGCGCCGGTCGTCGTCGCTGCGGATGATCGCCGCGTCCAGCGTGCCGGCCTCGAACCCGTCGAGCAGGGGGCGGGCGTTGTCGAGCAGCACCTCGATCGCCAGCGCCGGGTCGAGGGATTTCAGCCGGGCGAGCAGGCCCGGCACCTCCGGACCCATGACGTGGGCGGCGATTCCGAGCCGGAACCGGCGGCGCGGCTCAGCGAGACCCGCCACCGCGCGCTCATGCGCGGCCAAAAACTCCCGCGCCGAGCCGATGAAGATCTCGCCCTGTGCCGAGAGCCGGACCTGACGGGGCGTGCGCTCGATCAGCCGCTGGCCGAGCCGGTCCTCCAGCCGCCGCAGCTTCACGCTGACGGCGCCCTGCGTCACCCCGAGCGCCTCGGCGGCGCGGGTGAAGCTCCGGTGATCCGCGACCGTCACGAAGGTCCGGACGGCGTCGACATCGAGGGTGACCACGCGGCCCATCCATTTCTGTCATCACTGAAATAGGATGCCATTCGATTGTGTTGTGATCAACCGCGCGCCAGGCTCCGCCGCATCCTCGTATCACCCGCGGAGGTGCGGATTCATGACGAGCAAGCTTGATGGCCTCCAAGACCTTCCGGATTCCCTGCGCGGGGCCGGTCCGGATCTTGTTCACGTCGATCGCAAGACTGGAAATAGCCTGGCTCTGACGGCGATCTGCCTGTCGGCGCTGATGCTGGGGCTGGAGATCTCCAGCATCCCGTCGATCCTGCCGACCCTGGAGCAGGTCCTGGGGGCCGATTTCCGGCAGCTCCAGTGGATCATGAACGCCTACACGGTGGCGATGACCACCTGCCTGATGGCCATGGGCACCCTGGCCGACCGGTTCGGCCGAAGGCGGGTTTTCTTGATCGGCGTGGCGGCGTTCGGGGCGGCCTCCCTCGTCTGCGGGCTGGCGCCGAGCGCCCCGGTGCTGATCGCGGCCCGGTTCTTCCAAGGATCGAGCGCCGCCGCGATGCTGGCCTGCCAGACCGCCGTGCTGTCGCACCAGTTCCGGGACGGGCCCGAGCGCGGGACGGCCTTCGGTTGGTGGGGGATCGTGTTCGGCTTCGGTCTCGGCTTCGGCCCGCTGGTCGGCGGCGTCACGGTCGCGGCCCTCAGCTGGGAATGGGTTTTTTGGGTCCACGTCCTGCTGGCGCTGGTCACCCTGGGCCTGGCCCGGGCCGGACTGGTCGAATCCGCCGATCCCCAGGCCCGGCGCGTCGACTTCGCCGGGATCGCGACGCTGTCGTTCGCGGTGTTCAGCCTGGTCTACCTGATCATCCGAGGGCAGGCGCTGCGCCTGGACGATCCGGTGAGCCTGCTGGCGCTCGCCGGCGCCGTCAGCCTCGCGGCGTTCGTCGTCGTGGAGACCCGGGCGGCGCGGCCGATGTTCGACTTCGCGGCGTTCCGGAACCGGCGCTTCGCGGGCGCCCTGCTCGGATCGAGCGCCATGAACTTCAGCTTCTGGCCGTTCGTGATCTACCTGCCGATCTATGTCCAGGCAGTGTTGGGCTACGACAGCGTCACCGCGGGCCTCGTCCTCCTGGCCTATACGCTGCCGACCCTGGTGGTGCCGCCGTTCGCCGAGCGGCTGCTCCTGCGCCACGGCCCGGGCCTGGTCATTCCGCTCGGCCTGTTCACCCTCGGCGCCGGCTTCCTGCTGATGCGGCTGGCTGCCACCGGCGCGCAGGCAAGCGGGCTGACGCTGCTGCCCGGCTGCATCCTCGCCGGCACCGGGCTCGGCCTCACCAACACGCCGGTCACTAACACCGCCACGGGCGCCCTGCCCCCGGAGCGCGCCGGGATGGCCTCGGGCATGGACATGAGCGCGCGGATGATCGCGCTCGCCGTCAACATCGCCCTGATGGGCTTCATCCTGCTCCAGGGCGTCCGGTCCGGCTTCGGCGCGCTGGCGCAGGGGACGGCGCTCGACGCCCTCGCGGAGGCGGTCGCCGCCGGCAACCTCGCCGTCGCCGGGGCCGCAGACCTCACCGAGTCGGTCGCCCGGCAGGCGCTGGTTCGGGGCTTCGCGTGGGTGATGCTGTATGGCGGGCTCTGCGCCTGGGCCTTCGCGGGCCTCAGCCGGATCGTGCTCGGCCGCAACGGACGGTGAACCGCCGCCGAAGGGGCCTGTCCGCATCGGGGACAGCTGCGCTATGGGGGCCGTGCCGCCGCGACGGGGCGGCCCTCGAGAGACGGCGTGATGGCGTACTGGCTGTTCAAATCCGAGCCCGCGACCTGGTCGTGGGCGCAGCAGGTCGAGGCCGGCGCGGCCGGGACGCACTGGAACGGCGTGCGCAACCACCTCGCCAAGAAGCACCTGATGGCCATGCAGGTCGGCGAGCGGGGCTTCTTCTACCACTCGAACGAGGGCAAGGCGGTGGTCGGCATCGTGGAAGTGATCCGGCCCTACTACCCCGACCACACCGACGAGACCGGCCGCTTCGGCATGGTCGACGTGAAGGCCGTCGAGGCCCTGCCCCGGCCGGTGACGCTGGACGCGATCAAGGCCGATCCGGCACTCGCCGACATGGTGCTGGTCAACAATTCGCGCCTGTCGGTGCAGCCGGTGACCGAGGCCGAATGGAACCGCATCCGCGCCCTGGCCGAGACCCCGTAAGGTCCCGGTTTCAAAAGGTCGTCGACCTTTTGCGGGTCCAGGGCGGAGCCCTGGTGTCTCAGGCGGCGCGGTTGAAGGCGTTGCGGGCCGGTACGAAGGCGTCGGCGCCGACATCGACCGGCGGCAGCGTGTCCATCACCCGGGAGGCCGGCAGGGTGACGATCACCTCGGTGCCCTCGCGCGGCCGCGACGACAGCTGGAACTGGCCGCCGTGGAGCTCCACCAGCCCCTTCACGATCGGCAGGCCGAGGCCCGAGCCCTGCTCGGCGGTCTTGATCGCCAGGGAGCCGCGGCCGAACGAGGACATCACCGTGCCCAGCTCGTCCTCGGGGATGCCGGGGCCGCTGTCCTTCACCGAGACGTACTGGCCGCCCGAGGCGGTCCAGCCGACCTTCAGCCAGATCTCGCCGCCCGGCGGCGTGAACTTCACCGCGTTCGACAGCAGGTTGAGCACGATCTGGCGCAGCGCCCGCTCGTCGGCCCAGAGCCGCGGCAGCGAGCCATCGACGAGGTCGTGGAAGGTCTGGTTCTTCGCCTTGGCGCGCAGGCCCATCATGTGGCGGCACTCCTCAACGATGTGGGCGAGCTGCACCGCCTCCTCGTTGAGCTCGTAGCGGCCAGCCTCGATGCGCGACAGGTCGAGGATCTCGTTGATCAGGTTGAGGAGGTGCATCCCGCTGTCGTGGATGTCGTTCGAGTATTCCCGGTAGGACGGCGCCGTGTGGATGCCGAACACCTCGTTCTTCATCACCTCCGAGAAGCCCAGGATGGCGTTGAGCGGCGTGCGCAGCTCGTGGCTCATGGTGGCGAGGAAGCGGGATTTGGCGAGGTTCGCCTCCTCGGCGCGGCGGCGCGCCTCGTCGGAATTGGCCTTGGCCTGCTCCAGCTCGCCGAACACCGCATCCTTCTCGGCCCGCGAGCGCAGGGCGCCCACCGTCGAGGCGTAGAGGCGGCGGGCCAGCCCGAGGAAGAACAGCTGCGCGCCGGCGGCCATCAGCACCAGCAGCAGCGCCTCCATGCCCTTGGAGCAGGCGGCGAGCGACGCGGTGGCGAGGACCAGCGGCACCAGCGCGGCGACCGCCGCCACCGGCACGGTCGCGGCCAGCATGGTCGAGACCGCGGCCGCGATGACGAGGCCGAACAGCGCGAAGGTCCAGCCGCCGGTGGTGCCGAGCCCGATCATCGCGGACCACGACAGGCTCTGCAGGACCTCGCCGATCAGGAAGCGGTTGCGCCAGCGGGCGAGCGGGATCGTCGCCGCGTCGGCGCGCAGGAAGCTCCGGCTCAGCGTGGTGTTGAGCGTGATCATCAGGATCGCGCCGAGCGCCCAGAGCGCGGCCACGACCGGGGCGATCCAGAAGGTCGCCGCCGTGGCGAGGGTGACCGCGAACAGCACCAGCGGGATGCCGGCCCCGGCCCGATACTGGGCGTAATGGCGCAGCAGTTCGTGGTCGAAGGCCCGCTCCAGGCCGGTCTGCGAGGTCAGCTTCTCGCGCGCCGAGCGGATCTCGCGGGCGACTCCGAGGCGCCGCGCGGCTTCCTCCGTCGAGGGGCCGCGACCGCGCTGCACCATCTCGACGGTGAGATCGGACATGGGTCTCTTGAAACTCGGCTCGAACGCGGCGGCGAGGCAGCTGGGCAGGGGGTGATCGCGCCAGGATGGGGCGGATGTCTTAAGAAGCGGCTGCCGGCATTGGTCGGATCTTACGCATCGGCGTCGGTTTCGCGGCGGCCGGCACTCCTTGCGTCCGTGCGCTGCCACACATCGTTGGCGTTGGGATGCCCGCTACGGTAGAACATGCACGTGGCGGGGCCGAGTGCCGCGATCCGGTGCGCGCCGGCTTCCGCGTGTCGACCGAGGGCCGCCGACCATGCCGAAGCTCACCGTCAACGGCGTCACCCACGAGGTCGACGCCGACCCGGACATGCCGCTGCTCTGGGTGCTGCGCGACCGCCTCGACGCCACCGGCACCAAGTACGGCTGCGGCATCGCCCAGTGCGGCGCCTGCACGGTCCATCTCGACGGGCAGCCGGTGCGGTCCTGCCAGACCAAGGTCGGCGATGTCGGCACCGCCCGGGTGACGACCATCGAAGGCGTGTCCGGCCGGGTGGCCGAGGCCGTCCAGGCCGCGTGGCGCAAGCTCGACGTCGTGCAGTGCGGCTACTGCCAGTCCGGTCAGATCATGTCGGCGATCGGGCTCCTGTCGGGCAACGCCAAGCCCAGCGACACCGATATCGACGGCGCCATGGACGGCAACATCTGCCGCTGCGGCACCTACCAGCGCATCCGCGCCGCGATCCACGAGGCCGCGCGCGATCTCGCCTGACACCGAACACCCCTTCCCGCGGTCCTGACCGGAGCATCGCCGCCATGCTGAACGCCCGTCGACCGAACGCAGTCCCCGTCCGACCCAGCCGCCGCGGCCTCCTGGCCGGCGCCGGCGCCATCGTGGTCGCCTTCCGGCTCGACGCGAAGCCCGCCCGGGCCGCCGCCGGCCCGGACCTCGCGAGCGTCAAGGCCCAGCCCAACGCCTTCGTGCGGATCGCCCCGGACGACACCGTCACGGTGATCATCAAGCATCTCGACATGGGCCAGGGGAACACGACCGGGCTGGCCACGATCCTGGCCGACGAGCTCGGCGCCGCCTGGAGCCAAGTCCGCACCGAGTTCGCGCCGGCCGACGCGACGCTCTACAACAACTCGCTGATGGGCCCGATCCAGGGCACCGGCGGCTCCACCGCGGTGGCCAATTCCTGGTTCCAGCTGCGCAAGGCCGGGGCGGCCGCCCGCGAGATGCTGATGGCCGAGGCGGCCTTCCGCTGGAAGGTCCCGGTCGCGCAGATCACCGTCGCGGACGGCGTGGTCCGGCACGCGCCCTCGGGCCGGCAGGCCCGGTTCGGCGAGCTCGCGGCCTCCGCCGCCTCCCTGCCGGTCCCGTCCGAGCCGCGGCTCAAGGACCCGAGCGAGTGGACGCTGATCGGCCAGAAAGTGCCGCGTCTCGACTCCGTGGCCAAGACCAACGGCTCGGCGATCTACTCCCTCGACATCCGCCGCCCGAACCAGGTCACCGCCGTGGTGGCCCGCGCCCCGCGCTTCGGCGCCACCGTGAAGAGCTTCGACGCCGCCGCCGCCCGCAAGGTCGCGGGCGTGCTCGACGTGGTGCAGGTGCCCACCGGCGTCGCGGTGATCGCCCGCGATACCTGGGCGGCCATGAAGGGGCGCGAGGCGCTCACCGTTGCCTGGGACGACAGCACCGCCGAGACCCGCTCCTCCGAGGCGATCCTGGCCGAGTACCGGGAGCGCGCCAAGGGCCCCGGCCTCACCGCCTCGGAGCGCGGCGACCCGCAGGCCGCGCTGAAGGGCGCCGCCACGGTGATCGAGGCCGAGTTCACCTTCCCGTACCTGGCCCACGCCGCGATGGAGCCGCTCAACGCCACGATCGAGCGGGCGGCCGACGGCGGCTACGACGTCTATGGCGGCTTCCAGTTCCAGACCGTGGAGCAGGCGACCATGGCGGCGATCCTCGGGGTGACGCCCGACCGGGTGCGGCTGCACAGCAACTGGGCCGGCGGTTCCTTCGGGCGCCGGGCGACGCCCACCGCCGACTACCTCGCGGAGGCCGCCACGGTGCTGAAGGCCGCCGGCGAGAAGGCGCCCATCCACCTGGTCTGGACCCGCGAGGACGACATGGCCGGCGGCTATTACCGCCCGACCGTGCTGCACAAGGTCCGGGCCGGCATCGACGCCAAGGGCGCTGTGGTCGGCTGGGACCACGTCATGGTCGGCAAATCGATCATGATCGGCTCGCCGTTTGAGGCGATGATCGTCAAGAACGGCATCGACTCGACCACGGTCGAGGGCGCCTCCGACACGCCCTACGCGCTGCCGGCCTATCGCTTCGGCGTCCATAACGGCCGCGAGGGCGTGCCGGTGCTGTGGTGGCGCTCGGTCGGCCACACCCACACGGCGCATGTCATGGAGGTGATGATCGACGAGCTGGCCCACGCCGCCGACGTCGATCCGGTGGCCTACCGGCTGTCGCTGCTCGCGCAGGCGCCGCGGCTCGCCGGCGTGCTGAAGCTCGCCGCCGACAAGGCCGGCTGGACGGACAAGCCGCAGGAGAAGGGGCGCGGGCTCGGGGTGGCGGTCCACGAATCCTTCGGCTCCTACGTCGCCATGGTGGCCGACGTCTCCGCGCAGGAGGCCGGGATCCGGGTGAACCGGATCGTGGCGGCGGTGGATGTCGGCGTGCCGGTCAATCCGGATGTGATCCGCGCCCAGGTCGAGGGGGCGGTCGGCTTCGCCCTCTCGGCGGTGCTGCGCAACCGCATCACCCTAAAGGACGGACAGGTGCAGGAGCACAATTTCGACGCCTACGAGCCGACCCGGATGAGCGAGATGCCGCAGGTCGCGGTGCATATCGTGCCGAGCCAGGCGGCGCCCACCGGCATCGGCGAGCCGGGCGTCCCCGTGCTGGCGCCGGCCATCGCCAACGCGGTGTTCTCCGCCACCGGCCAGCGCCTGCGCGCCCTGCCCCTCGACCTCTCCGGGGTGAAGGGCGCGTGACGAATCGCACGCCGCGCCTGTCCGCGCCGGCGTAGGACGGAGGGGCCTTCCCCCCAAGGCAAGAGACCCGACTGACGACGGCGCGGCGCGACACCGCGCCGTTTTTTTTGGCGCCGTTTTTTTTGGTTTGCGCGCGGCGGCTCGCCATCTTGAGGCCGATGCCCGCACTCGCCCCGTTCGAAGACACCGCCGCGCGCCTGCGCGCCTGCCGCCTCTGCCGGGACAGCCCGCTCTACGGGCCGCCCCTGCCCCAGGAGCCGCGGCCGATCGTGCAGGGCAGCACCGGCGCGCGGCTCTGCGTGGCGAGCCAGGCCCCCGGCACCCGGGCCCACCGCACCGGCCTGCCGTTCACCGACCCGTCCGGCGTGCGGCTGCGGAGCTGGCTCGGCCTCGACGAGGCGCGGTTCTACGACCCCGCGCAGGTCGCGATCGTGCCGATGGGCTCGTGCTTCCCCGGGCTCGACCCCAAGGGCGGCGACCGGCCGCCGCGCCGGGAATGCGCCGAGCGCTGGCGCGCGGAGCTGTTCGCCGGCCTGCCGAACCTCGATCTCATCCTGGTGATCGGGCAGTACGCGCAGGCCTGGCACCTGGGCCGGATGGAGGACGGCCTGACCGGCACCGTGCGACGCTGGCGCGCGATCCTCGCCGAGCCCCGCCGCCCGCGGGTCCTGCCCCTGCCCCACCCGTCCTGGCGCAACAACGGCTGGCTCAAGCGCGAGCCCTGGTTCGAGGCGGACTTGCTGCCGGTGCTGAAGGCGGAGGTGGCGCGGGTGCTGGGTGGGTGAGCAGGCCCTGAAAAGGCTCGACGGAGCTGCCATCCGGGCGCTACAAAAATCGTGTGCGGATGGTCTGGGACGAGCCGAAGCGTCAGAGGAACCTCAGGCCTCCGCCCGAGGGGCACGGCCTCGATTTCGCCGACGCACAGTCCCGCTTCGAATGGGAGACCGCCCTGGTCAGCGAGACCTATGCGAGCAAGACGGGCGGGCGCCGCTTCAAGGCCGTCGGTTTCCTGGACTCGCAGCTCGTGACCCTCACGTTCGCAGTGCTCGGAACGGAGGCGGTTTCGGCGATCAGCCTGCGCCCTGCGAGTCGGAAGGAGCGGATGGCCTATGACGACACGTGATACGACCAAGCGGAGGGCGCCTCCGCTCAGCGATGCCGAGGAGGCGCTCCTCCAGGCGTCCATCACCAACAATCCCGATTCGGAGGAACTGACCGACGCGGAACTGGCACGCCTGCGCCCGGCCCGCGACGTGCTTCCGCCCGCCGTCTACGCCGCCCTGACCCAGGGGAGTTCCTCGCAGAGGGAGACCAAGCGCGTACAACTCACTCTGAGCATCGATCCCGACGTGCTCGCCGCCTACAAGGCCGGCGGTCCCGGCTGGCAGGCGCGCATGAACGAGGCCCTGGCCGAGGGGCTCGCGCGCGGCAAGCGGCGGTCTAAGGCCGTCAAGCGCGGCTGACGCGCCGGGGTTGGATTGACAGGGATCGCCGCGGCGTGATCCGTGCCGCCAGCCCGAAGGACGCCCCGATGACCGTGCGTGCAGACCCCCGCGACCGCTTGATCGTGGCCCTCGATCTCCCGGCCGTGCCCGAGGCCGAGGCCCTGATCGACCGGATCGGCGATGCCGCGACCTTCTACAAGATCGGCTACCGGCTGGGCTATGCCGGCGGCCTGGCGCTCGCCGAGCGGCTGGCGGCGCGCGGCCTCAAGGTATTCCTCGACCTGAAGCTCCACGACATCGGCAACACCGTCGAGGAGGGCGTGCGCTCGGCCCAGGGCTCGGGCGCCACCTTCCTCACCGTGCATGCCTATCCCCAGACCATGCGGGCGGCCGTGCGCGGACGGGGCGCCGGCCTGAAGATCCTGGCCGTGACGGTGCTGACCTCCTACGACGATGCCGATGCTGCGGAGGCCGGCTACGGCCTGCCTGTGGCGGAGCTGGTGGCCAAGCGCGCCGCCCAGGCCGCGGAAATCGGCGTCGATGGCCTGGTCTGCTCGGCGGCCGAGGCGGCCTCGGTCCGGCGGATCGTCGGGCCGGACCGGTTGATCGTCACCCCGGGCATCCGCCCGGCGGGCGCCGAGGCCGGCGACCAGAAGCGGGTGATGACCCCCGGGGACGCCCGCAAGGCCGGCATCGATCACGTCGTGGTCGGGCGCCCGATCACCGGCGCCGCCGACCCGCGTGCCGTGGCGCAGGCGATCGTGGCCGAGCTCGCCTGAATCTCGGCCTTGCCTTCGGGCAGCCGGAATCCATCTCAACTCCGCAACCGATGAGGCGCAGGATGGCAAAGGGCTACTGGATCGCGCGGGTCGATGTCCGCGACGCCGAGGCCTACAAGGATTACGTCGCCGCCAACGGTGCCGCCTTCGCCAAGCATGGCGGTCGCTTCCTGGTGCGCGGCGGCGCCTTCGAGGCGGTGATGGGTCAGCCCCGGTCCCGCAACGTGGTGATCGAGTTCCCGAGCTACGCCGACGCCCTCGCCTGCTGGAACTCCGACCTCTACCAGGCGGCCAAGGCCAAGCAGCGCGGCGGGGTCGACGCCGAGATTTTGGTGATCGAGGGCTATGACGGGCCGCAGCCGAGCACTTCCGAGCCCGCGCCGGAGGCCGGGCGGGCCTCGGAGTAGGGTTTTCGGACCGGCTCAGCGCTTCGTGTCGGGGATCGGATCCGGATCGAGGCGCTGAGGCCTGAAACGGTGGTACGCGGCTTCGACATCTGCCGTGGTCGCGAACCGACCCGCGCGCAGATCGGCTAAGCCGCGCTGAGCGGCAGCGCGCTCCTCATCGGTCAGTCGTTCCGGCGGGTCGCGATCGATATCCGATGGATCCCGCACGCCGCCCTTGTTCGTCAGGGCTGTGCTGCGAGGCAGGCGACGACGCGTCATCGGTTCAACCTGGACGCGCCCCCGACGCCGCCTCGGTACCGCTCCGCTCCCTCGGCGCCAGGGCGCGCAGCAGGAACGCCGTCATGGACTCCAGCGAGGGCACCGGCTGCAGCGCGGTCTGCCCGACCAGCAGCGGATGCGTGTAGCGGGCGATGCCGGCATGGATGCAGGCGGCCGCTTCCGCCGGGTCGGCGGCCTCGAACTCGCCCCGGGCCACGCCTTCGCGGATGATCCGCTCGAACCCGGCGGTGACCCGGGCGATGTGGTGGCGGCAGACCTCCCAGCTCTCGCCCATGGCCGCCTCGACCATCTCGTGGAGCCGGGGAAATTCCTCGCAGCGCCGGGTGCAGTCGCGGTGCAGGAGGTCGATCGCCTCCACCAGGCGCTCGGTGGCGGTGAGGCCCGGCCGGGCGGCGACCTCCGAGACCAGGACCTCGATCTCGCCGATCAGCCGCTCCAGCACCGCCTCGTTGATCGCTTTCTTCGAATCGAAGAACCGGTAGACGTTGGCCGGGCTCATCTTCAGGGTCCGGGCGATGTCCGCCACGGTGGTCTTCTGGTAGCCGATCTCGCGGAAATACGACGCCGCCGTCGCCAGGATGCGGCAGCGGGTGGTGGGCGCGCTCTCCTCCGCGAGCAGGGGGGTCGGGGCATCCAGGGACATGCACCTTCAGTAGGGCACCGGCGCAGCGGGCGTCAAAGCGCCCGGCCCGGGCCCTCGCCCGAGGCGGGACAACCTGCGGCGGGGCGGCGCGCACGGAACCGTCCCCGGCCGCACCGATTGCCCCGGCATCCGGTCGCTTCGAGGGCGGCGAGCGAGCGAGACGCGCACGATGATCCTGACCGACAAGCGAGCCCTGATCACCGGAGCCGATTCCGGCATCGGGCAGGCGACCGCGGAGCTGTTCGCTCGCGAGGGCGCCGACGTGGCGATCACCTACCACACCGACGAGGCGGGCATCCGGGAGACCGCCGCCCGCGTCGAGGCGGTCGGCCGCCGCGCCCTGGTGCTGCAGCTCGACGTCGGCGATCCGGCCGCGGTGAACGCCGCCTACGACCGCATCGGCAGCGAGCTGGGCGGTCTCGACATCCTGGTGGCCAATGCCGGCCAAGCGATGAGCGGCGTGCCGGTGGCCGAGATGGACGACGCGCTGCTGGAGCGGATCCTGCGGGTGAACCTGATGGGACCGCTGTTCTGCGCCCGCCCGTTCATCGGGATGCGCCGCGCTGAAGGCGGCGCCGGCAAGATCGTGTTCGTCTCCTCGGTGGCGCAGCACCTGCCGACCCCGGAGAGCGCCCCCTACGGCATGTCGAAGGCCGGGCTCGGCTCTCTGTGCCGCAGCCTGTCGCGGGAGCTCGCCGAGGACCGGATCAACGTCAACAACGTCGCCCCCGGCCTGATCGAGACGCCGATGACCGCCGACCGCTTCGAGAAGACCGAGGTGCTCGACCAGTCGCTGGAGCGGATCCCGTGGCACCGCGCCGGCCAGCCCGAAGAGATCGCCCGGGCGATCCTGTATCTCGCCTCGGATGCGGCCGATTACGTCACCGGGCACACCCTGGTGGTGGATGGCGGGTTGACCATGCAGTGGGGCGGGGCCTGAACGGCCAAGGGCGCCGGGTTTTTTGACCCGGCGCCCTTGGCTGATGTCGACGATTTGAGGGACGTCCTGATCGGCCTGTTGCCGGCCGGGCAGACGCCGATTTCGACCTACGAACCGAACTGCGAGCCGAGCTGCTCCAAGTACTCAGCGAGGTCGAGGCCGCCGACGCGCTTGCCGTAATCGAAGCGCATGCCCTGGCGGATGTCGATGCTGGCGTCGCGCGTGTTCAGGGTGAACGGCCGGACACACACCCAGGCCCCGTCGCGGCGGTGCTCGAAGTAGCCGAGGATCTCGTGCTTGGCCATGTCCTGCCCTCTGGAATAGTGTTCGAGGACATAACGGAGCCGCTGCCATTCGGTTCGCCCGGCGCGACTGTTTTTCGCGCGTGAATCGGTGCGAATCGCGTATTCGTGCTCCGAAGCCGGTCCGGACTGACCTGGTCATAGCTTGGCTATAACAGTTCAAGGCATCGAGCGGCGGTCCGCCGGTGCTCGAGTATCACGTCAGCCCCCATGATTGTGATCCGACCACCGTGGCACAACGGTGGCGACGGTCCTGCACCGTTAGGCCGGCCGGCCCGATCGGAGCCGGCCGGGGCCCGATGACGTCAGCGGTCGGCCTTCTTGCCGGCCGTGGTCAGCGCGAGGTAGCGCTCGGTGGTCGGCTTGATCAGCGACCGCACCGCCTCGGCCATGCCCTGCTCCTCCTTCAGCGATTGCTCGAAGCCGGTCCGATGGCCCTGCTGGCCGGCCGCGTCAGCGATGGTCAGCAGCGACTCGTAGGCCGCGATCTCGAAATTCTCGAAGGCGTGGTTGGCGTAGGTGTTCTTCAGGATCTCGTCCTGGGCCGGCGCGTGGCCGAGCGCCATCATGTTGCCGACGAAGCCCAGGAATCCCTCCTTGAGCGCGGAGGGGCTGTCGCCCAGGCTCTGAAGGGCTTCCTCCAGGCGATGGCGCTGGCCATGGGTCTCCTCGATGTGCCGGCGCAGGGCCTTCTCCATCTCCGGGTAATGCTCCAGGCGCTCGACCTGCCGCTCCATGATCTGCAGGGCCTGCATCTCGACGGCGTGGGTGTTCTTCAGGGCCGTGACGTAGATCGAACGTGTGTCGAGGGTCATGTCGGGGTCTCGCGATGGCTGGGGATCGGGGCGATCCGTTCATCCGGCCAACGTCGGCTCCGCACGGCCAAGTTCCGGCCGGGAAGGTCGCAGGCCCCCGCCCGTGCCGGGCCGGGTCGCGTCTGCCGGGCGCCGCGGCCGTGGCGCCGCGGCCGTGGCGTCGCGGCCACAGCGCGCGCGTCTCCGCATCCCGAGGACAGCTTTCCCGCCAGTTGTACGGATGGCGTGCTAGCCGCGTCATGCCGGCGTCGCACGCCGTATCCGACAAGTCCGAACACCGCCTCCGGACCGCCCGCCGGATCCGCGCTCGCACGGGGTGACCAGTGATGTTCCGATCGATCCTGCCGAGCGTCGTGCCGGCTGCCCTGGCCCTCGCGGCCGGTCTCACGGTCGTTCCCGCCCGCGCCCAGACCGCCGCCGAGATGGCGGCCCGGATGGACGCGATGCAGCGGCAGATGCAGGCGATGCAGCAGGAACTCGCGGCCCTGCGCCGGCAGGCGGGAGCACAGCGCCAGACCCTCGCCGGCGAGACGCGCGCCCGCCGGGCTCTGTCGCACGAGCAGGCGCGCCTCGCCGCGCGGACCGAGCGCCAGCAACAGTTGGCGCAGGCGGGCGGCCCCGGCGGGGCGCGGCCGGCCGCCTCCGAGCACACGCCGGTGATCCTCGCCAACGACCTGGTCTGCAACGCCGGCAGCTACGCGCTGGGGCCGGCGATCTGCTTCACCCCGGGGGGCTTCGTCGAGCTGGCGGGCGTCTTCCGCAACCCCAACCTCGTCTCGGACGTCGCCACCGACTTCAACGGCATCCCGTTCCGCAACAGCCCGCAGGCCCGCGAGAGCGAGTTCCGCTTCTCCGCCCGGCAGAGCCGCCTGAGCGGCCTGTTCACCGCCAAGGTCGAGCCGACGCTGCAGATCTCGGGCTATTACGAGATCGACTTCCTGGCGGCGGGGACCACCTCGAATTCCCGCGAGAGCAACAGCTACACGCCGCGGGTCCGGCAGATCTTCGCCACCGTCGATGCCCTGGAGTCCGGCTGGCACGTGCTGGCGGGCCAAGCCTGGAGCCTGATCACCACGGACCTCTCCGGGATCACGCCGCTCAAGGAGCAGATCCCGCTCACCATCGACGCGCAATACGTGCCGGGCTTCAACTGGACCCGCAACCCGCAGGTGCGGGTGGTCAAGGACCTGGCGCCGGGCCTCTGGGCCGGCCTGTCGGCGGAATCACCCCAGAGCGTGCTGCCGCCGAGCCCGTTCGCCGCCCCGGGCCTCGTCAACCTCAACAACACCGGCGACGGCGCCGGCCTGCTCAACACCGCCACCACCTACTCGAACAACAGCGTCCCCGACATCGTCGGCAAGCTCGCCGTGGAGCCGGGCTTCGGCCATTACGAGGTCAAGGGGCTGGTGCGGTTCTTCGACGACCGCCTGAGCGCAACCAACATCACCGCCGCGACCCGCCTCCCCGGCCGCTCGGACAGCGCCCTGGGCTACGGGATCGGCGGCGCCGCGACCCTGCCGGTGATCGACAAGGCCCTCGACATCCAGGTCAGCGGCCTCGTCGGCCAGGGCATCGGCCGCTACGGCTCGGCGCAGCTGCCGGACTTCGCCCTCAAGGCCGACGGCTCGATCGCCCCGATCCCGGCCTTCCAGCTGCTGACCGGCGCCGTCGCCCATATCCAGCCGGGCACCGACGTCTACCTCTATGCCGGCTGGGAGCACGCGTCGCGGGCCGGCGCCCGCAACGCCACGGGCTACGGCGCGCCGACCCTGGTGGTGACCGGCTGCGACGTCGAGGGGGCGGCCAGCGGCACCTGCCAGGCCGAGAGCCACGACATCCGGCAGATCACCGGCGGCTTCTGGCACGACCTGTACTAGGGCTCGTACGGGCGCCTCGTGGCGGGCGCCCAGGCCTCCTACACCGAGCGCGACGCCTTCCGGGGCCTGTACGGGATCCAGCCCTCCGCCCACCTCGTCACCGGGCTGGCCTCGCTGCGCTACTATCCGTTCTGACGGCCCGGAACCGGCGGCCTTATGCCAGCCCCTCCTCCTGCAACGCCGCCTTCACCGCCGGGCGCCCGCGGACGCGGCCGTACCAGGCCCGCAGGTTGTCCAGGTGGTCGAAGTGGATGTCGGCCCGGTAATACGAGCTCAGCCACGGGGCCTGGCCCCAGCCGGTGAGCGCGAACAGGTAGGCGTCGGCGACCGTGAAGGTGTCGCCCAGGAGGAAGTCCTGCGCGGCGAGCTGGGCGTCGATCCAGGCATAGCGCGCTTCGAGCTTCGGCTTGGCGGTCTCGACCCAGCGCCCCGCCAGCCGGGCGTAGAGCAGGGGAACGAAGCCCTTGTGGATCTCGGAATTGAGGAAGCCGAGCATCTCCTGAAGGCGGTAGCGATCGAAGCTCCCGTTCGCCGGGGCGAGGCCCGCCTCCGGCTTCAGGTCGGCCAGGTATTGCAGGATGGCGGGGCCTTCCCGCAGGACACGGCCGTCGCCGAGTTCGAGGGCCGGGACGTAGCCGTGCGGGTTGACGGCGTAGTAATCCTCGCCCTCTTCGGTCTTGTGGTCGGCGTGATCGACTCGACAGACGGCCAGGTCGAGGCCGAGTTCGTGGGCGACAATGTGCGGCGCGAGCGAGCAGCTCGCGGGGATGGCATACAGTTTCATGGACAGGCTCTGAAGACGTGCCGTAACGTCGGTGCCGGAAACGGTGGTTTCCTGGAGTTTTCGTAGCGCAGTCGAGACGATGACGGAAGAACGCAGTAATTTGAGCGCTGGGCACAAGAATTATACTGTGCCCGTCTCGGGGTCGCGTCGATGAGGGCGACCGTGACCGGGTGCTCCGTCGAGCACGCGATGCACCTGCTCGGCGGCCGCTGGCGCCTGCTGCTGGTGAGCTATCTGATCGATGGCCCGAAACGCTTCAACGAACTCCGGCGCGACCTGCCCGGCATCTCGCAGCGGATGCTGACGCTGGATCTCCGCGCCCTCGAATCCGCCGGCCTCATCAGGCGCACCGTCTATCCGACGACGCCCGTCAAAGTGGAATACGCGCTCACCGAGGACGGGATGCGGCTGAAGAAGGTCGTGTCCGTCGTCCAGGAATTCGGCCTCTGGCTGAAGCAGCGCGGCGCGGTCTGAGCGGTTCTGTCCGCCCTCCCCCGGTCCCGCCCGCCGCGGTCAATGCAGGGATTGGTTCGCCGGCGCGCGCTGCCGATCGGCGAGGTGTTTGCCGACTTCGAGCAGCAGGGTTTCCGTCAAAGCGACGATGCGCGTGTCGCCGAGGTCCGAGACGGCGTTGTGCAGGGACAGGCACAGGTCGGCGGTCTTGTTCAGAGCGTCCTCGATCGTGCCCCCGTCCCGGGTCGCGAAGGCGATGCCCGCGGACTTGCTGTCCGAGATCTCGACGACGACGCCCCGGCCCGTGGTCGGGCGGCCGGCCTCGTCCAGGTAGAAATGCCCGCGGGTGAACACCCAGCGCAGCCGCCCTTCCGGGGAGCAGACCCGGTACTCGGCGGTGTACGACCCGCCGGATTGCACGCAGTCCAGGATGACTTGCGAGATATGCGCCTGATCGTCGTGATGGACGGCCTTCATGATCTCGGCGAGGCTGACGCCGGCCCGCGACCGGGCCGGGCTGATGTTGAACAGCAACGCCGTGACCGGATCGGCGCGCGCGTCGTCGTTGGGGATGTCCCACATCCAGAAGCCGACCCCGCCGGATGCTTCGAGCGCCGCGATCAGCGCCGCCTCGGAGACGACGTCGTCCGAATGGTCCACCAAGATATACCCCGATATCGGTATCGCGCGTGCTCGCCATGCCGGTTACTGTGTCGGCCTGACCGTTCTGGCCGGATGTACCAGAAATCGTCGGGCGAACAGAGCGCGGCGGCAACAGCCGGGCCGATTCCCGGGTGGATCACGATCGCGCCGTCCGTATGCCGTCACCCCCGAAAGGGGCGGTCCGGGCAGCTCCTCAGACCTTGCCCTTCCAGGGCACGAGCGCGCGCTCCAGGCGGCGCATCCCGAACTCGAACAGGGCCGCGAACAGGCCGATCATCAGGATCCCCATCACCACCACGTCGGTGCGCAGGAAGTTCGAGGCGTTGAGGACGAGCTGGCCGAGCCCGGCCTGGGCGGCCACCATCTCGGCGGCGACCAGGGTGGTCCAGCCCACGCCCATGCCGATCCGCAGGCCGATCAGGATCTCCGGCAGGGCTGCCGGCAGCACCACGTAGCGCAGCACCTGCCAGCGGCTCGCCCCCAGCGCCCGCGCCGCGTTGATCTGGTCGCCGGAGGCGGAGAGAACGCCGGAGCGCGTCGCCAGGGCCACCGGGGCGAAGCAGGCCAGGACGATCAGCAGTACCTTCGACAGCTCGCCGATCCCGAACCAGATGATCATCAGCGGCAGGTAGGCCAGGGGCGGCAGCGGCCGGTAGAACTCGATCAGCGGGTCGAGCACGCCCCGGGCGATCCGGCTCGTCCCCATGGCGAGGCCGGCGGGAATCCCGGCGGCGGCGGCGATCAGGAAGGCGCCGACCACGCGCAGCAGGCTGTCCCGGACGTGGACGCCCAGCGGCGCCCCGTCGAGATCGCCGTTCCAGGCCTGCGCGAAGGCCGACAGGATCGCCCCCGGCGGCGGCAGGAACAGCGGCTTGACCCAGCCGGCCCCGGTCGCGAGCGCCCAGAGCCCGAGGATGGCAAGCACCGTGGCGAGGCTGATGGCCGGGACCAGGGCGCCGTCGCGCAGGGTCCGGCGGCCGGCTCCGGGGCGTCGGCGCGGCGCGTCTTCCGCGGGGGCCGGCGCGTCGAGGGGCAATCCGCTCATCGGGAGGCTCCGAACGCCGTGACGGGGCGATGATGGATCCGCCCTAGCACGCGCTCGCGCATGGCGATGAAGTCGGGATCGGACTTCACCGCCCGGGCCTCGCGCCCGGCCAGGAAGGCCCGGGAGAACGGCAGCGCGATCGTCTCGACGATGCGGCCCGGGCGCGGGCTCATGATCAGCAGCGTGGTGGCGAGGAAGACCGCCTCCTCGACATCGTGGGTGATGAAGAACGCCATCTTGCCGGTCCGGTCCCAGACCCGCAGGATCAGCTCCTGGACCTGCTCGCGGGTGAAGGCGTCGAGCGCCCCCAGCGGCTCGTCCATCAGCAGGGCGCGCGGGTCGCTGGCCAGCGCCCGCGCGAGGCCGACCCGCTGCTGCATGCCGCCCGAGAGCTCGTAGACCTTGCGGTCGGCGAACTCGGCGAGGCCGACGAGGTCGAGCATGGCGAGCGCGATCCGGCGCCGCTCCGCCCGCGGGACGCCGCGCATCTTCGAGCCGAAGGCGACGTTCTCGGCGACATCCAGCCAGGGCATCAGGGCGTGGCGCTGGAACACCACGCCCCGGTCGGCCCCCGGCCCCCGGATCGGCGCACCGTCGAGCAGGATGCTGCCGGTGGTGGGTTCGAGGAAGCCCGCGATCGCCGACAGCAGGGTGGTCTTGCCGCAGCCCGAGGCGCCCAGGGCGACCACGAACTCCCCCGGCCGGATGGTCAGGTCGATCCCCGAGAGGGCGGCGATGCCGGAATCCCCCTCTCCGTAATGGACGCTGACGTTGCGGATCTCGATCATGGGCCGCTCCGAACCTGCCGCCGGGGAGCCGTCGCTATTTCCGGGCCGCGGCCACGTAGTCGGTGGTGACGAATCGGCCATAATCCGGCGCCAGCGCCTGCACGCGGCCCTGCGCCTTCAGGAACTCGGCGGTCTCGGTCAGGGCCTTGGCGGCGCCGCCGCCGAGCCAGGCCGGGGAGGCCTGCGCCTCGAGGGTCGGGAAGCGGTAGGCCGCCAGGCTCGCCGGCACCTCCTCGGGGGTCGAGCCGGTGATCTTGGCCGTGGCCTTCACCTCCGGGGCATCGGCGGCCCAGGGCTTGGCCGCGTAGGCCGCGTCCTGGGCGGCGATCAGCTTCACCAGGGTCACCAGAAAATCCCGGTTCCTGGCCGCCCAGGCCCGGTCCACCACCAGGCCGTCGAAGGTCGCCTTGCCCTGGCGGGCGATGTCGCCGGCCGAGATCAGCACCGTGCCGGACTTCTTCACCCGGGCGAGCACCGGATCCCAGATGAAGGTCGCGTCGATGTCGCCGCGCTCCCAGGCGGCGGCGATCTCGGGCGGGCGCATGTTGAGGATCGTGACGTCCTTCTGGGTCAGCCCGGCACCGGCGAGCGCCGCGATCAGCTGGTAGTGCGAGGTCGACACGAACGGCACCGCGACCGTCTTGCCGCGCAGGTCGGCGACGCGCGTCACGCCGCTGCCGGTGCGCGCGACCAGCTGCTCGGCATCGGCGATCTCGTCGAGGATCCAGAACAGCTCGATGTCGAGCCCCTGGGAGGCCGCCGCCGCGATCGGGCTCGACCCCGCCTCGCCGACCTGGACGTTGCCGGACGCCATGGCGCGGATCACGTCGCCGCCGCCGCCGAACTTGCGCCAGTGCACCGTGTAGCCGGTCGCCTTCTCGATGGCGCCCGACTCCATCAGGGCCCGGAACGGCACGACCATGTCCTGATGGGCGAAGGTGACCTCCTTGTCGGCGGCCCCGGCCCGGCCCGGCGCGAGGGTGCCGAGGACCAGCGGCGCGAGCGCCGCGAGAACAGCCAGCGCGCCGGGTCGGCGGCGGTGAGACCTTGCTGAGATCATGAAGACATTCCCCCTCCGGCAAGCCGACTCAATGCCAAGCCGGCTCGCCGACGGCAGGGTCGGACAAGTTAAGCTTCGCAGGCAAGGGCAAGGCGTCCCCGGTGCCCATGCGATGAGCGAAGTCACGCGGAAATCCGCGCGCCGCGGTTCCACGACCGCCGGCTTCCGGACGACCGGGTGGCGACCGGCCGCCGCAGCGCCCAGGAAGCCGCGCGGCGCCTCGATCCGCGCATGCCGTGCCGCTGGTACCGCCCCCGCGGCGAGGCATCCGGACCGGCCCGGTGTTGCGTGGTGCGGATCCGGCCTTGCGACCCCGACAGGGGATGGCCCGCGCCGGCGGCCACGACTGAAATCTGTGGATCCCACTGCGCTCCGATAGATTTGCCTTTCAGAATTGAAAGCTTTATAAAATCTGGCAATTCGATTCAAAAAAATGAATTTAGGCTAGATCATGTCGGCATTACGATATAGTCTTCTCGGACTCTCCGCCCTATCGTTGGCCCTCGTGGTGGTTTTCTGGGCCGTGAGTGGGCACGTCGGCGATCTGAGTGTATTTTTGGTGGCGGCTTTTCTGCTCGCCAACAGCGTATATATTTTATTCTCCAGGCCAACACTTCGCGCGAGCTCTGTGTTAGACCGCGCGGCCACAGGACTTGCTTTCGCATCGCTCGAACTTCAGCACCAGGCCAAGGAGGCGAAGATCCGGGAGGCCGAGGCCGAGCGGATCAGGGTGCAGGAGGCCGAGCAGAACAAGTCGAAGCTGCGGGCGGCCGAGGAGTTCATCAGCTACGTGCGCCAGAACCCGCTGATGCGGAGCCGGCAAACGCTCGCGATCAAGCAGATCACGCTGCTCAGCGACACGAAAAGCATCGCCCTTCCGGGTCCGGAACTGCTCCGCCCCGGCCAGTCCGAGCTGAACGGCCGGCACCATGCCGATCTGGGTGCGACGACCCTGACCCAACCGGCCCCGCCCGCCGATGCGCCGCCGCGCCTCGAAGCCTGACCGGCCTGCGTCGCCTGCGCACGCGGCGCTCGAGACACCGCCAACCGGAACTTCCCTTCGTAGCTTGGTCGCCCGTCACGGAGCCTCGAGGGTCGCGCCTGCGACGACCTCACGACCCGGCGGGCCGCGTCGCGCCGGGATGCGATTCCCCGCGGAACCATCCCGGCTGCCTGCGGCTTGCTGAGGCGGACCTGGGAAGGATTTGCTCCTCTCACGGATCCTAGGGAAACCACCGCCCACCAACGGCGGCATGAGAGGAAACATCCTTTGCGCACCACGCTCATCACCGCGGCCCTGCTCGCCGCCTTCGGCGCTGCCGTCGCAGCGCCTGCGTCCGCTGCCCCGATCGGCCCCGGCGCGGTCGCCGCCCCGGCCGACATCGTCGCCACCGTCCAGATGGACCGTATGGAGCGCCACATGGAACGTCGGCACATGGAGCGCCGGATGATGCGGCGTCACATGGAGCGTCGCATGATGCACCGTGAGATGCGTCACCGCATGATGCGCCGGGATATGATGCATCGCATGTAAGGCG
This sequence comes from Methylobacterium sp. J-048, assembly GCF_022829515.1. Classification (GTDB taxonomy): domain Bacteria; phylum Pseudomonadota; class Alphaproteobacteria; order Rhizobiales; family Beijerinckiaceae; genus Methylobacterium. The sequence goes on from NZ_JAKSYL010000298.1 coordinate 51,568, forward strand.
AAACGGCACCCGGGCCTCGTCCCGGCGGGCATCGTGGGCTTGGCCGCGGCGGAAACCGCGGCCAAGCCTTTTTCATGTCCAGATCTTTTTCACGTGCAGCGCGGTCAACGGACGGAGCGCGCCCGTGAGGGCGTCGTGGGCCGATCGAACCATCTGCGGCGCAACGCGTTTCAAGCGTCCGGTAGGAGACAGGTACGATGAAAGCGTTTTTGGCAGCGGTCGCCGTCGGTTTCGGCGTGATGTCCGTGCTCGGGCCGGCTCAGGCTCAGCGCGGCCCCGATTACGGCTACGGCGATCGGGATTACGGGGGGCGGGATCGCGACGATTATCGGGGCCGCGACCGCGATTATCGGGACCGCGGCTACGGCGAGCGCGCCTATGGCGGGTTCGACGAGCGCGAGTATCTGCGCTGCAACCCGGATGTCCGCCGGGCGATCGCGAATGGCCAGATGGAATCCGGCGCGGCCCATTACCGGACCTTCGGCCGCCGCGAGGGTCGTCGCCTGAGCTGCTGACGCGCTTACCGCGGTCGGGCGCGGTCGCGCAGCAGGTTGAGGATCAGCGCGGTCCAGCCTGTCTGGTGTGAGGCGCCGAGGCCCCGGCCGGTGTCGCCGTCGAAGAACTCGTGAAACAGCAGGGCCTCCTCGGCGCCGGGCGCCGGGGGGATCGGCGGCCGCGCCCCGAAAGCCGGCCGGCGCCCATCCTGGTCCTTGGCGAACAGGGCGATCAGCCGATCTTCCAGGGCGTCGGCGATCGCGCGGAGCGTGAGCATCGCGCCCGATCCCGTCGGGTATTCCACCACGAACTCGTCGCCGTAATAGGTGTGGAACCGCCGCAGCGCCTCGATGATCAGGTAGTTCATCGGCATCCACACCGGCCCGCGCCAGTTCGAATTGCCGCCGAACATGTTCGAGGTCGAATCGGCCGGGTCGTACCGGACTGTGAACGAGGCCCCCAGCTCGTTGAGGACATAGGGTTCGTCCCGGTGGACCTTCGACAGCGAGCGCACGCCGTAGGGCGAAAGGAACTCGGCCTCGTCGAGCATCCGCCGCAGCAGCGCCTTCATCCGGTGCCCGCGCAGCAGCGACAGGAGCTTGCGGTCCTTCACGCCGCCCTCGTTCCAGCGCGAGACCAGACGGGCGAGGTTCGGCCGGTTCTCCAGCGCCCAGTTCAGGCGTCGGGCGAAGTCCGGCAGCCGCTGGAGCACGGAGGGCTCGATCACCTCCACGGCGAAGAGCGGCACCAGCCCGACCATCGAGCGGACCCGCAAGGGCAGCATCCCGCCGCCGGGGATGTCGACCTCGTCGTAGTAGAATTCATCGACCTCGTCCCAGAGGCCGAACCCCTCCTCGCCGCCCCCCTGCCCGCCCATCTCGGTCATCGCCTCGGCGATCAGCAGGAAATGCTCGAAGAACTTCGAGGCGGTGCTCTCGTAGACGTCGTTGTGGAGCGCCAGCTCCAGGGCGATGCGCATCATGTTGAGGGCGTACATCGCCATCCAGGCGGTGCCGTCGGCCTGGTGGACCACCCCGAAGCCCGGGGGCGGCCGCGACCGGTCGAACACCCCGACATTGTCGAGCCCCAGGAAGCCGCCCTGGAAGACGTTGCGCCCCTGGGCGTCCTTGCGGTTCACCCACCAGGTGAAGTTGATCAGCAGCTTGTGGAACACGCCCTCCAGGAAGGCGAGGTCGCCGCGCCCGCCCCGCCGGTCCCGGTCGATCTCGAACACCCGGTAGGCCGCCCAGGCATGGACCGGCGGGTTGGCGTCGCCGAATTCCCACTCGTAGGCCGGGAGCTGCCCGTTCGGGTGCATGTACCATTCGCGGGTGAGCAGCAGGAGCTGCTTCTTGGCGAAGTCCGGGTCGAGCAGGGCGAGCGGCAGGCAGTGGAAGGCGAGGTCCCAGGCGGCGAACCACGGGTATTCCCAGGTGTCGGGCATCGACAGCACGTCGGCCGCCGCGAAATGGCGCCACTGGCTGTTGCGGCCGCCCTCGCGCTCCCGGGGCGGAACCGGCTGGAGCGGGTCGCCCTCCAGCCAGCGCCGCACGTCGTAGCAATAGAGCTGCTTCGACCAGATCAGGCCGGCGGCGGCCTGCCGGAAGATCGTGCGGGCATCCGGATCCGTGATGCCGTCCTGAAGCCCCTCGTAGAACGCGTCCGCCTCGGCCACCCGGCGCCGGACGACGGCGCCCTCGGCGTCGACCGGGCGCACCCTTGAGCCGGCCGACAGGCGCAGCCGGATCTGGGCGGTGGCGCCGGGCTCCAGCCGCAGGGCGTAGTGCAGGCCGAGCTTCGTGCCCGCATCCCGGCGGATCGCCGAGGTCTCGCCCGCGACGATCGCCGCGTGCAGGCCGTCCTTGAATGGGCCGGTCGCGTCCGGCTGGCACCCGTGCAGCCGCAGGTTGGTGTCGTTCTCGCAGAACAGCAGCTCCGGCGCGCCGTCATAGGCGAGGCGATAGGGGCCGAGCCGCGGATGCGCGCAGGTCACGCCGCCCTCGGGATCGGCGGCGATCCGCGGGCGCGCCTGCCCGTCCTGCCACGACCAGGTGTTGCGGAACCAGAGCTGCGGGATCAGGTGGAGCTCGGCGGTCTCCGGGCCCCGGTTGAGCGCGGTGACGACGGCGTGGATGTCGTCGGCATCCGCCTTGGCGTATTCCACGGTGATGTCGAAGAACCGGCCGTCCTCGAAGATCCCGGTCTCCTCGATCTCGTATTCCGGCTGGTCGCGCCCGCGCGCCAGGTTCTCGCGCACCAGCGCCTCGTAGGGGAACGCCGCCTGCGGGTAGCGGTAGAGCAGCTTGAGGTAGGCGTGGCTCGGGACTGCGTCGAGGTAATGGTAGACCTCCTTGACGTCCTCGCCGTGGTTGCCCTCCTGGTTGGTCAGGCCGAACAGGCGCTCCTTGAGGATGCGGTCGCGTCCGTTCCACAGGGCCAGGGCCAGGCACAGGCCGCCGCGCTCGTCGCAGATCCCGGCCAGCCCGTCCTCGCCCCAGCGATAGGCGCGCGAGCGCGCCTCCTCGTGCGGCAGCGCCCGCCAGGCATTGCCGTCGGGGCTGTAATCCTCCCGCACCGTCCCCCATTGCCGCTCGCTGAGATACGGCCCCCACAGGGACCAGGCCCGGTCGCCCCTGCCCTGCTCGGCGATCCGGCGGCGCTCCGCCCAATCCACGGATTCATCCCGGTCAGGCCCCATCAGCCGCGCCCCGGATGGCTGACGGCGGGCGGCCTGTGGTCGAACCTGCGGAGCGGCGGAGGAACGGTCATCGATCTCGATCGGCTGCGACGGATTTGGGCCCCGGATGCATCATCGAAGCCACGCTACCTGAGGTGCGTGGACGCCGCGGCCGCTCCGGCAGGATCGGGCTCGGGCGCGCGCCGGCCGCTTCGAATGATGCGGCGCATGGGTGTGGAGCGTCCGCAAAGATAAAGCCGGCGCGCAACAGCACGATGCTTGCGGCCTTGACGGCGCGGCGCGTTGAAATGAGGGTCAGGCCCGCGTCGCTGCAGGTCGATGCACGGTCCGTGAGTCTGGCCGAAATGTTGCATGCGCCTGCAGGCGCGCATTAACCTTAGAACGCGGGGGCGGTAATGAAAAAAATACTGTCGATGGCCATCGCTGGTCTTGTGATGATCGGCGCTGCACAAGCCCAGGACAAGGGCGGACCGGTGAAGATCGGTATCTCCGCCGGCGTGACCGGGCCGTATGCGGCCTTCGGCGTGCAGGTCAAGAACGGCGCCAGCCAGGCGATCGAGGACATCAACAAGGCCGGCGGCATCAAGGGCCGGCTGTTCGAGGCCGTCTACGGCGACGACGCATCCGATCCGAAGCAGGGCGTCTCGGTCGCCAACAAGCTCGCCGCGGACGGCGTGAAGATGGTGGTCGGCGCCTTCGCCTCCAGCGTGTCGATCCCGGCCTCCGACGTCTATCTCGACGCCGGCATCATCCAGGTCACCCCGTCCTCCACCAACGTGAAGTTCACCGAGCGCGGGCTGTGGAACACGTTCCGCACCTGCGGCCGCGACGACCAGCAGGGCGTGGTGGCCGGTGCGTATCTGGCCAGTCACTTCAAGGGCAAGCGGATCGCCTTCGTCCACGACAAGTCGGCCTACGGCAAGGGCCTGGCCCAGGAGACGCAGCTGACGCTCAAGGCCAAGGGCGGCAAGGAGGTGCTGTTCGAGGGCGTCAACCCGGGTGAGAAGGATTACTCGGCGCTGGTGTCCAAGCTGAAGTCGGCCAATGTCGACGTGGTCTATTTCGGCGGTTTCCACACCGAGGCCGGCCTGATCCTGCGCCAGATGCGCGACCAGGGCCTGAACGCGACCCTGGTCGGCGGCGACGGCCTCGCTCCGAAGGAGTTCGTGCAGATCGCCGGCGACGGCGCCGAGGGCACGCTGATGACCTTCTCGCCGGATGCCCGCAAGAACCCGAACGCCCAGGCCGTGGTGGCGGCGTTCAAGGCCAAGAACATCGATCCGGACGCCTACACGCTCTACGCCTACGCGGCCGTTCAGGTGCTGGCCCGGGCCGCGGCCGAGACCGGCTCCAGCGAGGGCAAGGTGCTGGCCGACTGGCTGCACCAGGGCAAGACGATCGAGACCGTGGTCGGCCCGATCGCCTACGACAAGAAGGGCGACCTCACCCGGCCCGACTACGTCATCTACGCCTGGAAGAAGGGCGCCGACGGCCGGATCGACTACGCCGGCAACGAGCTGGCGCCGTAAGGTCCGCAACTGTCGAGGCGAAAATCCCGGTTTCGAAAGGTCTTCGACCTTTCGCGGGTCCAGGGCAGAGCCCTGGCGCCTCGGGACTGCGCGCCCCGAACCCCGCCAAAGGGCCGCGAGCCCTTTGGGATCTCGATTTTGCCTGTACCGAGCTGAGGGGGCCTGACGGCCCGTTATGATGACCCGATGGCGGCCCTGTCGTCCTCATGAGGCTGAAGCACGCGATCGATCAGGCCCCACGCCAACGCTTCCTCGGCGGTCATGAAGTGGTCGCGGTCCATCGCCCGCTCGAAATCCTCGTAGGGGCGGCCGCAATGCTCGGCATAGAGCCGGGTCATGCGGTGCTTCGTTTTGCGGGTTTCCTCGGCATGGATCAGGATGTCTGAGGCCTGCCCCTGGAACCCGCCCAAGGGCTGATGGATGTGGATGCTCGCGTTGGGGAGGGCCGCACGTCCGCCGGGCGCGCCGGCCATCAAGAGGAACGAGCCCATGGAGCGGGCGGTGCCCATGCAGAGGGTATGAACCGGTGCCCGGATGTGGCGCATGGTATCGTACATCGCCAATCCGCTGGTCACGACCCCACCCGGGGAATTGATGTAGAGGTGGATCGGCGTCTTCGGATTCTCGGCTTCGAGGAACAGGAGCTGCGCGCAGATCAGTGCGGCGACCGTATCGTTGACCTCGCCGTTGAGGAAGATGATCCGCTCGCGCAGCAGGCGCGAATAGATGTCAAAGGACCGTTCGCCTCGGTTGGATTGCTCCACGACGATCGGGACGAGTTGCATCGCTTCGCGCATCGGCGACCCCTTAAGTCTTCGGACAACGATAGATCGATGCGCCGTTTCAGGCTGCGCGCATGAGCGGCGGCCCGTTGGTGTTCGAGGCGGCCCGCCTCATCCGGTCGAACCGCGGGTCGGTCAGCGCGTGGATCACCCAGAGACGCGTTCCGCCGGATCCGTTCGGGGCGATCCGGAACGTCACGGTGCTTTCGAGAAACGGGGGCGCATCGTCGCGCAGCCGATACCGAAGCTCTTCGCCGGGGGTGACGGAGATCGCTTCCGGGTGGGCCAGGGCGCTGCCCGGCAGCCAGATGTCGCGAAGCTCCGGCGTATGGAGGGCGCGCCAGACCTTGTGTGGTGGCGCATCGAGCTCGTAATCGCCTGCGATGCCGGTCTCGGCCACGTCGGGCTCCGCGTCGCTCATTGGTCCATATCCTTCAGCAGCGCCTTGAGAGCTTCGATGCGGGCGGGCCAGTAGGCGCGATACTTCGACAGCCACTGGGCAATGTGCGTCAGCCCTTCCGGGTCGACCTCGTAATTCACGAATCGGCCTTGCCGTTCTTCCCGAACCAGTCCGGCGCTCCGAAGAACCGAGAGGTGCTGAGACATCGCCGGCTGGCTGATCCCCATCCCCTCCCGCAAGACGCTAGCGTTCATGCTGCCCGCAGCCAGCTTCTCGAAGATCGCGCGCCGGGTCGGATCCGCCAACGCGCGGAAAAGATCGTCCTCGCTCATGCCGTAACATAAGCAGTCGCTTATGTGATTGGCACGTCCGAAGATCCGATGGTGCTCCACGATTCGGACCTGGGAAGATTCTGGTTTCGAAATGTCTTCGACCTTTCGCGGGTCCAGGGCGGAGCCGTGGCGCCTCGGGGCTGCGCGCCCCGAACCCCGCCAAAGGGCCGCGGGCCCTTTGGAATCCCGGTACCGGTGCGCCGATCCAACGGAATCGGGAGCCCCATCGGCCGAACGACCGAGGGTGGCTGCCGGGACAGGGTGGCCGCGAAGGCCTTATGCTCCCGCTTCCGCG
>NZ_JAKSYL010000299.1 GCF_022829515.1 Methylobacterium sp. J-048
ACAGGTCGTTCCGGGCCGCCGCAGAGGCGTCCGGTCCACAAGGCAAAGCCTCATCGTCGCGGGAATTGGCGTTCCCGCTTGACGCCTGGGGGCGTCTCGTGGCTTGTGGGGATTGGAATCCGTCCCCCACAGGCCACTAAGATTTTCGACGTGCCCCTCGTTTGGCGACGTGGGGCCCGTTGGTTTGTCAGGGGTCTACTGGCGGCGGCTGTGGCTCCTGATGGTGCCTGCGACTCGCACACAGCGAGCGCCAGCCGGACATGGCATGTCGGCCGGACGGCACGGTTAAGTCAACGGTAAGGGGACGAGTGCGGCCTCGGAGCAACTGGGTCGCATCCGCCGAACTGAGCCGCGGTTTAGGTCGTTAATGGCCCGATGCCCGATCTGACGATCCCGCTGATCTGCGCAGCCGTGTTCATTGGAGTGGGCTGGCTGATCATCCACGCCGGACGGCAGTACGACGACGCAATCAAGGATACCCTGTCGGTTTTCGCTTTGGCGTTTGGGCTGCTGGCCATGGCCAGCGTGACGGCAAAGCTACACGCCCGGCTCGGCGTGGGACGGATGACGCATCGGGTCGAGGCTCGATCGCAAGTCGAGCGTCCCACTTCAGCGCGGCCCGTGCGAAAAAACGGGGGCGGCCTGGGTCCGTGAAGCCTGCCGTGTATCTTTGGGCGGATCGGGCCAGGCTGCGCATGTCGGTTGGGCGGCACGGTTAAGTCAACGTTGGGACCCGAGCCGGCAGCTGGCGCATTCTCGGTGAGGCACAAAGGGTCTCACTGAGCATGATCGCGCCGACCCCATCGGACATCGGTCGCAGGGTCGCTTATCGCGACCGCCCGGAGGTGGAGCCCGAACTGGGCATCGTCACATCGTTCGACAGGTTCTTCGTGTTCGTCCGGTATGGCGCCGACCTCCACAGCCGAGCGACCAAAGCCAGTCACCTCGAATGGGTCCGTCTGGCCTCGTCCGGTTGACCACATTGAGGAGCTGCCGTGACCGAGCTTGAGAGGGTTAAGCGCGAGATCGCCACCCTGGAGGAGAGCGTCCGGTCCTCGTTGCGCGCACTCGAAGACCCGGACCTGTCCGCAGAAGGGGCGAGGCGCGAACGCGCGAGCATCGAGCTCTATCGGCGCCACCTCGGCGACCTGCTCATGAAGCGCGACGATCTGCAGGCCCTGACCAGCAAGTGAGACGGCTGTCTGCGTTCTGGTGTAGCCGAGCTTACGGGCGTATCAGCCCGGCATGGCCAAACGCGCACGACAGCTCCCGCAAGACCGCGGCTCCATCCTGTTCGACGTCGTGTTCGAGGATGGTAGCCGCGCCTCGAACCGGCGCGTGCCGATGGAGATCCTCGGTGGCCTGGATGGCGATCAACCGGCCCGCGATCTCATCGAGCAGCAGGAGGCTGAGATCGCCGAAAAGGCAGGCCGTCCTCCGCGGGGGATCCAGAGCCTCATGCGAACGGCTAAGCCGGAGCCAAAGCCCGTTCGAGAGTAGCGCCTGCGCAACGACCCCCATCTTATCGGCTTGCAGCAAGCCGACTAACGCTAATTAAGGGAGCAATACAGTTCCCAACCCTACAACGCGCCTGCTCAACCGTTCCGCTTCGCAGCAACGGCGCCTTCATTCGGATCCAGTAGCATAGTCGCGGTGAGATCAAGCGGCGCGGCGATGCAGACGGCAACAAAGAAGGCAGGCGATCGGGCTGACCGCTCGACCGATCACAAGGGCGACCTGTTCGACCCGCACTTCCCTGGCGTCAGGGTCGCCTCGAAGGCCGTGACAGCGACGCAGCCCCCCGCGTTCTACGATCCCTACTTCCCGGCAAAACCGCGGGCGAAGGATCCAGCGCATGTTTAGCCGGACGCTCTCCTCGCTGTGCCTCTATGTCGTGGGCTTGCCCGCCGCAGGCTGGACAGTCCGCACGATCACGAACTCGGTCTCTCGCTGACGAGCGCAAAGCGACGATCTCATCGCGATGAAATAGATAGTCAGTTCAACCGTGTTCATTATTAACTAGCGGACGTGGAACGCTTTTAGCCGATCAATACCCGTTTACTATATGGGGATTGATTTCGGTGCTCATATTGAGCTTAATCTGTCTTGTTTCAGGATGTGTACTCGCTAGCATTGCCCCAAAACGCCTCCACCAACAAGCGCTGTTGGAAGGCGTCGGCGGCTGTCTGATCGTGCTTGGCCTCTGCCTGATCGGTGCTAGCCTCTCACTGTTTCGATAAAGCATGCCCACTTTCAAGGACCTGTTTTCGCCAGCCACAAGCCGAATATTGGTCGTCTAGAGGCATCGGATACCCCAAACGAGTGAAGCGACGCCACTCAAAGCCCAATACCTATTCCTCCGGGGGTTCGCGGAGGGGCTTCCGATACGCTTCATCCTGATACTTGTCTTGCTGGCTTTGACAGTCGCTACGCCACGCGCGGATGACGTGGCAGACCTGCCGGATCTGGCTAGCGTTTTAGCCTCGACACCGCTGGAGCGTCAGCAGATCGGCTGCTTTAACAAAACCACGCTTGATGATCGCCAGCGGGCCGATCAGACAGTGCAGATCACGCAGCCAAGCGAGGCCCCAAAGGACTGATCACCTGGAAGTCCGGGTAGGGGTCCTGGCTGTTCTTACGCCCGCTCCAATATATCAACGAGGAACGTGCCGGCTGCGGCGAGGACATTCCCGCGCCCGCCCCAGCGCAGAGGCTCCATCTCGATCACCGTCGCCACCTCCGGCAGCACGGTCTCGGGCGCTTCGGCCTCGCGGTCGGCGTCATTCCCACGCAACCACGTGACCTGCGCGCCGTGGTGGTTCTCGGGCGCCGCCAGCGATGGCTCGGCGTCCCCGCCGTCCTCCAGGTCGGCGTCACCGTCCATGCAGTCGAGCACGGCGATGATGCGGTCGGCGGCGTCGAGGGCGACCTGGGCGGCCTCCTCCAGGCTGGCACGAAGTGCGGGCCCGGCGAGCGGCTCTAGGGTCTCCGGAGCGGCCGGACTCGGACGCGGGGTGAAAGTGAGCACGTCGCCCATGGGTCAGGTCTCAGAATGTGAAGGGGGGAGCCCGGCGGGGTCCGGCCGGGGCGGTACGCACGGCTACGGAAGAGGTGGCGGGCGCCTATCAGCGCCCTGCCCGCTCGGCCTCGGCGTGGGCCACCAGCTCGTGGGCGAAAGCCTCGATCGCGGCCGGGTCGCCGCTGTCGATGGTCGTGACGGCGCACATCGACAGTCGCGTCTCGCGGTCGGCACAGGTGCTGGGTACTCGGCGTGAGGCTTCCAGTTCGGCCGCGCTCTCGATCTCGGTCAGAGCGTCGCCGAGCCAATGGATCAGCTTGCCGAGTTCGTTGGGCTCCGTCGCCCCGTAGCGCCCTGTGCGCGTTCCGCACCGTGGCCCCCAGGTGTAGGCGTAAGCCACGCCGCCAACCGCATCCGCCACGCCCCGAATTGCCTGCAGGTCATCCAGCGAGGCGGACGCGAAGTCGAGCATGCCGACAAGGCTGGCCTCGCGCCGAGATCGCTCCTCCCGGGTCGCCAGAACTGTGCGCAGGGCGTCGGCGATGACGGTCAGGCCGCGCTCGCCATCCGAAGGTCGGATGTCTGGGCTTGCGCGGAAGATTGCCCCGACCAGATACTCAGCGAGAGCCGCCACACCGGGCAGGGTCGTGGGGCGGACGGCAAGCAGCGCCTCATAGGCGGCGATTTCGCGCCGGGACGGCTCGTCTGACGCCGCCATCGCCTCGGCATACTCGGGGTCGCTATCCAGCATCTCGTTCCAGACGTCCGAGAGCCGATCCCATTCGGCGTAGGCGGCGCGGTGCTCCTCGATCAGCGCGAACACCGGGTCGGGGCCGTTCTGCCGGCCGAGCGCAGTCAGGACCTGCGCTTCCACGCTGCCGAGGTCGACTGCGGCCGTCAGCGCCGGCAGGAACAGGGCGGCTCGGATCTCGGCCTTTCTGGCGCGGGCCTCGTCTTCGCCGATGCCCTCGCGCAGACCAGCGGTCCGCCGATGGTATTCAGCCCAAGCGATGTCGCGCAGGCGTTGGAGCTCGATGCCCAGACCCTGCGGGATGCGGGCGAAGTTCATGGGCTCGATTGCGGGCGAGGCCATGAAACCGGGCGGCGGGTTGTGCCAATCGACGGCGGCCGGCCCGGTGAAGGCGAACAGGTCCCGGATCAATCCGTCGCCTAGCTTCTCCGGCCAGTCGATATCCTCGTTGCGCTGAGCGACCCGAGCTTTGAGGCGCAGGCCAGCTAGGGACGCCGCCGGCAGTTCGCAGATCCGGTCCTCGATCTCGCACAGCTCGTCGAGCGCTTCGGCCGATGCAGCCTCTGCGGCCTCGACGCCGGTCCGCTCGCGCCACGCCTGACAGCGCTCAAACCAGGCCTGCCAATCCGGCCCAGAGCCGGCCGGCGCGGGCCCAGGGCGATCGCCAGCAGCGTCTGAGACCGTGATCTGCCGCTGAATGGCTTGAGCATAAATATCGCGTGCCGCCTCCCATTCGGGAGCAAGGGCCAGCAGCATGGCGTCCGTCTCGGCACGGCCCTGCGCCGTCATAGGCTCAGCGCCGCTCCGGCGGTCCTGCTCGGCCTTGAAGGCGCGCTCAGGGTGGAGCGTCAGGGCGGCTATGGCGTCTGCCCGCAGCTCCCGCCGGACCCGGGCTTCCCAGGCCTCATGCTCGTCACCGGGGAGGTGGTTGGCTTCAAGGACGCGCCGGCGGCCGATCTCGCCCTGCACATGGCTGTGCATCTGCATCGCGTTGAAGCCGACCCACTGCGCCATGGGCCGGCGCGAGACCTTCCCGGTAGCGTCGGCATAGGAGACCGTACCGTCGCGGTGGTCGATGCCGCTGACAGCCAGCACGCCGCCGGTGAGACCGGCCTGCGCGACCTGGTCGGCATGCGTCGGTTCGGGCGCCGAGGGCTCGGCCTGGGGCTTGGACGCGGGGATGCTGGCCCGCAACTCGGCAGCGCGCTCCCGAAGGCTCGGGCGCTCGGCATCGCGGCGGATTAGGCTCTTGAGGGAGCTACGGAGGGACATCGCGGGATCCTCGAGACTTGAGGTGCGCGGGCAGCCGGCCCGCTCGGGTGCGGGTCGGGTCAGAGCAGGGTGGCGAGGCCGGTCAGGACCATGCCGCCACCGATGATGAAGGCAGCAGCCAGCAGCTCGCCGGCGGTGTCGAGGAAGCGAAGGGACCGGCTGTGGGCGGTGTCGGGGCGGACCGGCGTCACGGCTTCCCACGCCTCGATCGCGCCCGGCTGGGTCTCGTCAGGCAGGGTGCGGTAGCGGCGATCCAGTGGGATCTGGCGGCGGCCGGTGCGGGCGCTGGTGCTGCGGGCTCGGACGGGCTGGCTGAAATCCGGGATGGCGCGAGCGCGGCCCTGCTGCTGCTGAGCCTGCTGCGGCACCATCGCGGGGGCGGTGACGGTCTCGGTAATCAGGGCATCGAGGTCGGCGCGCAGATCGTCGAAGACGGCGGCCTCGCGGTGCTCGATCTCGACGCGCAGGGTGCGGACCCGCTCCATCGCGTGGACGACGCCCTGCTGGTAGGCCGGTGCGTTCTCGGCGTCGGCGAGGCGGTCGCGCAGCTCGGCCAGGGTGTAGGCGGGGAAGGTCAGTACGTGCGTCATCGTTCGGGCTCCAGAGGGCTCGGGTGGGTCGGCTCGGTGGTGAAAGGGGGCGCCCCGCGGTGGGGCGCGTCAGATCAGGCGGCGGGCGGCGCCATGCCTGAATTCAGGGCCCAGGCGGGGTGATCGCCATCGGGGCCGTAGAGGTCGGGGAACAGGGACCAGAGACGGTCGCTGATCCGGTTCAGCAGGCTGTCCCGCACGTCCATGCAGTCGCCGCGCAGGGCGTCGTCGTGGAAGTGGTCGGCCTCGTCATGCATGTCGCCGGACACGTAGTCGGCGAGGGCCATGCCCAGCACGGCGGCGCCGATCTCGGCCTGAGTGGCAGGCGACAGAAGGTGCCAGGCCTGCGCCGGGGTGAACGGCAGGGGCATGCGCGTCCAGAGCGCTGCGTGGTCGGGGAGCCGGGCGGTGTCGTCGCCGCGGAGGGCTGGCTCTGAAGCGGCTCCAGCGCCACGAAGGTCCGGGACAGAGGTGAATGCGGGGGCTGCCGTGGCGGCGAGGAGGCCGGCGGCGAGGGCGCGGCGGTTGATGCGGGCGGTCATGGCGGCAGTCTCAGTGCGCGGCCATGTGGCGGGCCATCTTGGCGGCGCGCCACGCGGCGGTGAGGCAGACGGACATGGCCTCGCCCCAGGTGCCGCCGAACCGCTCCTGATGGGCGCGGGCGGCGGAGGCGGCGGCCGACATGATGGCACCGCGGTCGAACTGGCCAGCGGCGAACAAGGGCCGGCGGGTGGTGCGCACCGTCATGTCGATGCGGGCTTTGGCGGAGAGCAGGCCGGGGGCGATAGCCGGGCGGCTGTCGTGCAGGCTGCGGGAAAGGGTGTTCCAAGAGACGGTGCGGTGGGACATCCGATATGCCTTGCGCGGGTCACTGCTTACCCTTATCGTGTAATCCCATCCCGATAGCGCGTCAACACTCAACGCGCATCTTTTTGCATGATAGGTGTAAGATGCTGACGGGAGAGCAGCTGCGCGCCGCGCGCGCGATGCTGAAGATGGAGCAGGGCGAACTGGCCGAACTGTCCGGCGTGTCGTCCGAGACGATTAAGAGGCTGGAGCGGTTGGACGGCCCGCTCAGTGCGAACTCGATGACGCTCGACGGCCTTCAAAAGGCGCTGGAGCGCGAAGGGGCAATGTTCCTGCCGGAGAATGGCGGCCTGCCTGGTGTTCGGCTGCGACGAGACCCGCCGGCCAACATCCGTGTGCGGAAGCGTCGAGGTGAAGCATGACCGCCGGCCTAGAGTTCATCCCCGAGAACGGCGGCGGGGCCGGGGTCCGGTTCCGGGAGCGGAAGGGGTAGGCATTGGAGCGAGCAGGCCGTACCACCGAGCACCTGAGGGCGACGGGCTACCTGAAATAGCCCACCCACATGCGGAGTATGTAGGCCGTGAAGCACATCTACACCTTCGCCGAGGTCGACGGTTCGCGGCTGGCGGCCACCGCAGACCGTGACGGAGCGAACCTGCCTGGCAGCCCGCAGCTGTGGCGGCGTTTGGACAAGCTTGATGTCGAGGAGATGATCGGTAGCTCCGGCATCACTGCGATGGGCAACGCCGAGGAGATCCTACGCGACGTGCGGGACCACGGCCTCTATCTCACCCCAAGCCAATCGGTCTGACCTATGCTCGCCAGCCAGCGCTACGTGCGACACTACGAGGATCCAGAAAGCGCGAACTGATACCCTTGCTGAGCACTTGATTACCAAAGGCGGCCTCGCACGAGGCTGATGTCCGTTGGCAAGCACGGAGTGGCCAGATGCGAGCCATCCTCATTGCTGCGGTAGTAGCGATCGCGATTGTCACCGTCTTGGTCCTCGGTGGACTGACGGGTCGCGGCATCGGCTGATCTTTGGCTCCTGTGGCCTGGAGATCACGCAAATTCTGAATTGACGAAACCTTAACTTTTGCCGCTAGCGACCGATCCCGGTCTATGGGCAACGATGGATGCGCTTCTGCGGGCCTCCTTCAATGCCGACCCCTCTGTACGACCGCCTGCATCGCTACATCGTGGTAGCATTGCTGTGCGGTGGCCTGGCGATGATGGGAGCGGCCTGGATGTGGGACGCAATGTGATGAGCCAGCACAACAGTCAGGGCCGATAGGGCAGCTGAGGTGAAGTCGCCGATCACGACGGGCTTAGGCGTCTTCATCGTGGCTGCGGTTTCCTCGAACGTGCTGGACCAGCTCGGAGTCGAGAATGCTCCATTATTGGTTGTGGCGGCTGGGCTCGTAGCTATCGGCGCCGTCATGATGCTCAAATGACGCCATCTGGCGCCCTCTAGAAAAGGTTCAAAAGGCGTGACGGTCGAAGCCGAACTCGAGCGCTCTATGTCGTCTACATGCCTACGCTCGGTCTCACGCTCCCACTCCGCATCTGCATCCTTGACGACGCGGCTTGCGTCGAGGATGCCAATGGCCGACGCACCGGGTTCGTCGCTTGGTCAGATGGTAGTGTCGACGAAGGCGATGAGCCATTCACACGTGCCGAGGCCATCGAACAGGTTCGCCTCATCGCAAGCGCCTGGGCCAGCGCGCTGACCAGCGAAGGTACCCTTGATACCGGCCCCGCCCTCGAAGTTGGTGCTGCAGCTGCCGAGCCATCGCCGGAGGGTTGAAGCCGCCCTCGAAGCCGCCGGCGTCATCTTCATTGAGGAGAACGGCGAGGGACCGGGGGGTGCGGCTGCGGAAAGAATAGAGGTCGCAATGACCGTATCAACGACGGCGGCATTCGACCTCTCACCGGTACGGATTGGACGCGCTAGTCGATAGGGCATAAAGCCTGCATCGTTACCAGAAACCGGAGGAACGTGAGGCGATGACATGTCATTCGCGCTAAACGTCGTCAGGCTGCTCAGGCGCCTCCCGCACACCGCGCGGTTTGATCGGCACCTGGACGACTGTGCAGCTTATGAGGTCTGGTATCGGGACTCAGACCCGGCGCTGCCGCCCCTCAAGGTGACGCAAGCGCTGAGACTTGTTCCGCTCGGCGGCTTCTACCTGCCCAGCCCGGAGATAGTGAGCAAGCGCGTCAATCTTACCGTGGTCAGTGACAACAGCAGACGGGGCAGGGTGCAACACGAACCGCTCGATGCTGCCTGAGTCCTTAAGGCTCTCCAACATCGGCGCTAACCGGTCAAAAAGCTGGTCAAGGGTTTCCGGAGTGACCAGGACGAACTTGAGCAGGCGCTTGGCGTGAAATCCCGGCTTGCACCAGCACTTCACCTGAGAAATTACCCGCGCTTTCAAGTTGCCAGTGTCCTCCAAGTCGTTTTTGGCGATGATCTCTAAAAAGTACACTTCGTTCGGCATATCGATCTCGTCTGATATACCGGTCTAGGCGGGTTGACGCGGGCACCGCCCCCGTGCAACAAAAAGCGTGTGAGAACTAAAGCCGCCGTTGATCCGGTGGTTGCAACGGCCGGGCACTCAAGCCCGGCCGTTTTCTGTATTACTCGTCGGTTAACCACGACGCAAGCTTTCGACCTAAAGGCTGCCCGATGTGTGGATTAGATGGATGCGGACGTAGTTAAAAGTTCTTCTTCGGGTTGTGCTGTACCTCGACACACTCTCGCTAGATGCTAGCATCCCGCCATGCGCACAGCCCTCGCCGCCCTCGCCTTCGTCGTCGCTGCCGGTGGGACGGAGGCGGCCGAGCAGCTACCGCGGTTCGCGCCCAACACCCTCTACCCGGATGCGCGGGCCACGCTCCTGACATCAGGCTGGCAGCCGGCGCCTGTATCAGTCAGGGCATGCGACCGCCGGGAAAGCACCTGCGAGATCTATCCTGAAGCTGAGAACTGCTCGCCGGTCGGATCGGCGGCTTGCTCCATGCTCTGGAAGCGAGGGGCGCAGCTCATCAGCGTCATGACGATCGGCGACAGCGATATCCTGGTCCGGTCTGCGTCCTGCCGATCTGGCTGCTAGCTCGAAATAGTCCGCGCCGACCTATTGGGTGAGTGAGGGTACGACAGGTAAATCGCTGCCGCTGGGAGGCGCTGGCCCCCTCATCGGCCGCCCATCTTTCGCACTCGCTACGCCAAAAGATGACGTCAGGTCCGGGAATAATTGCGACCAATCCACCAAAATAAGTAGTTTAGGAACCGCTTCGAACAGGAGGCTTCTCGGGTAGGGAGGGCTTGCGGATGCTTAGAAGAATACGCCTGATGTGGGCGCGCAACTTCTGTTTGTCTTCCGCTGTGCTGCCGGTGAAACTTGCGACTTCTGGTTTATCACATGTCATCATGGCTTATGCCCCCATCAAGGAGCGCCATCTTGGCAGGCCTTAAGGCCTTTGTTCGGAGGGCGGTCGTCGACATCTGTAATCGATCGCCGCGTACAAGTCTCGACAAAATTGCCACTCGCAGATTCATTTCCAATTCCAGAATTATAAAGGTTTCCCAGTGTTTCTGAATGCTTTCGCATGCCTTGAACTACGTAGTTTGCCTCAAGAAGCCCTTCCGGGGGTCGTAACGATCGGGAGGCCTAATTGACCGAGCGATTCTACTTCGACATCGAAAATGATCGCGAGACGATTCACGACGGGGAAGGTGTCGAAGCTGTCAGTTTTGAGCAGGCTATTGAAGAAGCACGCATTGTAATCGACGAAATGGCTGATGAATTAGATGTCGGCGACTCCGCTAGATCGTGGACTTTAGTTATTCGGAGTGCGAGTGGAGCACTAGTCGGACGGTTGCCGATCAAACGATAAGCGTTCACTCAAGAGTGATCAGTTCTTGGCTCGTTGTGAACGGTACGGACTACCGAATAATCCGTTGTTCCGAAATCGCCTTCGCCATCTGCCGCGCGTGGTTCTACACGATGTCGCGGAAGGTGCGGCGCACCCCGTCAGGAGCGCGCCGCAAGTTGGCTCGCGGTCTCCACGACGAGCTGGAGCCCCTTGGCAAAGCCCAGGCCACGAAAAAGCCCGCGCCGGCGAACCAGGCGGGCAAAGGTTGGCGATGCTCACACCCTCAAAAGCCGAGCGCCACAACAACGTGCATGCCGGGAAGGCCTTAACAAAGGCTCACTGGATGCGCCCGCCCCTCCCCCAGAACCCGCGACCCCTGAAACGAAAAAGCCCCGCGCGGCGCGGCCGGCGGGGCTAGGTAGGTTCGTGGTCTCAGGAACGAACTGACACCTGCTGGTGCAAGGTGCGTTCCAAGGCTGTGACTATGGGATCACTTCCCACCACCGCTACCAGTCGAACCCAAGCGGGAGGGCTGGCCTTCGTTGCCAGCAGCTGCCGAGTCCGTGGCGATGCCGTCGGCCGCACGACCGGTCGGGGAGTAAGTTGCAGCCGGAGCATCGCCGGTCGAGCCGGGCTGGCGCGTGACGACACCGGGTGAGCCGGGCGGAACTACGACGGTGGTGCTGGTCGGCGTCTCGACGACAGCCTGAGCGAATGCAGGGGTGGCCAGAACCGTGATGAGCGCGGTGGCAAAAGCAATCTTGGTCATATCAATCTCCTGTCGGGATTGGTGCGGCAGGAAACTCCTGAAGCGCCGAGCAAACTAGGATCATGAGCAACGGATCCGGCCACTAGGACGGAGCAGAATGCTTATGTGCGGCTCCGCACACTCGTTGGCATCGGCGCCGAATTCCCCGTCTCACTCCGCCTCCGCCATCTGCAACCCGTGGTTCTGCACGATGTCGCGGATGCAGTTGCAGCAGATGAGATAGACGACCTCCCTCCGCCAGCCCGTGATCCGATCGGGCGGCGGGGCCGAGCTGGCCAATCCACGTAAGCCTTCGTTAACCTACAATTTCGGCACGTTGCTCGCTATCAGCCTGCAGGTGCCGTCATGAACCGTACCCGTTTGCTCAGTGTCGACGACCCCGCTCTCGATTGCCCCGTCTCACCGGAGACCGTAGGCCGGCTCGCCAAAGCCGATCCCGAGGCAGCACGCCTCCTCCTCGACGGTATCCCGGAAGCGACCCGGGCGCGGCTCGCCGTCTGGTTGTACGGCCGCAGCCACACCCACGAGATTGGGGTGCGCGTAGCCGCAACATGTGAGGGAGCGACCCTGCGCCGGGCCGCCGGGCTTGTCGGCAACGTGCTGTATGACTTGTCCCGCCGGCCTTACACAGCGCCAGCTCATGGCCTGCATGGCAGCGGACGGCGGCAGGTCAGCCTCGGCGGATCCCACAGCACAACTGCCCATGCGAGCTTGTGACGACTGACATCTTTCAACCTCTCGGATCGCGATGAACGCCCTCAAGGATCTGCTGATCCGCTTCGGCCGGACCGTCACGGCCTATGCCGGTGACGAAGCGCTGATGCAGGCGGGGATCTCGGCCGCAGCCAACGTCATCGTCGCTGACGGCGAGGTGGCAGGTGACGAGTTCGAGACGGCACTGGTCGGTCTGCGCGCCAACCCGATCATCGAGAAGGGCTACGACCTCCTGATGCTGGAGGAGGCGCTGTACGAGGCGATCGCCCGGGCACGGACCCGCGCAGGCCGGGTGGAGAACCTACGCCGGGTCGCCGCGATTGCCGGCCGGCCAATGGAACAGCGGCAGGACGCGTTCCTTGTCGCTGCCGATGTCGCCGACCATGAGGGCGTCAGCGAGGTTGAGGACAAGGCGCTGACCGAGATCGCCGCGGTTCTCATCGTCAACAAGCCCGAGCTGATGCAAACAGCGGTGGCTCGGGTTACGCCTCGGCAGTAAGCCATCGCGTAGTGGCATCAACGTTCGAGAGCAGGTCGATCAGCCGACCCAACACCTCGCATAGACGTGATCGAGCCGCGCGCACCCGATTAACCTCGTTCGGAGCACGGCGTTCGTGAAATGGCTATGGCGCCGGCATGGCAAACCGGCTCATGACCCTAGACCTGCTAGCCACCCTCGACATCGTGGATGACGATGTCGCTGCCGTGGTGGACGCATACATGACGGACCCGGCCTCTGGTCACGTCTCGTTCGGCGAAGGCTATCGCATTGACCCGGCTGCCGCCGTCGCCGATCACCCTTTCGCCAACACGCTGATCCGTCAGCCTTGGGCAAGCCCAGAGCTTCGACGGGCTGCCGTCCGTGCCGCCATCATGCTCGCCCAGCCAGAGCGGCTGTAGCGGTGAAGTCTGCCCCTGACCGCACGGCCTAGCGCCTTCCTGCCTGGAATGAGGTGCTCTGATGACGATTGCCGTCAGACGATCATTGTAACCTAACTTCCGCCTTAGAAGCAGCTACACGGGGCTATGCCTGTACGTCACCACCTCCAGCACGTCATCGAAAGTGCAATCGATTTCGCGATCATCGGCACCGACCTGAATGGGGTCGTCACGGACTGGAATGCTGGGGCAGAGAACATCTTCGGTTGGAGATGCGATGAGATCGTAGGCGCATCGGCCGAACGTCTCTTCACAGCTGCTGATCGTGCCGAAGGCCGTCCCAACGAAGAGATGCGCCTCGCGGTCGTCGATGGTCGAGCGAGCGATGAACGCTGGCATCTCCGCAAAGATGGCACCCAGTTCTGGGCGTCGGGCGAGTTGATGCCCCTGCGCATTGAGGATGGCACACACCAAGGCTACGTCAAGATCGTCCGCGATCGCACACGCCAGCATGAGGCTGGGAAGCGTCTACGCGAGACCCGAGATCGGTTTGAAACACTCCTTCAGACCGTCGAGACAGCCTTCGCTATCGTTGAAGTTAAATTTGATGGCGAAGATCGTCCGGTAGACTATCGCTTCCTTGAGGCTAATCCAGCCTTCGAGCGCCAGGCCGGGGTCAACCTGCGGGGGAAATGGGTCACCGAATTCGCACCGAACCTAGAGCGTTTCTGGTTCGAGACCTACGGACGCGTCGCATGGACCGGTGAGCCAGCAACCTTCGAGAGCTACGCCGAGGCTTTCGGGCGCTGGTTCGACGTGCGGGCCATCCGCGTCGGTGAACCCGCGGAACGGCAGATCGCGATCTTCTTCAACGACACCACCGAGCGACGCGTCGCGGAAGAGCGACTGCGCGCCAGTGAGGCGCTCGCCCGCGAGAACGTACAGCGCGTGCAACTCGCCCTCGCAGCAGGGGCGATCATCGGTACCTGGCATTGGGATTTGACCACCGATCGGTTCACCGTCGATGAGGGGTTCGCACGCAGCTTCGGGCTTGACCCAGCGCTCGGACGAGAGGGTATTCCGCTCGCCCAGATCGTCGCAACCGTTCATGCCGACGATCAGACGGGACTGGCTGCGGCGATCGACGAAGCGATCAAGCGAGGTGGTGCTTACGCGCATCAATATCGCGTGCGGCGTACCGATGGCAGGTACTATTGGATCGAGGCGAACGGACGCGTCGACAACGACGCGGATGGTACGCCGTCGAGCTTTCCCGGCGTCCTCATCGACGTTGAGGAGAGGCGCACCGTTGCGGCGGAGCGCGACCGTGCTACCGCAGAGTTGCGTACCCTCAACGAAACCCTTGAGCAGCGTGTGGCCGACCGAACGGCCGAGCTGATGCGAACCGAAGAGCAACTGCGCCAGTCACAGAAGATGGAGGCAGTCGGCCAGCTCACGGGCGGGGTGGCGCACGACTTCAACAACCTGCTCACGGTGATCAAGTCGTCGACCGACTTGTTGAAGCGACCAAACCTCGCTGAGGAACGTAGGACGCGCTACATCGCGGCGATCTCAGACACCGTCGATCGCGCGGCCAAGCTGACCAGCCAACTACTGGCGTTCGCGCGGCGACAGGCGCTTCGACCCACCGTGTTTGATGCCGGCCAGAGCGTGCGCATGCTGAGCGAGATGGTCAGCACCTTGACCGGAGCACGCATACGGGTCGCAACACATCTCGACGAAGAAGCGTGTTTCGTGAACGCCGATCCGAGCCAATTTGATACTGCGCTCGTCAACATGGCCGTGAACGCCCGTGATGCGATGGACGGGGCTGGGGAGATCACGATCAGGGTCAAGGCAGTCGAGGAAATCCCCGCTGTCCGCACGCATCCAATCGTCGTGACGCCCACTGTCGCCGTGTCGATCAGCGACACGGGCATCGGCATCGCACCTGTGGATTTGGAGCGGATCTTCGAGCCGTTCTTCACGACGAAAGACGTCGGTCAGGGGACCGGGTTGGGGCTCTCCCAAGTGTTCGGCTTTGCAAAGCAGTCGGGCGGTGAGGTAATCGTCGAGAGCGTGGTTGAGCAGGGCACGACGTTCACACTTTATCTGCCTCGTGTGCCTGCGCCGGTCGAGGTTGCCATTGAGCGTGATGACGAGGCAACCGCCGATGGCGGGAACCTGTGCGTGCTCGTAGTCGAAGACAATCGGGATGTCGGCGACTTCGTGACCCAAACACTGAAGGAACTCGGGTATCGCACGCACTGGGTCGAGAATGGACAAGCTGCACTGCTAGCCTTGGCTAACGAGCCAAACGCCTACGAGATCGTCTTCTCGGACGTAGTGATGCCGGGAATGACCGGGATTGAACTCGGCCGCGAAATACGGCGCCTCTATCCCGGACTGCCCGTCATCCTGACGAGCGGCTATAGCCACGTCCTAGCCCAGGAAGGCGGGCACGGTTTCGAGCTGCTCCAAAAGCCGTACTCGGTCGAAGCCCTGTCACGGGCCCTAAGCAAGGCAGCATCCAAGCGACGTCGCAGACGCTCAACAAGAGCTCAATAGAAGGCCACGTGGTCTCTCTTTCCTTCTAAAATGAGCCCGCATCGACCGGGCTGCCATATCATCACGGCTCGCCCGGCCTCGCGCAGATTTTTATCGACGGCCGTGGATGACTAAAGCGAACAGATAGCCGATGGCGCCGGCCAGAATGGCGAGGCCCAGCGGTGACTCCTGCACGTGCGGCCTTAGCGCCTCGTTGCCGCGCTGGTACACACGCTGCGCGTCCGGATACCGCTCGCGAGCCTTGGCGAACGCATCGCCGGCGAATTCCCGCGTTTGCCCTGCCGCTTCGCTGAGCGTGTCCTTTGCCTGTCCGTACAGGTTTTGCGCCGAGCCTTTCAGCTCAGTGACATTGCCCTCGTCTTGCGTCCGCTTCTCGCCGGTCAGATCGCCCGCTGCACCCTTAACCTTGCCGCCGAGT
>NZ_JAKSYL010000005.1 GCF_022829515.1 Methylobacterium sp. J-048
CGCGCTCTACGAGTTCCTCGACGATGCGGGCAATCCCGTCCAGGTCCTGGGGATCGCGGACTTCAAGGCGGAGCTCGAAGAGCAGGTCGCGACGGGCACCTTCGAGAAGGTCACCGCCCGGGCGGCGTAGCCTTCGGAAGCACCGGGGGAGCCTCAAGCTGACGTGACCGGCTAGAGCCGTATCCGGCTGGGTTGAATCGTTGGGGGTAGCGGGCAGTCTGCGGATCTGATTCGATGTCAGGCTTTCCGAGGAGCTCGGGATGCCGTCAGCGCTATCGGTGGATCTGCGAGAACGCGTGATCGAGGCGGGAGCCTCGCGCCGACAGGCGGCCAAGCGCTTCGGGGTCGGCCCGTCGAGCGCGATCCGCTGGCACGAACGCTTCCAGGCGGAGGGCGTGATCGCACCCCGGCCCTCGTGTGGCGAGCGGCCTGCACCGGCCATCGAAGCGCACGCCGAGCGGATCCTTCGGATCAACCGGGAGCGGCCACAGGCCTTCCTGCGAGAGTTGCGCGACAGCCTGGCCGAGCAGGGTGTCCGCACGAGCGTCAGCGGGTTGTGGCGGTTCTTCGCCCGGCATCGGGTCACCCGTAAAAAGGGGCGGTCTACGCGGCCGAGCAGGAGCGTCCGGACGTGAGAGCTACACGGGAGGCGTGGTTCGAGAGCCAACTCGACCTCGACCCCGATGCCGTCGTCTTCATCGACGAGACGGCGACCGCCACGAACATGGCCCGCACCCACGGCCGGGCTCCACGCGGCGAACGTTGCAGGCTCCTCGTGCCCAAGGGCCACTACAAGACCACCACCGTCACCGCCGCCCTGCGCACCAGCGGCTTGGTCGCCACCACCCTGTTCGACGGGGCCACCAACGGCGCGCGCTTCCGCACCTACGTCACCGACACCCTGGTCCCGGTGCTGAAGCCGGGCGACACCGTCATCCTCGACAACCTGCAATCCCACAAAGTCGTCGGCGTGCGCGAAGCCATCGAGGCGGCCGGCGTGCGGCTCCTCTACCTCCCGGCCTACTCGCCCGACTTCAACCCGATCGATCCTTCGACAGGCTCAGGATGAGGAGGCCTTCTCAAAGCTCAAGGCGCTGCTGCGCACTGCCGCGGCCCGAACCGTCCCGGACCTTTGGGCGGCCATCGCCCGGGCCTTCGCAGCCTTCACCCCAGCTGAATGCCGTAACTACATCACCGCCGCCGGATACGACGCCTATGACCCAACCTAAACGGTAATAGCTCTAGCCAGCGGGGACCGCAGCCTGACCGCTGGTCATGGCAATCATCCAAGGGTTCGAGCGTAGATCTACTTTTTTCCGATCCATTCTACAGCGATGGGTTGCGCATATACTGAGGCTGAATTTTTGAGTTGAGTTATTCCGCCGACCTAAAATAAGATTAGTAGCTTATCATAAGCTTTCAAGCTTGATTATTTTGTATTACAGTCGAATTTGTAACACAAGTTAGTGCTAGTCTGGTACAGAATTACCAGAATGAGTGATCTGATATATATCACGGCATTTTGTCGCGGATACTCGCTTATACCAAGCTGCCAATTGAATTTTTGAAGTGATTCATCTTATTTTAAGTCGATTTCGGCACGCTTGGCCCGTAGCATACTTCGTATATACAGATATCAAGCAACTAAGTAGACTGTTTTGTTCCGGAATGAGCGGCAGATTATATCTATAGCCGCCAGCAAATGGAGTGGCCCGAATGCTGAGCGGGCTCTTAGTACCAATTGATCGGACACAATCAGGCCATGCGCAACCCATGCAACCTGAAATCACGCTCAATGGTCGGGCCATGCTGGCGACAGGAGAAGAATTCGCCTGCAAGGTTCGAAACATCAGTGTGCGATCGACTGAAGTCGTCGCGAGAGTGAGGGCTGAAATCGGACAGGTCGTGGTCTGCTACATAGACGATCTCGGCATTCTGCCGGGCAAGATCGCCGGACTGACGAGCGAAGGGTTCGTCATGAACTTCTCGCTCAAGGAAAGACGCCGGGAACGCTTCGCTGCACAGTTGAAGTGGCAGTTCAACAGCGCGGCGCGTAGTGCGGAACTAAGTCGTGCCCCGCGTATCGTCCCGCTCGATCGCGCCGTTGAGGTGCGGCTTGGCGAGCGCATCATTCTGACCGGCACGATCCTCAACTTCTCGATGTCGGGGGCCGCGATCGGTCTGAACGGGTCGGAGATCCCCTTTGTCGGCGCCCGAGTACGCGTCGGTAAGCGCTTCGCCACGGTTGTTCGACTGATCGACACCGGTATCGCGGTCCAATTCGTCGAACCTTTCGCCGCCCACGACTTCGACGAACGCGTGCGGCTATGAGCCGAGGTTCAGGGGTTCTACTTCAGCGAGCCCCTGCCTGCGCCTCAGGCGCGCGCCTACGTCACGACCCACGCCTTGCGGGTGGCGCGAAGGCCGAGATCGTAACGATGAAGCTCGCAACCCGACCGCGGCGCTGCATCCGGAAGCAGACGTTCCGTCTCCGACCGAGGCTGTGTCAAAACTCGAGGAAATTGCGAGCTCGTAGAAGAAAACACCCCGCATTGATCGTGAGCGATCCCCAGATCGGCCGTCGGGGAGTGACACAAGGTTCGCTAGGCTGGTGTCACACTCATTTGGGGAAGAATTTGCTGCGGCGGCCGATCACATTCGGGTTCTGACACAGCCTCGACCCAACTCGGCCGTACGATCACCGATTGGATCATCCCGAAACCGAACGTTCGGCCTATACCGCAGATGCTGGCGCGGCTTGAAAACGACTGTGGTCTGTCGCGACGGATCACGTCCACGGAAACGATAGGGCGAGTTCAGAAGCTCCGTTCCGTCACATCGGCGGCACGAAGACCCGTTCCGGAAATGCCGTCTCGACGACGTCGAGAAAGGCGCGGACCTTCGCACCGACGAGCCGGCGGGAGCTTTGCAGGGCCCAGATCTCCACGACGGGTCCCGCTTGGACCCCCCAGAGGGCGAGCCGACCGGCCGCAAGGTCGTCGGCGACCAGCAGTTTCGGCAGCAAACCCGCCCCCGCACCCGCGAGGACGGCGTCGTGCACCATCAGCAGCGATGACAAACGCAGCACGGGCTCGGGTTCGAGAACGAGGTCAGGCCCTCGACCGGTTCGCAGCGTCCAGGTCGCATTCGGCGCGCTCGCGGACATCAGGACCGCTTTCACGGACGGAGCGGCCTCGTCATCCGCCACGGGCGCGGGCAGCGGCACATCGGGATGCGCGACGACCAAGCGTTCGTCCGTTAGGAACCGGCGACCGACCAAGCGATCGTCCGGCCGCGGATCAATGCGGATGACCAGATCAAAGTCGTCCTCCACGGGATCTACGCGCCGGTCCTGGGCCACGATCTCGAGCTGGACATCCGGGTAGGCCAGCGCGAAGCGCGCGCCGATCCGGCTCAACGCCACATGCGCAATGACGACCGGCGCACTGATCCGGAGGCGGCCCCGGGGGACTGAGGCGCCGAGCACCACCGCTTCGCCCGCGTCCGCAATCTCGGAGAGCGGGCCGTCCGTGCGCGCGTGGAGCGTGCGTCCCTCGTCAGTCAGCCGCAGGATATGCGACCCGCGCTCGATCAGCCGAACGCCGAGACTCCGCTCGAGCTCCGCCACCCGGCGCGAGAGCGTGGCCTTCGGCCGTCCGGAGGTGCGGCTAGCCCGTCCGAACCCGCCGTGAGCCGCCACGAGATTGAAGTCGGCGAGCGCCTGCAGATCCATGGCGTGTTCCGATTTTGAGACGAGGCGTTCCAAGTTTGTCATCTGCCTACACAAAACGGAACGGCTAATTTGTCTGCAAGGCGGAGACAGTTCCGCACAATCGGACGGAGACATCACCATGAGTATTCTCGTCACCGGCAGCACCGGCACCATCGGCGCGCAGGTCCTCGGCTCCCTGCAGGGCCGCGGGCTCGACGTCCGGGCCCTCACACGCTCGCCGGAGGCGGCCAAGCTGCCGACCGGCGTGACGCCGGTCCGGGGCGATCTGGCCGACCTGGACTCCGTACGCACGGCGCTGGACGGCGTGAGCACTCTGTTCCTGCTGGTCCCCAACGTCGCCGAGGAGCTGACGCAGGCGATGCTGACGCTGACCGCCGCCCGCGAGGCGGGGGTCAAGGGTATCGTCTATCTCTCCGTGCTGAAGGGCGAGGCCTATGCCGACGTGCCCCACTTCGCCGGAAAGTACACGGTCGAGCGCATGATCGAGGCGTTGGATCTGCCCGCCACGATCCTGCGACCGGCCTACTTCATCCAGAACGACATCCGCCTGAAGGACCCGCTCCTGAAATTCGGCGTCTACGGGATGCCGATCGGTTCGAAGGGTGTCTCGATGGTCGACATCCGCGACATCGGAGAGGCGGCGGCCCTTGAGTTGGCGCGCCGGGAGCAGAGCGCATCGTCGCTCGGCCGCGAGATCTACACCCTCGCCGGGCCGGATGCCCTGACGGGCGAGGGCATCGCGACGATCTGGAGTGAAGCGCTCGACCGCACGGTACGGTACGGCGGCGATGACCTCGTGGCCATGGAGCAGCGGCTCAAGGCGACGATGCCAGCGTGGCATGCGCTGGACCTGCGCCTGATGATCGGCCGCTATCAGGCGGACGGTGCCGTCGCAACGACCGAGGAGCTTTCACGCCTCGGCGCTCTGCTCGGTCACGCCCCGCGTTCCTATCGCTCTTTCGCGGAGGCCACCGCAACGCAATGGATCAAGCCTGACAGCGAGTAGCTGAGGGTGATCCATCGACCATAGCTCGCATCACAGGTCCGCTTCGACGCTTTCCAGCACTGAAGCGGACCGACCGCGTCCAGCCGTAGGCCGCTGCCTCTCGTCAGCCTGGAGGCGGACCTTCCCAGGGCTCACACTGGGCCGAAGGCGGCCACGGAACGTCACGATGCACTTGGTTGCGTAGCGTGCCCTTATGCGAATGGCCCAACGTCGCAGTCGTGATGCAGGATCTCCGCTATGGAGGAGCGTCCAAGCTTCTTGGATGACCGGGATGGGCGCATAACCGATATCGGAATGGCTGGTATCGGACAAATTTCCAAGCAAAGCAGACATTGGTTGCCCGAATGCTGGCGGCCCAAACTAATCGATGAATCCAGCTTACTCTGTCCAGGGCCACAGCCGCTCTTACGGCGGTCGTTTCGGCAACGTTGCACCATCCCCGTGTGCAAGCGGGGCCGAGCGGGTTTAGCTGTTGAGACCGGGCCGCTCGGCCCCTATCGAAGCGTGAACCTTGGGAAGGATTTCTACTTCGATTCCGTTTGCACCGCGGCCGCGTGCGGATCGTGGTGGATGAGCGCTTGGCGTCAGCCCTTGCGGACCAGCGGGGCTACCACTGCAGCCGGCGCCGGCGGGGTGTAGAGCGGGACGACGAATCGGACGAAGCCGTCGGTCGAGTAATTGTCTCGGGTCCGACCGAGCGCGTTCGTGTACTGGGCACCGGTGACCACGTCGCGTGCCACGTATGCTTGAACGGTGAAGGCCTTAAAGTCATAGCCGACGAGGCCACCGACTGCGAAGCGGCCGCGATTCCCGTTCGCCGCGCTGAACTGGCTGATGTCGAAGTTATAGACGCCGTAGGCGATCGGGCCGATCTCGAAGTTGCCGAACTTCTTCGTGGCGGTCAGATCCAGCAGGATTGCATCTGAGAGGCGGATTGGGCCGATCGCTGCACCGACGGGACCACCGAAGCGGCCGGGCGTGTCGTAGACGTTGCCGGTCAGATTGGCGGTGATGTTCCAACCGTCGCCGGTATAGCTGCCGGCGACACCGAACCTGTACGTATTCGAGGAGAGTTGCGGCAGCACGGGCGTACCCGACAAACCGGTCCCAAGCGAGCCGCGGCCGGCATCAAGGTCGTTCACGTGAACGCCGCCCAGGAAACGGACACCGAAATTGTTGCCGAGGTCGAACGCCCAGATGCCGGCCAGGAGGGTGCCGACGTTGATCGAGATATCCTTGTTTCGCTGGCCGGCGCCGTTGCGGGTGAAAGCGAACACGGTGGGTTGAGCGACGAGGGCTTCGATACGGCCGCCGAGCGGGGTCAGCGGGGTTGACCAGAGCAGGAACGGGACGTTGATCGCGGTGTCGGGCGAGAACGGCTGATCGGTGCGGCGGTAAATCAAGGTGTCCACCGCGTAGAGGCCCTCGGGCAGCGGCGCCCCGGCAGCGAGGCCAACCTGCTCCCCCGGAATCGTCGTTGCCTGGGCGAAGGCGGCCGTCGCGCTCAACGCGACGGCCGCAGCGCCTGCGAGCGTTGCCGTGATCCTGTTCAGCATCCTCAATCCCCCTTTTTTCGCCGGACGCAGGCCGAGCGCTCCCGATCGCCGAAATGCCCCGGCGCAGATATCGATAGGTTGTTTTGTTAGACCGTAGGCTCTTGGTTGTATGGAAACGCGGTCAATTTATACGCATTCCATGTTTACTATGAGTGTGCCACTGTTTGACTTTGAGTCTACTGTAAAAATCACGATCGATACGAGGGGATGCACTCATGTTGCGGCGAAAGCACGCTTGTCAGCGACCACGTCGGAAATACGCTGGCGCACGGTCGTATGGCTTCGGCATCCCGGAGACGCGAGCAAAGGCGACTGGTCGGAACCCAGCCGTTCCTCTACCGAGTGCCTGAGCGATCAAGTCTCAATGGCGGTGTCTCAGCTTTTTCCAGAGCCAGGTCTCCGGCAGACCGTTCGCGCAGAGATGCGGCATACCCAATGTGTAGCTGGCAGCATTCGACAGGGATGAACCAACCCCATCACGCCTGATGTGCGAACTCACAGGCTATCTCCTCAGCGCGTGTGAGGGGCAGCGTGGCAGCAGGTTTCGAGGCTTGGTTCCACCCGCTCCGGAGAGGAAGGGATGGAGAGGCCGGCTCAAACATGGGCCGACGCATCCATCGGTGTCGGTCAAGTGGACGCCCCACGCGCCGCCTCGGGGGCGCCCACGCTACACGGCGAACTTCAGGGCGAACCGCTCGGCGCCGAGGCGCGTCTGGATAGTCTGCGCGACGAACTCGGCATCGCGGCCGACCGCGCCGAAGCGGCCCGAGCCCCAGGTATTCAACCAGGGCAGACCGATGAAGTAGACGCCGTCCTCCTGCGTCACGCCGCGCTTGTGCTTGGGGTTCCCCGCGCCGTTGAAAACGGACGCGTCGAGCCAGCGGAAGTCCGGTGTGAAGCCGATGCACCAGACGATCGCGGTAATGCCGGAGCTCGCGAGAGCAAGACGGGTGATGGGCTCGACCGGCTCCCAAACGGGGGTGTAATGCGCCTGCACCGGAGCGTCGATGTCATTTTCGGCGACATACCTGTCGATGGCCGCGTTGATGCCGTTGTACGTCCGGTCGGCCCCGTCGAGTGAGCGCTTGAGGTTGTCGCGGAAGCGCAGAGCACCGTCGTCATAATCTTCCAGCACGCCGTAGAGCTTCATGCCCTCCTTGGCGAAGCGGCGCAGGTCGATGTCCCGGCCACCGTCGCGGCCAGTCACGTAGTGGTTGGTGTTGTCGCGGACGCCGTCGCGCAGCGGATGGTTGTCGACGGTCATCTCATAGTAGCCCATATCGGCGAGCCAAGTGACGACGTCGCGGCCGCGGTAGAACCGGGCGCAGCGCGGTGCATCGCCCACCGCGAGATGCACCGCGCGGCCGGCGAGATGCAGATCCTCGGCGATCTGCGCGCCGGACTGACCTGAGCCGACCACCAGAACCTCGCCCTCCGGCATTTGGATCGGGTTTCGATACTGGTTCGAGTGGATCTGCGTGACCGACCCCGGCAGCTTCTCGGCCATGCGCGGGATGATCGGGGTGTGATAGCCGCCCGAGGCGACCACGACTTCGTTCGCCGTATAGTCGCCGTCCGAGGTCTGGACCGAAAAGGTCTTGTCTTCGGCTCGTGCGACGCGTGTCACCGCGACACCCTCGCGGATCGGCGGATTCACCTTCGCCACGAAACCCTCCAGGTACGCGACGATCTCGTCCTTCTTCATGAACCCGTCCGGATCCGGCCCGTCGTAGGGATGGCCGGGCAGGTCGCACTGCCAATTCGGCGTGACCAAGCAGAACGTGTCCCAGCGCTGGCTCGACCACGTGTGCGCCGCGGATGCCTTCTCGAAGACGAGATGATCGATCCCACGCTGCTTCAGGTAATAGCTGACGGAGAGACCGGCTTGACCACCGCCGACGATGGCGACGGGGACGTGACGAGGCGTGGACGTCATGGCTTTAACTCCGCGATGTTCCGAAGGGAGGCGCCGGGTTCAGGACTCGAAGGTCTCGACCGTGACGAGGCCCCCGGGGTCCTGCCGCTTCGCCGCGGTCTCGATCCGGGCGAGTTGGGCCGTCGCCGACGAGCACGCGAAGCCGTATTTCTCGCGCACCCGCTCGCTCGCGATGGTGAGGGCCGAGCGGGTCTTCTCGACGAAGTCGTCGAGGGCGTAGCTTTCGCCGACCGTGAGAAAATCCTTCACGACGAGGGAGGGCGAGTAGCAGGCCTCGCGCCGGCCATCGGGCCAGCGGATGTGGAAGTGCATCTCAGGCATGGATCGGCTCCCGTTCGACGCGGGCGCAGGCCGCGTAGGTATCGAGGTGACGCTCGGCGCAGGCGCGCCAGGAATGCGCGGCGGCCCGGGTCGAACCGGCCGCGCGCAGCCTCGCGCGCGTCATCGGTGCCAGGGCGGCCGTCATGGCGTCGGCGATGTCCCGGGGATCGCCAGGATCGACGAAGAGGGCGTCGTCGCTCCGGAGGTACTCGGTGAAGGGCGGCAGGCGAGAGACGATCGCCGGGGTGCCGCAGGCCATCGCCTCCAGCACGCAGAGCCCGAAGCCCTCCGTCCAGGACGGAAAGGCGAGAACGTCCGCTCTGCGATAGAAGGCCGGCATCTCCTCCTGCGAGACAGGTCCGGTCTCGATCACCGCCTCGCCGCGCCCGACCACAAGCCCATGTGCGCACAGAGCGGCGCGGCAGCGGGCGCCGTAGGCTGCGTGGTCGAGGAGCGATGCGCCGCCGACGACCACGAGCTGCGCTTGACGGTGGCGACGACGCAGGAGCGCGAAAGCCTCGATGATCCCGGCCGTGTTCTTACGCGCCTCGAAGCCGCCGACGCTCAGGACAACCGGCCCGACACCGATGCCCCAGCGCTCCTTCACGATCGCGTCGGCTTCGGCCGGCGCCGCTTGATAGGTCGCCAGGTCCACGCCGTTCCCGACGACGCCGATCTCCGTACCGCGATCGTTCGCGATCCGGTCGGCCCAGGTGCGGCTGACACAGAGCAGGTGCGTGGCCTCACGAATGGAGCGGTCCTGCCAGTCCGCGAGCGCCGGGTCGGAGAAGCTATCGACGTGGTGGACCGTGCGCACGAAGCCGGGGATCAGGCGGCGGTGCTTGAGGATCGCGAGCGCATTGCCGCCGATGCCGCAATGGGCGTGAAAGACGTCGAAGTCACAGGCGGCGGGCGACGCGAAGTGGCGCAGGTAATCGCCGATGCGAGCCCGCACGAGGTCGACCGTCGTACCGGCCACCGGCTTTGCGGCCACCGAGACCGTCGGGCAAGCGGCCGCGCGATAGAAGCCGCGCTCGGACGGATCGGGCGCGTGGACCACCGTCTCATGGCCGAGCGCGCACAGGGCCTCGGCCAGGGCGAGGCAATGCGCGACGCCACCTCGTGGATTGGTGGAGTGGGTCAGGACGGCGATGCGCAGGGCCGTCATCGGACGGCATCCATGCCGTCCTGGCCACAGCCGATCAGCGGGCTGACCGTAAAGTCCCAGACCACGGCCTCTCCGCCGGAGGCATCGCGCACCCGGGCGACCCGGCTTGCATCGAGCTTACCCACCGTGGCGACTGCGATGTCC
>NZ_JAKSYL010000251.1 GCF_022829515.1 Methylobacterium sp. J-048
CCTCCGAACAACCGGATCGACAGCGGCGATAGACGTGACATCTGTAAATGCTGCCTGGACGGTTCCCGTCGATAGTTTTGATGGCCTTTCTTCAAGTGTCGCCACATCCTCTCGCCGATCGATCCGGGCCTGGGCGCTCCCGGTGGTCGGCGCCGTCGCGGCTTTCGCCGCCGCTCCGTCCGCGGTCGAGGCCCGGGCCGCCGGCAGCGAGGCCAGCGCGCCGAGTTGCTACGTCACCGGCGGCGGCGGCCTGGAGATCTGCCGCGACGGGGCCGAGGCCGAGGGCGTTCTGATCGCGCCGGCGCCCTGCGCGTTCGTGCGCGGTGTCCAGATCCTGCGCCTCCCGCGGGCCGAGGCGCCCGGCCCGCTGCAGATGATCTTCCAGGGCCAGAGCCCGGTGGCGTCGCGCCGCCGGGACGAGCCATGCCCGGAGCGGCGCGCCACCGACAGCCGCGACGGTGGGTCGCTCCGCACCGGCCGCAGCCCGGAGGCGCTGGCCACGACGCTGCCGCCCTCGGCCGACCGGTTCTGGGTCGATCTTCCGGAGGAGCGCGCGGCCAAGCGCGGCGCGTCCGAGCCGGCAGCCGAGGGCATCGGCCCCCGCGACCCGATCGCGGTATCTGGCCGGGACTGGGCCGGGGAGGCCTACAGCTACGTCTTCCTGCTCGGGCAGGAGCGGGTGGGCGGGAGCAACGACCAGGACGAGGAACCAACCGGCCGACGGCGCGGGCGCGGCCGGGCCGAGCGGGACGAGCCGGCAGCGCAGCCGGCCGACATCAGGCGCCGGGTGCAGATCGCGGCCCGCACCCTCGACTTCCAGACCTTCGAGATCCGCACCCGCAGCCCGGACGGCTACGGCCTCGCCTGGACGCCGTTCACCCCCGGCGGGCGCGGCGCGCCGCCCAATCCCGCCCCGGTGGTGGACGAGGCCGGCAAGCCGATCGCCTCGGCCTGCCCGGCGCCGGCCTTCGAGACCCACGGGCTGGCCGGCTCGATCAGCATCGTCGACCGGACCTACCACTACGTCTACACCGACGTGCTGCCCGAGGATTGCGGCCTCGCCCCGGAGAAGCGCCGCACCGCGCTGTACCTGCGCACCGCCAGGGACCTGTCGGCCGCAAAAGTCTGGTCGGCGGCCAAAAAGCTCGCCGGGCCGCTGCCGGCCGGGAGCGTGGTGCGGGTGGCGCGGGCCAAAGGCCTGCCGCGCTGGGCGGTCTCCTACACCTGTCAGCGGCCGGCCAACGCGCCGGGCGGCCCGGTGGCCGATATCTGCCTGCAATACACCCCCGACCTGAACCTCGACGGGATCGGCGCGCTGACCCTCTACGCCGACCCGGTGGAGGCCGGCCGCTCGCCGGCCTATCTCGGGCTGCGCTCGGGGGGCGACGGCAGCGGCCGCTTCGACCAGAGCGCGCATTTCTGGATGACCGATGCGCAGGGCAACCTCGACACCCCGGCGATCTATCCGGGCAAGGCCGGGTTCCTGACCTGGCTCGACCGGCTCGCGCCCACGGCTTCCGGGCGCGACGCCTCGAGCCTCTACGGCAGGCCGGTCTACTGGGCGACGTGGACGGTGCGTCGGATCGGCGCGCAATAACCCGCGCGAGACGCTATATGGGCGGCCTTCCCGCCGCCCGAGTCGTGCCTCTTGGAACCGATGGACACCCATATCGACCTGTGGTTCGCCGCGAGCATCGTGGTGATCTCGCTGCTGCTCTCCGCCTTCTTCGCGGGGGCCGAGACGGCCTTCACCGCCGCCTCCCGGGCACGGATGCACGCCCTCGAACAGGCGGGCGACCCGCGCGCGGCGATCGTCAACCGGATCCTGGCGATCCGCGAGCGCTTCATCGGCGCGATGCTGATCGGCTACAACATCGTGGCGATCGGCGCCTCGGCCTTCACGACCAGCGTGCTCACCGCGCTGTTCGGCAAGAACGGCGTGATCTACGCCACCGTCGGCATGTCGATGCTGGTGATCGTCTTCGCCGAGGTGCTGCCGAAGACGCTGGCCATCTCCAAGCCCGACAAGGCGGCTCTGCTGATGGCCCGGCCGGTGGCCTTCGCGGTCGCCATCATGGGCCCGGCGGCGATCTCCATCGAGCACCTGGTGCGGCTGATGCTGAAGCCGTTCGGCATCACCATCGGCGAGCACCAGTCGATCCTCACCGCCTCCGAGGAGCTGCGCGGACAGGTGGCGCTGATGCACCGGGAGGGCGGCGTCGCCAAGGCCGAGCGCGACATGCTCGGGGGCCTGCTCGACCTGTCGAACCTGTCGGTCTCGGACGTGATGGTCCACCGCACCAAGATGCGGGCGATCGACGCCGACCAGCCCTCCGAGGACATCGTCCGGGCGGTGCTGGCCTCGCCCTACACCCGGATGCCCCTGTGGCGCGGGACCCCTGAGAACATCGTCGGCGTGCTCCACGCCAAGGACCTGCTCCGCGCCCTCGACGCCGCGGGCGGCGATGCCTCGGGGCTGAAGGTCGAGGCCCTGGCGCTTGAGACCTGGTTCGTGCCGGGCACGACCTCGCTGCGCGCCCAGCTCAAGGCGTTCCTCACCAAGAAGACCCACTTCGCCCTGGTGGTCGACGAGTACGGCGAGGTGATGGGCCTCGTGACCCTGGAGGATATCCTGGAGGAGATCGTCGGCGAGATCGCCGACGAGCACGACGTGACGGTCTCGGGCGTGCGCCCGCAGGGCGACGGCTCGGTCAATGTCGACGGCGGCGTCCCGATCCGCGACCTCAACCGCGCCATGGACTGGGACCTGCCCGACGACGAGGCCACCACCATCGCGGGCCTGGTCATCCACGAGGCCCGGACCATCCCCGACCAGGGCACGGCCTTCAACTTCCACGGCTTCCGCTTCCAGGTGATCCGGAAGGCCAAGAACCGGATCACGACCTTGCGGATCACGCCGCTGACCACGACCGCCCTCCAGACCACCGCGCAGGCGGAGGCGCAGCGCGACCCGGTGTGAGGTGCCAACGGTCGAACCAGGTTTCGATCGTCGCCACGGTCATGCCGTGGGCGCTTGACGCGCGGGTCCCCTCTCCCGTGCGGGAGAGGGACAGGGTGAGGGATCAGGTCTTTCCGGAGAGGTCGCACCCCTCACCCCAACCCTCTCCCGCACGGGAGAGGGGCACGTCACGACTCGGAACAGCGGCTCGTGTCCGAATATGATGTCGTCGCTGAGTGAGCCGCGTCGCTCTCCTCAGCCCGGCATCGCCTCCAGCCCCTCGGCGCGGATCCAGTCTCGGGTGCGGTCGAGCGCCCGGCCGAGGCGGTCGAACAGCGCGTCGATCTCGTCGGGGCTGATGATCAGCGGCGGGCAGACGGCGACGCGGTCGCCGGCCAGCGACCGCACGATCAGCCCCTCGCCTTGCGCGAAGGCGACGCAGCGGGCGGCCACGCCGGCCTTCGGGTCGTACTGGCGCTTGCTCCCCTTGTCGGCGACGATCTCCAGGCCGCCGATCAGGCCGATACCCGCGGCCTCGCCGACGATGTCGTGCTCGGCCAATGCGGAGAGCCGGCGCTGGAAGTGCGGCGCCTTCTCGGCCGCGCCCTCGATCACCCGGTCGCGCCGGTAGATCTCGATCGCCTTCAGCGCCACCGCGGCCGCCACCGGATGGCCGGAATAGGTGGTGCCGTGGCCGAACGTGCCGAGCTTCTCGCTCTGCCCGATCATCGCCTGGTAGAGCGGCTCGTCGATGCTGACGCCGCCGAGCGGCATGTAGGCTGAGGTCAGGGCCTTGGCGAAGGAGATCGAGTCCGCCTTGATTCCCAGCGCCTCGCTGCCGAACCAGGTGCCGAGCCGGCCGAAGCCGCAGATCACCTCGTCGGCGATCATCCGCACGTCGTACTTCGCCAGCACCGCCTGGATCGCGGGAAAATAGCCGCGCGGCGGCACGATCGCCCCGCCGGCGCCCATCACCGGCTCGGCGATGAAGGCGGCCACCGTGTCGGGGCCCTCGCGCAGGATCGTCTCTTCGAGCTCGGCGGCGAGGCGCGCCGAATAGGCCTCCTCGGTCTCGCCCGGCTCGGCGCCCCGATAGAAATGCGGGCAGGCGACATGTAGGAAACCCGGCAGCGGCAGGTCCCAGTCGGCATGATTCGCGGTCAGGCCGGTCATCGAGGCGCTGGCCACCGTGACGCCGTGATAGCCCTTCTGCCGCGCGATGATCTTTTTCTTCTGAGGTCGGCCGAGCGCGTTGTTGTAGTACCAGGTCAGCTTGACCTGGGTGTCGTTGGCTTCCGAACCGGACGACGTGAAGAAGATCTTCGAGGTCGGGACCGGCATCAGCTCCTTGAGCGTCTCGGCCAGCTCGATCCCGGGATCGTGGCTGCGGCCGGAGAACAGGTGGGTGAACGGCAGCCGGCCCATCTGGACCCGGGCGGCCTCGACCAGCTCCGCGTTCGAGTAGCCGAGCGCCGTGCACCACAGGCCGGACATGCCTTCGATGTAGGCTCGGCCCTCCGTGTCGTAGACGTGGACGCCGTCGCCGCGCTCCAGCACCAGCGGGCCGGTGTGCCGGTGGGTCGAGAGGTTGGTGTAGGGGTGGAGCAGGGTTTCGACGTCGCGGGTCGCGAGATTCGAGAGCATCGTTCGCACCGTCCTCATCCCAGGGAAGCCGCCACACTACCGACCCGATGCGCGTGCAGGTAGCCCGGCGGCCCCGCGCCCGGCCGTTGCCGGACGCATGCCCCCGTGTTTGACCCGCGCGACGCACGATCCATGCTGAATCCCGAAGCCTTCGTGGCGCAGCCGGCCCCCGGGCGCGCCTGCGGCGCCTGCACCCTGTGCTGCAAGGTCTACGACGTGCCGGCGGTGGAAAGCGTCGCGGGCCAGTGGTGCCGCCACACCAAGGCCGGCCAGGGCTGCGCGATCCACGCGACGCGCCCCGACCATTGCCGGGCGTTCCACTGCCTCTGGATGACCGAGAGCTGGCTCGGGCCGGAATGGAAGCCCGACCGCGCCAAGATGGTGCTCACCCTCGATCCGCTGTCGCGCAACATGAACGTGCAGGTCGATCCCGGCCAGGCGAATGCCTGGCGGCGGGAGCCCTATTACGGCCAGCTCAAGCGCTGGGCTGCGGCCTCGGTACCCCTGCGCCGTCACGTGCTGGTCCACGTCAACAAGACCACCACGGTGGTCCTGCCCGACCGCGACGTCAGCCTCGGGGTGGTCGGGCCGGACGAGCGGATCGTCTCGCACGACCGGATGACCCCCGAGGGCCCGAGCTTCGACGTGCAGAAGGTCTCGGCCGCGTAAGGGCCTTGCGGCCCCCGCCGGTTTGCCCGACTGATCGGGCATGACGACGATCCACGATTTCACGGTTCCCGCGGCGGACGGGAGCCCCTACGCGCTGGCCCAGCATCGCGGCGAGGTGCTGCTCATCGTCAACACCGCCTCGCGCTGCGGCTTCACCCCGCAATATGCCGGGCTGGAGACGCTGTGGCGGGCGCATCGCGCCGAGGGCCTGACGGTGCTGGGCTTTCCCTGCAACCAGTTCGGCGCGCAGGAGCCGGGCGATGCCGCCGAGATCGCGAGCTTCTGCTCCCTGACCTACGATGTCAGCTTTCCCGTGCTCGGCAAGATCGCGGTGAACGGCCCGGAAGCCGAGCCCCTGTTCGACCACCTGAAGCAGGCCCGCTCAGGGCTGTTCGGCTCCAAGGCGATCAAGTGGAATTTTACGAAGTTTTTGGTCGGCCGGAACGGCGAGGTGATCGCCCGGTTCGCGCCGTCGGCGAAGCCCGCCTCGCTGGAAGGGAAGGTTCGGGACGCGCTGGCCCAACCGGCGGGGTGAGCCAGAGCGAGCGTCATTGCGAGCGCAGCGAAGCAACCCAGTGAAGCGCGCGATCTCCAACCGTGGCGGTTCCCTAGGTTGCTTCGCTACGCTCGCAATGACGGCGGTGACAGGTCGGGCCGCGACTCAGGCCGGCTCGCCCTCTACGACACAGCGTGTCTCCGCCGCCAGACGCAGCAGGCTCCGCAGCGGCGCGATCCGCAATGGGCGCATCGCGTCGCGCAGGATGCCCACCAGGAACCGCGCCTCGGCAATCTTGTACAGGGTCGGATCCGCGGCGCCGGCGATCAGCGCCTGCCGTTCCAGCCGCGACAGGGCCGCGAACAGCGCCTCCCGGGCTTCCCCATCGTCGGACGCGTGCCTGGTGGTGAGGAGCGCGGCCAATTCATCTTCGAAACGATTGCAATGACAAGGATCGGCGCGCATTGGTGATCCGATGACTGAATTCTTCGGACCCTAAGTCAATCCTCGCAGCATGTCAGCCAGTTCCGCGGCCTGGCGGCAGCGAGTCCGGGCATGTTGCGCAAGCGCATCTGCGCAATCCACCCAGACCCCCTTAGACGCTGGCGATCAGCTCGGCCGCGGCCTCGAATTCCACCCGTCGGATCGCCAGCCGCGCCTCGGCCTCCGAATCGCGGCCCCAGATTGCGGCTTGGTAGGTCTCGTCGACATGGGCCGTATCCCAGGCCTCGGCCGGCGTGAGGCGGCCGCGCAGGACCGCGAGCGCGATCAGCAACGAGCCGGTCAGCGTGGTCAGCGTATGCAGGCCGGCGAGCCGGAACGGGCTCTCCACCGCGGCCACCGCCTCGGATAGCACCCGGACGGTATCCGGCGGTTGCTCCACATGCATCACGCCCTCGCTGAGGATCACCCGGGCGCCGAAGGTCTCCCGGGCCCAGTCGAGCACAGGGTCCCAGGCGGCGGCCTGAGCCGAGACCAGCCGCTCCGGATCCCCGGCCCGATAGGCGACGAGGTCGGTACCCGCATAGGCGCAGAGGTCCTCGACCACCGCCGCGTGCCGGGGCGCGACGCCGTCGATGCTGGTATTCGCCAGCCGGGTCAGCGGCATCCGGGCCGGGTCGATCACATCGTCCTGGGCGGCCCATTCGGCCGCGATCTTTTCGGCCAGAGCCCGGGTCGGCAGGCTCAGCGGCTTGCGGGCAGGCGTGTTGGCCGGACGGCCGTCCAGGGTCAGGCGGAACCCGTCCGGGCCCTCGGAGAAGCCGGCCTCCTTGTAGAACCGCCGGGGCAGGGCGGCCTTGGCATGGCCCCGCGCCGCCCGGACCGGATCGGGCCGCTCCGCGTCGCCCGGTTCGCCGAGCCACTCGTTCGTCACATCGCTCATGAATGCCAGATAGGAGCTTTCGGCTGCGTCGGCGAGCCTCGCTGGACATCGCGCCGTCATTGCGAGCGGAGCGAAGCAACCCAGGGCGGCGGGCGTTCTCCGAGCGATGCGATTCCCTGGGTCGCTTCGCTACGCTCGCGATGACGGCGAAGCGGGCGGCCTCGGAGGCTCACCCCCGGAAAACAGCCCCTCCAGCGCGCCCGCGCTCGACACCACCGTGACCGCTCCCGCCCCGTAGAGCGCGCCGGCCGGGTGATAGCCCCAGCCGACGCCCACGGCGACGGCCCCGGCCGATACGCCCATGCCGATGTCGAAGGTCGTATCGCCGACCATGATGGTGGCCTCGGGGCCGCAGCCGGCCTCCGCCATCGCCTGGCGCAGCATGGTCGGATCGGGCTTCGACGGCGCGTCGTCCGCGCTCTGGGTGGTGGCGAACCAGTCGGCCCAGCCGTGATGCTCGATCAGCCGCTCGACGCCGCGTCGCGACTTGCCGGTGGCGAGGCCGATCAGCACGTCCTCGCGGGCATGCAGCCGCGCCAGCAGGTCGGCCATGCCGGGGAACAGCGGCTCCTCGTAGGCGGGATCAACGCGCAGGCGGTTATAGGCCTGCTTGTAGCTCTCGGAGAGTTCGGCGATCGGCCCGTCCTCGCCGACGAGGCGGCGGAACGCCTGCGGCAGCGACAGCCCGACCACCGAGAGCGCCTCGCGCCGGCCCGGCGCCGGCAGGCCATTCTCCGCGAAGGCGAGCCCCTGCGCGGCGACGATCAGGTGCTGGCTGTCGACCAGCGTTCCATCGACGTCGAAGACGATGAGCTTCATCGCGCGCCCGCCGCGGCGCGGCCGGTCACGGCTTGCGGCCCGGCTGCACCGGCTGGGCGGCACCCGGCTGCGCCGACTGGCCGTGCGTGCGCTCGTAGCCGAGCCGGCAACGGATCAGGAACCGCCGCCGCCTGCCGCCGCGCAGGCCGCGCTGGTGCGACGCGCGGTTGCAGGCCGCGTAGGATCGCCGCCGCCGCTCGGCCCGGCCGCTCGAGGCCGGGCGCGGGGCGGCCTGAGACTGGGCAGCCTGGGGCTGGGCGGTGGCAGGTGCCGACGACGGCGCTGCAGCCGGCGGCGACGCCTCGGCAGCGGGCTGCACCGGCCTGGGCGCACCAGTCGGCGGGGCCGGGTTCGCCGGCACGGCCGGCTTGGCCGTCTCGCCCGGCGCAGCAGCATAGGCGCCCGGCCCGACGAGGCAGAGGGCAGCGAGGCAGGCCAGCGTCGCAAGCTTCATGCGTCAGGGTCTCGAACCGCGGGAAATCGGCCCCGCGGCGGAACGGCGGGTCACGGATCAGCATATGAGGCGAGTCGGCCGATTGCCAAGCCGTGCCGGACGCGAGACCTTCGGGATGCGGGCAATGTTTCACCGCGGATGTGAGAGCCTCATCGCGGAAGGGCCCGCCGGCTTTCGGGACACGATGATGCGCCAGGCTGCCGAGACATGACCCCCGTTACCCCGCCATGACCCTCATCCTGCTCCCCGGCTTCATGACGGATCCCGACCTCTGGGCCGACATTCTGCCGCGTCTCGCGCCGCTCGGCCCGATCCGGCACGGGGACCTCAGCCAGGACGCCACCATCGACGCGATGGCAAGCCGGGTCGCCGCCGAAGCGCCGGAGCGATTTGCCCTGGTCGGGTTTTCGATGGGCGGCTACGTGGCGCGCGCTATGGCCCGTCTGGCACCGGAGCGGGTCCGGGCGCTGGTGCTGATCGCCACCTCGGCGCGGGCGGACACCCCGGCCCAGGCACGCCGAAAGGCGGCGGCGGTCGAGAATGTCCGCCGCCAGGGATTCTCGGGTCTCAGCCGGGCCGCGATCCTCGGCTCGGTCCATCCGGACCGGACCGGCGACGAGGCCCTGATCGCCCGCATCCGGCAGATGGGCGACCGCCTCGGCGGCGACGTGTTCCTGCGTCAGGCGGGGCAGGGGCGCGCGAGCGACCTAGACCGACTCGGCGCCATCGCCTGCCCGACCCTGGTGGTGGCCGCCGCCCAGGACGGCCTGCGCAGCCTCGACGAAGCCCGCGAGTTGCAGGCCGGCATTCCCGGCGCCGCCCTGACCGTGATCGACGGATCCGGCCACATGCTGCCCATGGAAGCCCCCGACGTCCTGGCGGGCGCCATCGTGCCGTTTCTGCGGGCTCAGCTCTCCGGCGCCTCGACGATCGGGTCGTAGCGGGAGGCGTCGAAGCCCAGGAGGTTCCAGCTCTGGGCCATGTGCGGCGGCAGCGGCGCGCTGACGTCCACGGGCCGGCCGGTGCGCGGGTGCGGGATCACGATCCGGCGGGCGAGCAGGTGCAGCCGGTTCTGGATGCCGCCGGGCAGCTCCCAGTTCTCCACGGAAAAGTACTTTGGATCGCCGACGATCGGGTGATCGATATGGGCCGCGTGGGCGCGCAGCTGGTGGGTCCGCCCGGTCACCGGCTTGAACGACAGCCAGGACAGTTTCTGGGCGGCCTGATCGACCATCGCGTAATAGGTCAGCGCGTGGCTCGCGCCCTCGTCGCCGTGCTTGGCGACGCGCATCCGCGCGTCGGCATCGGTCGGCTCGTCCTTGGCCAGGTAGGTCGAGATCCGGCCTTGCCGCACCCGCGGCACGCCCGCCGTGAGCGCCCAATAGATTTTTCGCGCCGCCCGCGAGCGGAAGCTTTTCGCCAGCGTCGCGGCCGCCAGCCTCGTCTTGGCGATGATCAGGCAGCCCGCCGTATCCTTGTCCAGACGGTGGACAAGGCGCGGCTTCTGCCCGTCCGGCCCGGTCAGCGCGGCGAGCAACCCGTCGACGTGGCGGACGGTGCCCGACCCGCCCTGGACCGCGAGGCCGAACGGCTTGTTCAGCACCATCATGTCCGCATCCTCGTAGAGGATCAGCGAGCGGATGAACTCGGCATCGTCCTGTTCCCGAGCGGCGCTGCGCGGACGCTCGGTCGGCTGGTCGAGGCGCAGCGGCGGCACGCGCACGCTCATGCCCGGCTCCAACCGGTCGTTGGGCTTGGCGCGCTTGCCGTCGACCCGAAGTTCGCCCTTGCGCACGATGCTCTGCACCCGGGTGAAGGGCAGCAGCGGGAAGCGCGCGGTGAGGAACCGGTCGATGCGCATGCCCGCCTCGTCCGCCTCGACCGTCAGGGTCTGTACCCCGGACGCGAGGGTCGCGGAGGCGGCGGCACGCTGCTCGCGGCGGGTCGGACCGACCGGCGGTGCCGAAGCGTCCGGACGCGGCTCGACGGGTCTGGCCTGCGCCTTCGCGGCCGGCCTCGCGCTTGGCCGAGACGGCGCCTTGCGCGGCGGCGCGGCCTCGTCGCGCTCGACCGGGGCAGGCCGTGGCTTCGGCTTCGCGGCGGCTGCGGCAGCCGCCGCGACGGCGTGGGGCGTGCCCTGCGCGGTCCAGGGATCGCGGGTGCCGGCATCGTCGCCACGGTTGCGGGCCGCGCGCTCGGCGGCGTCGCGGGCGCTGGTGCGCGGGCCGGTACGGGCGCGCCCATCGGACTGGAACTTGCCCGGCGAGAACTTGCCGGAAGAGGACTTGCCGGCTCCGGGCCTGCGCCCGTTCGGGCCGCCGCGTGGGGGTGGTCGTGTCGTCATGATTCCGCCAGCACCCGTCACCGCTTCGGACGGAACGTCCGGGCGCATCGGCCGCGGCGTCGCAGAGGACCCGGACCGATGGGGTCGCCCGGCTCTAGCATCGCGGGGGCGCAGCGGCAAAGGCGGAGCGCCCGAGCCCACAACCCTCAGTACTTGAGACCGGTGTCGCACAGCACCGTGACGGCCACCGCGTCGGCCGGCAGGCGGCCGGAGGCGAGCAGCGCGGCGGCGGCGCAGACATTGGCGGCGGCCGAGTAGCCGACATGCAGGCCCTCCCGCGTCGCCAGCAGCCGGCGCCAGCGCGTCGCCTCGTCATCGGTCACCGAGACGGCGAGATCCATGAGCCCGGGATCCCAATGCGGCGGCACGGTGCCGTAGCCCGTCCCCTGCAGGACGTGGCGCGGCTTGGTGACCGGCTCGCCGGCCAGCGGGCGGCAGCCTTCGGGCTCCACCGCCGCGCAGACGACACGCGGGTTGCGCCCCCGCAGCGCGGCGGCGACGCCCAGGAAGGTCGCCCCCGTCCCCACGGACGCGATCCAGGCATCGACCCGGCCGCCGGATTGCGCCCAGATCTCCGGGCCGGTCGTATCCCGGTGGCTCCGGACGCCCTCCGGGGCGTGGAACTGATCGACGTAGTAGCCGCCGCGTTGCCTAGCGAGACGGTGCGCCGCCTCGGCCGCAGCCGCGACATCGGCCCCGAGGGCCTCCAGCATCCGCGCCCGCTGCGGGCTGTTCCCGGCCGACAGGGTGACGACCAGCGGGTGCCCGAGCGCCGCGCAGGCCACGGCGAGGCCGGCCCCCATATTGCCGCTGGTCATCTCGACCACCGGAGCCTGCGGGGCGAGGCGGCCATCCGCCCGCGCAGAGAGCAGGATGGCGCGGGCCGCCCGGTCCTTAACGCTCCCGCCCGGCTGCATGAACTCGGCTTTCGCCAGGATGCGGCCCGGCCCGGGATGGACGCAGTCGAGGGCGATCAGAGGCGTGCCGCCGATCAGATCGAGGGCGGATGCGGTGAGGGTCGATGACACGGACGCGGGCTCGGCGCGGATGATTCCACGGGGCGAGTTTAGAACCCGCGTCCTGTGCGCGACAGGAACGGGACGCCGCCGCGCCTCACCTCGTCTCCCACACGTTCGAGGTTACGGCCGATTCTTGGCCAGAAGCCTCGCCTTGAGCCCGCTCGGAAAGAGTTCAGGGCCGCCGTCGCGATCGAGGTCCGCCAGATCGTACCAGCGCGCGACGCAGGGCGTGCCGCAATCCTCGTGGAAGACGATGTGCTCCTGCGTATCGAGCGGACCGGGCGGCAGGGCGACCGCGAACAGGAACAGCACCTCATGCCCCGGGCTGCCCTCGTGCACGTACAGATTCTCCATCACGAACGGCGCACCGAGCACGCGCACGGTGAGACCGAGTTCCTCCTGGAATTCCCGTACGAGCGCCGCGTCCGCCCGTTCGCCGAATGCGACGCTGCCCCCGAGCGGCCGAACGCCTGTGAGGCGCCCGTCATCGGTATGGACCTCGGCGACCAGCAGCCTGTGCCCACGCCAGGGCAGGCCCAAAGCCTTCACACGGATCTCAGAAGGGGG
This sequence comes from Methylobacterium sp. J-048, assembly GCF_022829515.1. Lineage (GTDB taxonomy): Bacteria > Pseudomonadota > Alphaproteobacteria > Rhizobiales > Beijerinckiaceae > Methylobacterium. Next base: position 12,356 of record NZ_JAKSYL010000251.1, read on the forward strand.
GCGCCAGACCGTCATTCGGGCGTCGTATCCCGCCTCCCGGGGAGCGACAATAACTCGAAACGCCCGGCTCCGCAGAACCGGCACGTCGGAGGCGGCCTCAGCCGAACGCGTAGACCCGCTTGACGATCGGCTGGGGCTTTCCGTTTGGTGCCTGGAACCTCGACCCGGCTGCGAGTTCGCTCTCGATCTTCCGCTCGTGCTTACGGGCTTTGGCGATGTCGAAGCGGGTCTGCATGTCCATCAGCGTTTCCATCCGGCAGCCGAACACCTTCTCGATGCGCAGGGCCAGTTCGGCCGTGACGGCGGTCTTCTCGTTGAGGAAGTCGGACAGCGTTTGACGTGTCACGCCGAGCAGGCTGGCTGCACTCATGACGGTCAGGTTACGCGGCTCCAAAATATTGCGGCGCACGAATCCGCCCGGATGGCCTGGATTGTCCAGTCGATAGGTGATGCTCATCACGTCCTCCTTGTCGTTGACGGCCTGCGTTACATCCCTCGAAAGAGAAATATCCTGCGCCCCTGAGGAACGATGTGTTGCATGACACCTCAATCGGCCGCAGCGACTCTTTTACGCGACAGATCATCGGTGGTTCCACGGCACGATAGCGATTCTATTTGTATGCTATAATGTAGATGGAATATATATCTGAATCATTTAGACGAAATATGGCTCTCATAGGCGGTAATCGCAGATCAAAAGCCAAAAAATAAGCATGAATTTTGCAGATAAGATGCCAAATACTAGCTATTCTGTTGCATCAAAACCGGTCGAGCGGCGCGCATAGGTTCGTTCGTCCAGCCCACCCGCCATCCGGCCTCAGGCGCCAGCGGCCCGCCGCCGACCGCAGATATCCACATGCTTGACGCCCCGGCCTCATACAGCCAAGCTATGACCTGACGGTTCCCCTCGGGGATCAAAAGGGAACGCGGTGAGGGGTCTGCCCCGAGGCCGCGGCTGTCCCCGCAACTGTAAGCGGCGAGCCCTTCACCACCACGTCACTGGGTCTTGGCCCGGGAAGACGGTGCGAGGGCGGCGACCCGTGAGCCAGGAGACCTGCCGTCAGCCGTGGTCACACGCGAAACACGCTGGGCGGGGTGTCCTGGCGGGTGTCGAGACGGCCGTGCGCGAGCGCGGTCGGCGAGGCCTCGTTCGCGGTGACGTGCCACAGCAAGCGCGCCCGCGTTCCGGTTCCCGATGCCCTTCCTTGTCATGCCGATCCCGGCCGTGCCCTTGCGCGGCCCGATCCTCCGCCCGGGCCGCTGCGCCCCGACGGAACCGGTTTCGGCCCGCGGCAGCGATAGTAATGTTATTACATTGCTTGTAGGACATCCGGGCCGGCGGCCGCCGCGCACGGACCCCCTCGCGCCATGTCCCAACCCAAAAATCCGCCCGGCGGCCGGAGCGCACCGCTCTACGGCCTCCTGCTCACCCTCGCGGCGAGCCCGGCCGCATCCCAGGAGACGGTCGCCCTCGATCAGCTCTCCGTCGAGGGCGAGGGCGGCGTCAGCCTGACCCGCGCCGCCCCGATCGGGCTGAACCTGCGCACCCCCGACCGAACCGCGAGCCGGCTCGGTCTCACGCCGCTGGAGACGCCCGCGAGCGTCGACATCGTGTCCGGCGAGACCGCGCGGCTGCGCGGCCAGGACACGATCGCCGAGGCCGTGACCCAGGACGCCACCGGCATCACCACGATCGCCGCCCCGGGCAACGGCAACGGCGCGTTCACGTCGCGCGGCTTCGCGGGGCCGAACTCGATCCAGCAGCTCTACGACGGAACCCGCTTCTATGTCGGCGCCAACACCGTCACGTTCCCGTTCGACACCTGGAACGTCGAGCGCATCGAGGTGCTGCGCGGGCCGTCCTCGGTCCTGTACGGCGACGGCGCCATCGGCGGCGTGATCAACGTCGTGCCGAAGAAGCCGGTCTTCGTGCCGATCAACACCGCCCGCGCGGTGATCGGCACCGACGGGGTCGCGCGTCTCGCGCTGGATTCCGGCGGGGCGCTCGGCCGCGAGGAGTTCGGCGAGACCTTCGCGTATCGCCTCAACGTCAGCGGCAACCGCGCCGACGGCTGGATCCGGCCGGAGGGGGATTTCCGCAATCTCGCGGTCTCGGCCGCCCTGCTGTTCCAGCCGAGCCCGGATCTCGCCTTCACGGTCAGCCACGACCTCGGCTACCAGGAGCCGGCGCGGTACTGGGGCACGCCCCTGGTCGACGGAAAAATCCCGGATCTGATCCGGTTCAACAACTACAACGTCCGGGATGCAAAGATCACCTGGGCGGACAATTGGACCCAGTTCAAGACCGAGTGGACGCCCTCGGCCGACATCACGGTCCGCAACACCGCCTACCGGCTCACCAGCCGGCGCCACTGGCTCGATGTCGAGCAATATAGCTACAACCGCGGCACCGGACTGGTCGACCGGGGCGATTATCTCGAGATCTACCACAGCCAGGAACAGGTCGGGAATCGGCTGGACGCGAGCGTCAAGGGCAGCCTGTTCGGCCTGCCGAACGCCTTCGCGGTCGGGTTCGACGTGAACCACATCGACTTCCGCCACACGAACAACTTTTACTTCGGCCAGACCACCAGCGTGCCGCTGACCGGCTATGATCCGGGCTACTTCCCACAGGACGGGCGGGCGCGGCCGGCCTACGCCACGCAGACCAGCCAGGCCTCGGTCTTCGCCGAGGACCGGGTGATCCTGTCGGAAAAACTCTCGTTCCTCACGGGCGTGCGGCTCGACGTGCCGACGCTCCATCGCGAGGATTTGCAGAGCGGTTCGCAGTTCGAGAAGACCTATCAGGCGCTCGGCTACCGGTTCGGCCTGGTCTACAACCCCACGCCGGACAGCGCGCTCTACGCGCAATACAGCTTCGCCACCGACCCGGTGAACAGCCTCATCACTCTGTCGCAGTCGCTCTCCGGCTTCCAGCTCGCCACCGGCACGCAGGTTGAGATCGGCGCCAAGGGGCTGGCCTTCGACGGTGCCTTGGAATGGACCATTGCCGGCTACCGCATCGTCAAGGACAACCTGATCTCGGCGGTGCCGGGCCAGCCGACCCTGTCGACCCAGGTGGGGAGCCAATCCTCGCAGGGCTTCGAGCTGGCGCTCGGCTGGCAGTTCAGCCCGGGCTGGCGGCTCGACGGCAATCTCGCGCTGCTGCACGCGCAATACGATGCCTTCGACCAGAACGTGGGAGGCACCACAATCTCGTATGCCGGCAACCAGCCGATCGACGTGCCCGAGCGGGTCGCCAACCTCTGGCTGACCTGGGATTTGTCCCGCGCCTGGACGGCGCGCGTGGGGCTCCAGAACGTCGGCCAGGTCTACAGCGACTTCTCCAACACGGCCCGGCGTCCGGCCTACAACCTCGTCAACCTCGTGCTCGACCATCAGGTGACCGTGGATTCGCGCCTGAGCCTGCGGGTCTACAACCTGTTCGACAAGGTCTACGCGATCAGCGGCAACGCCGTGAACGGGGTCGGCACCAACTGGCTGCTCGGCCGGCCGCGCTCGGTGGAGCTCGCCTACACGGTGACTTGGTGAGGCACCGGATGGGCATAGGGGTCGGCAAGGCGGCCCGCCGCTGGCTGCTGCTGTTCCACCGCTGGGCCGGGATCGCGACGGCCCTGTTCTTCACCCTGTGGATCGGCTCCGGGCTGGTCATGCTCTATGTGCCGTTCCCGGCGCTTACCCCGCCTGAGCGCCTCGCGCGCCTGGCGCCGATCGCCTGGGATCAGGTCGGTGTCTCGCCGGATGCGGCGCGCGCGGCCGGCGGCGTCGCGGGCGTGCCGGCGGCGTTCGGGCTGGAGATGCGTGGCGACGCACCGGTCTACCGGATCATCGGCCGCGACGGTGCGCGGGCGACGGTCTCGGGCCGGAATGGCGCGCGACTCGGCCCGGTCGGCGCGGAAGCCGCCCTGCGGCTCGCCGCCGGCGACCGGCCGGGCGCCCGCGTCGAACCGGTGGAGCGGGACCAGTGGACCGTCACCGCCCGCTACGACCCGTTGCGGCCGTTCCACAAGGTCGCCCTCTGCGACCCGGCGGGGACCGAGCTCTACGTCTCGCAGGTCACCGGGGAGATCGCCCTCGACACCACCCGGTTCGAGCGCGCCTGGAACTGGCTCGGCTCGGTGCCGCACTGGATCTACCTGACGCCTTTGCGCGCCCGGGCGGAGCTGTGGCGCACGGTGCTGCTGTGGCTCTCGGGCTTGGCCGCCCTCGGGGCGCTCAGCGGCCTCGCCATCGGGATCTGGCGCCTGCGCCTGCGGCGCCGCTACGCCACCGGCGCCGTGACGCCCTATCGCGGCCTGGCGCGCTGGCACCACCTGTTCGGCCTCGTGGGCGGGCTGGGGCTCGGGACGTTCATCGTGAGCGGCTGGATCTCCATGAATCCGAACCGCTGGTTCGCGTCGAGCAGCCCGCCCGCGGGGTTGCGCGCCGCCTATGCCGGAACGCCCGGCGCCATCGGCCTCGATGCCGCTCGCCTGCGCGATCTCGCGGGGGCTGACACACGGTCCCTGCGCTTCACCGCCATCGGCGGCCGCTGGTGGCTGACCGCCGAGGCGCCGGATGGCCTGCGCACCGTCGCCTCGGACGGCAGCCCCGGCCCCGACGCGGCCATCCTCGCGGCCGCCGCCGCGGGAGCGATCCCCGAGGGACATCTGCGGGCGGCCGCTTTGCTCGGCGCCCACGACGCCTACTGGTACCCGCACGGGACGGACCCGCGGCCCCTGCCGGTGCTGCGCCTGCGCTTCGACGACCCGGCCGCCACCTGGCTCCACATCGACCCGCGCGATGGCGCGATCCTCCAGCGCCTGGACCGCTCCGGCCGCCTCAACCGCTGGCTGTTCGACGCCCCGCACCGCCTCGACCTGCCGGTCCTGACCGGCCGTCCCGCCCTGCGCGACGCCGTGCAGTGGGTCCTGAACCTGCTCGCCGCCGGGATCGCGGTCACCGGCCTCGTCGCGGGCTGGCGGCGGCTCGGCCGAAATTTTTGGCTACGGCCTCGCTAAGCCGAGGCACGCGGCGGCCTTTTAAGGCGCCCTGTCGTTTCGCGGCACCGGCCTTGACCTGTCTTTGGTAGCGCCCTTCGACCTCAAGGGCGTGGCGATGCCGAGCCATCCCGCTCCTCCGCCGTAAGCGCCAGCGCGACGGACGTCCCGGTGCGGGCCGAGATCAGGGCCGCCTCGATACAGGCCATCACCTGAAGCGCCTCCAGCGCCGCTGAAGACTCGATCGCGCCCTGCGTGAGCTGGCGCGCCACGCCCTCGTAGTAGCGCCGCTGGTCCCCGGCCACGGCAGGGGCGTACGTTACCGCCCCGGTGCCGTCGTGGATCGCGAGCCCGTCCGGGTCCGCGCCCCATCCCGGTGCGCCCGGGGCCAGGCCGGCCAGGAGTTGCTGCTCCTGGATGTCGAGGTGCTGCTTGACGAGGCTGCCGGCCTCGCCGTGGACGACGAAGCGCGGCGATCCGCCGGCCACCAGCATGCTGGCCTGCAGCACCGCGCGCAGATCCGGGTACTCCAGCACCACGTGGGCCCAGTCGTCGGAGCGCGCGCCGGGGCGCAGCCGCGCGAGGTTGGCGGTCACCCTCTCAGGCAGGCCGAACAGCTGGAACGCCTGATCCACGAGGTGGGGCCCGAGGTCGTACCAGATGCCGCCGCCGGGGCCGGCGCCCTCCCGCCACCGGTCGCGGACCTGCGGGCGGAACCGGTCGAAATGCGATTCGAAATGACGGACCTTGCCGACGACGCCGTCCGCGATGGCTGTCCGAACGCTGAGAAAGTCGCTGTCCCAGCGCCGGTTGTGGAAGACGGACAGCATCCGGCCGTGGCGCCGCGCCAGCGCGACCAGCCCGCGCGCCTCGGCCAGGTCGAGGGTGAAGGGCTTGTCGACGACCACGTGCTTGCCGGCCTCCAGGGCGAGCCGGGCCAGGGGGGCGTGGGTGTCGTTCGGGGATGCGATCACTACGAGGTCGACGCCCTCCGCGGTGGCGACCGCTGCGGGATCGCTGACGACGACCAGGCCGGGCAGGTCGGCCCGGACCTTGGCGGGATCGCGCGAACCGACCACCCGGAGGCCGAGCGCCGGAACGGATCGGATCAGCGGTGCGTGGAAGGTCTTACCGGAATAGCCGTAGCCGATCAGGCCGACGCGGATCGGTGCAGTCTCGCTCGCCATTCAGGTCTCGTCCGGCCCGGCCATCGGGACGGCGCGATTATAGCCGCGCGACCGCCCGGGTTCACCGCCTCCGAAGCATGGCGCATCTTCCGGTCGTTCGATCGGAGGCCGCCACCAGCTCATCCCCCACCGTCATCACGAGCGCAGCGAAGTGACCCAGTGATGCGCGACCTCCGGCGATCGCGCGCCGCCCTGGGTTGCTTCGCTGCGCTCGCAATGACGGAGGGGCGCACCGGCCGTCGCCTGAGACGCGTATCCAGTGCGCTGCCGCCGAGGACCGTCCCTAGAACCGCGCCGTCAAAAACAACCGCACGTTCCGGCCCGGCAACAGGATCTCGTCCTTCTTGAACGAGGTCGAATTGCGGATATCGGCATCGAGCAGGTTGCGGCCCTGGACGCCGAGGGTGATCGCGCTCGCCCCGTAGACCGCGGGATCGATCGCCTGCGTGTAGCTCAGCTCGGCGCGCAGGTCGTCGTAGCCGGGGGTGGGGGTCTCGAACAGGGCGGTCGCTTGGTGGTCGAAGGCGTGGAGCAGGTTCACCCGGGCGAACCAGCCGTCCGCCCGCAGGTAGAGTCCGCCGCCGAGCCGGTAGGGCGGGATGCGCGGCACGTTGGTACCGTCGTCGAACTGGGCGCGCACGAAGTCGAACTGGGCCTCGATGCCGGCAAAGCCGTTGCCGACCGGCAGGACATCGTATTGGCCGATGATCTCGGCGCCGTAGAAGGTGGCGTTCTGCTGCTGGTAGACGATCTGCCGGTTCTCGGTGCCGCTGCCGCAGGAGGCGAAATCGTCGTCGCAGGTCAGCCCGGTGAAGTTGCGGTAGATGAAGCCGGTGTAGCGCGTGTAGTAGCCGGTGGCGTCGAGGCGCAACGGCCCCTCGGCCCGGCGGATGCTGGCCTCCACCGTGCGGGCGCGCTCCTTCTTGAGGTCGGGATTGCCGATCTCGAAGGTCGCGGTGGCGTCGTGCGGGCCCTGCGAGAACAGCTCGTAGCCGGTGGGCCCGCGCTCGACATAGGAGCCGTTGAGGCTCGCCACGAAGCCGAAGGGCAGGTCCTGGAGGGCGCCGATGCTGGCGCTCTTCGGGGCGAAGCGCCGGGTCCGGGCGTATTGGAACGGCTCCTGCCCGTCGACCAGCGCGTAATCCGCGGGGAACTGCGCCGCCGTGCTCGACAGCCGGTCGACCTCGTAGCGGCCCGCCGCCTGCAGCCTTGTGCCGGGGCGCAGCTCCAGCTCCTCGAACAGGTACACTGCGTTGGCCCGCGACTCGGTCTTGGGCAGGAACGATTCGAGCTGCGTGTTGATCACCCGCCGGTCCGACTGGAAGCCGAGCGCGCCGGTGAGCCGGCCGAACGCGGTATCGACCGGGACATGCTGGAGCTCCAGCCGTCCCTCGGCCTCGCGGTTCTTGAAGATCGCCTGGACGCCCTCGATCCCGTCCTCGCCGATGCCGATCTCGTTGTGGCGGTAGACCGAGTAGCCCGCCCAGTAGCGGATCACCTCGAACGGGCCGTCCAGCGGCCGGTACTCGCCCCGCGACAGGACCCGGTCCTGGTTCGGGGTCAGGCGGGTGCGATCCTGCTCGGCGACGCCGCCCGGGATCGCGTAGATCGCATCGTAGTGGCTGAACGAGAGGCCGACGAAGCCGCGGTCGCCGATCGCCGAGATGCCGACCGCGCCGCCCTGCGACTCGGTGTAGGAGTTGCGCTGGATGCCGCCCGGGATCGCGTAGCTGTCGTTGGCAGTCCGGAACCCGTCGGCATGGACCGCGATCCCGTCGCCGCCGGCATCCACCGTTGCGGCGCCGAGCCGGCCGTTGTCGACGCTGGAGAAGCCGGTGGTGACCTGCCCCTGCACGCCGTTGGCCGGGATGAAGGTCGGCACCCGGTTGTTGTCGGCCGAGACCACGCCGCCGATGGCGCCGGAGCCGTAGCGCAGGGTCGCAGGCCCGCGGATCACCTCGATCCGGTCGGAGACCAGTGGGTTCACCGGGACCGCGTGGTCCTCGCCGAGATCCGAGACGCCGCCGTTGACGATGCCGTTCTCCTGGATGCGCACCCGGGCATTGTCGAGGCCGCGGATGATCGGCCGCGAGGCCGCGCCCGGCGCGTAGGTGGTGGACGAGATGCCGGGTCGGTCGAACAGGGCGTCGCCCAGGGTCCGCGGCTGGTCGCGGGCGATCTGGTCCTGCGTCACCACGGTGACGGGCGAGAACGTGTTGGTCGCCACCGGCAGGATGCCGGTCTGGAGCGGAGCCGCAGAACTGACCGCGGGTCGGGTCGCCTGGATCGGGCTCGGGCTGGTGACGCTGATCTCGTCGAGGGCAACCGCCTGCTGCGCCCGCGCGGGCAAGCTCGACAGGGTGGCGAAGAGGGGCGCCGACAGGATCGTGCCGGCCAGGAACGCGAGGCGAGGTGACGGGGTCATCGTGGCTCACAGAATGTTATAGTGTTTCATTCGCGTGCCGTGGCGATGCGGCGCAAGGGCCGGCTGTGGGATGTAAGGTGGAAAGAAAGCAACGTTACATCGTTGCAACAGCCGCGCGAGAGCGGTGACGCACGGGCTGCGCGACAACGGACTTAGCGCCGGTTCGACGGATTCACGTCCATCGCACGCACCGTTGTCGCGAGCGCAGCGAATCAATGACGGCGCGGTTCACCCGCGCCCGGTTCGGCCGGTGGCGGTTCGTCAGACGGCGATCGCCTCGGCCTCGTCCTCGGCTTCGATCTCGGCGTCGACATCCGTGATCTGGCCCGAGGCGCCGGCGGCCTCTGCCAGCCCGCGGGCGGCCTTGCGCAGGAGCTTGCGCAGGCGGCGCCGGTCGGTCTTGTCGAGATGGTCGAGCAATTCGGCCTCGACCTCCTCTTGGATGCCCTCGATCGCCTCGGCCTTGGCCAGGCCGGCCTCGGTGAGCTGAACCCGGACCACGCGCCCGTCACCCGATTCGGCCCGGCGCTCGACGATACCCAAAGCCGCGAGCCGGGTGACCGTCTTCGAGGCGGTGGGCGGCCGTACCCGCAGGAGGGCGGCGAGGTCGCCCATCGTCATGGTGCCGGCCGCGGCCAGCGCCTGAACCACCTGCTCCTGCCCGGCGAACAGGCCAAGCTTGGCGAGCCGGTCGCCGGTGCGGGCCCGGTGCAGGCGCGCCGCCTGCACCAACGCCCAGCCGACGCTGCGCGCTCCGGGCGGCCGCATCTTCTTGGACGCCCCTTCCGAGGCGCCCGAATCCCTGATCTCACGATCGCGTTTCTGCTTGTCGCCCACGGGAGCGCCCGCATCTAAGCCGGCGGCCGCCGGACCATCCTGAACCTGCACCGTCCACCCCCGTCCCACGGCCGCCCAGGATGCTGTGGCGCGAGCCGGTGACGCTGCGATGACGGGGGCCGAGAAGGATGCGTGATCAGCAGGGCATCAGGCGCTTGAGCCGGTCCAGGATGTCCTCGCCCGTGCAGGGCCGGGCGATGAACTCGGCATGCGCCGGCATCCGGGCCGGGTCGGGAGCCGCCCGCCCCGACACGATGAGAATCGGCAATTGCGGACGGGCCTCGGCGACCGCGCTCGCGAGATCGAAGCCGTCGGTCTTTCCGGAGAGCTGCACGTCCGTCACCAGCCCGCGGATATCCTGGCGCGCCTGAAGGATGCTCAGCGCCCGCTCGGCGGAGGCACATTGCACCGTCTCGTAGCCGCCATCCTCCAGCACATCCCCAAGGTCCATGATCGTCAGCGCCTCGTCCTCGACGAGGAGGATCACCGGCCGCTCGCCGCTCGAACCCATCTGTTCGCTCGCCACTGTGTGCTCCCTCCGGCAGCGCCCAGCCGCGGAGGCCGCCGTGCGCATCGTCCGACGTGAGCCCAACGGCAGAAACGGTTCCGGGTTGCAGGCCGTCGCGGCCGCGCCTCGCGCGATCGTGTGGCGGGCGGGCTCACGACAAAGCCGCAGCCCGGTCCGGGACCACGGCGACGACCGCCTCGATCAGCCGATCGAGATCGTCCGCGGGGATGGTCAAGGCGGGCGTCAGGTAGACGATGTCGCCGAACGGCCGCACCCAGACGCCCCGGTCGAGGAAGGCGGCCTTGAGGGCGGCGAGGTCGGGCGCACGGGCGAACTGCACCGCCCCGATGGCGCCGAGAACCCGGACATCCGCCACCCCGGGCAGGCCGCTCAGGCCGGCCAGCCCGTCCATGAGGCGGCGCGCGATGGCTTGAGCCTGGTCGAGGCGCGGCTCGGTCTCGAACAGGTCGAGGCTGGCATTGGCCGCCGCGCAGGCCAGGGGATTGGCCATGAAGGTCGGGCCGTGCATCAGCGCCGCGGCCGGATCCTCGGACCAGAACGCCTCGAACACCTCCGTCCGGGCCACGGTGGCGGCGAGCGCCATGGTGCCGCCGGTGAGCGCCTTCGACAGGCACAGGATGTCCGGCACGATCCCCGCCTGTTCGCAGGCGAACAGGCTTCCGGTGCGACCGAACCCGGTGAAAATCTCGTCGGCGATGAGCGGCAGGCCGTGGCGGCGGGCCAGGCGCGCGATTGTCGCCAGCACCTCCGGCGGGTGCATGACCATGCCGCCCGCGCCCTGGACCAGGGGCTCGACGATCACGGCGGCCAGCGTCTCGCGGTTGGAGGCGAGCGCCGCATCGAGCGCCGCGGTCTCGGCCGGGCTCCGCGGCAGGTCACAAAAAACCTGGCTGGGCAGGTAGGCGCCGAAGCGGCGATGCATGCCCTCCTCGGGGTCGCAGACCGACATCGCGCCCATCGTGTCGCCGTGATAGCCGCCCCGGAACGCCAGGACCTTGGTCCGGCCGCTCACCCCGCGGTTGAGCCACATCTGGGCGGCCATCTTCAGCGCGACCTCGACGGCGACCGAGCCCGAATCGCTGAAGAACACGTGGTCGAGATCCCCCGGCAGCAGCGCCGCGAGCCGCGCCGCCAGCCGCTCGGCCGGGGCATGGGTCAGCCCGCCGAACATGACGTGGGGCATCCGCGCCAGCTGGTCGGCGACCGCTTGGGCGATGTGCGGATGGTTGTAGCCGTGCACCGCCGTCCACCAGGAGGCGATGCCGTCCACCAATTCGCGGCCATCGGCCAGCACGATGCGGCTGCCCTGCGTCGCCACCGCCTCCAGGGGCGGCGGCGCCAGCCGCATCTGCGTGTAGGGCCGCCACAGGTTTTTTTGGGATAGGTCGGACGTCATGGCCGAGGGATGGGCGGCGGGGCGTGGGTGGTCAAGCGGGGGCTTCCTCTAGTCTCGGCGTACCGCGACGCATATCCTTAGGCGCCGGGAGCGTCGTCCGTGATGACGGCCCGATACCTGCTCGGGAGCCTGCGGGAATGAGCTGGTCTGAACTCTATCTCATGGCGCTCGGGCCGGTTCTCGCCTTGGCGGCGGGCCTGTTCATCTACCTCACGGCGACGATGGGACAGGCGAACCGCGCGCAGAAGGCGCCCGGCGCCGTCGAAGGACATCGCGCTCCACCACCTTGACATCCGCCGCGCTCACGGCCCCATCACCCATTCGATGGACAGCCTAGACGCCTTCGCCCGCACCAAACTCGACGCCCTGGAGGCCGGCAGCCTGCGGCGGCGGCTGACGCCGACCGAGCGCGGCTCCGGGGCCGCGGCGGCGCGCGGGGGCCGGGCGCTCGTGTCGTTCTCGTGCAACGATTATCTCGGCCTGTCGCACCACCCCCGGGTGATCGCCGCCGCGCAGGACGCGGTCGCGGCCTACGGGGCCGGGGCGGGCGGGTCGCGGCTGGTCACCGGCGACCATCCGGTTCTCGGGGCGCTGGAGGATCGGCTGGCGCGGCACAAGGGCGCCGAGGCCGCGCTGGTCTTCGGCAGCGGCTATCTTGCCAATCTCGGCATCACTCCGGCGCTCGCCGGGCGCGGCGATCTCGTGGTGCTGGACGCGCTGTCCCATGCCTGCATGTGGGCCGGGGCGCGGCTGTCGGGCGCCAAGGTTCTGACCTTCCGCCACAACGATCCGGCCGACCTCGCGCAGGTGCTGGCCGAGCACCGCCCGCACCACGCCCGCGCCCTGGTCCTGACCGAGCGGGTGTTCAGCATGGACGGCGACCGGGCTCCCCTCGGTGGTCTCCTGGGCGTCGCGGAGGCGTTCGACGCCTGGACGCTGGTCGACGACGCCCACGGGATCGGCGTGGTCGAGGACGGGCCGCGGGCGCCGCTGGAGATGGGCACCCTGTCGAAGGCGCTGGGCTCCTACGGCGGCTATCTCTGCGCCTCGCAGCCGGTGATCGACCTGATGACCAGCCGCGCCCGGAGCTTCGTCTACACCACCGGCCTGCCCCCCGCCTCGGCGGCGGCGGCGCTCGAAGCCCTGGCGATCCTGGAGGAGGAGCCGACCCGGCGCGCCCGGCCGCTCGCCCTCGCCCGGCGCTTCACCGCCCGCTTGGGCCTGCCCGAGGCCGAGAGCGCCGTGGTGCCGGTCCTGGTCGGCGACGCGCAGGCGGCGCTCGACATCTCCGCGGCGCTCGAAGCCGCCGGCTTCCTGGTGGTGGCGATCCGGCCGCCGACCGTGCCGGCCGGGACCGCGCGGCTGCGGGTGGCGTTCTCGGCCGCCCACGGGGAGGCGCAGGTCGATGCCCTGGCCGAGGCGGTGGCGGCGCTCACGGGCCGCGCTTCCCGTCCCTGAGCGGCGCCCCTATACGTCATCCGGGATGCTCCCGCCCAAGAGGAGCCCGGTAAACCGAGAGGACGACGCCCCATGGACGCCACCGCTTTGCGAGCCCTCCAGGCTCCGATCAAGGACCAGTATCGCGCGGCCCCGGATTCGGCGGTCATCACCCTCAAGGCCCGGGGTACGCTGGACGACACCAAGATCGCCTGCAAGGTCGAGACCGGGCGCGCCATCGCGGAAGCCGGGCTGCACCCGGCCACCGGCGGATCCGGCCTCGAATTGTGTTCCGGCGACATGCTGCTCGAAGCCCTGGTCGCCTGCGCCGGCGTGACCCTGAAGGCGGTGGCGACCGCGCTGGAAATTCCGCTGCGGGCCGGAACGGTCAGCGCCGAGGGCGACCTCGACTTTCGCGGAACGCTCGGCGTCGACAAGGAAGCGCCGGTGGGGTTTCGCAATATCCGCCTGTTCTTCGAGCTCGACACCGACGCGCCGGAGGACAAACTCGCGCAGTTGCTCAAGCTCACCGAGCGCTACTGCGTCGTATTCCAGACCCTGAACCACAAGCCCGACCTGTCGGTCGCCGTCACGACGGCCTGAGGGGAGGGCGGCGATGGCCGGCGGCATCACCCAGACCGAGTACTGGAACGGCGAAGTCGGGACACGCTGGGCCCGCAACCAAATGGTGCTCGATGCGGTGTTCGCGCCGCTGACCGAGGCCCTGTTCGACCACGCGGCCCTGCGCCCCGGCGAAACCGTACTCGATATCGGCTGCGGCTCGGGCGCCACGACCCTGGAGGCCGCCCGCCGGGTCGGGCCGCAGGGCGCGGTGACCGGCGCGGACATCTCGGCGCCGCTGCTCGCGGTCGCCCGGAGCCGCGCCGAGGCGGAGACCGGCGCCGCGCCGATCCGGTTCGTCGAGGCGGATGTGGAGCGTGCCGATCTCGGCACCTACGGCCAAGCCCTGTCGCGCTTCGGGGTGATGTTCTTCCCGGACTCGGCGCGGGCCTTCGCCAATATCCGCCGGATGCTGGGCCCGGAGGGAAAGCTGACCTTCCTGTGCTGGCGGGCGCTCCCGGACAACCTCTGGGTGACGGTGCCGCGCGAGGCGGTGGTGCCGCTGCTGCCGGAGATCCCGCCGCCGCCGCCGCCGGGCATGCCCGGTCCGTTCCGCTTCGCCGCGGCGGATCCGCTGGTCGCACTGCTGCGCGGCGCCGGCTTCGGGACCGCCGCGTGCGACGCGGTCGACCGGGACGTGGTGCTCGGCCGGGGTGCCACCGATGCCGAGGCGGCGCAGGCCGCGGCGCATGTGGCGCTCAATCTCGGGCCGACCGCGCATCTCGTGCGCGAGGCCGAGCCCGATCTGCGCGCCCGGGCCGAGGCCGCGGTCACCGCCGCCCTGCGCCCGCACGCGAAGGGGGGCACCGTCAGCCTGCGCGCCGCCTGCTGGCTGGTCCAGGCGGGCTGACGAACCGGTAATCACACGGCGCTTCCGATCGAAGGACCGGCGGCTGCCAGCGCCGTCCCACCCGGATGAAACGCGACCCTTTCCCGGACGCCTGAAACGTCAGTGGAAGGTGATCCGGGACCCAGCGAAGCAAGCGCCGCGAAGCGGCACGCCAGCGAAGCGCCGTTGCTGCACTCGGCCGCTTCCAGTCATCGTGTGCCGGTTCCCGGGTCGCATTCCGCTGATGCTGCATGCGCCCGGGAAAGGGCGTCGCGGGCAGCAATGCTTCGCGGCGACCGTTTGGCTTTAAAACCCTAGCGCGCCGCCATCGGAGCGCGGATCGTGCATCGCCTCGATCCGGCCGTCCCGGGCCCGGCGGACCAGCATGCCGGCATGGCCCAGCGTGTCGCTGTAGGGCACGCCGACCGGCTCGATCTGGTGGCCCATGCGCTCCAGCGCCGACAGGATCGCCGGGTCGAACCGGTCCTCGACCTTCACGCTGAGCGATGGCGCCCCCCAGGTCCGGCCGTAGAGCAGCCGCGGCGCCTCGACCGCGTCGGCGACGGAGAAGCCGTAATCGGCGTAGCGGCAGAAGATCTGGGCCTGGAATTGCGGCTGGCCGTCGCCGCCCATCGCGCCGTAGGCCATGACCCGGCCGTCGTCGAAGGCGGCGAGCGCGGGAATCAGGGTGTGGAACGGGCGTCGGCCCGGCTCCAGCGGGTTCACGGAAGCCGGGTCCAGGGAGAACGAGACGCCGCGGTTGAGCCAGTCGATTCCGGTGCGCGGAAGCACCACCCCGGAGCCGTATTCCCAGTAGACCGACTGGATGTAGGAGACCGCCAGGCCGTCCCGGTCGATCGCCCCCATCCAGACCGTGTCGCCGGGAGAATCGCGCAGGGGCACCGTGGCGGCGCGCTTCATGTCGATCCGCGCGGCCTCCGCGGCGAGGAAGGCCGGCGCCAGGAAATCCTCCATCTCGTGGCGCAGGCGGCCGAAATCGGTCACCACCCGGTCGCGGACCGCGAAGGCCCGCTTCGTCGCCTCGATCAGCCCGTGATAATGCGCCACGCTCTCCGGGGCGGAGACGGTCAGCCGGTCGAACAGGCCGAGGATGATCAGGGCGGCCAGCCCCTGGGTCGGGGGCGGGAAGTTGAACAGGGTGGCGTCGCGCCGGCGCAGGGCCAGCGGCCTGCGCTCGACCGCCTGGTAGGCCTTGAGGTCGGCCCGGGTCACCGGCGCGTCGAGGCGTTCCAGGTCGGCGCCGATCTCGTGGGCGATGTCGCCCCGGTAGAAATCGTCGAGCCCGGCATGGGCGAGCTGCTCCAGGGTCGCCCCGAGGGCCGCCAGCTTGCGGATCTCGCCGGCCCGGTAGGGCTTGCCGTCCTTGAGGAAGGTCTCGGCGAAGTTCGGGGCCTCGTACAGGGTGTCGCCGGATTGCGGCTTGTAGCGCTCCTCGCTGGGCGAGACCGGCACGCCGTCGCGGGCCTGGGTGATGGCGTCGGCGAGCAGCACGTCCAGCGGCAGGCGGCCGCCCAGCGCCTTGGACAGCGCCAAAGCCAGCTCCCAGCCGCCGACCGCGCCCGCCACCGTCACCATGGCGTCGGGGCCCCGCGCGGGAATCGTGTCGTAGCCCTTCTCGCGGTAGCGCTGGATCGTGGCGAGGCGCCCGGCCGGGCCGCAGGCCTCGATGCCGCGCACCCGGCCGCCGCGCTCGCGCACCAGCCAGAAGCCGTCGCCGCCGATGCTGTTCATGTGCGGGTAGACCACGGCGATCGAGGCCGCCATCGCCACCATCGCCTCGATGGCGTTGCCGCCCTGCGCCAGCACGGTCCGGCCGGCCGAGGCGGCGAGATGGTGGGGGGCGGCGACGGCGCTGTCGGAGAAGACGGGAGTCTCGGTCATCGGGGGTCCTGTGGTGTTCCGGTCGCAGCGTTAGGCAAGTGTGCGGCCGCCGCAAGGTGCCGCGCTCCGCGGACGCCGTCCCGTGCTAGGGAATGCGAGCGCCCGTCGCGCGGAAGCGGCCGATGTCGTTCAAGATCCTGCCCCGGTTCGCGATCGGCCTCACCCTGGCTGCCATGCCGGCCGCGGCCCAGCAGAAGGCGCGGACGGTTTTCGAGGGTGCGGGCGCCGATCCGCGCATCTCGGTCTCGCAGCCGGAGAGCACCAGCCAGGCTTCGGGCGGCTATGTCCGCTCGATCGAGCCCTCGCTCGGCCCGCTCGGCGATCCCTTCGGCCTCCGCCCCGAGCTGAAGGTGCGCGGCATCGAGTACAGCCTGACCTACATCGCCGACGTGCTGGGCAACCCGACCGGCGGCCTCCGCCAGGGCGCGATCGTCGAGGATCGTCTGAACCTGCGGCTCAACCTCGATCTCGACCGGCTGGCCAGCTGGGAGGGCGCCACGATCCACGCCAACGCCTATTTCATCCACGGCACCGGCCTGTCGCGCTACTATGTCGGCGACCTGCTGACCACGAGCGTGATCGAGGCGCTGCCGTCGAGCCGACTCTACGTGCTGTGGTTCGATCAGAGCCTGATGGATGGGCAGCTCGGCCTGCGGATCGGCCAGCAGGCCGCCGACTCCGAGTTCTTCGTCAGCCAGACCGCGACCCTGTTCGTGAACTCGACCTTCGGCTGGCCGGCGATCACCGGGCTCGACCTGCCGAGCGGCGGCCCGGCCTATCCGCTCTCGGCCCCGGCGATCCGCGCCAAATACGTGCCGGGCAACGGCTTCTCGCTCCAGGTCGGGCTCTATGACGGCGATCCGGCCGGGGCGAACCGCCCGGGCCAGGACCCGGAGGCGCAGCGGCTCAACCGCACCGGCACGAATTTCCGCACCAACGACCCGGCCCTGATCGTCGCCGAGGCGACTTACGCGTTCAACATCGAGCCGGGAGCCAAGGGCCTGCCCGGCGACATCACGCTGGGCGGTTGGCAGCATTTCGGCCGGTTCGACAGCCTCCGGTACGACATCACCGGCGTTCCGCTGGCCGACCCGAACGCCACCGGGATCGGCCGCCCGCTGCGGGGCAATGCCGGCCTCTACGCCATCTACGACCAGACCCTGTACCGCGAAGCCGGCAAGGACGACGAGGGCCTCGGCTTCTTCGTGCGCGCCGCCTACTCCCCGACCCGCTCCAGCCTGGTCGACGCCTATGTCGATACCGGCCTCGCCTATAAGGGCCTGTTCGAGGGCCGCGACGACGACACGGTCGGGCTGAGCTTGGCTTATGCCCGGATCAGCGACGACGCCCGCCGGGCCGACCGGGACACGATCCTCTACACCGGCATCCCGATGCCGCGGCGGCGGGCCGAGACGGTGCTGGAGGCGACCTACCAGGCCGTGGTGGTTCCGGGCTTCACGGTGCAGCCGGACGTCCAATACGTCTTCCATCCGGGTGCGGGAGTGGCCGGCCCGGACGGCCGCCGGCTGCGCAACGCGGCGGTGCTCGGGGTGCGGGCGACCGTGCAGTACTGAACCGCCGCAGCGGGGAACGGTCGCGGTCTCCCGCCTCTTTCCACAGCATGCTGATTTTCGAGTGGGTTGTCGGCGTCCTGTTCGGCGCCGTCCTGTTGGCTGCGCTGGCGCGACGGCTGGGCGCGCCGTACCCGGCCTTCCTGGCGCTCGGTGGCGTCGGCCTCGCCTTCGTACCCGGCGTGCCGAACCTCCGGCTCGATCCCGAACTGGCGCTCGCCCTGTTCCTCGCCCCGGTCCTGCTGGATGCCGGCTTCGACGCCTCAGTGCGGGACATGAGGGACAACTGGCGCGCCGTGTTCGGCCTCGCGGTGGGCGCGGTGGCGGTGACGACGCTCGCCGTCGCGTTCGTGGCCCACCTGATCGTGCCCGACATGCCGATCGCGGCCTGCATCGTGCTCGGCGCCGTGGTCGCGCCGCCCGATGCCGTGGCGGCCCTGGCGGTGCTGAAGCACGCGCCGATGCCGCACCGCCTCGCCACGATCCTGCGCGGCGAGAGCCTGCTCAACGACGCCGCCTCGCTGATCATCTACCGGCTGGCGGTGGCGGCCGCGATGGCCGATGGCTTCCATCCGGCCGAGGTCGCGCCCGCCTTCCTGCTCGGCGTCGTGGCGAGCCTGGCGGCCGGGCCCTGCCTGGGCCTGGCCTTCGTCGCCCTGACCCGCCGCGTCACCGACCCGGCGAGCACGATCGTGATGCAGTTCGTCGCCGCCTTCGGGATCTGGCTCGCGGCCGAGAAGCTGGAGATGTCGGGGGTGCTGACCATCGTGACCTTCGCGGTCACGGTGGCTCGGCGGGCGCCGGGCATCACCGCGCCGCGGACCCGGGTGATCTCCTACGCGGTGTGGGACACCGCGGTGTTCGTGCTGAACGTCCTGGCCTTCATCCTGATCGGCATCCAGATCGACCCGATCCAGGACCGGTTGACCGGCGGGGATGCCTGGCAGGCGATGTTCCTGGCGGCTGCGATCTTCGTCACCGTGGTGGTGACGCGTCTGGCCTGGGTCCTGCCCACGACCGGCTTCAAGGGATTCGGCCTGCGTCAGGCGGGGTCCCGGGCGCGGTATGGGCCGGGGCTCGCTTTGTCCTGGGCCGGGATGCGCGGCATCGTCACGGTCGCGGCCGCCCTGGCGCTGCCGATGGAGTTTCCGCACCGGGACCTGGTGGTGTTCACCGCGTTCTTCACGGTGCTCGGCACGCTGATCGTGCAGGGCCTGACCCTGCGCCCGCTGCTCGCCTACCTGAAGCTGGAGGATGACGATCCGGTCGGGCGCGAGGTCGGCTGGGCCCGCGCCGCCGCCTACAAGGCCGCCCTCGAGAGCCTGTCCGAGGCCGGGGACGAGCCGGCGATCGATTCGTTGCGCGCGGAATTCCGCTCGGCGCTCGAGGAGGCCGAGGCCCATGACGAGGGCCGCGCCCCCGAGAGCCTGCCCTCGGACGCCGCCCGCCGCCGGTCGGTGGAGGCCGCCCGCAACGCGGTCCTGTCCCTGCGCCGCCAGGGCCGGATCGGCGACGACGCTTATTTTTTGTTGGAGGAGGAGTTCGACTGGGCCGAGCTCAACGCGACGCCGAAGGCCGAGACCTGACCGGCGCTCAGACGCCCTTGCGCGCCGCGACCCGGGCCTCGATCGCGTCCCAGACCGCCACCGAGAGATCGGGGCCGCCGAGCCGCTGGATCGCCCGGATGCCGGTGGGGGAGGTGACGTTGATCTCGGTCAGGTGGCCGTCGATCACGTCGATCCCGACCAGGATCAGGCCGCGCCGGGCCAGCTCCGGGCCGATCGTGGCGCAGATCTCGCGCTCGCGCTCGGTCAGCTCCGAGGCCGAGGCGGCACCGCCGCGGACCATGTTCGACCGGATGTCGTTGGCCGCCGGGACGCGGTTGACCGCGCCCATCGCCACGCCGTCGACCAGGATGATGCGCTTGTCCCCCTCGGTCACCCGGTCGAGGTAGCGCTGAATCACCCAGGCCTCCCGGAACGTGGTGGCGAACAGGTCGAACATCGAGCCGAAATTCGGGTCCGTCTCGGTCACCTTGAACACCGCCGCGCCGCCGTGCCCGTGCAGCGGCTTCATCGCCACAGTGCCGTGCTCCAGCCGGAACGCCTCGATCTCTGCCTTGTCGCGGCTGATCAGGGTCGGGGGCATCAGCTCGGGGAAATCGAGCACGAACAGCTTCTCGGGCGCGTTGCGCACCTCGAAGGGGTCATTGACCACCAGCGTCTCCGGGTGGATCCGCTGCAGCATGTGGGTGGCCGTGATGTAGGCCATGTCGAAGGGCGGGTCCTGGCGCATCAGCACCACGTCCGCCTCGGCGAGGTCGATCCGCTCCGGCGGCGTGAGCGTGAAATGCGCGCCCTCGACGTCCTGCACTTCCAAGCGCTCGACCCGCGCGGTCACGCGCCGGCCCTGCATCGAGAGCCGGTCCGGCGTGTAATAGAGCAGGTCATGCCCCCGCCGCTGCGCTTCCAGCAGCAGGGCGAAGGTGGTGTCCCCGGCGATCCGGATATTCTGGATCGGGTCCATCTGGACGGCGACGGTCAAGCCCATCGAAAATGCCCCTCGCCAGCGGCGCGTGTCGTGACCGAAGGCAAGCTCAATCGTCGGACAGCGACTTGCTGCCGGTGCGCTTGTCGTAATCGCCGATCGCCGAGCGGCACTCGGGCGAGAGGCGCTTGCGGTTGCGCGTCATGCACTTGTCGGCGTCCTGGCTGTTCGGATCGACGCCGGCGCAGAGACGGAAATAGTCGTTCGCGCAGCCGAGTTGCAGGCCCTGGTCCTCGCGCTGGGCATAGGCCGGGCCGGCGGCGAGCGTCACGAACGCCAGCGCTGCTACGGCGAGGCTACGACGGCGGTAGGCGTGCAGGGTGCGTTCCGGAACGAGTCGCATTCAGCGGTGTCCTCAAATCTCGATCGCGCGAAAAATCGGTGCGGCGGGGTCCCGCCCGCTTGCGTCCGGCATATCGGTCGCGCGGGGCGGTAGGCAAGCGCCGCAGGTTCGCATGGGTTCCCCGCGCGAAAGCCCCGCCCGAATGTGGCCTTGTGGCCGCACGGAGCCGGCAAGAAAAAAGGCCCTGTCCGCGATCGGACAGGGCCTCAGTCAAAGGGAGGAAACGCCCGCCATGGGCAAACGGGGCGTCGCAATTCGCGCGCCACATACGCCCGATGGCCGGCAAGACTCCGTTAACCACGTCATGCTGAATGACTCCTGTAGCCCTTGCCGACGCCCTCCGCAGGGCCCGGGCGCTGCCGCTCGAGCCGCCGACAGGAGCCGGAGACCATGACACCATTCCAGCCGCAGGTGATCCGCGCGACCCGCGTGCCGATGCCCGCCAACGATGCGGGGCGTGATGCGCGGCAGGCGACATCTGCCATGCTGCTGGCATTCCCGGGCCCGGAGGCGCGCCGGACGCGCCGCCTGCCGCGGTCCGACGAGCAGCGGGGCGAGATCCTGTTCTTCCTCGGCGTGCGCTACGAGCGCCTCGCCTCCTGAACCAGCCCATGATTGCCGCCGACCGGCCCGGCCGCGCGACGTTTCCGACGGTTTGATCATGTTCGTTCCGGACCGCCCTCGTCCGACCGGCTCCCCACGCGGAGGCAAGCGCCTTCACCGCGCTCTCAAAGCCGCGATCCTCCTGCCCGCGGGGGCGGCTCTGGCACTGCTCGCCGCCTGCACCCAGAGCGGCGATTTCGGCCGGCCCCGGACCGGCGTGTGGAACGGCCTGATCGACACGACGGGCAGCTTCTCGTCCCGGGATCGCGGCCGCCTGCTCCTCGAGTCCGGCCTGACCGACGACGAGCAGGCCCTGCGCGACCGCGCCTGGCGGTTCGTGCAGCCGGCCAGCACGTTCTCGGCCTTCCAGGATGCGCTGCTCGGGTTGGCGAGCGCGCATGCGACCCCGACCTGGCGGTTCGACGAGGTCGGCGCCTATTACGACGCGCTGACCGCGGAACCGTCGCGCTCGCCGGTCTCCCGCTATCGCCAGCTCGCCGACGATGCCACGGCCGATGCCCGCCTGATCCCGATCTTCACGGCGCTCGCCGCCCGGGTGATCGACGCGGATTCGGCCCGCCTGCGCAGCCTTCCCTATGCCAAGACCCTGGACGATGCCGACATCCGCCTGGCCGCCCAGCGCGTGGCGGAGAACCGGTGCCTGATCGCCTGGGTGCGGATCGAAACCGGCCTGCGGCTGGCGCGCTACCGCTACGCCCTGGAGCACCTGTTCGCCGCGGCGCCGGCGAAGGACTCGGTCTCGGCCGAGCGCTCCCTGGCCATGCTCGCCGCCCGCCGCAACCTGCTCGACCCGCTGCTCCCGGCGGATGCCGCGGCCCGCTGCAGCCTCGAAGCCGCGATCGTGCCGGTGGCCGAGGCCCCGCCGCTGGTCGTGAAGAACTGAGCCGCCGCGAGGGGTCTTGTTCAACGCGCGACAAAAAACTTGAATTTTCGACGCATCGAGCAATACGAACGATCGAAGACTCAAGATTTCTAGATCATGTATCCGCCAAATATCGGGGCGGTAAGCGTGAAATGCAGACTAGTAAAACCTGTGAAACAGATTTGGCTTCTCTAAATCTTGTTTACAATTTTTGGTTCGACGTGCACCCAAGCCGAGCTATCGCGTAGGTGGTTGGCGGTACCGGGAGTTTTCTTGCCGATGACCTCTGCGTGATAGGGATTAGTCGGATCGGTGGTGATCGGCGTGTGCTGCACCTCCTGCTGCTTGGCACGCGCATGGGCAGCGGTCAGGCCGACAAGCGACCACCCCGAGTAGTTGCGAAGCGACCAACTCCAATCAAAGCCATCGTCGCGCATGAAGTCCGCGACATCGACCGACATGCTCGGGTCTTTGAAAGCCGCCGAAGAGGGCCGTAATTGACCCGTGTTCTTGTCCGGCACCACCTGATCAGGATGAACGCGACGATAAAGCTCCATCGCATCATCGATCGCGCGCACAGCGAAGTTAGCGGACATGCGCCTCTGGGCTGTTCAACGCTTCGTCAGGATCGAGACGGCCTCGCGTGCAGATGCGAAGTTGCTCGAGAGCTCTTCGGACACCGAGGCGCACTGACCGGTATGGTCCTCGAACCAGATCTCCCACTCATATGGACCGGTCACGTGCAACTCCAGGTCGACCCCTTTCTCATGCCACTCGAACTGTACGCCGCTTGGAGACGGGACAATCGAAGGCATAGGGGTACGCGGCTGCATCACGGCCATCAGAACCTGGAGCGCGAACATGCCTGTGTCGTGGCGCAGCGGCAGGGAGCCGTAGCCATCCCAGTTCCTCGAACGCTTGATGAAGGAGACGATCTTCGCAAGCGCCTCTTGGTGCCACTCCGGCGCAACGGTCTCCTCGTACGAGCGAAAACGTGAGAAGGCGAGCGTCTCACCCGAAGCTGCTCGCGTACCGAAAGGTCCAGCAAGTGGCACATCGACCTCGGTGGGTCGATAATGCAGTGCGATCGCAGGGCTTGCGGCCATCATTCCCCTCCCGACGCCCTTACCACTGAGGACGTCACACTCCTGAATGCACGACCGATCAGATCGTGTGAGCTGTCAAGCTTGGCAAAGGCAGAGGCGATGGTTTCACTACTGGGCCTGCATCGAGCAACAATCTCAAGTTGGTAGTTCGGCTCGCCCGTCGCGGTCAGAACCGCAGGGGAGAACGTTGTATATAATCGCCCGGTCGGTTCGCCGTCAGCTGGTATGAGGTAGCGGTTCTGCAAGAGTGCGCTATCGAACGGCAGTCCGGTATCGGTCGGGCGCCACATCGGTGTGACGCTATCCAAGCGTTCATGGACAGCTGCCTTTCCTGGAAGCAGCAGAGCATTGACGTAGGTAAGTTCGCACTGGTTCGGCCTGATCTCACCCAAGCCTTCCGTTTTCAGGAAGTCCTCAACAACGCTGACTTCCGCCATGAATCTGTCTCGCAAGGTCTCATAGCCAGGATAAGGCCGACCAGATGGATAGCGCCGCCAGCCCAATATCAGGCGGTCTTGCTGGACATGCAGAAGAATATCGCCGTCTACCCCTTCGAATACGATGCGCGGGACGAGCGCATTGAGCTGAATGGTGAGCTGCGGACCACCGATCCCAGCCGGGCCTCCGAACATCTCGAACTGTGGGGGCACCGGCGGCGCCTCCGTACCCTGGCGGTAGCGGTCGCGGAAGTTTCCCCAGAGCAGGCCAACATACGGCGTCCGCAGGGACGTGAGCGCCGCGAACTGGATTGACATCGCCATGTCGATGAGCGGCGACGGGTCTGCCCCCTCGACGGTCCGCCCAGCCATTCCCGCGGTCATATCTCTTGCATCGCCCATCTGCCCAGCCCGAACAATAACAGCACACCTTGGCCGTACCATGCCAGCCCGCAAGGTCGCCGGTCGCTCTCTGTAAACGGTCAAGATTGACCAGCGCCTGTGCACCTACGAACTAGGATGCTCGATAAGCGAAAGCGAGCATGACTGTAGGCGGCACCGTCCGTTGGCCCACGGTCGGCTGCTACGCAACCGCTCGCAGAAATAATCAGGCCCAAGACGATCGCCGATGAGTCCCACTGAGCCGGTTTGCGCGTCTATGCTGCACCCAAGTGCAAAATCCGGCACGGCCCGCCGACTAATTGTCTGTCGTGGATCAAAGTCAAACGCGCCCAGCACCCAGTGCCCGGATGTCGCCCGCTACCGCCCCGCGGGTTTGACCGTCAAGTCCTTGCCGGCGGGCTCATCGGCCGCCGTGTCGGTGGTGCAGGAGACGGCCTGGACCGCAGCGTTGGCGCCGGGCCGCTGGCTCGGCAGGCCGGCGATCACCCGCACGACCACGACGCCGCGATTGTCCGGCGCGACGATGCGCACGTCGCGGCTCGGATCGTTCTCGTCGTCGTCGGCCAGGGCCTCGTCGTACTGGGCGCGGGTCAGGATCACGAGGTCGAGGGCGCCGCGCACCGCCGCCTGGTCGGTCACCGCGTAGAAGGCGCCGCGCCTGGCATGGGCGGCGAGTGATAAAGACAGGGGTCCGGTCCTGGCCGAGATACGCATCGGCCCGTCGGCGAGATCGTAGGCGCAGACGCCCACCGCCACCGCCGGGTCCGGGATCGGCAGCCAGGCCTCGGGCGGGGCGGGGTCGTCGCCGGTGGCGACCGTGTAGATCGGCTGCGGGTGATCCAGGTTCTCGCTGGTCCGGGCGCGCGAGACGGCATCCGTCTCGGACAGGCGCGGGATCGCCAGCACCGCGGCGATGTGCACGATCCCGGCGAGCACCAGGCCAATCAGCGTGGCGTAGACGAAGCGCAGGTTCACGACGCGCATCCCAGGCGGGTGATGGCCGGCACCGAATCCCGATCGAGCGACCCGACGCTGGCGGCGGCCGGCGTGTCGTAGAGGCGCAAGGCCAGGCGCACCGGGCCGCTGTCCCGGGGGCTCGGCAGCCAGTTGCCGGGCTGGACCTCGGGCGCGAGCACCAGCGCGAACCGCCCGTCGGCCGAGCGCAGGATCTCGGTCGAGGTGAAGCCCTCGCGGACGGCCGGACGACCGGGATCGCGCGGGCCGCGGCCGGCGACCGTGAGGGTCCAGGCCCGGGCCGGGGGCGTGCCGCCGCCGATGCGGTAGCTGCAGGCCGCGTCGAGCGCTTGGCCCTGGTCGTCCACGGAGGCGGTCAGGAGCAGGCCCTCGCCCACCGCCAGAGGGATTTCCCCACGGCGGGCGTTGACGGCGCGGGTATAGGGATCGGACTGCGCCGCCCCGGCTCGGGGCCAGGCCGTCCAGGCCCCGATGCGCACGCCGCCGAACGGGTAGCCGCCCCGCGTCGCCCAGTCAGCGCTGGCGAGGCCGAGCACGCCGCCCAGCGCCAGGGCATAGATGGCGAGACCCGCCACCGAACTCTTGCGCCAGGCACGGGCGACGAGACGGCCGGCGCCGCCGAGGGACCGCGGCTTCGGCGCGGGGCGAGCGTCTCCGGCTGCGGGACTGCGGCCGGCGCTTCCGGGGATCGCAAGGCTCATCGGGTCACCGCAGCTCGATGCGGCCGCCGACGGACCGGGCGCCCTCGGCCATCTCACGGGGCTGGGCCGGGGGTGCCGCAGCCCGGTCATCGGGCTTGCGATCGGTCTTCTGGGTGGCCTTGTCGGCGCCGCCGGCATCCGGCCGCGCCTCGCCCGCGGGGGCGCGCTCGACGGTGCGGAACAGGCCGTTGAGGCCGCCGATCACCTCGAAGGAGCGGCGCGACAGCTTGCCGTAGGCGCTGGCATTGGGATCGATCGGGGCGGTAGGCCCGCCCGACGCCTGCTGCTGGGCGGCGCGCGGATTGTCCTTCAAGCCGGGCAGGCCCTTGGTCTCGATGCCCTGGTGGGCCGGCTCCATCACGTCGTGCCAGAGCTGGGCCGGGAGCGAGCCGCCGGTGAGCTTGTTGGTCGAGGTGTGGTCGTCGTTGCCGAACCAGACCGCACCGACGTAATTGCCGGTGTAGCCGACGAACCACGCATCCCGGTAGGCGTTCGTGGTTCCGGACTTGCCGGCCACCTTCACGCCTTCGAGCTGGGCGCGCTTGCCGGTGCCCTCCTCGACGACCTTGTTGAGCATGAAGTTCATGTCGGCGACCACCTGGGGCGGGAGCACCCGGTCCGGCGGCTCGTCGGCGTGCCGGTAGATCACCTCGCCGGACGAGTTCTTCACCTCCATGGCGGCGTAGGGCTTGGCCTTGAAGCCGCCGTTGGCGAACACCGCGTAGCCGGCGGCCTGGTCGATCACCGTCACCTCGTCGGAGCCGATCGGCATCGAGACCGTGTCGATCAGGTTCGAGGTGATGCCCATCTTGTGGGCGAGATCGGTGATCTTGGCGCGGCCGGCCTTGGCGGCCCGGGCCTCGTGGCTGATGCCCATGGCCTTGCCCAGCGCGATCGAGATCTTGATCGGGATCGTATTGATCGACTTCGCCACGGCGAGCCACATCGGCACCCGGCCGGCATAGGACCGGCCGTAGTTCTGCGGGCACCAGTTGCCGATGCAGACCGGGCTGTCGACCACCGCGGTTTCCGGCTTGAACAGGCCCGAGAGGAGGGCGGCGGAGTAGACGTAGGGCTT
>NZ_JAKSYL010000300.1 GCF_022829515.1 Methylobacterium sp. J-048
CCTTCGAGGCCCGCTGGCGCGGGCACCTCAGGATGAGGGGGGCAGGTGGGCTCGGTGTCGCTGAGAGGTCGACGTCTGTGTTCGCCGAGCGGTAGCACGGGGCCACAGCCCAAAAAAGATGGGCCTCCCGAAGGAGGCCCGATCGCTCCCGTGATCCGTGTCCGTGAGACACACGCACAAACAGACCAGCAGCAGACAGCTGCCGCATGCTTGCCGAACGAGGACCCCGCCGTCGCAGCACCCTGCGAAGGCTGAGTCCGAAAAAATGGCGATGCGCCGGTCTGGTGGCTTGAGCGGCGTGCCCAGAACCCGATCCCATCTCGAACTCGGGTCCCGATCAGCACGAGGGCGCCCACCGGCATGTCCGGCAGGAGGGCGTGGACCGTCCCGCCGATCCCGGCCCCCACCGCCAGCGACGGCGCGAACAGGCCGCCCGGGATGCCGCTGAT
>NZ_JAKSYL010000301.1 GCF_022829515.1 Methylobacterium sp. J-048
GATGGAGGCGGCGAGCACGGTGGCCGTGGTGGTACCGTCACCGGCGATGTCGCTCGACTTCGAGGCGACTTCGCGCACCATCTGGGCGCCCATGTTCTCGAACTTGTCGGCGAGCTCGAGCTCCTTGGCGACGGTGACGCCGTCCTTGTTGATCCGCGGGGCGCCGAAGCTCTTCGCGATCACGACGTTGCGGCCCGGGGGTCGCAGCGATACTGTCACAGCGTCGGCGCCGGTACCGTCGCCGCGCTGCATGTGATCGCGTGCGTCTGTGGGACAACTAAAGCATTGCGTGTCCACGTCTTGCTTCGTT
>NZ_JAKSYL010000302.1 GCF_022829515.1 Methylobacterium sp. J-048
GGATTTCCTGACAACTGGCGCGAGATACCGCCATGGAATTTCCACTGATGCTAAAAGCTTAAGAGCGGTCCGTTCGCCACGGGCGGCCATCCTCTCGGGACGCCGGTGAGATCGACGACCTCCCCCGCCAGCCCGTGATCACGCCTCGGCCAGGGCGAGGCAATGCGCGACGCATCCTCGTGGATTGGTGGAGTTGGTCAGGACGGCGATGCGCAGGGCCGTCATCGAACGGCATCCATGCCGTCCTGGCCACAGCCGATCAGCGGGCTGACCGTAAAGTCCCAGACCACGGCCTCTCCGCCGGAGGCATCGCGCACCCGGGCGACCCGGCTTGCATCGAGCTTACCCACCGTGGCGACTGCGATGTCC
>NZ_JAKSYL010000303.1 GCF_022829515.1 Methylobacterium sp. J-048
CGAGGAGATGCGCTCGGTCGCCCGGGTGCAGGCGTTCCGCGACTTCCTGGTCTCCAAGGCCCAGCGCTGGACCTACTGACCGACCGCTGTCCGCGAAAGGTCCGGTTTCAAAAGGTCTTCGACCTTTTGCGGGTGCAGGGCCGCGCAGCTGCGCGAGGCACTCGCCGCGGCAGCTGCGGCGATCGACGCCGAGGATGCGCAGCCCTGGATCATCACCGAGGCGGGCGATGTGCTCTCGCCGCGCTGGATCCGGGCGAACAGCCAGTCTCGCGCGTTGCAGTGATCTGAG
>NZ_JAKSYL010000304.1 GCF_022829515.1 Methylobacterium sp. J-048
TCGCCGGCACGCCGCTGAGCGTGCGCGGGATCGGGCCTCGACCCACCGCGATCAGCGTCCGCAGACTCCGGGTGGCGTAGTAGTTCGCCCTGCGCATGTCGTGGGTGGCACGGCGGACCCGCCTCGTGTGCCACCATGCCACCGCGATGATGAACGGGCTGATCAGGCGCATGGCTTCCTCCCCCATATCGCGTCCAGATCCTCAAGCAGATCGTCGCGTGCCCAATCGAAGGTCATGCCGTAGCGGTGGCGAAGCTTGATCGCTTCGAAGCTCACCAGCCGCAGGTCGCGATAGGGCTCGTACATCTCCTCAAGGATCGCATCGAGATCGTCAGCCGGACGGCGCGCCTCGATATAGGCGAACCATTCCGGTAGCTTTTCATGCTCGGGCTTGTAGCGCCCTCGTCCCCGTGCCTGCTCGTAGATCGCATAGGGTTCATGACTCAGAGCCCAGAGCCGATCGTACTCATCCAATAACGCAACCATGCGAGGCGCGACGGCGAGGAACTGGGCTTCATGGTCCGGCAGGTTCTTGGGGCCTGAAGGTAGGGCCATGACGACCCCACCTGTCAGTGGGGCGGCGAGGATGGCGCCGAGTGCGGCGGGTCGCGACACTCATGGCTGCCCTCCCGCTGCTTGGTGAGCCCGATTCCACTTGGCGTCGATCCGTTCGCCAAGTTCGGTAAGGGGCTTCCCGATCACCCATAGGACGCCCGGATCGATGTTGCAGGACACGGTGCCAAGGAGCCGAACAACCTCACCCCAACGAGCCACATCGGCAACATCGTCTTCCATGTCGCTGATAATCGAGAACAGCTGATCGCGGACGCTCATGCGCGCCTCCCGAAGCTGTCCTGCGCGTAGGCACCGCCATCCATGAACGTTGGCTGCGACCAGCCCTCCACCGTCTCCGGCTCGCGCTCGTCATCGTTCTCAAGATCGCTGCCGGACCACTCGTCCCCAGCCAGGATGGAGGCGTTGACGGTGAGGCCGCACAGGCTCGGCTCTCGGTCCGGCTCCTCATCGTGCGGCTCATCTTGGATGTCGCCGCCGTGTTCGTTCTCGTGCTCGCGATCGTCGCCGGCATCTTCCTCGCGGTCGTCTCCGCTGCCGTAAACCCAATCGATGGCTGGGCCGACGGTGAAGGGCTCGGAAGCCCCAAGGCACGGCTCGGCCTCCGGGTCGGGGTCGAGCGCATCTAATAACGCCAAGTCCGCTTCAATCCGGTCGGCAATGCGGCGGCGCAGCTGACGAACGCGCTGGTGGTCGGCCCCGTCTTGCTTGACGAAGTAGCGGATCAGACCCTCGCGGATGGCCTCGATCGCGGCGTCGGCGGCCGGTAGCGGTTCGGCCGCTCGCATGGCTTGGATGGCCCTGGAGACGGGGCCCAGCTGCCTGCCGGACCCCTGGCCTAATAAGGGCCGCAGGTTGCCGGACTGGGGTAATAAGGGCGTGCGTGTGCTATGAGCGTGACTAGCCATTGACGGAGATCCCAGACGTTGAGGGCTAGGCCTGCTGCGGTGCTCGAACACCTTGGCAGGCCGCTTGAGATTCAGCAGCGATTTCGCTACTGTGTTGCGAACATACGCACTGCTTTTGCGGTGTCAATGCGAATTCGCAGCAAGGACGCGATTTTGACGCCCGCTCAATGTAAGATGGCCCGGGCCGGGCTTGGGATTGGCATCCGCGAACTGGCCGATCAGGCTCAGGTCTCGACCAACACGGTGTCGCGCTTTGAGGCTGGCGAAGAGCTTAAGGGCCGAACCGTCGCCGCCCTACAGGCCGCTCTCGAAGCCGCTGGCGTCATCTTCATTGAGGAGAACGGCGAGGGGCCTGGGGTGCGGCTGCGAAGACCCAGTGCGGAATAAAAATTTTCTGAGGTTGTGCCCGAGCTGTTGGCATTATTGTTTTAGGTGCTACTGACCCATGTTGGAAGATAGACTAATCGCGCTAGTTGAAGACTTGCGTCGTCTTCCGGCGGAATTACCTTGGGTGGAATTCAAAAAGAACAACTATCAATCTCAGATGATAGGCAAATCAGTTTCTGCGTTGGCTAACTCGGCAAGACTCGCCGATAAGGAAGTTGCGTATCTTGTTTGGGGAATTGAAGACGAGACACATGAGATAGTTGGGACTGATTTTGAGGTGGCGAGGGAAACTGTTGGGAAAGACCCTCTCGAAATGTGGCTTGCAAAAATGCTGGATCCGCGACCTCATTTAGTATTCCATAGCCTCACAACGGGCGAAGGTAAAGTTGTTGTTCTTGAAATTCCGGCTGCTAGTCACGCGCCTGTGACTTTCAATAGACAGGCATATATTAGGGTAGGTAGCGCAACAACACTTTTATCAGATCACCGCGATAAAGAGGGCGCTCTTTGGTCAAAAATACAAGCTTTCGCTTGGGAACGTGGCGTATCAAAACATTTTCAGTCTACTGAGGAAGTGATAGATTTATTAGATGCGGACTCCTATTTCGAATTGACCAAGCAACCTAAGCCTTTTGAAACAGAAAAAATGTTACTTCGCCTTGCTGAGGACTTTTTGATAGCCCCCGATGTCGGTGGTAAATGGAAAATACTTAATTTAGGTGCAATATTGTTTGCTCATAGGCTCGACGCTTTTGAAAATATAGATAGAAAAGCCATTAGAGTAATTGAATATAGCGGAAAAGATCGCATCAACACAAAGCGAAGAAGGATCGGCAATAAAGGTTATGCCTCTGGATTTGAAGGTCTACTAGGATATATTAATAGGCTTTTGCCTCTGAATGAGCATATCGGGCAGGCGTTCCGTGAGGAGCGGAGAATTTATCCCGAAATTGCCGTGCGAGAATTGGTTGCAAATTCGTTGATACACCAAGATATGACAATACGGGGCTCTGGCCCCATGATAGAGATATTTGACGACAGAATGGAAATTACAAACCCCGGGCCAAGCTTGAACGATCCTCAGAGGATCATAGATCTTCCTCCGAGATCGCGAAACGAAAATCTGGCTTCAATTATGAGACGAATGAAAATCTGCGAAGAGCAGGGCACAGGTATAGACAAAACTGTAAACGCTGCGGAAATATTTCAACTGCCTCCACCGGATTTCCGGACCGAAGGTGATAACATGAAGGCCATCCTGCTCGCGCCAAGGCAGTTTGGTGAAATGACACAGGCCGAACGAGTGAGAGCCGCATATCAACACGCGGTTTTGAAGGTGCTAGCTAACTCAAAAATGACGAACAGCTCGCTTTGCGACCGACTCGGCATAGCCAGACAGAATGCCGCTCAAGCTTCGCGGATTATCAAGGATGCGCTAA
This sequence comes from Methylobacterium sp. J-048, assembly GCF_022829515.1. GTDB lineage: Bacteria > Pseudomonadota > Alphaproteobacteria > Rhizobiales > Beijerinckiaceae > Methylobacterium. The sequence continues at coordinate 3,308 of NZ_JAKSYL010000304.1, forward strand.
AAAGTGGCCTGATCCGCCCCGCCGATCCGGACGCCCCACGGGCCGGGTATGTTCCTCAGTGGGCCTAGTTCTTGATCGGGTTTTGATCGGGCATCGTGAGGCCGACCTAAGCCCATGGCAGTGATAGCGTTTTTGCGCCGTTAGGCTGTCTTTTTCTCTTGATCGGGTCTTGATCGCACGGGGAAACCGGTGATTGGCAAGCCGACAGCGACCCAAGGCCGCTGGCCGCCGCAAAGGAGTAAATGTTTTCGTCAACCGCTTTCTGCCCCCCCCCCCCCCCCACCCCCCCCCACCCCGCTCCGTTGCCAAGCGTGCCCATCTTCCTAATCCACCACCACCGCATCTCCCCCCCCCCCCCCCCCCACCCCCCCCCCCCCCCCCCCTCCCCCCTCCCCTCCCTGTCGGCCAGAGCCGCTGCGTGCGCCCCCCACCACATCCCTCCCCCCTCCTCCCCAGCCAACCACCGCCACCACCATCTCCCCGGCCCCCATCCTGCACACCTCCCCACCCCC
>NZ_JAKSYL010000305.1 GCF_022829515.1 Methylobacterium sp. J-048
AGCGTGTGGATGCGGACGTTGCGCCAGAACCGGTCGAAGCCGTTGGCATTCGTCGCTGAGCGCGCGCCCATCACCTCGAAGATCTGGCTCGTGACTTCGAGGGCGATGGTGCCGGCATAGACGTTGGCGGCGGCGATCCGGCCGCCCGTCTGGCCCAGGGCGCGATCTACAACCTCGTGAGCGGCTTGGCCGGCAGCAACCCGTTCGGCTCGAACGCGGTTGGCACGCCCGGCACCCGGTTCTACCAGCTGAGCCAGGCCCTGCGTGATACCTACCAGTTCGTGGCCGGTGCGAGC
>NZ_JAKSYL010000306.1 GCF_022829515.1 Methylobacterium sp. J-048
ATCACTGTTCACGGATCGTTGATCAAGCCGAAAACGTGTTGTATTTCACACACTTACAACGGTTCAAATCTGAAGAAATTCTAAGCTGGAGCTTTCCGATCACCCTCTGGTCATGCGCGAGACCAAGCTGCCCCAAAATGGAGCCCGGCCCTGGGCAATTCTTATAATACTAATTGCATTACCCCGAACAACGGAGCCAGGGGCGGAGCTGAAGATCCGCTTCCAAGCGTTGAGTTAATTTCCGCTTCCCACCCTTCACAAACCCTTGGAAGGTCCGCTTCCCGGCAGTTTGACGGACGGCGACTGAAGACCGGGCTGGGTGGGTTGTGACCACCTGCTTTTGATCGGAGAGTTGATGCTGCAGACGTTCGACGTCGATCAGACGGCTGGACCACATCTTCGGTCCGTCCGGTCTCCTCTCATCAGCCTCCGATCGTCTCGATGGCATGGCGCAGCGGTTCGACCGACAAGCGCAGGAGCCCGTCCAACGGCTGATCGAGTTCGAGGACCAGGAACACCGCCCCCGCCACCGACAAGGCGCCACACAGCAGCGCTGCAACTACAATTGCGTTCGCCCGCGCGAACAAGCCGAAGCTCAAGAACATCGCCGCCAGCCACGACACGAGCACAATCAGGAATGCGGGTGGGATCGACCCGCCGGGATCCTGGGTCATGAGCACGCGCGTGGCAGCGATGCCGTCGGCAAGTTGGCCTGCCCGATCCCGGGCAGAACGTTGCCCCTCGCTCTGCACGGTGAGCGCTTGGATGCGGTCCGGAAGACCGAGCAACCGGGCGTCACGCACGGGACGGGCGAGGCTCCCGTCCTCGTTCGGCTCTGCCGCCGCGCGATGTTGCAGTTCGTCGATCAGGGCCGCACGCAACTGGTCACGGATCTCTCGCGCGTCCACGCCGTAGCGGCCAAGCGCGCGGTCGAGCGCGACGACATCGGCGGCGATGCGGCGCAGCTGTCCGCTGCGCTCATCATAGTTCGACTTCGCCGCGGCGATCATCAGGCCGAGCACCAGCGCGGACAGGGTCGAGAGGAAGGCGGCCACAAGCCGGACGGTGTCGCGGGATTGCCCATCGATCTGCCCGGCCGGGAGGCGTTGGCCGAGGACGAGGCCGACGAGGCTTGCTGCACCGATGGCCGAGAAGACGATAACCGCGGTCACCAAAGCCCCCACGAGCCCGTTCCTCCGCCACTCCGGACCGATCTCGGATGATCCTCAGGTCGGCATCACCGGCACGAGGCCGTGGCGCAGCATCACCGCGCGCATGGCCTCGGGGTTGGCATGGCCCCCGTTCACGAGTGCGGCGGTCTCCTCGAAGTATGCTCGGCCAAGGACGCCAGGCGTTAGGATGCTGAGGAAGACCGCGGCTTGGTCCAAGCGGTTGGCAAAGCCATGCACGACTCCCCGGGGGATAAAGATGGACGCCCCTGGATCGACGGCGACATCCCGACCGGCGACCGTCCACGTCGTCGTCCCGGATAGGCCGTAAACGGTCTCGTCCCAGCTCTCATGGTAGTGAGCGATGGGCATGCCGGCGCCGGGTTGCACGGCGGTCGTGAACAGATCGAGACCGCCGCCAGTCCCCTGGCCATCTTGGAGGAAGCATAGCTCCAGGCCCCCGAAGCGAATGGGTGTCGGCATGGCGGCCTCCTCAGGCATGCTGTGCGCGCTTCGCAACTGGCGCTCGGTCAGCGTGCGTCGCGATCCGGGCGAGATAGGCTGCAATCGCTTCCGGCTTCGCGGCCGAGCAAGCGAGGTAGCCGTCAGGGCGCACAAGGGAGATCGTCCCCGCGTGCAGCGCCGGTCGAACGTCGGCCTCGACGAGGTCGCCGAACTCGGTGACGATGTCGTCGATCGCCGCGCTCGGTTCCGCGAAGAGAGCGAACTGTGGCGCCACCCCGGCTCCGACCGGCACCTGTCCGGCGACCGGGGGCACGCGCTCGCCCGGCCGCACGCCCTCGCGCGCACTCGGACCGTTGAGCGGGCTGTTGGCGTAGTGGATCGCCACCTCCGACATCGTGTCGGCCACGCCGTGCGAGACGCTCGGTAGGCCGAGCAGCAGACGCCCGACCGCGTTGCGAACGCCCTGCGCAACGGGGTTCTTCAGGGTGGCTACGCTCGTGAGCCGTTCGGCCGCCTTAAGTACCTCGTCGCCGACCGCGCTGCGCTCTGAGCTATAGCTGTCGAGCAGGGCTTCCTCCGCTCGACCGTGCACCACAAGCGCCAGCTTCCAGGCGAGGTTCACGGCGTCCTGCATACCCGTGTTCATGCCTTGGCCGCCCGCGGGGCTGTGGACGTGTGCGGCGTCGCCCGCGAGGAAGGCCCGCCCCTGGCGGTAGGCGGCGACCTTGCGGCCGTTGATGCGGAAGCCAGACAGCCAGACCGGGTCGAACAGCGTCGTGCCGGCGGGGCCACGTCGGTCGACGAGGGCTTGCACCTGTTCGAGCGTCGGCACCGGGGCGGTCTTTGCATCGGTGTAGGGCAGGTCCCCGATGATGCGGTAGCGGCCGGCCTGGATCGGAAAAATCAGGAGGACGCCGTCACTGTGCCAATGGATCGAAGCGTCCGTGTCGGTACGAGGATAGCCCGTCATGTGCACGTCGGCGAGGAACCAGTCGCTCAAGAGCGTCTCGCCTGCGAACGGCATGTCGAGCGCGTGGCGCACGGCGCTGTGGGCACCGTCGCAGCCGACCAGCCAGTCCGCCCAGACCGTCTCCTGCGTGCCATCGGCGCGCTGCAACGTGGCTTCGACGCCATCGGCACCCATCGTGAATGACGTCGCCTGCGTGCTACGCTCAACGGTGAGACCCTGCTCGACGAGACGCTCCTCCAACAGCCGTTCGGTCTCGGACTGAGGTATGGCCAGCGCGTAGGCATGAACGCTCGGGATGGCGTCCATGGCTACGCGACCAACGACTTCGTTGCCGGCCACGAACGTGACCCCCTCGACCTTGAACCCTGCGTCAACGAAGGACGCCGCACCTTGAGTACCGCCGCGGTCGAGGAGTTCGAGCGTGCGGCTCCACAGCACCATAGCCTTCGACTTGTCGGTGCGCTGCGCCGCCTGATCGACGATGCGCACGCCGACACCGTAGCGTGTCAGCTCGGACGCGAGCGTCATGCCGACGGGGCCGCCGCCGACGATGAGAACGGAAGGCGTCATGGGCTTCTCCAGATCGCAGTATCGCAGGAGTGCGCCCTGGGACGACCGCTAAGCGGGTCCGGAGCCTCCGACGATGAGGTGCAGCGCGGTCTTGATCATGCCGGCGGCGCGCTGCTTGCCGTCCGGACGTCCGGTTGCGAGGCTGACGACGGAGAGCCCCACAGACAGGGCGTGTAGGAACCGAGCTGACTCCTCGGCCACGGGTGAGCCGCTGATGCGGCTGAGGAACGCCGTCACATGGGAGGCGATACCGTCGACCAGTTCGCCGAAGAGTTGGCGCAGCTGCGGCTCCTCATCGCTGGCCTGAACGAGCGCCATGAGCACGCGGGTGTTTTCGTAGCGGGTGACGAGTTCGGCGATGGCGCCGGCTGCTTCATCGAGCGTGGTGAGGGAACCCAGCGTGGCATCGACCGCCGCGAGCTGGCGGTCCACCGCAGCGCGACCGACCGCGGCGAGCAGGTCGAGGCGGGTCGGGTGATAGTAGGTGATGTGGCTCTGGCGCAGGCCGGCGCGGGCAGCGACGCGCGGCTGGGTGAAGCCGACGTAGCCGTGCTCGCGCAGGGTGGCGAGGCCCGCTTCGAGGATCTGCTGTCTGCGCTCATTCACCGACTCGCCTTGGTTGGTAGACATACCAAACACCGATCCGCAGTACGACGTCAATGGCATTCCTGCGAGGCATGTACCCGAATGGCGGTGGGCAGGAACAGTTCGTCAGTGCGGTGGATGAGGTGACAGCGATATTTGCTGAGGAGGAGCGTTCGGACACGTCCCAATGGCCAACTGGGTTGAATGCTGAAGGTCCGCTTCGGGGCGAAAGGCCGAGGTCCGGTTCCCAACCGGAGCCGAAGTTGCCAGAGGGCTGGCGAACGGTTCCTTTGGAGAAACGCTGACGGCAGCTCAGGCGGCTGGGTTGGGTCGAGATCGGAAGGGCTGCTCGGGGTGGGTTTCTGCCGATCTGCTTTCGGGCGTCGAGGCAGGAAAGCGGACGTAGTTACTCCGCCCGCTCCCGATCCACCTAGGAGCTCAGAGGGCCCGATCTGCGGCAACTCGATACGGCTCGACGACATGTTCTGGCAGCAAAGCGACCTTTAGTTCAACGCGCTCTGCCTCGCCTAGGATATGTCTGCCGTACGATCTACTGCAGGACACGGTCATATTCCTTCCGAACTAGTGAGCCTCTTCAGGGCCGGACGTAATCAGAAATACGGTCCCAAGTCAAAACACGTAATTTTCTATTTGGATAGAAGTATTTCTCCCGCACTCTCAAAGCAGTTCGGGCAGCTGGCAAATTTCCCCCACCCCTGAGCAGGCGCCCAAGCGTTCCTATAATCACACCGCCAATGTGGATGTTGTCCTGATCAACGATATTCATGCGTTGACGGAACCGCGCATTTCCAACAGCCTCATCATAGTAATGCAATAATTGATTCTCGGCAGCTATAAAATCGCGGGTCGGCTGGCAACGATTTGCGGTGACCGTCTCAAAGAGGTGGCATTGAGGCGCTTTTAGCTCAAATATATAGGCATGACGAGAATTTTGATTTGTGTCATCAAGAATATCCGCCGCAATGATGAAGTCAGTGCGTCCAAAGAAATTACGTTCTTCCGTTGCTGCAACTATGCTCGAGGGATCACCGGGCAGGAGAAGACCAGCAGCGTGAATTAAATACGCTTGACACTCCAATTCCTTATGGTCGACTGGCTCGTCGATGAGCGCACGAAATGATGCCCATTCTGCAGTAGTCAACGTCACGACTTTAAGCTCGCGAGGTGGCGGGTAAGCAGAAGGTCGAATACGTCTCCGGCGGTGCTCGACGTCAGCTCCCGTCCAAATCGCAGGATGTATAGCGCGCCAACTGCTGACCAACCTTGCGCGGTTGACGCTTCCTCCCACCGTACGACCGGGTGCTCGACGGTCGCAGCAGCGTTATGCTCCAGCCCAAGTGCGAACTGTTCGCCTGAGAGAGAAAACTGATCGCGTAGAATGATCCCTCTTTGGTGTGCACCTACTTGGACAACTGCCCGACTTGAATGTGACGCGAGCAATCTCGGAAAGGCATTGTCATGTTCCCGGTGTCGACGTTCGGCGTCAGCTATCGCCGCCTCAGGCCCAAGTTGCAGTACAACATAGTCGTCGATCGTCCAGAGACGTTGCATGACGTCGTCGCCAAACACTGACGATGCAACGGCGTTCCTCCCACCTCGCAATCGCCGCTCGACGATGTCGTCGATCTGATGGAGTTCGTCCGCAGCGAACGCGGGAAAGGCTTCGAGTTGTCGTTGCAACATAGAACCAACGAGATCGCGAAGATTGGTTAGGTCCACATGCCCCGATTTTGCAGTGATATCTGCCCTTGCAAGTGCATCCAAATATTCAGCGCGTCGGTGTAGGAGTTGCTCGGGGATTGTTGGAGTCCCCGGCAGTACTCCGCCCAATTTGATATTAAGGACAAGATAACTAAGGGCGCGGGCAGTTCGGCCGTTGCCGTCTACAAAAGGATGGATCCAGTTTAGACGCCAAAGAGCGAAAGCCGCAAGTTCTAGCGCATCAAGCGTCCCCCATTCCGAATTTATTACATCACACATGCTATCTAGCTCACGGCGGAGCAGATTGGGGGCAGGTGGACCAAAGTTGCTGCCGCGAATCGTTACTTCTTCAGTGCGGATGCCACCGGTATCGCCCCGCGTGAGAAGCGCACTGTGCAGAACCTCAATGATTGAAGGATCGAGCATAAATTTGGGCGCGCCAGGCTCAGTAAAGCGACGAATCAAATCTAGGGTGGCATCAAACTGTCGAACGGCACCCTCTGCCTCGTGCCGGTGAGTGACAGAATTCGGCGTGAAGGTTGCTCCGATATTGGTCCCACCTACGTCGGTGATAGCCGGAACCACCACAGACATTGTCGCCCGTGAGAAGCCCTCTCCGTCGATGTTACCGTTTCCATAAGCGAAACTGATCCGTTGCTCTTGCACCTCATCAAGGTCAATCGCTCGCTGATTTCTTGCGGTGAGCAGACGCGCTACGGCAGGAATCAGTTCATCTCCGGCCATGTTTGAGCATCCTAAAAGGCCTCTATCGGTCTACCATCGGCGGCAAATTTCGCTGCGTTCATAGGCGAAACGCAGTTGGCTGGCACCTCGCAATTGCGCAACTGCCAACCAACGTAGCACGCCGTGGTCTAACATGCATCGGGACTGCCTATGGATGCCGCTGTGGCAGCGATTGACCGCAACCACAGACTGCACCGAACTCATTGGTCGTTGGATGGACACCGACAACAATGGAGACGCCATGTAGGCTATCGGCCTACCCGCGCCGTAGAGCTGGGTGGGGCAGGCAACCGATGCACTGGATCGAACGATACGCACGCTGAGCTGAATGGCGGCCTTCGGGAAGAATGCTAATGGTGGCAATTCACCCCGGGCCGAAGTTGCCGAGCAGTCGACGAGTGTCTGCTTCTGGGATGTGCCAATATTCGTCCGTATGGCGGCTGGTCAGCCCCCATTGAATTGGTCCGCCCTTTGGTATGGCTTTTGAGCCTGGAGGACGGACGAGATGGCAAAACACCCGAAGCCCGAGGAGATCGTCGCGAAGCTACGTCAGGCGGACGTGCTGATCTCACAGGGCCAGAGCGTGGCCGATGCGATCCGCGCGCTCGGTGTGAGTTCGGTGACGTACTACCGGTGGCGACGTGAGTTTGGCGGGCTGAAGTCAGATCAAGTTCGACGGATGAAGAGTCTGGAGACCGAGAATGCTCGGCTTCGAAAAGCCATCGCCGATTTGACGCTGGACAAGCTGATCTTGCAGGAGGCGTCCCGGGGAAACTTCTGAGCCCTGCGCGCCGACGCGCCTGTGTCGAGCACATCATGCGGACGATGACCGTCTCCGAGCGCCGCGCTTGTCGGGCGCTCGGACAGCATCCCTCATCCTGAGCCTGTCGAAGGATCGACACAGCGCAAGGTACCGCGGGGCCGCGATGATGAAGAGGCGCTGACGGCCGATCTCGTGGCGTTGGCCGAGAAGTACGGACGCTATGGCTACCGCAAGATCAGCGCATTGCTGAAGGCGGCCGGTTGGTTCGTCAACGACAAGCGCGTCGAGCGCATTTGGCGGCGTGAGGGTCTGAAGGTCCCAGCTAAGCAGCCCAAGCGGGGGCGGATCTGGGACAACGACGGCTCCTGCGTCCGTCTTCGCCCGGAACATCCCAAACACGTGTGGTCGTATGACTTCGTCGAGGCCCGCACGCATGATGGACGCAAGATCCGGATGCTCAACGTGGTCGATGAGTTCACGCACGAATGCCTGGCGATCCGGGTCGCCCGCAAGCTGAAGGCAACCGACGTCATCGACGTGCTCTCGGATCTGTTCATCCTGCGTGGCGTACCTAGCCATGTCCGTTCGGATAACGGCCCGGAGTTCGTTGCGAAGATCGTACAAGCTTGGATCACCGGCGTCGGAGCAGAGACGGCCTACATCACGCCAGGCTCACCGTGGGAGAATGGCTACGTCGAAAGCTTCAACGCACGGCTTCGCGACGAACTCCTCAACGGCGAGATCTTCTACACACTCAGGGAAGCGCAGGTCGTCATCGAAAGCTGGCGACGTCACTACAACGGCGTGCGCCCGCATGCATCGCTGAGATACCGGCCGCCGGCCCCGGAGGTGTTCGTGCCAGCCTTCACCGCTTGGCCGGCTGCGCTCGCCCGATCAGCTCCGCCGGCCAAGCTACCCGTGGCGGAGCGGCCCACCGTGCACTAACTTTACCCTTGGACCACCTCGTGGGGGCCGATCAACAACAAGGCGGGTGACCTCATCATGTTGAGGGATACCTATCGCAAAGAGCGCGCTCACTTCGAGTGTCGTCTGGACGACGGTTTTCTTGGCTTTCACGGTCGCCCGTCCAAGGCTTGGACCATGTTTCGCGAAGTCGCACAGATCGCGAATGATCCCAAGATCGGGATGCATCGCAGTGACCTGACTGCGATAGCTCGTGTGGTCGGGCTGGCTGTACACCTTCGACGGTACGGTGCCGTCGTATGTGCTGAACACGATCTCTGACAGGTGGTTAGTCCAGACACAGCAATTAACTTCAAGACGGATGCTGTCGATATTTTGTCGATATAGATTGCGCTCCTCAATGAGGATTTCGAGGTGTTGTCGTGGGGCCAGACCGAAGCTCATAGAACGATTGCCATCATCTCAGGTGACCGAATTAGCCTCGTAGAAATACCGTCTTAGCTGATCGCCCTATGTAGTGTAAGCCACTGATCTCACTACTCGGAGCGACCGATGCCAAGCCCGCTCAGAAAATCTGCTCTGGCACCTAGGCCCAGCCGTCGAGCGATGGCGGCTAAATCCGTGTCCGCGACCATGCAGAGGGTTCACGCCCCGCCGGATGCCACGATCCCGGCCGGCGCCGACAAGGAGCTGCGGGCGGAGCAAGACGTCAGCCGCGTCGAGATGCTGATGCTGAAGGGCGTGGTCCGGCCGGACATCATCGCCACCATGCTCGGGCTCGGGACCCGACAGGTGCAGCGGTATCAGGAACGCGTAGAGGCGCGCTGGACCATCACCGGGGGAGGGCGGAACATAGCCCGGTTCCGCGGCGAAGCCCTGGCGCGGCTCGATCTCGTGGAGAGCCAAGCCTGGGCGGCCTATGGCGCGATCGACAACCAGCGGGATCCTAGCGTCCGAGACCGCGTGAAGGTGCTCGCGCTGATCGCCAGCCTTCAGGATCAGCGGTCGGCCCTCCTAGGCTTGTCGCCCAAGGTCATCGAGCGGATCGGCACGCTGCCGGAGGCGTCGTCCGAGGTGGTGTCCCGGATGTCAGCGCAACGGGACCTCGCCACCATGGCGGCCCGGCTGTTTGAGATCCTGGCGGAGCGCCGGGCAGCCCTAGGCGACGTGATCAATGCGGAACCGGCTGACGCCGAGACTGCGAAGTGATCGTGCCGACCATTGAACCGGGGTTCAAATTCTGGTTCCGGCCGGTGTCTGCTTCGGGTGGCTTCCCGTCATTCTGCTTTCGGGCAGTGATCGATGGAAGCGGACATCGCCTACGCGCCCGCTCACGACCCGGAGCAGCCGCCCTGAATGTCTGCCTCTGGGCACGCTAACTCTGGTATCCGACGCCGACGACGACGACGCCGCGCTTTCGCCATTGGGTCCGAGGCCACATCGCCGCAGAATGGAGGATAGCCCTTGAGCCAAGCCCCTGATGATGAGCCGCCCGTCGCCCTTGTGACCGGGTCCACCTCCGGCATCGGAGCGGCAATAGCTCGTCGGCTGTCCAGCGATGGCTACGCGATCGTGTTGCACTCGCGCAATTCTGCGGACACGGGACACGCGCTCGCCGCCGAACTCGGGAAGGCCGCCTACGTCCAGGCCGATCTTGCCGATGACACCGACAGGGTCAGGCTGGTGCGGCAGGCCATCGCCCGCTGGGGTCGTCTCGATGTTCTGGTCAACAACGCCGGCATCAGCCGGGTCATCCCTCACGCCGACCTCAAAGCCGCTTCGCCGGCGGTCTGGCACGAGCTGTACGAGGTCAACGTGGTGGCACCGTTCCGCCTCGTGGCAGAAGCCGAAACCGCCTTGCGGGATGCCGCCCGGCGCGGTCGGCCGGCCTGCGTCGTCAACGTCAGTTCGCATGCTGGGGTCAGACCCAAAGGCGCATCGATCCCCTATGCTGCATCGAAGGCGGCGTTGAACCACATGACCCGTCTGCTCGCCGTATCGTTAGCCCCGGACATCCGTGTGAATGCCGTCGCCCCAGGCTTGGTGGACACCCCCCTGACGGCGGATTGGACGGCTGCCCAGACGCTGTGGCGGGAGCGTTCGCCCATGCGCCGGGCTGCCAAGCCGGAGGACATCGCCCAGGCCGTCGCACTGCTGGCGGCGTCGGACTATCTCACCGGAGAGATCTTGCTCTCGGATGGAGGTTTGAACCTCACGTAGTGGGAGTGGAGCCAAGGTCCGCTTTCCGGCCATGAGGTGAAGACCGCTCACCACCCGTTGCGGACTTCACGGGTGGGTTATCTAGCGTCAGATTTCGACCACTAGGGTCCAACCGGTTCGCTTTCGCCGGCCCGGGCCAGCGGAGCAGACGAAGCGAACTCGGCGGCAACCGCATGCAATCGGGCGAGGTCGTCCTGCAGCTGTTGCCAGATCACGGGCGCCTTCTCCTTGAGGCGGTCCGCTCCGGTCTCAAGTCCATCGACGGGCAGAACCACGATGCCACCCTTGCGGAGGCGGCCAACCAGGCGCTGAAACGCGGCCCGGCTCTCGGTGTAATAAGCGTCGAGGTCATCGTCGCTGAAGAAGGCGTCGACGAGCTGACTGGGAGATCGCCTCGTCGGGATGCCGACCGCGTTCGGCTCACCCCGCATCTCGTCCGGCCGGCCGCGCAAGCCACGACGCTCAAGATTGTCTGCGAACACATAGAGCCGATCTCGCTGGTCGCGGAGCATCATCCGCGTGACGCGCCCTCCCATGTAGATCGGCATTCCCGAGCGCCTCCTCCGTTCTCCCCTCGTTCGATAGGGGTTTTCATTCGTCTGCCACCGTTTATGGCTCGATGAAATGCGGCACGAGCTGCGCGGTGTCGTTGGAGATCGGCCCGGCACTCTCGCGCAGAATGATCCCGGCCGGCTCGTCGCCGACCACCCAGGAGCCGATCACGACGCGCCGGCCGTCGAATTCGGGGATCGGCGCCAAAGCCTGACGCACGTAGCCGCTCTCTGCATACGGCCCGTCCTCCGTCGCGGCGACCTGGCCGTCGGTGACGATCGTCACATTGGCGCCCTCGCGGCCGAGCAGCGGTTTGCGGGCGAAGCTCTTGCCGAGCTCGAACTTGCGCGGGTCGTCCTCGAAGTAGGCCGGCAGCAGGTTTGGATGGCCCGGGTGGCGCTCCCAGAGCAGAGGCAGGATGCCCTTGTTGCTCAGCACCATCTTCCAGGCCGGCTCGATGAACGTGGTGCCGGTGGCGGCGATCGCTGGTCCGAAGCCATCGCGCAGCATCCACTCCCACGGGTAGAGCTTGAACAGCAGGTGCACCGGCGCGTCGCTCCTGTCGACGAAGGACGACCGGTCGCCTTCCTGGTGCAGGCCGATGTCCGACACGTCGATCAGGCGTACCTGAAGGCCGGCTTGGGCAGCGCAGTCGGCGAGGTAGCCGACGGTCCCGCGGTCCTCCGGAAACTCCGTCATGCAGGTCAGGTGCAGCACGTCGCCGACCCGGCTTCGGATCAGGCAGAGTTGGGCCACCAGGCGCTCGTGGACCGAGTTGAACTGATCGGCGTCCGCCGGCAGTGCGCCGCTCGCGCGCAGGTCCTCCAGCCACCGCCACTGGAACACCGCCGTCTCAAACAGGGCGGTGGGGGTGTCGGCGTTGTACTCCAGCATCTTCGCCGGACCGGTGCCATCGTAGGCCAAGTCGAAGCGGCCGTAGAGGTGCGCGTCGCGGGCGCGGACGCTGCGCGTCACTAGGGCGTGCGCCCAATCCGGGATGCCGAGGCGGGTCATCAGCGCTGGGCTCTCGGAGATCTCGGCAGCCAAATCGAGGCAGAGCTGGTGCAGCGCGGCGGTGGGCGCCTCAAGGTCCTCCTCGATCTGCGCGAGGGTGAAGCTGTAGGCAGCCGACTCGGACCAGACCGCGTGCCCGTCCTCATCGGTGTGAAAGTGGAAGCCGCTCTTGTCGGCGAGCGCGCGCCAGCCCGGCCGAGGCGTGAAGCTGTGGCGCCGCATCACGAACCTCCACCGAACCTCGCCATGGCCCGTCCGATCGAGCCGAAGCCGCCGAACGACGTCGTGCCAGCTGGCGCTGCAGCACGCACCGCAGGTCCAGCCGCGGCATAGGCATGGGCTGCCGGCGTCGCCGGCCCGTAGGACGAGCCGCCGCCGTGAAAGAACCAGAAGATCCCAGCCCCGCCATGGCCACCTGAGGACGAGGCGTGCCCGGTGCTGGCCGCGGCGACCGGCGCTTGCGGGTCGTGGCATTCCGGACGCGGGAAATCCTCCGGACGGTCGCAATGGGGCTTCGGGACCGGAAGGGCGAGGCTCTCGGCGAACTGCTGCGGCGTCGGCTGGGGTGGGGCTGACCGATCGTCCTGACACCCGGCGAGCGCCGTCGTGCCGAGGAGGACGAGGGTGACGTGGCGGGAGCGCTTCATGATGCGGTTATTGTATCCGCGTGCCGCCCTCTTCACAAAGAAGTCAGCCGCATCAGACCGACGTCAGTCGGGGCCGAATGCTTGTGGGGCGGTAGGCCGTCTCGACGTGGCGCGGATGCCCTTCCGCCCGTCTTGCAAGCCGCGAAGTAGCGCCACCGACTGCGGAAGGGCAGCTCTCGGCCGGCGTATCCCGTCAGTGCCCGCTTCGGCGACCTATGGCAGAACGGCCTCGTCTGTCATTATCTTTCCTGGTCGAGTAGACCGCCGCCGAAGCGGATATAGCGATCGTCATAAGCATAATCTTAATCGTTACTTGAGATCAGACAGCAGCGGTAAGGGAGTTGGTCTTGTTGTCGAACCTCACCATCCGGGCCCGTCTCATCGGGGCGCTATCCCTGCTGTTCGTGTTGTCAGCTGGGCTCGGTGCCTTCTGCTATGCGAAGCTACAGCAGTTGAGCGTCGCCACCGACAGCCTTGGTGGCAATACGCTACCATCGGTTCGCATTCTCGGCCGACTCGGCGCCGATTTCGAGGCCCTTCGCAGCCGGCAGCTCGCTTACCTCGTGTCCAATCCAGAACGCCGACCACAGTCCCTGACGCGCCTGCGCGCAAGTCTGTCCGACGTCGCCAAGGATCTTGCGGAGTACGTGCCCTTCGTCAGTGCTGGCGAAGAAGCTCTCTGGAAGGCGGTTGCGACCACGGTTCCGGCTTATACGGCCATGACTGACGAGTATCTCAGGTACTTGGACGCCGGCGACGCCAAGGGTGCAAGCGACTACCTGTTGGACGGCATGCTGCCTGCCCTAAATGCCGCCCGCGCGGCGCTCAAGGCCGATGTCAGCTTCAATGAAGCCGCAGGAAAGCAGGAAGCCACTATAGCGGCCGAGCTTGGACGGAGCGGCCAGTTCGCGATCTTGGTCGTCCTCGGCCTGGTCGCTGCGATCACTCTCGCGGTCGGCTGGATGTCCGTGACCACGATCTCCGTCCCGATCCGCAGGATGGCGGGCGCGATGAGCAAGGTCGCGGATGGCGATACGGCGACCGACGTGCCGCACACGGGTGAGCGAAGCGAGATCGGCGCGATGGCGGCCGCGGTGCAGGTGTTCAAGGACAACCTGATCCACAGCCGCCAGCTCGAAGTGGAGACCGCCCAGGCGCGCCGCTCCGCGGAGGAGCAACGCAAGGCGGGCATGCGCCAGATGGCCGATAGCTTCGAGGCCGCGGTCGGTGGTGTCATCGGGATGGTGTCCGCCTCCGCCACCGAACTGCAGGCCACGGCCGGAGCCATGTCGGCCATGGCCGGAGAGACCTCTGCGCAGTCCGGCGCGGTGGCGGCTGCCGCCGAGGAAGCCGCCTCCAACGTCAACACCGTTGCAGCCGCTGCCGAGGAGCTGGGCTCATCCGTCCACGAGATCGGCCGGCAGGTCGCCGGCTCGGCGGATCTCGCCCGGATGGCGGTGGCCGAGGCTGATCAGACCGGTACCTTGGTGCAGGAGCTCAGCAGCGCGGTCGGTCGGATCGGCGACGTCGTCGGGCTGATTTCGTCGATCGCCGGCCAGACCAACTTGCTGGCGCTCAACGCCACCATCGAGGCAGCGCGGGCCGGCGCGGCCGGCCGCGGCTTCGCCGTCGTGGCCTCGGAGGTAAAGGCGCTGGCGGAGCAGACTGCTAAAGCCACGCAGGAGATATCCGGACAGATCGCCCGGATCCAGGCATCCACCGGACAAGCGGTGACCGCGATTGGCGGTATCACCGGCCGCATCCAGGAGCTCAGCGGCGTCGCCACGAGCATCGCGGCAGCTGTGGAGGAACAAGGCGCGGCGACTCAAGAGATCGTCCGCAACGTGACCCAGGCCGCCATCGGCACGGGGGAGGTGACCAACAACATCTCGGGTGTGGCGGGCGCGGCCGAGGAGACAGGCGCGGCGGCGACTCAGGTGCTGGGTGCAGCCTCGGAGCTATCCCGGCAGTCCGAGCACCTGGCGGCCGAGGTCGACCGCTTCCTCGCTACCGTGCGCGCGGCCTGAGGCCGGTGAGATGGCGTGTGGTGTCGCTGACGCGCCATCCCGGTCGGAGTACTGCTTTTTGACCCAGCGCAGCTTCTGCGCGACCTCCGGCGCCTTTTGAAAGTTCTCCGGTTCGACGTTCGCCCGACACCGCCGGTCGCAGCAGATAGGAACGGCGCACGATCGCCCGGCGTTCTTCGCCCGCCTCGCGACGCGGGTGGAGGAAAATACGATGAACCTCAGGATCCCGGCTCTCTTGACCCTGCTCGTCCTCGGTCTTGCAGGTTGCGATGATAAGCAGGCCCAGAACAACACACCCACGAAGCCGGCCACGGGGCAGCTCGAGCCGCAGACCGACCAATCGGCACCGGCGACGCAGAAACCCAAACCGTAGGTTCGCTCCCGACATTCACGGCCTTCAGCCGGGGCAACCCGGCCGCTGGGGATCCTGGGCGAAGCGCTGCGCAGGAACAGGCGCGCTAAGCTAGCGTTCCGGTAAAACCGGGTGGCAACGTCTAAAATCCGATCGCCCGGGCATAGGGAGATACGTGATGAAGGTCATTACGCTCGCCGTCGCTGGCTTACTGCTGGCAGGCTCATCGGCACTCGCTGCCGATAACAATTCTGCGCCGACGAGCCGGTCCGGGACAGCGAACAGCACCGGGGCAAACGATGCTGGGTCCGGCTCGACGCCGGGAGCGAACGGCAGCGGTCCGTCGACAGGCAATATGAGCCGATCCGGGACTACGAACAGCACGGGCGCCAACGACGCAGGTTCGGGGTCGAAACCCGCTGCAGGAAGCCGCTGACACGGATCTCAATTCTGTCCTGAGCAGCGAAAGAGACGAACTTGTACTGCTCAGGACACGTCATTCCGCCAAGTCCGCCGCCTGCCGCGCCCAGCGGATCGGCATCTAACCCGATCGCCTTCGAGATCTCTGACCGCTGCGCGCTGTAGGCCGCCGTCACGAGCGGTAGTCGACCACTGAGGCCCGCTTCGCCTGGGAGGCCTGCGCGAGTCCGTGTTCAGCGAGCTCTTCATCCAGAGGAGCACGTCGCCGCTCGTCCAGGAGGGCGTGTGACCGAGGCCTACGGGGAGTGGTGGACCTTCCTGGTGGGGCTGCATTGAACGCGGTGGCGCGGCCCACTAGGCCCGCTCTATCCTACACTTCGGCGACAAGCGGCAAGCCCGATCATTAGAAGCCAATGCCTGGGCACGTAGCGCCGAACGTTTGACTGCAAGCGTCGACCGGTGTGTTCGCCGCAGCGCTTCCGATGCCAGCTCCTCCCGTCGCTCCACCGCCCGTCCCACTCGTGGTCGTCGCGCGTGCCGCATTGGCGGCTTGGTCGGTCAGAGTCGCCGAGTTGCTGACGATAGCGGCCCCTCCCGTCGAGCCACCGCCGCTCGTCGTCTGCACGGAGTTGGCAGTTCCCACGCCCAGGATGGTTGAGTTGGTGGTTGCTCCCGTCCCGGAGATGGACGCTGTGCCTCCTGAGAAGCTGCTTCCCACCGCGGACGCCGTGCCGGACCCCGATGTAGTGCCGCCTGTAGAGCCTCCGCTAAGCCCAGAGCTGACCGTGGCCCTCACGCCCGAATTGATGAACCCAGTCTGATAGGCCGTCGTCGCTGCCTGAACGCCGTTCGCGCTCACGGCAGACGTCGTGCCCGTGTTCGATCCGGTGAGGCCGCTCGATGTACCGGTCCCCCCGGTCAAACCGCTTGAAAGACTGCTGGAGGTGGAGAGGCTCGTGAGCCCCGTCACGTTGAGACCGGTGCTGACGGTTGAGAGCGAGCCTGCTGGGGTGGACGTCGTCGATGAGCTGCCGGCCGGGTTCGGCACGCTCCCACCGCCCGAACCACCGCCACCGAAGCTGAGGGCACCGGCGTTGGTGATCCCGCCGGTCAGGCTCGAGATCGACGGGAAGCTACTGCCACTCAAGCCGCCGGCGTTCGCGATGGATCCGGTCGGCTCGATCGATGCGCTCGACAGCCCAACCGTGCCGGGCGTAGCCGGCGCTACGCTGACACTGGCGATGGAGGGTGAGTTGCCGTTGGCGCTCTGTGCCCAGGCTGAGCCGACGCTCATGATGAGAGCGGCTGCCGCAAAAAGGGTCCGCATGGAGCTCACCACTAGATGACGCCGGTTATCAGCCAATCTACTCCGATCTGCGCGGTTCCGGTTGCGGCTAACACACAGGCGTGAGCGGCATCACCCTGCGCGCGGCCGTGAGCCAATGCTCGAGGTCGGCGCGAGTCCCGAGCTCACGAGGGCAGTAGGATCTACCCGGCGAGCAGCAGCGAACGCGGGGGCGCGGCCCACATCGCCGCTTACGTTCCTAGTAATCCAAATTTGACTGATGGAACCTATACCTTGGGTCCGCTCCCGACCCTTCGCTGACCCTGGAATGTCCGCTCACGGGCAACCCGGCTGACTGTCGCCTGCAACCGGGATGGGTGGATATGTGCCGGTCCGCTTTGCGGTAGCAATGTACGGAAGCAGATGCCACTGCCGCGCGGCGGCTACAATCGCTAACGGTCCAGTACGCGCACTGCTTGAGCTACACGAAAGCTCCCCATAGCAGGCTTACGCCGGACAGTAGCAGCAGTCCGTCCATCACGTATCGGAACGTCTCTGGAGCTAGGCGCAGCACGAACGGCTTAGCGATGAAGGCGCCGATCATCAGCGAGGCTCCAACGACGAGCGCCCTGATGATCACTTCGATCGGCAGCACCCCAGAGCCGCCGAAGGTCACTACCTTGGTCGCGTACACCGCAAGTGATGCAGCGGCCTCCGTGCCGATGAACGCCCCCTTGGTCAGGCCATACCCAAGGAAGAAAGGCACGTCGGCCGGGCCGGTGGCAGCGACGATGCCTGTGAGAAACCCGATGACTGCTCCTGCGACGGCGAGGTGGATGAGCCGAAGACGCACGAGGTTGGAAGCCATCCAACGTCGCACCGGGATCATTGCCAGCAAGAACATCCCCATTGCCGCATCAACGACGTGTGGCGGTAGTGCCAGCATTGTTCGGGCGCCCAGGGCGGCGGCGGGCACGCCGGGCACAGCGTAGGCGGCGAAGGCGCGCAAATCGACCTCGCGCCACCACGCCAGAATGCGCGAGACGTTGGCCATGACGGCGGCGATTGCCATGATCGGCACAGCTTCCTTTGGCCCATAGACGTAGGCCAAGACCGGCACGAGCATGATTGAGGAGCCGGTGCCGATGATGCCGCTGACAACACCGGCAAAGAGTCCGATAGCGAGAATTAGAAGCAGTCCCATATGCACATCAGCACGATCAAATCTGGATCGTGCAAATCAAATTGTGGGATTGCTCGCAGGCCACACCCAGTTGGAGCAGCCGGGCAGACGGCGAATGGCCGCTTTTGCGAAGCCCTCGTAACTGCCTGCATGCCCGGCTTGGGTCGGGACCGGAATGGCTCCTCTGGGTGGGTTTTCGCCGTTCCGCTTTCGGGGGCGCATGCACTGAAGCGGACATCGCCAACGTGCCCGCCTCGCAACCCGCATCCCGCCTTCGTGATCCTGCCTGAGGCGGCCTTCGCCTTAACGACCAGGGGTGCTGCCCTGGGCCGCGATTTCCGCGGTCGCCCGGGCGAGATCCCGTTCGAAGCGTGGGTCCTGGAACAACGCTTCGGCGATGACGGCCGCAGCGATCTTCCCGGCTTCGAGGTCGGAGGGGAAATGGGTGCCGGCGATCATGCGGTTCTCCCCGTAGGACGCGGCGAACGCGAACAGCGCCTGGCGCTTCTCGGGCACGAGGCGCGACAGCACCGTGGCCGCGAGATACCCGAACGTGGCGTGCCCGCTCGGGTAGGACGTGCTGTCGGAGCGATGCCCGAACGTGGCGAGGTCCGGCTTCAGCGTGTAGGGGCGCGGCCGGGTGATGGCGGCCTTGGCTGCCAGCACGGCGAGTTCGCCGTCCTGGAACACGCGCTCGATCAGCGCCGCGGTGACCGGCATCGTCTCCGCGTTGAAGACCGGGCCGAGAACCCCACTGAAGCGGTCGAGGGTGCACGGCAGGTTCGCGGTGATGCGGCGCTCATCCTCGGGCGTGCGGGCACGGACGGCGGCTTCCACGGCCTGCATGTCCGCCTTGGCCGCTTCCGAACCGGCCTCGGGCGGGGGCGGTAGCACGCGCTGAAGCGCCATCGCCGCTGGGTCGATGTAGGTGCTGTGCAGCGTCCCGCCGGCGGCGGGCAGGGCGAGGGACAGAAGCACGGCCAGCGGCGCGATGAACCGCTTACGCACTCCACCGGACATCAGATGTTTCACCGTCCCTCCTCAAGCCACGCCGGGCCGTACCGCCCGCAGCCACGCACCCGGGCCGCCCCGAGGCCTCTCAGGGGCGGTCTCTGGCATCAGCGTCATGAGCACCCCGAGCGCGACCGCTGCCACGGCAGCACACGCGAGATAGGCGGCATCGAACCCCGCCTGCTGGACCAAGGTTCCGGCGATGACGAACGACAGCGAAGCGCCCGCGCCCTGCACGGTCCCGATCAGGCCGTGGGCGGCGTTGTAGCGGCCGGTCCCGCGGGTGATGTCGGCCATCACCAAGGGCTTCATCGCACTGAGCAGGCCGGCGCCGACGCCGTCGAGGCACTGAACCGCGATGAGCCAATACGGGTCGCGCCAGACTAGGTAGAGCAAGGCCCGCACGGGCAGCGCGGCGAAGCCGATAACGAGCAAGGGCTTGCGGCCCCAGCGCTCGGCCCGGCGGCCGACGATGAGCCCCATCGGCACCATCACCGCCTGCGCACCGACGATGCAGACGGAGACGATGACAGACGACCAGTCAGGGCGCGCCCGCCCGATCTCCTGCGCGACGAGGGTCAGTAGCGGCGCGTTGGCGAAATGGAAAAGCCCCACACAGGCTGCGAAGATCATGAGCGGCCGGCAGGTCAGCAGGGTCCGCCACCCCGCCGGGGCTTTCTGCCCATTACCCTCGCCGCCGCCTCGGGCCCGGCGCGCGTCGATGGCACCGCGCGGGATGGAATAGAGCGCCGCGGCCGAGACGATGGCGCAGGCCGGGACCAGGAGGAACACCGCCCGGTCCGGGAACAGCCAGCCGACGAGCCCGATCAGCACGGCGATTACGACGTTCCCGGTTCGCTCCACGGCCGCGTTGCGGCCGAAGCGGCGGGCGATTTTATCGGCCGGGAACAGGCCGAGCGTGAGCGTCGCGATGGTCGGGCTCAGCATGCCCCCAACGGCGGCCAGCACGCAGGACGCCGCGAGGACGGGCCAGAACTGCGGGAAGAGCGCGATGAGGAGCGTGGCCAGCGAGAGCGCGACCAGGGCGCCGAGCAAGATCATGCGCTTGTCGCGCACCGCGTCGATGGCGGTCCCGATGGGCGTCTGCGCCACGATGCCGACGATACCCGACACCGTGCTGACCAGACCGACCGAGGCGTCGGCCCAGCCACGGTGCACGTAGAGGTAGACGTTGAGGTATGGCTTGATCGCCCCATTCACGTCGATCAGCAGGAAGTTCAGGAGGTCGAGAGGTTTGGAAATGGACTTCCGCTTCGGAGCGGGAGGCCGCCCGTCACTTTCGCTGTTGTCTTGCCCCACTTGGTCGGCCTCCCTTTCCAGCCAACCTAGGGCAGGGCAGGACGGAACCGAACGATAGCCCACCTCGACCATGTCCGCTTTCCAGAAGCGTTCGATGCGACTGGCAAGACCGAGTTGGGTCGAAAGCGGTAAACAGCGCGGTCTAGCGAGCGGCGTGCTGCCCTGACCGGCGAGACGATCGACGCCGAGACCGCGGAGTGATCCTGCCGGCCAGTGCACCCCGGTGCAAAACGGCCCGAGGCTGCGCCGTCCTACGACGCGTCCTCGGGCGCCATCACCTTCCTCCAGGCGACATGACCGCCACCCGTCCATCAAGCGAACTTTCTGAACATGTCCGCCCAGGTTTTTAGGATGGCTTCGCCTGCATAGCGATCGGGATTGGCCAGTAGGCGGTTCTTGACGCCGAGCGATAAGGTGACCTTCCAGCCTTCAGCAAGCGTTATCCCGTTTGCCGTGGCCCATGCCTTGATCTGCGGGACGATGGGTAGCCCCGTCTTGTAAACATCCTCGAACTCATCCTTCGGCCGCCGTTCCATCTTGTCGACAACCTGAATGACGAGTTCTGGCGGCATTAGGTCCTCGATCTCAGTCTCCGTCATGCCCGTAATGAATTGATCCGTCGTGAAGACGATTTTTTGGAAGTGTTGGTAGAGAGTATCCTTTAGGTTCTTGGCCGCCTGCGAACCAGCGGTATCGCCGTCAAGCAGAACGTATGGCAGCGTGTCATCACGCCCCATGAGGATCGCCGCGATCAACTTCGCTGTCTTGGCTCCACCTGAGGGAGGAAAGACGAGCTCGCCACGCGGTTTGATTTTTCCTTTTCTGATCAGGATCGTTTTAATCGCTGAAAGGTAGTGCTGATCAGAGGGCCCCTCCACGATGACCGGTGTGCATCCAAGTAGGAGGCTTTCCGCAACCGAGAGGTTCAGGGCAGAGTGGACAGCGTAGGTGGCTCCGCTGCCGCGAGTACCTTCGGAGAGGTTCGCCGACGACTTGGTACCGCCTCGCTCATCGACAAAGACTTTCCGGACCCGATCGAGCCGGTCTGCATCGATCATGAATGGCGAATGCGTAGTAAAAGCTATCTGGTGCGTTTTAGCCAGACTGTCGAAAAAGCGCGTGAGATCTCGCTGAGCCATAGGGTGCAAAGAATGGCCGGGTTCGTCCAGAAGAACGATGGCATTCTCGTGTGTGTCTTCGCTCTCATAGGTAAATACGAGGAAAAAACTTAGGAACCACTGTAGACCGGTGCTACGGTTCTCCAGCTCAATTTCCTCGCTCCGCCGCTCGTCGGCCACCCAAATGCGGAAATAGTTGCCATCCGCCTGCAACCGAAAGCGATAGTCGCCTTGTTTCCACCAGTCCCGGAAGGTTCGCGTCAGCTTGGCCGAGGCAGACTGGAGGAGTGCCGCGCGGGTCCGCAACTGCTCGTCGTCCAAGACGATCTGCTCGTCGGATTTTTCATCGTCGGTCGTACGGTGACCATATTGGTTGATCCGCTCGGTAACGACGGTCGCCTTGGCAAGCTCCAAGATTTCCTTCGGGCTCAGGCTGACCAGATCGAAAAGCACCTTCAGAGTGCGCGTCTTCGCTGCTTCCTTGGCGCCCAGATCATCACGCCCAAGGTTGTCGACGACATGCGGCAGGTAGATCTGCGCGTCGAGGTTCCCATAGTTCGAATAGTACACGAATTTAGGTAGATGCCGCCGAAGCATCTGGTGAAGGGAGGGGCCCCTGTCGGCGTCGTTAGCCTCTCCCGCTTCGGAAATTTTCGCTATGCGTACCTTTTCGAACGCCTTCGGCACCGCGAAATTGTAATTTTCGAACGAGATCCCGTATCTGCCAGCGAAGTCTCGGAAGACCACGATGGTTTCGGTATGTGTGCGATCGGCGCCCCACCGCTCGCAGATGTCACGCTCGCTATCATTCAACCGAAAGATACAACGAATAAAGTCGTACCGCCCTGGGTCCGTGCGCATTTCCGCGTAGCGGGCGCGCGGCATGTCATCGAGATGACTGATCTTGCCATTGCCTGACGGGTTCAGCTTCCATAGCGGGAGTAGCAGATTAGTTTTTCCTGCCTCGTTTTCGCCGATGAGGGCCGTAACGTCCGAGACGTCTATCCATCCGCTGTCTTCTACAGATCGAAAGTTTGTAACCTGATATTTTACGAGTTTCATCCCACCCTCATGCCAACACGCTGGAGGCGAAGGTATTACGTTCGAGCTGTGCGTTCCAGCGTGCGTACGGAGCGAGTTTCAGCGTTCGGCTTCACTGGGACGCCGTATCACGCAGTTCAGCATGACGCTGGAGGTCTCAGTGTCAGTTAAACGGTGGGACCATCTCTGAAGCAGGCCGGCGGAAACCCAGCCCTTACACACGCTCCGGACCGTCTGTCGACGCTAGAGCTAGTGCCGAGAAGGGCTACCCTCAGCCTGTTGGCTGCACGCAGCACGTAGCGCCTGGAGCTGGTCCCGCATTGCCTGGGCGTGCAGCCCCACCTCACGGACGATCCCGAGAAGCGCAGCCGAGATCCCGTATCCTCCGGGAAGGCCCTCATAGTTTGCGGCCGTCTCACGCAACAGCTCGGCCTCCTGCTCGTTGACCTCAAGAGCAGCGCCGATCTCGTCTGCCGCCTGATCGATTTCTGGAACATTGCGGTCTCCAAGGGCTGTTTTGCACCGGGGTGCAATCGTTTTTTGGATCTGTGGACTTAGCGCAGGATCGGAACAGTATTACACTCACGCTCAACAATCGAGCGTCGCGCCATGACCATTTTGACCTCGCACTGGTCTCGCCACCTTCCGGCAGACCACATCAGAATTTCCGTGTCGCGGAGCTCGCCCCGATGGATGAAGCCCCAGCTTCGATTGGCCGAATTACAGCCTGGATCCTGGCTTTACACGACCGACGACCCCGAAGAGTACCGCATCAAGTACGTCACGCAGCTCGCCTGCGTTGATATGGGCGAGATCGTAGACCGGATCGACCAGATAGCCGGTGGGCGCACCGCGGTTCTCTGTTGCTTTTGCCGGCCGGGCGACGGGCGGTGGTGCCATCGTAGCTGGATTTCCGTGGCGTTCGCGCACCATCTCGGCCTGATAGTCGAAGAGTACGGGTGCGAGGGCCAGGGTTTTGCGGCCGAGCACCCTCTACTTCCAGCGCAGTTCCGGCGTCCGTTGCAGGCCGGCGCAGTGTCAGTGCGCCCGGTTCAGCTCGATTTGCTCTGACCGCTGCGAATAATCTTGATTAAGCAGGTTGAACCTGTCGATTTCTACAGGAACGACTTGCATCATTGAGAAGTAGTCGATACAGTGCTTGCATCATAGGGGGCATCAGGCTTCGGCCGGCAGTTCGCAGAGCAATGAGGCGTCACAACCCATGTCTGCGCGTGAAAATCCGCCGTGCCTCGTCCACGGACATGCCCGAAGCGGCCAAGTAAGTCCCGAGTTCCGGGCCTGGAACGACCTGCGCTACCGGGCGAGGAAGCAGGCCCGGTCCGACAGCGAGCCCGGAACCCTCACCCTCGGCGTGTGCGCGAGGTGGATGTCTTCGTTCCAGGCGTTCCTGGACGATCTCGGCCCCAAGCCCTCCCCAAGACACGAACTCCAGCGCAGGGATCCGCAGCTCGACTACGGTCCCGGCAACTGCGCATGGGGCTTGAAGGCAGGCGCCCGCAGGCGAGGCCGAAACACCACTCGGTATGTCGAGATCGACGGCCGCCGTGTGGCTGTTGTGGACGTGGCGGCAGCCCATGGGGTGCATCGAGACACCCTGATCAAGCGCCTGGACCGGGGCGTGCCACTCGCAGAGGCCATCCAGATCCCGGCCCGTACCTCCGCCAGCCGGGAGGCACGGTCATGACCCGCCGCCCTGGTCGTCCGCCTACCCACGGGCACACCTCGGGAGCGCGTTGGTCACCGGAATACACGGCGTGGGCCCATCTCATCCGCCGATGCACGAACCCGAAGGACCCCAAGTACCCCTCCTACGGCGGCAGGGGCATCACGGTCTGTAGCCGCTGGAGCAAGTTCGAAAACTTCATCGCCGACATGGGCCTGCGCACGTCACCGAAGCACAGCCTCGATAGGCGAGGCAACGATGGTCCCTACGCCGCCTGGAATTGCCACTGGGCAACGAAGGCAGAGCAAGATCGGAATAAGCGGACCAACCGGTTTGTCGAGGTGAACGGCAAGCGCCTCTGTCTGGCCGATGCAGCGCGCCTTGCCAGAATACCGCTCGGCACGTTCCAAATGCGCCTTGAGCACGGATGGAGTGAGGAACGGGCGTTCCACACGCCTGTGCAGCGCCGTCGCTCCAGCACCTCCACACCTTCCGCCGAACTCCCGAGACACCCGCGCAGCCGCATGGTGTGCGCGGCTCTGATCAACGGCCAGGATCCGGCACCGATCATCGACGGGGAGCGGAGCCAGCTTGGCCCGCCCTCCCAGAGCCCGCCTGTTGGCGCGTTCAAAGTAGCTTCGGCCCCTTTCCCTTCTCGGCGGCTCCGGCCAGGACGAGAGAGGACAGCCCCGTGCTCGCACCTCTGAACCCCGGTGCAAAGCGTGACGGTAAGGACTGGGAATAGTCATGAGCGCCCGAAAGGTCCCCGAGTTGCCCGACAACGTCGTTCTGCTCCGGCCCGACGTGTGGAAGGGCCCGAAACGGAAGGCCCCGGCGCGTCCGAGGCGTTTTCAGCGTAAGACCACACCGTCGCCCGATTTTCACCCTTCGACCACTGAGGAAAAACCAAGCAACGCTCAGGGCGACAACGGTTTTCACCCTTCGGCGTGGTCTTTCCAAGAACCTGTTCCGCAGGGGGTGAAGCCTAGCACTAAAAACCGTCGGGACGCTGCGCGTGCCGAGTTCGAACGGCAGGTCCAGTCCCTATCCGCGATGGGTCTACGGCATCGGTTCAAGGGTGAGGAGACGTCACACAGGCTGATGAAGAGCCGGCGTAAGACGAGCGGCGCTGTGATCCATCCGCTGTTCGAGGACTTCCGGTCGTTCCTCCTGATCGTCGGGCCGCGCCGTTCACCGGACCTGACCCTTGATCGCCTCGATCCGCTCGATCCGGAATATGGGCCAGGCAAAGTGGCATGGCGTGACAAGCAGGCGCAGGCGAACAACCGATCGACCACGCTGTTCCTAACGGCGCGGGGCAAGACGCTCCCCCTGACCGAGTGGGCTGCACTGACCGGCCAGAAGCCGAAGACTATCCGCCAGCGCCTGTATCGCGATGCCACGCATGAGGAAGCGATCTTCAAGATCGACGCGCCGCCTATAGCTCCAGAACGGGCCGCGCACGTCGAGGCGCCGACTGAAGCCGAGGCATCCTACTCGTGGCCGGGCAGCCGGCCGCACGCCTGGGAGCAGGGCTTTCGGGGGTTTGTGACGATGGCGAAGCGGCATCCGTACCTGCGGCTCTACCCGACACACGCCTTCACCCGCGATGTGTTCCTCGCATGGGTCGCAGGCAACATCCTTGCGGATGCCAGCCGGATCCTGCGCGAGAAGTACCCTGGCTTTGACGATCCCGAGTGGGACGAACCGCCCACAGCGGCCCTAGGCGATGAGATCCATCGCCGGATCGACGTGCTGACGCAGCCGCACGATCAGGCGATGCGCCGGATCCGCGGCGACAAGGTGGCCTACGATCTTTGGCTGCAAACGCTCCGGCGCTACTCGGCTGTGACGACGCTCCCACAGGACTGGGCTCACGTCTTCCGCAACCTGCGCTGACCGGGGGCATGATGCGCGCACGCACCGCCTCAAACCCAAGCGATCGGCGCCCCGCTTGCACCCGGTTTCACAGCCAGCCGTGGTACACCGCAGCGGTACACCGCACTGATCCGGATCCCATCTAAGTCATTGATTTTATTGGTTGGAAACTGACTGGGTTCGTATCCCCTCAGCTCCACCAGGCAGTTTTTGGAAACTGCGTGTCTGGTGGTCGAGACGAAAAACGCCGCGGTGTTCGCGGCTTAGCCGCGTTTCCACGACGATTTAACAGTCTCCACCCCGTCAGACCACGGATAGGCGCCTGAACGAGGCCGCCGTCTCCGCTGCTGCCAAACCCGTTTCCGCGCACTTGATTCGATGACCGATGCATAGGTCGTTCGCTGCGGGCGCACGGCGATGCGAACGCGAGCGGTCGCCGACGACGCAAGGATGGTAGCGCTGAAGTTCGGCTCCGACGGCAGGGGATCGGATCGCCCGGTGATGGACCCGGCGCGCGTCGATGCGGCGGCGCGGCGATGCGCTCACAAACCGAGGGCGCGCTCCTGCTCCGCCCAGGATACCGGCAGCCCGGCCAGGTGCCGGACACCGATGCCGCGCGGCAGGCGCCCATCGACGATGGCCCGCACGATGCGCGGAGCGAGATGGGCGAGCGGCAACATCATCCGCACCGCGCGCTCGCTGCAGCCCTCGCGCAGTGCGATGGCCGCGGTGCCCGGTGCCCGCGCCGCGACGAGGTCGTCGACCCAGGCGCGGCTGCGGGCGATGGCCGCGAGGATGCGCGCGCGGTCCTCGACCTTCATCGGCCGCAAGCCATCACGCTCCACCCCCGGGGGCACGACGATCTCCCGGCGCCGACGATACCCCGCGGGTGACCAGGGGATCCGGATCGGATCACGCTCGCGCCCATCGACCAGCTCGATCATCAGCGAATCAGAATGGACCGTCACCCCCGCGAGGTGGGTCGCGATCACTTCGGCGTCGCTGAGAACCTCGGGCACCGGAGAAGGTGGCGAGGCGGACGTGGCAGTTGCGAGAAGCGTCGCGCGCAGCGCCTGAACTACGCTGGCCTCGAGCGCGTGGGCGGCGATGCGCCGGACGGCGCAGGTAGGCCGCTCCCGGACCGCCGCCCGGCTAACGTAGTACCGGTAGCGCCGCGCGCCCTTGGCCGTGTGGCTCGGAGTCATCGGCTGGCCGCGCTCGTCCCGGATGCGCCCGGTGAGCAGATGCGCGCCTTCCCGCCGCCGGGCGGTGTGGGCGTGGTGATTGGCCGCCAGCTGCGCCTGCACCGCGTCGAACATCACCGGGTCGACGAGGCCCGCATGCTGACCCTCGTGCACGCAGCCCTGGTGGCTGAGCTGGCCGACGTAGATCGGATTGGCGAGGATCTTGTACAGATGCCCGCGGGTGAACGCCCCGCCCCCGAGCGACTTGCCCTTGCCATCGCGGCGCATGGGCACGCGGACGCCGCTGGCCTCCAACTCGGCTTGCAGCGCGCTGACCGTGCCGAGCGCGCGGTAGCGGGTGAAGATCGCGCGCACGACCTCGGCCTGCTCTTCGACCACGTGCAGCGCTCGGGCCTCGACGCGGTAGCCCAGCGGCACGACGCCACCCATCCAGATGCCCTTGCGCTTGGACGCGGCGATCTTGTCGCGGATGCGCTCGCCGGTGACCTCGCGCTCGAACTGGGCGAACGAGAGGAGGACGTTGAGGGTGAGGCGCCCCATGCTGGTCGTGGTGTTGAACGCCTGGGTCACCGACACGAACGAGGTGCCGTGCGCGTCGAACAGCTCGACGAGCTTGGCGAAGTCGGCCAGCGCGCGGGTGAGGCGGTCGACCTTGTACACGACGATGACATCGACCCGGCGCTCGCGCACCGCGGCGAGCAGGCGCTGGAGAGCGGGACGCTCGAGGGTGCCGCCGGAGTATCCACCGTCGTCATAGCGTTCGGGCAGGAGCCGCCAGCCTTCGTGAGCCTGGCTCCTCACGTAGGCTTCGGCGGCCTCACGCTGGTTGTCGAGCGAGTTGAACTCCTGCTCCAGGCCGTGCTCGGTCGAGACACGCGTGTAGATCGCGCAGCGCAGCGTCGGGCGGGCGCCCGAGGGGGGATGCTGTGCGGCATTCGCCGAACGGCGTGGTTTGGCGCTCACGCTGGGGCCCTCCGCTCACCTCTCTCCCGCCCAGCCCCCGTCGCCGCCTCGGCCCGTTCGCGCAGGCCGAAGAAGCGGGGGCCGTTCCACTTGGTACCCGTAATGGCGTGGGCGACGCGGGACAGGCTGGGGTAGGTCGCCCCGTCCCAAGCGTAGCCGGCGTCGAGCACGGTGACGGTGTGCATGCGCCCGCTCCACTCGCGCGACAGCTGCACGCCAGGGGTCTGCCCACGCCGGTCCGGCATCGGGACCGCGATGACGGTCGGGGTGGCCGCGGCACCGTACCTGGACCTGATCCGTCCGGCCCCCGTCCCCTGCCCGGCCGCGAAGCGGCCGAGAACCTGCGCGGTGTCGCGGTCGAGGTCGCCCAACGCGCGGACCTGGAGGCGGTGGGCGAGGATGCGAGCGCAAAGGGCGGGGGAGAGGCCGGGCGGGGCGGCGGAACCGAAGTCCCGCCGCCAGCGCCGGGCGAGGCCGGCGGCGTCGAGGCCGGCCAGCTCGTCGAGCGCGGCGGCGAGCCGGTCGGCGGTGTGGGCCGCCCTCGTCCCGCCTCCTGCCCTCCCCTTCTGCGCCGCGGCCGGCGTGCGCTCCGCGCCCATCAGGCTGCCGCCGCAGCCGCGACGGTGGCCTCAGCCGTGGGCGTGTGCCCGGGTTTGCGTACCTGGGGCGGGGCGGCGACCGGGGCCACCGGCGCGGGGATGCGGTAGGCGATGGCAGCGTCTGAGCGGGCGGCCTTGAGCAGCGACTGGCCGCCGGTGCGGATGCGCGAGAGGGCGGCGCGGGTGGTGTGAGGCAGCCAGCCGGTGGCCGCGATGAGCTCGGCGAGCGTCGCCCCCTGCTCGCGCCTCAGCAGCGCCACAACCTGCGCTTTCTTGCTCGAGATCGCAGTACCGGCGGGATCGGCCGGTGTGGCGGCAGGAGCACCCGCAACCACCTTGGCGCCGCGCGGCGGCTTGGGTGGGGCGAGGCCGATGGCCCGGTATCCGGCGGGGGTGAGGCGGTGCGGGCCACCCGCCTCGGCGGGTGCGATCACCAGGCCATCGCGCAGGAAGCGGCCGAGCAGCCGTGCGTGGGTGGCGGCCCTCATCGCGGCGGGGGGCGTCAGTCGGCCCTCGTCCGCTGCGGCGGCCTGCAGCTGGCCAGCCTCGGTCCGGTTCAGCGGGACAGTCGTCGGGGCGGTGGCATTCGTAGCGGTCATGATGATCGTCTCCGTAGCGGCGGGCGAGCCCCGCCACCGGCCCGACCCCGCGATCGGCCCTGCGACGGGCCGGCGGGGTGAAGTGAGGATGACCGCGTGTAGCGGCCGCGTGCGAACGGACGGTCAGTCGCGGGAGGCGAAAGTCTCGGCGGCCTTTCGGTTGATGCGGCCGATGAGGCAGATGGCGCCGTGCAGGGTCTGGGCCTCGCTGAGGGGGACGTCGAGGTCGAGGACGATGCGCACGGCCTCGCGCTCGGAGCCGGCGCGGGCGCAGACCAGGGCGGCCTTGGCGAGGGCGGCGGCGTCGGTCAGGCGGGCGCTGATGGCGGCCAGGGTTGCGGTCACGCTCAGGCCGGCCTCACTCGTATCCGTCCGGCCCGTGGTCGTCTCGCTCATACCGTCACCCCGTGCGAGTAGCTGCCTCGGCCCGCGGCTGCGTCGGGCCGGTCAACACACACGCTCTGTTGGCAGCGACAGTCCAGTCGAAAGTACCGGATCCCGCCGACATTCGCGTCGTAGTCCGGGAAGGCCTCCACCAACGCGAATCACTGACCCTTTTCTGCCATCCGGAAGGTCTGCTTGCTGGCGACTCGGTTAGCCTCGAATGCCCGGGTCTGGCCGAAAGCGACGTGTTTGCTTCGAGCAAGCTGCAAGAGCATCGCCGCTGCGTTATGTCTCGAACCCATGCGATTTACGGCAAACGGCCCTTCCATCCCCGACGAGCTACTCGTCGCGCGGGATGCTGGCGATGTCATCCTCTTCTGCGGCGCCGGGGTAAGCCAGCAAGAGGCGGGGTTGCCGAGCTTCGCCGGGCTCGGACGCGAAATGATCCGCCTTCTCGGCGCCGCGAAGGACAGCAGAGCTCGCCTCCTGCTCGAACAGGCGCTCGCCCTGGCTCCCATGCCGGGCGTGGGAGGCCTCGTGGCGACCGACCGGGTATTCGGCCTTCTCGAGCGCGAGTTCGAAGTTTCCGACGTACGTGCGGCCGTGTCAGAAGCTATCCGCCCACGCCCCGATGCCGGCCTTGGCGCCCATCGCGCACTGCTTGACCTTGCGACCGCCCGCGGCACAACCCGTCTCGTGACGACGAATTTCGACCTCCTGTTCGAGTCGTGCGATCCGACCCTGCCCAGCTCCGGGCCACCGAACTTGCCGGATCCGCGTAGCGACCACGATTTCCGGGGCGTCGTCCACCTGCATGGCCGCGTGGACGAGGGCTACCGGACGGCTCAGGACGACGAGTTCGTCGTCTCCAGCGCCGATTTCGGGCAAGCCTATCTCTCGCTGGGTTGGGCGACGCGGTTCATCCAAGCGCTGCTGTCGCGGTTTCAGATCCTATTCGTCGGCTACACCGCCGATGACCCGCCGGTGCAGTACCTCCTGGAAGGGCTCAATCTGAGGGCCGGCACCCGCAACCGGCTCTACGCGCTTCAGCATGGCGACGAGCGTTCCGCCGTGGCGCTCTGGGAGCACCGAGGCGTCCAGGCGATCCCATTTGACGACTTCGGAGGCCTTTGGGAAACGCTGGGGGCCTGGGCAGCACGCGCCCGCGATGGACGGGGATGGCACGAAGCGACGTTCGCCAGGGCGGCTTCCGGCCCCAAAGGGCTACTGCCTCATGAGCGTGGGCAGGTCGCTCACATTCTTTCGACCGCCGAAGGCGTACGTCGCGTCGTCTCGGCGGCAAAGCCACTGAACGCGGAATGGCTTCTCGTCGCCGATCCTTCGCAGCGCTACGCGCGCCCGAGCGGAAGCATCCCGGCCGACGACGGCGAGCCACCCTTCGACCCTTTCGATGCGCTCGGCCTCGATGACGATCCGCCGCCGGCGCCACCGGACCCGGAAAGCTTCCGGCGCGAACGGCCGGTGCCTGCGGACGCCATCGACCTCCTCCGATCGAACACCCTCGACCGCGAGCGAGGTGCGCGAAGCTCGGTCCTTTTGCTCTCAGGGCGAACGGGCGGGTTCGGTGCCGACCTGCCGCCCCGGCTACAGGGGATCGGGGTGTGGCTCCGACAAGTGGCGCACCAGCCCGTTGCCCTGTGGTGGGCAGCGCAACAGCCGGGGCTGCATCCGGCGGTGCTGGAAGGTATCGAGAACGCCCTGCTGCACGACGGAGGGCGCTTTCCCCCGCCCATCCTGCGCGGTTGGCGCATGCTGATCGCTGCTTGGGCCGATCGAAGGCCCGATCCGATGATGCTGAAGTACGACATCGAACGCCGGGCGAAACAGGAAGGGTGGAACGCCTCGCTGGTACGGGAGCTTGCCGCCCTCTATCGTCCGCGGCTTACGGCGCAGGCGGCCTACGGCCTCCCGCACCCAATGGCCTGGGATTCTGAGGATCGGACCGAAAACGTCATCCACGTCGACGTCGACTATCCGCACCCGCACGAGGGCATCGATGTTCCCGACACATGGCTTGCGTACGCGGTCTCGTGCTTTCGGGACAATCTCGATCTATCCATAGCTCTCGAGGAGGAGATCTCCGGGACGGATCGCCTGCATATGCAGACCAGCCGCGGGCCGGATGGCGGCCCCGATCCCTCGGACGACAGCTACGACATCACGGGCCCTGTCGTGCGCTTTCAGAGACTGATGGCCCGTCTGGCGGCCGTCGATCCTAAGGCGGCGAGGGAGCAGTTTCGTTCCTGGCCGACCCGCGACGAATACGTCTTCGCGCGGCTCCGCATCTGGGCAGCGGGCGCGGGCCTGCTGGACGGAGGGGCGGCGGGTGCCGTCTTTAGATCGCTGCCGGATCGAGTGTTCTGGGGTTCCACTCACGAGCGCGACCTCCTCTATGCCCTGCGCGACCGCTGGCGGGACCTTTCGGACGACGACCGAAGCGTCATGGAGGAGCGTCTCCTACGGGGCTCCTACCCGTGGGACACCGCCGTGCCAGGCAGGGAAGTCGAGCTGGCGGCGTACGACCGGATGAATCGGCTGCATTGGCTGTCCACCCAGGGGGTGACGTTCAACTTCGACGTGGGCGCGGCGATGGACGCGCAACGGCTCGCCGCGCCACAGTGGACGACGCAGGCGGGAGACAGGGCGGCCGACTCGAATGCGCCGCAGGTGTTCTCCATTGAAAGCGACACACGGCCGGATCCTCTCGACGGGGTTCCCATCGGCGACATTCTGTGCCGATCGGCGGAGCTTCGGGAAACAAACTTCGCGGAGCGGACCGAGCGCGATCCGTTCAGAGGCCTTGCCGCTTCGAAGCCCGTCCGAGCTCTCGCCGCCCTTGCCCATGCCGCCCGCTCCGGCGAGGCACCCAGATGGGCCTGGTCCGCCTTCCTGGGGACTGAGAACCGGCCCTCGGACCCGCCCCGCCTGGTCCGCTCGATCGCGGCACGTTTGTGTACCCTGCCGCCATCAGGGCTCCACAAGATCGCCTATCCGGTTTCCGTATGGATGGAGGCGGTAGGGGAGCGCTTCTTCGAAGATGTGGCGGATGCTCTACCCGGTCTGTGGCGGGCCATGATGGCCGCCCTCCGCCCGGAAGACGGGGATGGTCGGCGCAGGCTGCATCGGTCCTGGGCGATGGAGGCGCTGAATGCCCCAGTCGGCAAGCTGTTCGGCTTAGCGATGAAGGATCCCGCGACGAAAGAGCTGAAAGCTGGCGCGGGCTTCCCGTCCCATTGGACAACTCTACTCGATGACCTCCTGACGCTACCCGGTGACTTGCGCCGGCACGCGCTGGTCATGCTCGGATATCAAGTCACCTGGCTCTTCACCATCGATCGGAATTGGACCGAGGGGTGGATGCTTCGGCTCGTGGACGACGACGGCCCGGATGGCGACGCCCTCTGGGAGGGTCTGCTCTGGGCCGCTCGTTTGCCGCCGCGTCCGCTCTACGGACTGGTCAAGAAAGCTTTGTTGGAACGCGCCATCCGCGATCCGTACCCGCCTGCAGCACGAAGGCCGCACTCGCGACCTCGCGCTGTTCAACACCGCCATCGACAGCAAACTGCGTGGCTGCGATCTCGTCCGCCTGCGCGTGGCTGACGTCTACCTTGGCGATGGCGTCCGCCTGCGCACCACTATCATCCAGCAGAAAACCGGCCGACCCGTACCCTTTGAGCTGACCGAGACCACCCGCGAGACGCTTGCGGCCTGGCTGAAGCTACGAGGGCTGCGGGCCGGCGATTGGCTGTTCCCCAGCCGAAGCCGCCCGGGCGAGCACCTCACGACGCGCCAGTATGGCCGGCTCGTCGACGAGTGGGTGGCGCTGATTGGCCTCGACCCAGCAGGGTACGGCACGCACAGTCTGCGGAGGACGAAAGTCGCGCTGATCTACCGGCGGACCGGCAACCTACGAGCCTGCCAGCTGCTGCTCGGTCATACCAAGCTCGAGAGCACGGTACGCTACCTCGGCATCGAGGCAGACGATGCGCTGGAGATGTCTGAGCAGACCGACATCTGACACTCACCGCGGCGGCCCCTGCGGCCGTCGCACCTACCTCGTTCGTCCGAAAAGGGTGGCAATCGGACGTTGACCGTTCGCCGCGAAGCGGACGTTCTGTCTTCAACCCTTCTCCGACGTTCGGGGGAGTGGCCTCGGCACTATCGAGGTACGGATGATGGGGCTGTCGAGGTTCCAATGCTGCGGCCAAGAAAGTCTCGTGTCAGCCAAGCAATCCTGTCCGTCGCCTCGTCTAGCGCGAAATGGCCAGCATCGAGGATGTACAACTCTGCCTTCGGTGTATCGCGCAGATAGGCTTCGGCTCCTGGCACAATGAAGGAGGGATCGTAACGGCCCCACAGCACGAGGGTCGGCAGCGGATGAGCGCGCATCCACGCCTGCCAAGCCGGGTACGACGCCACGTTCGTGCGGTAGTCGTAGAGGAGGGCCGCCTGTATGTCCCGCTCACCGGGCCGGGATAGGATAGCGTACTCGTCCGCCCAGGTGTCCGGGTTGTACCGCTCCGGGTTCGGGCTGGTGCCAAGATGGCGCTGCTTGGCCCCTTCGAGGGACATGAAGGCGTCGACCTGCTCGGGATGGGCTGCGGGGTCGGCCCAGTACTGGGCGATGCCCTGCCACTTCGCTCCGAGCCCCTCCACGTAGGCGTTGGCGTTCTGGACGATCAGCGCGCTCACACGGTCGGGATGGGCGAGCGCCATGCGGAAGCCGACCGGGCCGCCGTAATCCTGCATGAACAGCGTGTACCGCGCGAGGCCGAGTTGCGCGGTCAAGCCCTCCATCGTCGCGGCGAGGTTGTCGAAGGTATAGGTGTATTGCGCGGGCGTCGGCGCATCGCTCTGACCGAAGCCAGGGTAGTCCGGCGCGATCAGGTGGTAGCGATCGGCAAGCAGCGGCAGCAGCGGGTCCCACTGCCGGGATGACGACGGATAGCCGTGCAGCAGCAAGATCGTGGGCGCATCGCGCGGCCCCGCCTCGCGGTAGAAGATGCCAACACCATTTACCTCTACCCGATGGTAAGTCGTCGTAGCCTGGGTGGAGGGAAGCGGCTGCGGCGTTCCTTGTCCAAGCGCCAGGGCCGTTGCAGCGGCCAGGACTGTCTGTGTCGGCATAACTCATCTCCTCTGCGGGGGAGAGATAGGACCTTCCCGTTGGAAAGGCCGCAACGACCACTTCCCACTCGATCCAATCGCAGGGCTCTCTGTCGTCGAGTGCCCCGAAGCAGACCTTCCGACCTTCCGCAAAGGGTCGACACCGGACGGACGGTCACCTGAAACTGAATGTCCGCTACCGGGCGTTCAGCTGATGTCCGCTCATGGCGCGCAGCTGCAGCGTAGGCGGATCGCAGTGAGATGCTGATGGCTCCTTAAACGGAGTTCCATCATGCCTTCAACCAGCAACACCACCCGCCGACCGTGGAACCTTGGCCGCCTGATCGGTCCCAAACCGCCGTTCAAGCCAAAGCACATCTGGGCGATCCGCACCCGCTTACAGCACGAGGGCCGCACTCGCGACCTCGCCCTGTTCAACACTGCCATCGACAGCAAGCTGCGCGGCTGCGACCTCGTCCGCTTGCGCGTGGCGGACGTCCACCTCGGCGACGGTGTCCGCCTGCGCACCACCATCGTCCAGCAGAAAACTGGCCGACCCGTCCCGTTCGAGCTGACCGAAACCACCCGTGAGACGCTGACTGCTTGGCTCAAGCTGCGGGGGCTTCGTGCGAGTGATTGGCTGTTCCCGAGTCGCAGCCGCCCGGGCGAACACCTGACGACGCGCCAGTATGGTCGGCTCGTCGACGATTGGGTAGCGCTGATCGGCCTCGATCCGGCTGGGTACGGCACGCACAGCCTGCGTAGGACGAAGGTTGCGCTAATCTACCGGCGGACGGGCAACCTGCGTGCCTGTCAGCTGCTGCTCGGCCACACCAAGCTGGAGAGTACAGTGCGCTACCTCGGCATCGAGGCAGACGATGCGCTAGTCATGTCCGAGCAGACTGACATCTAACGAACATCGCGGCGGCCTACTGCAGGCCGCCGCACCAAGTCCCCCGCCGTCCTATAAGGGCGCCAAACAGCGAATTTGGTCTGACTAAAAAGATGGTGCGCTTCCGAGTAAGCGCGGCAGGGAAATCCGCCGCTCGCCTCAGAGGTTTTAGAACGGGAAGAGCCGCCGAAAGCGGGCGATGTTCACGAGCGCAACGAGTGACGAGGCCACGTATGTGAGGGCGGCAGCGCGCAGTACGGTGTGGGCGCCGGGCATGTCGCCCACGTCGAGGAAGCGACCCGTCTCCAGTATGGGTAGGGCCCGGCGGAAGCTCGCATCGAGTTCGACGGGCAGCGTCAGGAAGTGGAACAGGAGGCGAACGCCAAGGAGCGCGATGCCGATACCTACCTGCAGGGCGAGAAGGGCAGGCGAATGGACGAAGGCGAGCACCACGGGCGCGGTCATCATCATTAAGGCCGCGGCGAACTCGAAGACCTGCACGATCGGGGCGAACCTCACCCGTGCCGCGAGGAGCCGGTCTCCCGCCGCGTGCTGGAGCGCATGGGCGACCTCGTGCGCCGCGACCGCGACCGCCGTGATCGAGCGGCCGTCATGATTCCCCGGCGACAGCCGCACGACGTTCGCGACCGGATCGTAGTGGTCGGCAGGCGCGATTTCGACGATGACGTGCTCCAGCCGTGCCAGGTCGAGCAGATGGCGGGCGAGCTCGCCGCCGGTCCCGGGCAAGTCCGGCCGCTCGGTGGCGTATTGCTGCATCGCCCGGCGCACCCACCACTGAGGGCCGAACACCAGACCGAACAGGAGGGCGGCGCCAAGCGCTAGGAGAATGGGCACGAAGGATATGTAGGCACGCGGCCGTAGACGTGGAAGCGCGGCGTCTTACCCGAGCTGTTCACCGTCCGACAATCGCGCCACAAGCGTCAAAGACCGGACTGGGTGGGGAGCGGGCCCTGACCTTTCGCCCGGAAGCGGACGTTCCGTCTCCGACCCAATCCAGCCGACTGGATCGCCAAGCGCGCCTCCCATAAGCGGCCATTCGGCATCTTCGGCTCAGGGTGGAAAGCCGATCCCAGCGAACGAGCCCTTTGACGTCCTCAAGCGCTTCGTAGCCGAACGCCGAAGGGCTCATTGTCTGTACGCCGTCTCCGAGACGGCGAGGTCGAGTACTTGGTGCAAGCTCAGCGGGAGTTGGACAAGGTCGAACGATGGCTCACGCCGGGGATGTCGAGATGCGCGACCGTCGGGTCATCACCTTGCGCAGCACGCGCGAGAGCTCCTCGACCGCATAGGGCTTGTGCAACAGCTCGAAGCCGTGCCGGCCGTCCTCTGCTAGGACGTGGCTGTAGCCGCTGGTCAACACCACCGGTAGGCCCGGGTACAGTCGGCGGATCTGGCGTGCCATCTCGACGCCGTTCATGCCTGGCATGACCACGTCTGAAAACACCACCTCGAACTCGCCCCGCCGCTCGGACAAAATCAACAGCGCTTCGTCGGCGCGCGCCGCCCAGGTCGTGACGTAGCCGAGGTCCTGCAGCAGCTGCGTCGAGAACGCACCGACCTCGGCGTTGTCCTCGACCACCAAGATGCGCTGTCCGCGCCCATTATCGCGTTGGACGCCGCGCGCCGGCAGCGCCTCCGGTTCGACCACGCTGATCGTGTTCTGCGCGTGCGGCAGGTAAATCGTGAAGGTAGTGCCCCGTCCGGTCGCGCTCTCGACCCCGACGTTGCCGCCGGATTGCTTGGCGAAGCCGAACACCTGGGACAGGCCGAGGCCAGTACCCTTACCCACCTCCTTGGTGGTGAAAAACGGCTCGAAGATCCGCTCCACCAGCTCCGGGGCGATACCGCAGCCGGTGTCGCTCACCGACACCGCGACGTACGTACCCGTATCGGCCCGATGTGATCGGATCGCCGGCATCCCAGTTCCACACTGAATGCGCAACGACAGCGTGCCCTCGCCGTCCATCGCGTCGCGGGCGTTGACCGCGAGGTTGACTAGAGCGGTCTCGAACTGGCTCACGTCCGCTTCGATGCAGCAAGGCTCTGGGTGAAGGTCGCGCTCGATGCGCACGCGGGCACCGACGATCGTGCCGAGCATGTCGGTCACGTGCCGCACACGCTCGTTGACGTCGAACACCTCCGGTTTGAGCGACTGCCGCCGGGCAAAGGCTAGGAGCTGCCCGGTGAGCTTGGCGGCGCGATCGACCGTGTCGGTTATGGCGTCGACGTAGCGGCGGCGGCGCTCTTC
Organism: Methylobacterium sp. J-048; assembly: GCF_022829515.1. GTDB lineage: Bacteria > Pseudomonadota > Alphaproteobacteria > Rhizobiales > Beijerinckiaceae > Methylobacterium. The sequence continues at coordinate 37,703 of NZ_JAKSYL010000306.1, forward strand.
CGCGAGGTCGGGCCGGCGCAGTAGATCGGTCGACGAGCGGATGATCGTCAAGAGGTTGTTGAAGTCATGGGCGATGCCGCCTGTGAGCTGGCCGATCGCCTCCATCTTCTGCGCCTGCCGCAGTGCCTCCTCGACCCGCTCGCGTTGCTCGCCCTGCGCCTTCAACTGCGCGTTCGCCTCGGCCAGTTCGTGCAGATGCTGCCGCTGCTCGCTCAGGTCGGTGAACACACCGCACAGCAGGGCGACGCCATCGCCGCGGCGCAGTCGGCTGAATGAGACATAGGTCGGCAGGTACGCCCCGGCGGTCGTTCGCAGGCAGAGTTCGCCCCGCGCACTGCCGATGTCGTCAGCCTCAACGAGCAGCTGCGTCAAAGTCGGATGCTCACGTGGGTCGACGAAGCCGTGCAGCGGCTGCCCGATCAGCTGATCCGGCAGCACGCCGAGCATCGCCGCGACCCCCGGGTTGCAGTACAGCAGCGCCCCATCCGTACTCAGGGTGAACGCGCCCTCTTGGATCTGCTCGATCAGCACGCGGTAGGGTCGATCGGCATTCTCCAGCGTGTAGACCAGCCGCTCCTGGTTCGGTCCCTCAACGACGATCGCGTCGAAGTCGCCGCGCCGGATCGCTGCGAGCGTGTCGTCCTTCTCTTCGAGTTGCGCCTCAAGCTCGCGGATGCGGGCGTCGCGCGGATCGAGCGGGACCTCAGAGGCCGGGCTCATCATCATCTCCGGGAGGTGGGAAGATGCCGAGACCACGCAGAACGCGCCCCTCGTCCGAGAGATCGCCGATAATCCGGCGTACCGGGAGAGGTGTCAGTTTCAGCAGGGTCGGCGCGGCTACGACCTGATCGGCCTCAGCTAGTTCCGGCTGCTGGTAGATGTCGATGATCGCCAGCCTGAAGCGACCGGCGAGATGGTTGCGGCAGATCCGGCGCAGGTTCTCTATCGTGCGCTGCGACCGTGGGCTCGTGCCGGCGATGAACAGACGCAGCTGGTACTCGGCCGGGCTCGGCGCGTCTGCCCCGTCATGGCTCAAGGTGCGGTAGTCGTGGTGGGGCCACGCGGGCGGATGTCGAGACCGACCAACACTTTCTCAGTGTTGGACAGATCGCCGATGATGCGCTTCAGCGGTGCCGGCAACCGGCGCACCAGCGTCGGGATCGCCAGGATCTGATCACCGGCGGCGAGCTGCGGGTTCTTGAGGAGATCGATCACCTCGATCTCGTACCGACCGGCGAGGTGCTGCTCACAGACCCGCTTGAGGTTGGCCAGTGCGGCCATCGACTTCTGTGTCTGTCCAGCGACGTACAGGCGCAGGTGATACTGTCCGGGATCGAGGTCCGCCTCGGAGACTGGATCGCCGGCGGGTGAGGTCAGTTCGGTCATTCTGCGGCGCTCCGCCGGCGCCCAATCTCGACGCGCTCGGCCGTCAGCTGCGTCTCGCGCCGGGCGTCCTCGTCGACGAGCAGCGCCTCCTCATCCTCGGCCGTCTCCAGGCTAGCACGCAACTCGGCGATCTGGCGCTCGATCGACTGCCGCCGCCGTAGCACCTCGCGCTTGCGGCGTTCATTCTCGTGCCGGCGCCGTAGCGCTTCGGCTTCTTCCAGGGCTTCCTGTACGACCCGCGCGGTGCCGGTGAGCACGCCGGCTGGTCCGATGTAGGCGTCGACGAGCTTGAGCCCGACGGCCGACATCTGGAACTCGCGCACCTGGTTCGAGTGGCTCATGCCCCGGGCTTTGATCACGTAGAGCGTGCGCGAGCGCTCGCCGTTGGCCTCGACCTCCTGGAGCTTGATCCACACGTCCATCAGCGAGGACAGGCCGAGATCGCCAGCTTGACCGAAGGCGCCGTCGGTGCGCAGGCTGGTGAACACCGCGGTGATGCCCCTGCTCTTAAGCATGTCAACCATGCGCAGCAGCGTCGCTTGCAGTTCGACCTCCGGGCCGCGCAGAGCCGAGATCGGATCGATGACCACGAGCTGTGGCTGGAAGTGCTCGATGTCCCGGTGCATCCGGGCGAGATGCATCTCCAGCCCGTACAGGCTCGGGCGCGCCGCCTCGAACCGCAACAGGCCGGTCGCGACGTGGCGTTGAAGATCGAGCCCGACTGAGTGGGCGTTGCGGCAGATCTGTTCGCCGCTTTCCTCGAACACGAACGAGAGGCAGCGTTCGCCGCGCCCGCAGGCTGCGTCGACGAGGTGGGCGCCGAGCGTGGTCTTGCCGGTGCCGGCCGAGCCGGAGAGCAGTATGCTGGAGCCGCGGAACACGCCCCCGGGGCCGAACATCGCGTCGAGGCTGTCGATGCCGGTCGAGATCACCTGATCGGAGATGTCGTAGCTCAGGTCGGCCGCGGTCACCGGCAGGACGCTGATACCCTGCTGGTCGATCAGGAACGGGTACTCGTTGGTGCCATGAGCGGAGCCACGGTACTTGACGATACGCAGGCGGCGGGTGGTGATCTGGTCCTCGACCCGATTGTCGAGCAGCACCACACAGTCCGAGACGTACTCCTCCAAACCCTGGCGCGTGAGCTGGCCCTCGCCGCGCTCGCCGGTGATGATCGCGGTTAGGCCGCGATCCTTGATCCAGCCGAACAGCCGACGCAGCTCAGACCGCAGCACCGCAGCGTCGCTTAGGCCGGCGAACAAGGTCTCGATCGTGTCGAGCACCACGCGCTTGGCGCCGACGCTGTCCACCGCGAAGCCCAGGCGGATGAACAGGCCTTCGAGGTCGTACTCGCCGCTCTCCTCGATCTCGCTGCGCTCGACGCGGACGTGATCGACGGCGAGCTTGCCGGCAGCGACCAGCCCATCGAGATCGTAGCCCAGGGACGCGACGTTGGCCGCGAGGTCCTCAGCACGCTCCTCGAAGCTCATGAATACGCCAGGCTCATTGAACCGGATCGCGCCGTTGACCAAAAAGGTGGTGGCAAACAGGGTCTTGCCGCAGCCTGCCGCGCCGCAGACGAGGGATGGACGCCCAGCTGGGAGGCCGCCGTAGGTGACATCGTCAAAGCCGTCGATGCCGGTCGGCGCCTTCGGCAGAGTGGCGTGCGGCGTGGGATCAGTCTGCACGGGTCGATCCTTGGGTCGGCGCCTGTGCTGAGATGCAATCAGCTTTGACGGATGGAGAAGCCGCGATACGCTCGCGCAACAAGGTCTCGATCAGGTTGGTCAGAGTACGGTTGTCCTGGCGAGCGCACAGCTTCGCGGCGGCGAGGACCTCTCCGTCGATCCGGATGGCGAGCGGTCTCCTCAAGCGCTGATGTCCTTGGTGCCCGAGCGGGCTACGGGGCTGTCTTGCTGATAGCAATACACGATACTGTCAAGCTCGTGACATTGGCATCTCGTCACAGGTGTTCGCTGTCTTGGCGTTGCCGCGACGGTCCTGCTGAGAGCGAATGCGCCCCTCTGATCATCGACGAGGATTGGCTGATGGCGATGCGCCCTCGGGGATGCGCCACCATAGAACATCTGCTGTTGCCAGAAATCAGACCTATGGATGGATCTGGCCTGACGTCCGGAAGGGTCGTAGCCGGCCCCAAGGGTTATGTCCGCTTCGCCGCATCCGTCGTCCGAAAGCGGGCCGTCGCAAAACCACCAAACCCGATCTTAGATCGCCACCTATTACGCTGCCACGAAGCGGACGTTTCGAGGCTCTGTGAAGGGTGGGAAGCGGAAATTAACTCAACGCTTGGAAGCGGATCTTCAGCTCCGCCCCTGGCTCCGTTGTTCGGGGTAATGCAATTAGTATTATAAGAATTGCCCAGGGCCGGGCACCATTTTGGGGCAGCTTGGTCTCGCGCATGACCAGAGGGTGATCGGAAAGCTCCAGCTTAGAATTTCTTCAGATTTGAACCGTTGTAAGTGTGTGAAATACAACACGTTTTCGGCTTGATCAACGATCCGTGAACAGTGAT